>JAGCPH010000004.1 GCA_017645275.1 Bacteroidales bacterium | reverse complement strand
GGCAACAGGATTTAAGCTTGACAAACGTGTCATCCAGCATGAGCCACTCGGTTTCCACGACTATAACTGCCTGCAGATGAACGCCTTCTGTGTGGTATCTGACAGTGGCACATTGCCGGAGGAGAGCAGTTTCTTCACCAGCGTCGGTCATCCGTTCCCTGCCGTCTGCATCCGCACCTCTACTGAGCGTCCGGAGGCATTGGACAAAGGCTGCTTTGTGCTGAGCGGCATCGATACCAAGGGATTGCTGCAAAGCGTAGACATAGCCGTTGAGCTTATCAAAGACGGTCACCACGGCATCCCAGTGCCGGATTACGTCGATGAAAACGTGAGCACAAAAGTGGTCCGCATCATCCAAAGTTATGTTGGTGTAGTAAATAAAATGGTATGGAGAAAGTTTTAGTTTAGAGTTGAGAGTTTAGTGTTTAGAGTAGTTTAAAAGTTTAGAGTTGGAAGTATGAAGATATTGGTGACTGGAGCGAAGGGTTTCGTTGGTAAAAACCTTTGCGCTGCATTGAAAAATATAAAGGACGGCAAGGACAAGACCCATCCTGGATTGACCATCGAAGCCGTTTATGAATACGACATCGATAGCAAGCCCGAGGAACTCGACGCTTGGTGCGCAGACTGCGACTTTGTGTTCAACCTCGCAGGCGTCAACCGTCCGCAAAATCAGGAAGAATTCATGCAAGGCAACTTCGGCTTTGCATCCACACTGCTCGATACCTTGAAAAAACACGGCAACCGCTGTCCAGTGATGCTTTCATCATCGCAGCAGGCCTCTCTCACAGGCCGCTTCGGTAACAGTGAATACGGCCGCAGCAAGAAAGCTGGAGAAGATTTGTTCCTTGACTACGAAAGAAATTTTCTGAACATGAATTGCACGAATGACACGAATAAAGATTCGTTGGATTCGAGAGATTCGTGTTCAAAACAAAAGCCTCGTGTTCTGATTTATCGTTTTCCGAATCTTTTCGGAAAATGGTGCCGCCCGAATTACAACTCAGCAGTTGCCACATTCTGCAACGCCTTCGCAAACGACCTCCCATACACCGTCAACGACCCGTCGGTTGAGCTTGAATTGCTTTACATCGACGACCTCGTTGACGAAATGATGGCCTGTCTCGAAGGCAAAGAGCATCATTGCGAGTTTGAGGGCTTAGAAGTGCTGCCTAAAACAGACGGTCGCTATTGCTACTGCCCGATAACCCACAAAATCACTCTCGGTGGCATCGTCGACCTCCTGAAATCATTCGCCGAACAGCCTAAAACCCTGATGATTCCAGAGATTCCGGCTGGCAGCTTCGCCAAGAAGCTCTATTCGACATATCTGAGCTATCTTCCGAAAGAAAAGGTAGCCTTCCCGCTGAAGATGAACGTTGATAACCGCGGCTCATTTACCGAGCTGGTGCATACTCTCAACTGCGGTCAGGTCAGCATCAATATCAGCAAGCCCGGCATCACCAAAGGTCAGCATTGGCACAACACCAAGTGGGAGTTCTTCATCGTTGTCAGCGGTCACGGCCTTATCCAGGAGCGCAAGCTGGGCACCGATGAAATCATCGAATTCGAAGTCACTGGCGACAACATCCAGTGCATACACATGCTCCCCGGCTACACGCACAACATCATCAACCTCTCAGAAACTGAAAATTTGGTGACGGTGATGTACTGCAATGAGATTTTCAATCCCGAGAAGCCGGATACGTTCTTTGAGGTAGTATAATAATTGAGAATTGATAATTGAGAATTGATAATTGAGAATTGATAATTGGCCGGATTTTTATGAAGTCCGGCCATTTTTTGTTTAAAAATCTTCATTGTTGCAGAAATTTTGTATCTTTGCAATTGGTTTAAACTGAAATTTCTATGTCAAAAGTAGCGCTAATCACCGGTATCACAGGACAAGACGGCTCGTTTCTGGCCGAGTTTTTGATTGAAAAAGGCTATGAAGTGCATGGCGTGCTGCGCCGCAGCTCGAGCTTCAACACAGGTCGTATCGAACACCTTTACCTCGACGAATGGGTGCGCGATATGCACCACAAACGCCTCATCGAACTGCATTGGGGCGACATGACCGACAGTTCAAGCCTCATCAGAATCATCAGCGAAATCAAGCCGGATGAGATATACAACCTCGCCGCTCAGAGCCATGTGAAGGTGAGCTTCGACGTGCCTGAATTCACCGCCGAAGCCGATGCCGTGGGCGTTTTGAGACTGCTCGAAGCAGTAAGAATTGTTGGTCTTGCCGACAAATGTCGTATCTACCAGGCATCAACGTCGGAGCTCTTCGGAATGGTGCAGGAGGTGCCTCAGAAAGAGACCACGCCGTTCTATCCGCGCTCGCCTTACGGAGTGGCCAAGCAATACGGCTTCTGGATCATGAAAAACTACCGCGAGAGCTACGGAATGTACTGCTGCAACGGTATCTTGTTCAACCACGAGTCGGAACGCCGTGGCGAGAATTTCGTGACGAGAAAAATCACTCTTGCTGTAGCAAGAATTGCTCAAGGATTTCAGGATAAGCTCTACCTTGGCAACCTTAACTCATTGCGCGACTGGGGCTATGCCAAAGATTATGTGGAGTGCATGTGGCTCATCCTCCAGCAGCCGAAAGCCGATGATTACGTGGTCGCTACCGGCCAATATCACACCGTGCGTGAGTTCTGCACACTGGCGTTCAAAGAAGTCGGAATAGAGCTGAAATGGGAAGGCGAAGGTGTAAATGAAAAAGGTGTCGATGTGAAAACAGGTAAGGTTTTGGTTGAGGTCGACCCGAAATATTTCCGTCCGGCAGAGGTCGAGCAACTACTCGGCGATCCTACAAAAGCGAAGACACAGCTGGGATGGAACCCGAGGAAGACCAGCTTCGAAGAACTGGTGAAAATCATGGTGGAGCATGATATGAAGAAGGTGAAAAAGATATACCTCAGAGAACAGATGGAGGACTAGTACGGTGGATCCCTCATCGCGGGATGGATCAAACGCTAATCAAAGAGACAGTAAAAAATGGAAAAACATTCAAAAATATACGTTGCGGGACACCGCGGGATGGTTGGAAGCGCTATTGTGCGCGAGCTGCAGCGTCAAGGATATACAAATATAATCACAAGGACTCACAAAGAGCTCGATTTGACTCGCCAAGATGCTGTCGAGGCGTTTTTTGCAAAAGAAAAGCCTGAATATGTGTTCCTCGCTGCCGCAAAAGTTGGCGGTATCGTCGCTAATCAGAGCGCTCTTGCCGATTTCATGTACGACAACATGATTCTCGAGATGAACGTCATCCACGCCGCCTGGAAAAACGGCTGCAAGAAGCTGGAATTTCTTGGAAGTTCGTGCATCTACCCTCGTATGGCACCACAGCCGATGCCGGAGTCATGCCTGCTTACCTCGGAGCTCGAAAAGACCAACGAGGCCTACGCTTTGGCGAAAATAAGCGGTTTGAAATACTGCGAATATCTAAATCGCCAATACGGCACCGACTACATCTCGGTGATGCCTACCAACCTCTATGGTCCGAATGACAACTATCATCCCGAGCATTCACACGTTTTGCCTGCTTTGATAAGACGTTTCCATGAGGCAAAAGTCAATGGTTTACAGGAAGTTACATGTTGGGGCGACGGCTCTCCTTTACGCGAATTTTTATATGTCGATGACCTTGCCAATCTCTGTGTCTTCTTGATGAACAACTATTCGGGCAATGAGACTGTCAATGCTGGCACTGGCAAAGAATTGACTATCAAAGCTTTAACAGAATTAGTCGCTAAAGTTGTCGGTTACAAAGGCACCATCAAATGGGACACCACTCGTCCGAACGGCACCCCTCGCAAGCTTCTCGATGTCTCGAAAGCCACCAAACTCGGCTGGACTTACAAAACCGAGCTCGAAGACGGCATCAAGCTAGCCTACGAAGATTTCTTGAACAATCCAATGCGAGCTGAACGCTAAGTTCACACGAAATATAATTTGTTTTGTCACACAGAAAACACAGAAAACACAGAAAAATAGTGCGCCTTCGGCACACTGGGCTGGCGCACGACAAGGTTAGGTAAATTATGACAGATAATGAGATAACATACGAAGTTAGAGGAGCTATATACGATGTGTATAAAGAACTCGGTCCCGGGCTGTTGGAATCGGTCTACGAGGAGGCATTATGCTATGAACTTAAACAACGAGGCCTGAAGGTGGAACGCCAACTTGAGGTTCCTATCCGATATAAAGGCAACGAACTCAAGACAGCCTTGAGGCTTGATGTGCTAGTGGAGGGTAAGGTAATTGTAGAATTGAAGTCTGTAGAAGATATGAAACCAGTATTTGCCAAGCAGCTTCTGACTTATTTAAAACTCATGGACAAGAGGTTGGGAATACTGGTAAATTTTAACACTGACAATATTCTTACCGCAATGAAACGTATAGCAAATTAATGTCACACGCAATGCACAGGTAGAGCGGAAAGGATATTGTGAAGAACCCCCAGCGTGCGGTAGCAGCTCACCTTAGGTGAGCAAATTTCTGTGATTTCCGTGTTTTCTGTGTGAATAAAAAATAATATCAGTGAGATAATGAGCAAGAAAGTATTTGTTTCGGGTTGTTACGACCTGCTCCATAGTGGTCACGTCGAGTTCTTCCGTCAGGCTGCGCAGTATGGCGACCTGTACGTTGGAATCGGCTCCGACGACACCATCTTGCATTACAAAGGCCACCGCACGCTTTATGATGAAAACGAGCGCCTCTTCATGGTCAAGGCGATACGCTATGTGAAGGACGCCTTTATTAATAAAGGTAGCGGCATCATGGATTTCATCCCGACAGTCGACATGCTGAAACCGGATATCTTGGTGGTCAACGAGGACGGCGATAAGGAGGAAAAACGCCAGTTTTGTAAGGAACGCGGCATCGAATACGTGGTGCTGGAACGCACCCCCCACGTGGTGCCTCATGCCGCACCTCATCCCGCACTTGATGCGGCACAGTCCCTCATTCCGGCCTCCGAGCCGGAATCTCAGGAGATTGCGGGTCAAGCCCGCAATGAGGGGGGTCAAGCCCGCAATGAGGGTACTGCGTTACCGGCCCGCAGCTCGACAGACTTGAAAAACCAGCTCTGCCGCATCCCGACACGTCTGGACCTTGCCGGGACATGGATCGACCAGCCTTACGTGAGCCAATATGCACCAGGATGGGCGATAACTATCTCGCTTGAGCCTACTTTCGAGATCCGTGAACGTTGCGGACTCTCGACCTCGACCCGTAACATGATAAAGAAGATTTGGCCAGTCAAGCTGCCGAATATGGATCCTGAATTCTTGGCAAAGCTTATGTTTTGCTTCGAAAACGATCCCGAACGCTCGGATGGCATCATCAGCGGGGCGCAGGACGCGATAGGTATCTGCATGCCTGGACTGGTGCGCCATTATTATGATAAAAGGTATTGGCCTCTGAAATTTGAGAGCTGCCATGACGAGGATATTTTGCAATGGCTTGAAAATCATCTGGTTATGATCCCGATGGAGCCTCGCAAACCAGGCTGCAGCGTCGTTGAGGGCAAAGACATCACCGAGACAAAGGTCAAGGCCTTGGCTAAAGCCGCCGATGAATGCTGGAACGCCATCATGCACATGGATTTGGATGCTTTTGCAAAAGCATATAAAGCCTCATTTGAAGCACAAGTGGCGATGTTTCCGGGGATGATACATCCTAGTTTAGAGTGTAGAGTTGAGAGTTTAGAGTCAGTTGAAAAAGTGGAAAGTATACAAGATTTTATAGACAAATGGTCGGCAGTGCCTGGAGTGTTGGCATGGAAAATGCCTGGTGCCGGCGGCGGCGGATATCTCGCGTGTGTGGTGGAGGATGCTGAGAAATTTGCAAAGGAACATAGTGAAGCTTTAAAACTAACAATCAGACGATAAGAAATGTAACCCTTAAACCCTCATGCCGGACTTGATCCGGCACAGTCCCTCATTCCGGCCTCCGAGCCGGAATCTCAAGAGATTGCGGGTCAAGCCCGCAATGAGGGGGGTCAAGCCCGCAATGAGGGGGGTCAAGCCCGCAATGAGGGGGTCAAGCCCGCAATGAGGGGGTCAAGCCCGCAATGAGGGGGTCAAGCCCGCAATGAGGATAGTAAACGATAAACAGTAAACCAAATGAAGTTAGTAAATAAGAAATATCTTTTGCCTTTTGTGGTGATCACAAGCCTCTTTGCGCTTTGGGGCTTCGCGAATGACATCACGAACCCTATGGTGGCGGCGTTTCAGACGCTGATGGAGCTGCCTGCGGCCAAAGCGAGTCTGATTCAATTCGCCTTTTATGGTGGATATGCCACAATGGCGATACCGGCAGCACTTTTTATCCGCAAGTTCAGCTATAAAAAAGGCATTTTGCTCGGATTGGCGCTGTATGCCGTTGGTGCGTTTTTATTCATCCCGGCTGCTGCACGCCAAAGCTTCACTTTCTTCTGTTTTTCCTTGTATATCCTCACATTTGGACTCGCTTTTTTGGAAACCACAGCAAGTCCTTTCATATTGTCGCTTGGCGCGAAAGAAAACGCTACTCGTCGCCTAAACCTCTCGCAGGCCTTCAATCCGATGGGTTCGTTGGCAGGAATGGCGGTGGCTTCTATGGTGGTACTGCCAAACCTATGGAGCGACAAACGTGATGCGGTTGGCAACATCATCTTCCCGATGCTTTCGGAAACTGAGAAAGCAGAAATAAGGTTACACGATTTGGCTGTGATTCGCGACCCGTATGTGGCTCTCGGACTAGTGGTGATGGTGATGCTCGTAATTATTGCCCTAGTCGTCAAAATGCCAACGAAAGGTCCTCATGCCGGACTTGATCCGGTACAGTCTCTCATTCCGGCCTCCGAGCCTGAATCTCAGGAGATTGCGGGTCAAACCCGCAATGAGGGGGGTCAAGCCCGCAATGAGGGGGGTCAAGCCCGCAATGAGGAGGTACAAACCCGCAATGAGGGGGTCAAGAACACTCTCAAGCGTCTTTGGCATAACCGAGTGTATCGCGAAGGCGTGATAGCCCAAGTATTCTACGTTGCCGCTCAAATCATGGTGTGGACATTTGTTATCCAATACGCTGATAATCTTGGAATTAACAAAGCCACGGCACAAAACTACAACATCGCGGCGATGTGCCTCTTCCTTTGTGGGCGCTTTCTCTCCACTTGGCTAATGAAATACACCGATGGTCGCAAGCTGCTCACCATCTTTGGAGTTTGCGCTGCTATTTGCTCGTTGGGAGCCATTGTGATTGTTGGCAAAGCCGGACTGTGGTGTCTGGTGGGCATAAGCCTCTTTATGAGTCTGATGTTTCCGACGATTTACGGTACCGCGTTAGGGGCTCTTATTGAGACTCCTCATTCCGCACTTGATGCGGCACAGTCCCTCATTCCGGCCTCCGAGCCGGAATCTCAAGAGATTGCGGGTCAAGCCCGCAATGAGGGGGGTCAAGCCCGCAATGAGGGCTTCGCTGACGCCTCGCTCGGTGCGGCTTTCCTGGTGATGGCTATCGTTGGAGGCGCCTTGATGCCACCTCTCCAAGGCATGATTATCGACTGCGGCACCATCCTCGGTCATCCCGCCGTCAACGTCAGCTATGTTCTACCGCTGATATGTTTTGTTGTGGTTGCTATATATGGCCACCGCGCTAAATCCTCAATAACCAATAACCTATAACCAATAAACATTAAAATGAAAAGATACTGTCAGTGTTTACAGCTCGTCGATGACGAAAAAATGATAGCGAAATATGTCGAGGCCCACGCTCATGTATGGCCGGAAGTTATTGAAGGTCAACGCGCTGTAGGTATCCTCGACATGCAAATTTACCGCTACGGCCGCAGCCTTTTCATGATAATGGACACCATCGACGACTTCGATTTCGAGCGCGACATGGCACGCCTGGCGACCCTCCCTCGACAAGCCGAATGGGAGGCGTATGTGGCTCAGTTTCAAGGCTGTAGCGCTGATGCCAGAAGCGATGAGAAGTGGCAGCTAATGGAAAGAATTTTTTGACCCCGTCATTTCGACCGGAGTGAAATGAAATGGAACGTAGCGGAGAAATCTCCGGCAATTGAATGATGCGGAATAATTGTATGCCGGTGATTTCTCGACTTCACTTCGTTTCGCTCGAAATGACGATATTATTCTGGAATCATCAGCGAATCCGCACCAATCTTCTCCATTTCTTTATTAAATTTCTTTCTATTCCTTTGTAGTTTCCTTTTAAAAACCTCTTGCTTGTTAAATCTCTTGTAAATCAACGAGATAGGATTGATAACCGACGGCGGCGACTCCATATCGGGCCTCTTCCAAATGCGTTTTGCATCATCCGCCCTCGACACCCCAGGCACAAAAAACGGCTTCTTCATCGGCATTTTCGCGATGTCTTTTATGAAATCTTTATAAGGAGGAAGCGGATATATCTCCACCGAATCGAGCATGATGTTGCTTCTAATTAACTTGATAATCAATGTATTATTAAGAATACTATCCCTCCAAACAGGCACCTCCCTCGTGTCAAAGCCCACGCAGCTCACCCACAAGGTATCGATCGTTTTTGATTTTATAATGAAAAAACCCTCCTGATTGGTTATCGTTCCATAACGTGATAACTCGCTGACAATGTTTACGTTAGGAATCGGTTGCAAGCTGTCGGCCGACAAAATCTTGCCTTTCACAGAAAAATATCCCTCCTGCGCCTCCACCGAAAAAACGCAGAAAACGAAAGCCAAAGAGAGTAGAATATTTTTCATATTCAGTTAACGTAAAAATGAAATTATTATTATTTTTGCATTGTTGTTGTTTATAGTTTAGAGTGTAGAGTTTAGAGTTGAGAGTCAGTTAAGAAGTTTTATAGTTTAGAGTGTAGAGTTTAGAGTGTAGAGTCAGTTAAGAAGTTTTATAGTTTAGAGTTGAAAGTGGTTTTTGGTTAAAAGTTGAAAGAGTAATTGGTATGGAAATTTTTGGATACAGGAGATTGATAGCGTATCAGAAGGCAAAAGAAGTGGTCAAAGTCACATATAAATATATTAAGAAATTTCCTTCTGATGAACGATATGCGATGTGTGATCAGCTTAGACGTGCATCTGTCTCTATAACATCAAATATAGCAGAAGGTATTAATCGTTTTTCAGTAAAAGATAAATCTCATTTCATTGAAATGGCTTATGGTTCTCTTATGGAAGTGTCATCTCAGTTCGAAATAGCTGAAGATCTTGGGTATATAAAATCTGAAGATCGAATAAGTCTTGATTTATTAATCGAAGAAGTTGCTCGTCTATTATCAGGTCTTCAAAAATCATATAAAATTTAAACAAAATACTATAAACTTAAAACTCTAAACTTTAAAACTGTCTCTAAACTCTACACTTTAAACTCTCAACTATGAAGAAAAAAAGAAATAGCCTCAGCACGTTTGTCAACACCATCCTGCGAATCTTCGGTGAACACCCTTTCAAACCGATGAATTACAAGCAGATAGCCAAGATCATGGGTGTGCGCGACGCTGCAGGCAAAGACGTGATATATCAAGTCCTCGTGACGCTGGCAAAGGATGGCCAACTTATTGAGGATCATCCATATAGCTATATCCTAAACCCTGAGCTGGTGAGCGAATACGGACCGAAGCCGCAGTATGTGGTCGGCACTGTCGACATGAAGAGCACCGGCAAGGCTTACGTGGTGCCTGAAGACGGTGGTGAGGACATACAGATAGCCTCCAACAACACTGGAAAGGCACTGCATGGCGACAAAGTTAAGGTCGCAATGTTCCCGAAACGTAAGTCGAAAAAGGTCGAGGGTGAGATAGTGGAAGTGCTTGAACGTGCCCGCACCGAATTCGTCGGAATCTTCTCAATATCACACGGTTACGCTTTCGTGGTGTCGGTGAGCGACAACATGCCGGTCAACTTCTACATACCACGTGGAAGTTACAAACGTGCCAAAGACGGACAGAAAGTGATAGTGAAAATGACCGACTGGCCTGAGAATTCGCGTAACCCCTTCGGTGAGGTCGTGAAAGTGCTCGGTTACCCAGGCGAGAACAATGTCGAGATGCAGTCTATCCTCCTCGAATACGAGTATCCGCTGGAGTTCCCGAAAGATGTGGAGAAAGAAGCAGACAAAATTTCTGATAAGATTCCATCATCTGAAATCAAAAAAAGAAGAGATTTTAGAGATATCTTCACCATCACTATCGACCCTAAAGACGCTAAAGATTTTGATGATGCCATTTCTTACAGAAAACTGCCCAACGGCCACCACGAAGTCGGTGTCCACATTGCCGACGTTTCCCATTATGTGAAACCTGGCTCTGCCATCGACCGCGAGGCTCAGGAACGCGGCACCTCGGTGTATCTCGTCGATAGAACCATCCCAATGCTGCCAGAGAAGCTCTGCAACAACGTCTGCTCACTTCGTCCCGATGAGGAAAAGCTGACGTTTTCGACGGTTTTCGAGATGAACGATAAAGCTGAAATCATCAACCATTGGATTGGAAAGACTGTCATCAAATCGAACCGCCGCTTTGCCTACGAAGAGGTCCAAACCATGATTGAGGGCGGTGATGGTGATTTTAAAGAAGAAATATTGATACTCAACGATTTAGCTACTAAACTTCGTGAGAAACGCATGGCTCAAGGCTCCATCAACTTCCACAGCGAAGAGGTGAAGTTTGTGCTCGACGAGAAGATGCATCCCATCGACACCTACGTGAAGGTGCAAAACGAGGCGAACATGCTCATCGAAGACTTTATGTTGTTGAGTAACAAGACTATAGCCGAGTCGATTGGCAAGAAAGACTCGAAATATCACGGCTACACTTTCGTATATCGTGTGCACGACGAGCCTAACCCTGAAAAGTTGTATAATTTCATAGCTCTCGTGTCGCGCTTGGGCTTCTCGATGAACATCAGCACACGCGAGAATTTAGTTAAATCTTACAATGCGCTTTTTGATGCCGTTGAGGGCAGGGGAGAGAAGAATCTCGTTGAGACAGTGGCACTTCGTACTATGGCGAAGGCTATCTACAGTACCGTCAACATCGGGCATTACGGGCTGGCGTTCCCTTATTACACACATTTCACCTCCCCAATCCGTCGTTATCCTGATTTGATGGTACATCGTCTCATTGAGCGTTATATGATTGAAAATCAGCCAAGTGTGAGTCAGGAGGAGTACGAAGTTTTGTGCCAGCACGCCTCTGAGATGGAGCGCAAGGCTGCCGAGATGGAACGCGAGTCGGTGAAGTTCAAGCAGGCTGAGTATCTGCAGGATAAGATCGGTCATGTGTTCGACGGACTCATCTCCGGCATCAGCAAATGGGGCATCTATGTGGAGCTCAAGGACAACAAATGCGAGGGCATGGTGCGCTACAACACCCTCCAGGATGATTACTACTACCTCGATGAGGAGAATTTCCGTGTCATCGGCCAGGAACGCGGCACCATCTTCCAACTCGGCGACCCCGTGAAAGTCCGCATCGAAGCAGTCGATTTGATAAAGAAACAAATGGATTTCACGCTCGTGAGTGGCCCTAAATTATTTCGCCGCCCCAAAAATCGCTGAGTAACTTGGATACCCATCCTCTTTGTCGTAATTCAGCACAACGCCATCCTTATCGACAAGGAGCGGAATCGGCATCGCATTGATCTCCCTGAAGTTTTTCAACAGGCTCTTCAGAGTCTTGTTGGCATCCTTTTTTATAAATAGTGCAAACTGCGAACTAGGACTGAGAATCAATCTGTTATCTGTCTTCAAATCAGCAACAACCTCTTTTTCGCCATAATAAATGATGACAATTCCGACATTGTTTTTCTCCAAACCCTCAAGATAAGGTTTGATGTTCGTTTCAAGCATGTTTTTGCATGCATGGCAATACTTTGCGCCGACGAAAATCAATGTTTTGTCATGATTTTCAATCACTTCTGCGATTTGCTCTTTCTCTGATTTTGATATTCCACCCTGTCCAGAACAGGAAAAACAGCATAAAACAATCAGCACCAGAGATGCTAATAATTGTAATTTTTTCATAGTATTAAGTTTTACACTGCAAAGATATATAAATTTCACATCGAAAAACCCGAAAAACTCTAATTTTTATACCTCAAATTATAATGAACACGAATTTCACGAATCTAACGAATAATCATGTGAAGATATAATTCGTGTCAATTCGTAAAATTCGTGTTCAAATAATTTTTGGAAAAACCGAGGACGATAAGTTTCGAGTCTTTCGTGTTTTTCGATGTTATATTATCTTACTGTAATTTGTTTTGTCTCAACGCCTTTGACGGTCTCAACCTTTACGAAATAAACTCCGGAAGCGTTGTTGCTGAAGTTATATTCAAAGTTGTCGCCGCTGGCTGTTGTCTCAAACATCTTCTCGCCAATAGCATTGAAAATGCTGATATTCTGAATATTTTCAGCCTCGATTTTCACGATGCCTGAAGTAGGATTCGGGTAAACCGCTGAAATGATGCTTTCAGCCTCTGTAACTGCGCTGCAATCCTCAACAAACTCATAGAAACCGACCAGTCCGATAGGGTCGTACCAAGCTGAGTTTTGATATGCCTCGCTGCATCCGCATGGAACGGTGAGCACCGGCATGCCGAATTCACCAAACACCATGCCACCCAAGTCGTTTCCGAGTTCGGCAGGTGTGGTTGCCAACGACACTGCATCCGAGATGTGTGAGCATTTCCTGAATGCCCAGTCGCCGATATAATTGACCGATTCGCCAATGACAAGTTTGCCATTTAAGCCTTCGCACTGGAAAAATGCGCTTTCGCCAATGGTTTTCACTGAATTTGGAATAATCAAATCGCCTGTCAAATCAAAGCAAAAAGCAAATGCGTTGTCGCCAATTGTTTCCACAGAATTCGGGATGTTGAGCGTTGTCATTCCTGTGATACCCTTGAAGGCGTTTTTGCCAATCGAGATAACCGTATTAGGAATTACAGTGTTTTTGCAGCCAAAAGCCAGCTCGTTGGTGCTTGTCACGATGATGGCGTTGCAGTCGTTTCTTGAGTCATAATTCGGGTTGTCAGCATCAACCACCATTCCGCTGAAATTGCAATAAACAAAAGCGTCTTCACCGATTGACTCCACGTTGCTAGGGATGTTCAACACGCCAGTCATACCGGCACAATCATTAAACGCCCAGCTACCGATAGTGGTGACACCGCTACCCAATACCAAGTCCCCATCAAAAGCATAGCATGTGAAGAATGCGCTTGCTCCGACGGTGACAACCGAGTCTGGAATAACCAAATCGCCAGTAAAACCTGAGCAATAAGCGAATGCAGCTTCATCGATGGTGATGATTGAATTCGGCAGTGACAAGCTTGTCAGATAAAAACAATACATAAATGCGGAGTTGCCGATGACTGTCACAGCATAGTCATTGCCCCCATAACTGACCGATTCAGGAATGTTCAATGGACCGGTGGCGTTATAGCCATCGACATGACCTGTCAAAGTCACTGAAACGCCGTCAGCGTTAACGCTATAATTCAAATCACCAGCGGTAAAAGTGGTTTGTGCTATTCCTGCGAAAGAAAACAGCACGCAAAGGACTGCTAAACAAGCCCTTTTGAAAAATAAAGATTTTTTCATTTTATAGATTAGTTTTAAATAGTTTAAATTTTAAATTAAAATTTTTCGGTCGCGAAAATAATAAAAATAACATCGAAAAACTCAAAAAAAATTGCGGCGGCATTAAAGCCCTTAACGCCCTTAATGGCATTAATGGCCTTAGTGCCGCCGCTAATAGCTAATGGCTAATAACTAATGGCTTAATTTGTCATTGCTTCCTAGCACATTGATAATCTTATGCATGTAAAGCTCTTTCATGTGCTCGCGGGCTGGTCCGAGGTACTTGCGAGGGTCGAACTCTGCCGGTTTCTCGGCGAATGCCTTGCGTACTGCCGCTGTCATGGCGAGACGGCTGTCGGAGTCGATGTTGATCTTGCACACTGCCGACTTGGCTGCCTTGCGGAGCTGCTCCTCAGGGATACCCACTGCTGCCTTCAATGCGCCACCGTATTTGTTGATGGTGTCGACATCTTCCTGTGGCACTGATGATGAGCCGTGAAGCACGATAGGGAAGCCAGGGAGCTTCTTCTCGATAGCCTCGAGCACGTCGAATGCCAACGGTGGAGGCACCAAGCGACCTGTCTTCGGGTCGACGGTGCACTGCTCAGGAGTGAATTTGTAAGCTCCGTGTGATGTTCCGATGGAGATAGCCAGTGAATCGACACCAGTCTTGGTCACGAAGTCGATAACTTCCTCTGGCTTGGTGTAGTGGCTCTCTTCAGCTGCCACCTCGTCTTCAACGCCAGCCAGCACTCCGAGTTCGCCTTCGACTGTCACATCGTATTTGTGAGCGAAATCAACGACTTTGCGGGTCAACGCCACGTTTTCGTCGTATGGCAATGCCGAGCCGTCGATCATCACCGATGAGAATCCCATCTCGATGCAGTTTTTGCAGAGCTCGAACGAGTCGCCGTGGTCGAGGTGCAGCACTATCTCAGGATGCTCGCAGCCGAGTTCCTTGGCGTAAGCCACAGCGCCTTCTGCCATGTAACGGAGCAGAGTCTGGTTGGCATACTGGCGTGCGCCTTTCGAAATCTGAAGAATCACTGGCGATTTCGTCTCCACTGCCGCCATGATGATGGCCTGCAGCTGTTCCATATTGTTGAAGTTGAAAGCCGGGATGGCATAACCGCCGTCCACAGCCTTAGCGAACATTTCACGGGTGTTCACCAGCCCTAAATCTTTGTAGTTTACCATAATATGATGTTTTTACTAAATTTCTTTCCGCAAAATTACAACTTTTCATTCAATTTCACAATTTTTTGATAATATTTTTAACTTATTGATATTATTTGTATTTTTGTATTGATATTATTTGTATTTTTGTCCAATTTTTAACATTGATTAACTAATAATGAAAAAAAACATAAAGATTAACGCGATGCTTCTTTTTCTGCTGATGTTGCTTGGCGTTATCACCCCAACAATATCATTAGCCCAGAAAAGCGACGGGTTTTTCCGATATAACGAGGTCATTTATGAAAACCGCGACGGCGAAAATGGCATCACAATCGGTAATATGCAAAACGACAATCCTATACCTCTCGGCAGCGGTTTGCTTATTCTGACAGCAGTCGGTGTAGGCTACGCTATTACACGTCGCAAACGCAATATCAAAAATGGTGCGACATTATTGATAGCCGCTTTGATGCTTCTCGGCTTGACTCACTGCAAAAAGAACGACATCGCTACAATCCCAGACGGCGACACCGTTTTCATGACCCTCGAAGCGAGCTGCGGCGGAGGCAGAACGATTTTCGACCCCTCGGTGCCTGGTATCAGATGGAGTGCTGATGCCAAAGAATACATTTACGTTGGTAGTAGTGTGAACGGCTATCTTGGCGAACTCTCAGGTAAAAGTAATGTCTCCACTCCGGCTACAAACAGATTGTCGTTCAGCGGAACAATCCAAGCGCCCGCTGGTACTGAAGGCGAAAAGTTCTATTTCTTCTATCTTGGCAACGGCCGACATAATGAAGCCACTTCATTGGACTTCTCTAACCAGGAAGATTCAGCTGGAACCGACTTTGTCACCGATTATGTTGTTGCTATTGGTGAGGGTACAGTGACAAACAGCGGAACCACCTATACCGCCACCGCTGATTTGGAAGTGAAGACCGCCATCGCTTACTTCAACGATGATGAGTTTTACACGGGATCATCATATGATAATGTCTATCTTCGTGGCAATGATGTTTATTCAACTGCAACCATCGATTACAAAGCCGGCACCATTATTGGGAATACAAAAGGTAGCATTAATACGGGTTTAGCATTTTACCGCAAATATATCGCTTTGATTCCCTCTGTTTCAACCGAAACTACTCTGATATTCGAAGGTGCAACCAAAGAAGGCACTATGACATTCCTCAGAGGCATACAGGCTAACAGATATTACTCAAACGATGGCGAAGCGTTGGAAATCACAGGAACAGACTCTTATGTGTTCACGGTGAGCGACTATCCCGCCCAAAAAGTCCGTTTTTCCCCGGGCAACTTGCAGTATAATTGTTCCACGAGCCAATGGCGTTTTGCCGAGAATCAGTACGATGTTTGCCAGACAACAAATGGCACCTGGAACACCAGCGGTTGGGTCGATCTCTTCGGTTGGGGTACATGGTCAGGTACGTCAGAACAATGGAATCCTACCAACACGTCAAATAATAACCATGGGTATTCATGGAATGGTGATTATGGTGATGTGTATTTTCATGGAACATTAACAAATCATACCGCGACTGGTTGGTTCACTCTTTCACGTGATCAATGGCAATACATTATAGAGCACAGTTACTATGGTTTGGCCACGATAACAGTTGGTGGTAATAACATTCACGGTATGATTATTCTCCCTGATAATTTCGTTTTATATGAGATGTCGTGGCCATACTATTATACAGATGAGTCATTAATGTTTAATGTAAGACATAGTAACTGGGATGATAATAAATACTCAGAGAGCCAATGGGCTGAAAAATTGGAATCCAAAGGCGCTGTGTTCTTGCCGGCTGCGGACTTCCGCACCGGTGTGTATGTGGATTATGGTAACGGAAGTGAGTGCCTATACTGGTCGAGTAGCGAATGCACTAGCACTACAGCGTATCGCTTGGATGGATGGCAAGGAGAAACGGAAATAAGCGATGTCAATCGCAACATGGGGTATAGTGTGCGCCTTGTTCGTTAAGTATTAGGAATTATTACATTTTTAAAAAAATTATAAGTTTTTTGCATTTTTTTTGTAATTTTGCGCCCCCTATACAATTCACTAATAATCAACAATTTAGAGAAATTATGGTGGCCTTGGCTGCCTTAAGCGGCTGCATTAAGGGTGTCGCTTTATGATAGAATGATAACATTATAACTAACTAACAAATAAAAATGAAAACACCAAAACTTCAAGTTCTGCTTTTTTGCCTGCTGATGTTGCTCGGCATTATCGCCCCATCAACAGCTTTAGCCCAAAGAAACGACGGCTTTTTCAAAGGCAACTACGACAACTATCAAAACCGCACTGATGGCATCGACATCACCGATGAAGGCGGCATTTCAAACTGGGGCATTGGCGAAACCGTGCCGCTGGGCAGCGGACTTTTGATTCTTACAGCCGCTGGCGCAGGCTACGCTATTTATCGTCGCAGAAACTCTTATAAGACCCATGCGACTCATAAGTCCCATAATAATGGCGCTGCTTTGTTTTTAGCTCTAGTTATGCTTCTTTGCCTGACAAACTGCAAAAAGAAAATGATCGAACCCGTCACCCCAACCTCATCAAACAGCGTTAGTATCACATTAAATGTCGATGGCGGCAATTCAAAAGTCATTGTTGATCCTACAAACAATGGGCAAAACGACATGGCTTCTGTTAAATTTGAAACAGGTGACATCGTATATGTCGGCTATAACAACGCCTATGTCGGCTCGCTATCTTACACTTCAACAGGCGAAAACACTGGCTATTTCAGCGGCTCAGTAAACATCGAATCAGTTGTCGGTAAACAACCGCTGCATTTCTATTTTCTCGGAGGCAAAGGTTTCACTCCAACTATCGTCGGAAACACCGCTACAGTCAATATTTCTGATCAAACAACCAGTTATCCTGTCATTTCCTACAATCATTCCACTAGACCATACGACGGCGCAGGCAGCTATTCAGCCAAGCTGATATGCAAATGCTCCATAATGAAGTTCAACGTAACAACACCTTCTTCTGCTGCTATCTGCATAACAGGAATGAACAACAAGGTATCTGTTAATTTTGCCACTCCAACTGGTTCTGATAATGGTTTCAGCTACAGTGTCAATTCGGAAGATGGTGGCTTAATTAAAATGAGAGGCGGCAGTGGCTCTCCTGCAACAAAATGGGCTATCGTGCTTCCGCAGGGACAATTGTCAGCTGGGTCGGCTGGCTCGATTTATGCAAATAACGGCACATACACTACATATACAGGTTCTCGTCCTCTTATTCATGCTATAGAATCCAATAAATATTACCACGAAAGTGGCGATGTGATTTCTATGACTGTAAATACCCCTACCGACATTGTTGATCTTGGTGATGTTACTGCAAATAAAACAATTACAGACGGCCAAACAGTAATAGGTACGCTCAGCCGCGATGTTCAGATTTCCATTGCCAATGGTGCCACCATCACGTTGGAGAATGCAACAATCAATAGAACATCCAGCAGCTATCCTGGTCTTACCTGTCTGGGAAGTGCAACCATCAATCTAGTGGGGAATAATACCACAAATGGGGGATCCTCTAAAGCTGGCATTCAAATCGGCGAAAGTGGGACTACGCTCACGATCAACGGTCCTGGGTCTCTTTCAGCAACTGGAAGTACGCAGTCGCCCGGCATTGGGCTCAGCCAGTGTAGCGGAACCAGCTATTCCGGAGGTAACATAGTCATTAACGGCGGTACCATTACTGCCAATAGTTCAGGAACGTTCACCAGCGGAATTGGTACAGGGTGTGTCGGCCCAGTTGATTCAAGTAGTTCAGTTATTATGGGTGACATAACCATCAACGGAGGAACTGTAATTGCATATGGCTCCAAAGCCGGAGCCGGAATCGGAACAGGATTTTGCTATTCTACTTGTACGAATCGTGTAGGTAATATTACTATTACTGGCGGAAGTGTTACTGTAACAGGCGGTGTTAATGATGGTGGAAACCCGGGCGGCACTGCCATCGGCGCCGGGCCAAGCAATTATGCCACTTCTACCAACGCAGTAGGCAATATCACCATCAGTGGTGGAACCGTAACGGCAACCTGTGGCACTTACGCTGTTTCTACAATTGGCAAAAGCAGTACAAAAAGCGTCTGCGGTGATATTGAATTCACAGCAGCCCCAACTATTACGCTCAACAACCCTAATAATAGCGGCTCATCTGTTAGGCTAAGATCCTTTGTAGATACTGATGAAAAAATCATTTTCCCCATGGTAACAAATAATCCGGGCTCCACTATAATGTTAGATGTCGGCTTTTGGGTGAATAACTATGATGATGTTAAGTTTGGCTGTCCTGAGACCGCACAACAGTTCATCTATATGCCAAAGAACTAATTCAAATAAACCCTAACCATCCGATATTTTTCGGTGGGCATCCTGTAGAGCCGTCACACTGTGGCGGCTTTTTTGTTGATAATAAACAATTTACATCGAAATGTTAAAATTTTTTAACAATTAAAAAGCCTTAAAACTGTCATTGTTGCTATTGTAACAAATTGACAATCAATAATTTGCAAAACCATTCAAAAATTAGTCATTTTTCATACGACTAATTCAAACCGCCAGTTGTATTTTTGCCGAAAAATTATTAAAAAAAGAAACAATAATTAAAACTTTTGTTATTTTTGCAATTGGAATTAAAAATTAAAAGTTATGGGACAGTTAGCGTTCTTGAAAATGTTTATTTTGGTGTCGATATCTGTTGATGTTAAAGATAACCGCAGACATGTGCATGTATTCAAAAAAGGAGGACGTCATTTAAATTCTGTGGCAAAAATTTGGATAGAATCAAATGGCGTAAAATGTGTGGAAATCGCTGAATCACAATTATCTGCAAAAGATAATAAAATGCTTGTGGATGCTATTGACCGCCATTGGGAGTTTATTAACGACCAAATAACAAAAACATTTAAAGGAGAAAAAACTGAATTTAAAGACATTGAAATATAAGGAGATAATAAAATGTGCAAAATGGAAAATATTAAAGTGGGTATAAAGGATTTGAATTTCACTGCCCGCCGAGGAATGATGATAGCACGTTTGACCGACGGTCGCGAGATTGTCGTTCCGGTTTCTTTTTTTCCTGACATCAAAAACCTTCCTGTAAAAGAAAGAAACCATTGGATGATTCTTGATGAACAGTATTTCACTTTCGAGCATTTAACACGTGTTTATTCAGTTCTAGATTTGGTGAATTTAGCATAACTTTTGGAAACTCTTTTATGTCACAGCGAAAAGTACCGCATACCTACGTCATCGTTTTCTGCATAATAGTGGTTGCCGCCATCATGACCTGGTTCATCAAGCCGGGGATGTACGTGGACGGGCAGTTCTATTATGAAAACGAGCTACCTGTTGAATATCAGCAGGATTTCCATCCTGAGGCGCAGACGTGGCAGGTGTTTTCGGCACTTTTCAACGGATTTGTGCAACAATCGAAAATCATCGTTTTCATCCTGATGATTGGAGGCGCGTTCTGGATTATGAACAAAAGCCGAGCCATCGACATGGGAATCTTTTCTTTTTTAAGATTTACGCAACGACTTGAAAATCATAAGTTTATACGATTTTTGGGCATCGACAACATCATCATTGTGCTGATAATGCTGCTCTTTAGCCTCTTCGGAGCCGTTTTTGGCATGAGCGAGGAGTGTATCGCCTTTGTGATTATCGTGATACCATTAGCAATATCAATGGGTTACGACAGTATTGTTGGTCTCTGCATGGTGTATGTGGCGGCACATATAGGCTTTGCTGGAGCTATTTTGAATCCGTTTACAATAGGTATCGCGCAAGGCATCGCGGGCGTGCCGCTGTTTTCGGGCATAGGCTACCGCATCTTCTGTTGGGTGATTATCAACATCTTCGGCATCGCCTTCGTGTTGCATTATGCGCATAAAGTCAAGAAAAATCCAACTTCGTCAATCATGTACGACGATGACGCTTACTGGCGGCAGCACACTGAGGCGCAAGGACAGGAGTTTGAGCGTTATGTGCCACGACAGGCTTGGTTTGTCTATGCTTTCCTGCTTGTCGCGATGGTGGTTTTCTCGGTTTTAAACCCTGAAACGACCTTGACGGTAGGCAAAAGAGCTTTAACCATGCCAATCATCCCGATTTTGACTGGTCTTTTCGCCATTTTAGGTTTCCTATCCTTACGGAAAACGGTGCACAGCTTCATCTTGGTGATGCTGCTTTACACCATAGTTTACCTCATCGTCGGCGTGATGGGCTACGGCTGGTATGTGATGGAGATCGCGTCGCTGTTCCTCGCCATGGGCATCTGCAGCGGCGTGGCTATCGGCAAGAGCGCCAGCGACATAGCCCGACTTTTCATCGAGGGAATGCAGGATATTTTGTCTGCGGCAGTAGTTGTCGGCTTGGCGGGCGGAATTGTGATAATCCTTCAGGACGGCGGCATCATCGACACTATCCTTTACGGCTTGTCGAAATCGATGTCCGACTTCGGCAAGGTGGCGTCGGTCGAGATAATGTATGGCATCCAGACGCTTATCAACATTGTGATTCCGTCGGGTTCGGCGAAAGCCGCAATCACCATGCCTATCATGGCTCCGTTTGGCGACCTCATCGGGGTGTGCCGTCAAGCCACGGTGATGGCGTTCCAGTTTGGCGACGGCTTCACCAACATGATAACGCCTACCTCCGGTGTCTTAATTGGAGCATTGGGAGTGGCGAAAATCCCGTACCAGAAATGGTTCAAATGGGTGTGGAAATTTATTTTGATGCTTATAATAATAGGAGGAATATTGCTAATACCAACGGTACTGATTCCATTAGAGGGATTTTAAAGTGTAGAGTTGATAGTTTAGAGTGTAGAGTAGTTGAAAAAGTGTAGAGTTTAAAGTGGAAAGTGTATAAACTTTTTAAACTTTCAACTAAAAACTTTAAACTACTCTAAACACTACACTTTAAACTCTAAACTTAAAACACAAAAAGGAGGACAAAACAAAATGACTCGGGCTTTGCTTCAAATAAAGAACTTGAAAATCAGTTTCCTTCGCGACGGTGAATGGAACGAGGCGGTGCATGGTGTCAGTTTTGAGGTGCCGAAAGGGAAGACGCTGGGAATCGTCGGCGAGTCGGGTTCGGGCAAATCGGTGAGCAACCTCGCAGTGATGCGGCTGCTAAACGAAAGACAATCAAGGATTTCGGCTGACGAGATAACCCTCGACGGGCAAGATATTCTGCATCTCGAAGAAAAAGATATGCACGACGTCCGAGGCAAACGTATCGCCATGATATTTCAGGAGCCGATGACCTCGCTCAATCCCGTGTTCCAGTGCGGTTTTCAGGTTACCGAAGCCATCCTTGCCCACGAAAATGTCACCGAAGAAGAGGCGAAGGCACGAGTGATATCCCTTTTCAAAAAAGTGATGCTTCCACGCCCCGAGGCGATTTACAAAAGCTACCCTCACGAGCTCTCGGGCGGACAGAAACAGCGTGTGATGATAGCGATGGCGCTGGCATGCAACCCTGAAGTTCTTATCGCCGACGAGCCAACCACCGCCCTCGATGTAACTGTCCAAAAAGAGATTCTGAAACTGTTGAAGGAGCTGCAAAAAAGCGACAACCTCTCGATGATTTTCATCTCTCACGACCTCGGCGTTGTCTCTGAGGTCTCCGATTATATCATGGTTATGCACGATGGCCGCGTCGTCGAATTTGGCCCTTCCTATAAAGTCCTTAGCGCCCCTAGCGACCCCTACACTAAGGGGCTGTTAGCTTGCCGCCCTCCCATGGATTTTCGCCTGCGTCGCCTCCCCATCGTAAAGGAGTTCCTTGATGGCACCTGGAGCGACACCGCCGATTTTAAGCAGCAACTCATTGTCACTCAACAAGAAAGAGACTCTCATCTGAAAGAAATATACAGCCGCGAGCCTATATTAAAAGTCGAGCACCTGAAGACTTGGTTCCCGCTCAAAAAAGGCGTGTTCAACCGTGTCTACGATCATGTGAAAGCCGTCGATGATGTGACTTTCGACGTGTATCCTGGCGAGACTTTAGGCTTAGTTGGCGAATCAGGTTGCGGCAAGACCACCCTCGGACGCTCTATCCTGCGATTAGTGGAGCCTTCCGATGGCAAGATTATCTTCGAAGGTAACGACGTGATGTCGCTGAAAGGCAACGACTTGCGTGAATATCGCAAGCATGCTCAGATAGTGTTCCAGGACCCTTATTCGTCGCTGAACCCGAAGATGCGCATCGGCGACGCGATAGCGGAGCCGATGTCGGTGCATGGCCTCGAACCTGACGCCAAACGTCGTCGTGACAAGGTGTGCGAGCTGCTCACCGAGGTAGGGCTGAAACCTGAGCATTATCAGCGTTATCCGCATGAGTTCTCGGGCGGTCAGAGGCAACGTATCTGCATAGCAAGAGCCCTCGCGGTGCGCCCGAAGCTTATCATCTGCGACGAGTCGGTGTCGGCTCTCGACGTGTCGGTGCAGGCTCAGGTGCTGAACCTGCTGAACCGCCTCAAGAAAGACTTCGGATTCACCTACATCTTCATCTCCCACGATCTCAGCGTCGTCCGCTTCATGTCAGACCGCATCCTCGTGATGTACAACGGACGCCCAGTGGAGCTCGGCGACGCCGATGAGATTTTTAACAACCCGAAAAATGAATATACTAAAAAATTGATAAACGCAATACCTAATATTAAAAGTGTAGAGTTGAGAGTTTAGAGTTGAAAGCAGTTTTAAAGTTTAGAGTGGATGGTTTAAAAGGCCATTACACTTAAAAACTTTAAGACTTTACACTTTTCAACTACTCTAAACTCTACACTCTAAACTTTAAACTAGAAAACATAAAAAGAAAAACAATGCAAACAATTAAAGAAATCTACAGAATAGGTCACGGCCCGTCGTCGAGCCACACTATGGCCCCTCGTTTCGCCGCTGAGCAGTTCCTTGAGCGTCATCCTGACGCAGCCTCGTTTGAGGTCACACTCTACGGAAGCCTCGCCGCCACCGGCAAAGGTCACTTCACCGACGTCGCCATCCTTGAGGTGTTGCAGCCTCATGCACCGGTGAACATCGTTTGGCAGCCGAAGATATTCCTGCCTTATCATCCTAACGGAATGACATTCAAGGCTTTAGATAAAGAGAATAAAGTCCTTGAAGAATGGACGGTTTACAGCGTTGGCGGAGGCGCCCTCGAAGAGGAAGGCAAGCCATCTAACCTGCCGGATATATATCCGCTCACGAAGATGACCGACATCATGAAATGGTGCGAGGAGAAAGGTAAGACTTACTGGGAGTATGTGCTTGATAATGAGAATGATGAGACCCTCATCGACCATCTGAGAAACGTCTGGGCTGCCATGAAAGAGGCTGTGGAGCGTGGTCTCGCCACCGAAGGCCGTCTGCCCGGACCGTTGAATCTGGCCAGAAAAGCCACGCAATATCATATCAAGGCCATGGGCTATCAGCATCACACCTTGCGTAACCGTGGTCTGGTGTTCTCGTATGCCCTCGCTGTTTCTGAGGAGAACGCTTCGGGCGGACTCATCGTCACTGCGCCCACATGCGGCTCCTGCGGAGTGCTGCCTGCGGTGCTGTATCACATCTCTAAGAGCTATGAGTTTGACGAGATGCGTATCCTTCGCGCGCTGATAACCGCAGGTCTTATTGGTGATATCGTGAAGACCAACGCCTCCATCTCCGGTGCCGAAGTCGGCTGCCAAGGCGAGGTAGGAGTGGCATGTGCGATGGCGGCTGGTGCGGCCTGCCAGATCTTTGGCGGCAGCGTGGCACAGATAGAATATGCTTGCGAGATGGCTCTCGAACATCATCTCGGCATGACATGCGACCCAGTGTGCGGACTCGTCCAGATACCATGCATCGAACGTAACGCCTTCGCAGCAGCACGCGCCCTGGATGCCAACATATACTCGACATTCAGCGATGGCAGACACCGCGTCTCATTCGACAAAGTGGTGGACACAATGAATAAGACAGGTCGCGACATCCCATATCTCTATCGTGAAACATCAGAAGGCGGTCTCGCTGAAGACTATAAACAAATGTAGAACAAAATCTCACACAGATTACACTGATTAACACAGATAGTTCTTTCACGGTTATTTACTCGCTAAAGCGAGAAATTACACAGAAAAATCTGTGGAATCTGTTCGCTTTAGCGAACTAAATGAAATTGTGGAAGATATTATGAAATAAAAAATCTGTGATTATCTGTGAAATCTGTGAGAGAAAATATAGAATATGAAAAGATTATTTCTTGCAATTCCGATAAATACCGAAAACAACGGATTTAAACCGCTGCTTGACGGTTTACGCCGTAGTTTGTCGCATGAGAAAATGATAAATTGGGTGCGACCTACAAATATACATCTCACCCTGAAATTTATTGGCGAGACACCCCCTCAAGACGAGCCGAGAATCATCGAGGCAGTTACGAAAGTCATTGAAAATCATCATAGTTTCACCATGGACTTCAACCGGACAGGCATCTTCGGCGCTCGTTACGCCCCACGTGTGCTATGGCTCGGCATGCAGCAGACGCCCGATGAGTTGTTGAGCCTCGAAGAAGATGTGCTGACCGCCTTCGATAGCATCGGTTATCAACGTGACAGACAAAATTTTGTGCCGCATCTGACCCTTGGGCGCATAAAAGACCTTTGCGAGAAACAGTATTTCCAGAAGGTTGTCCAGGCCATCGAGCAGAAGACCTACATCCACCAGGAAGTGAAAGAAATAATACTGTTCCAGAGTATCTTGAGACCCGATGGCGCTGTGTATAAAATAGTGAAGAAGTGGAATCTCCAATGAGGTTCCTCGCTTCGTTCGGAATGACAATGGCTGTCATTCCGAGCCGTTAGGCGAGGAATCTCATTATTTTTTTTGCAAATCTTAAAATTAATTACTACCTTTGCAAAAAATTGTGCAATGCTGCTCACAGCCGTCATAATCACAAAAAACGAAGAACGTAACATAGCCCGATGCCTCGAATCAATAAAAGATGTCGCGGATGAGATTGTCGTGGTCGACTCTGGCTCAACCGACCGCACCGAAGAAATCTGTAAGTCGTTCAACGTCAAGTTTGTAAAACAAGACTGGCTGGGCTATTCCGAACAGAAAAACTTCGCCAACAACCTCGCATCCAACGACTGGATTCTAAGCATCGACGCCGACGAAGAACTGTCAGAAGAGCTGAAAAACTCAATTTCTGGGCTTACAAACCAACGCCTCTCCGACGACGAAGTGTTCAGCATGAACCGCCTAACCAACTACTGCGGCCACTGGATCCGTCACTGCGGCTGGTATCCTGACCGTAAAATACGTATCTGGAACCGCACAGTGGGGAAGTGGCAGGGCGAGATTCACGAAACGATAGAGTTTTCTACGGAAATCAAAGAGACGGTGCTCCAAGGCGACCTGCTGCATTATTCGTTTGCGACAGCGCAAGACTATGAGAATCAGATGTTTAAGTTCGCCAAGATGCGCGGACAACATTACTTCATGAAAGGGAAACGTCACGCCGGATTTTTTATGGTGGTGTCACCGATTTTTGCCTTCGTGCAGCATTATTTCTTCCAGCTGGGCTTCCTCGACGGCCGCGACGGATTCCATATCTGCCGCATCAACGCGAAAGCCACAAAGCTCAAATATAAAACACTTAAAGAATTGACCGACAAGAAGTTATGATAAGTTTTGAGAAATATAAACGTGCCGAGAAAAAGGATTACTGCTTCACGATAATCATCCCGACGTGGAACAATCTGAAGTATATCGAGCTTTGCGTGAACAGCATCCGTCGCAACTCGGCTTACGACCACCAGATCATCGTGGCTATCAACGAAGGTGTGGACGGTACGCTGCAATGGGTTGAGAATCAACAACTTGATTATATCTATGCCAAAGAAAACATTGGTATTTGCTACGCCCTCAACGCCTGCCGCAGCCTCATCGACACCAAGTTCGTGTTTTATGCCAACGACGACATGTATTTCTTGCCGAACTGGGACAAACCGATTCTTGAACGTATCAATCAACTGACTGACAATCAGCGTGATACACATAAATATTTCATGATTTCCAGCACCCTCATCGAGCCGACTGGTGACAATCCTTGCGTGGTCGTCAAAGACTACGGCACCGACATAGAGTCGTTCCGTGAGGCAGACCTGCTGAAAGAATATGCCGGTCTCGCCCGCAGCGACTGGCGTGGAAGCACCTGGCCACCCAACGTGATGCCTCTCGACTGCTGGGACCTCGTCGGCGGCATGAGCGTCGAGTTCCACCCGGGCTGGTACTCCGACCCCGACATCTCGCGTAAGCTGTGGCACGCCGGAGTGCGCGATTTCATTGGCGTAGGCAACAGCCTCGTGTATCACTTCGGAAGCAAATCGACAAAGAGGATGCGCAAAAACAAAGGTAAGAAGATGTTCCAGCTTAAATGGGGCATCAGCTCAGGCACCTTCACCCGGCAATATCTCCGCCGCGGCGATACCGATTTTTCGGAAGTGGAGGAGGAGAATCTGCCTAAGCCAAACAGTATCAAACAGTTAATAAAACGTATCTTCGCTTGTTTTGGAAATTAAAAATTCAAATTTAATATATAACAATTAAAAATTTACACTATGACAAACATCGATCAAGTTAACTTCGCAGGCAAACGCGTCATCGTGCGCGTCGATTTCAATGTGCCACTCGACGACAATTTCAACATCACCGACGACACCCGTATGCGTGCGGCAATGCCTACATTGAAAAAGGTGTTGAACGACAATGGTAAGCTTATCATCATGTCGCACCTCGGCCGTCCGAAAAAGAACCCAGACCCGAAATATTCGGTCAAACCGCTCTTGAAACACCTCGAGGAACTCATCGGCAAACCTGTCATCTTCGTCGACGACTGCATGAAGGCGGCAGAGCCTGTCAATGCCATGAAACCTGGCGAGGTGATGTTGCTCGAAAACCTCCGTTTCTACGCTGAGGAAGAAGGCAAGCCACGCGGAGTGGAGAAAGGCGAGCCAGGTTACGACGAGGCTAAAAAAGAGGTCAAGGCAGCTCAGAAAGAGTTCACCAAGACCCTCGCTTCATACGCCGACTATTACATCAACGACGCCTTCGGTACAGCACACCGCGCCCACGCTTCGACAGCTCTCATCGCCGACTATTTCGACGCTGACCATAAGATGTACGGCTACCTCATGGGCAAAGAAGTGGCTGCCGTCGACAAGGTGATGAACGACATCAAACACCCGTTCACCGCTATCATGGGCGGCTCTAAGGTCTCCACCAAGATCGACATCATAGAGAACCTGCTCACCAAGGTCGACAACCTCATCCTCTGCGGCGGCATGACATACACCTTCAAGAAAGCTCTCGGAGGTAAGATTGGTAACTCAATCTGCGAAGACGACAAGCTCGATCTCGCTCTCGATATCATCGCAAAAGCCAAAGAAAAAGGCGTCAACCTCGTGCTCTCAATCGACACCGTGGCTGGCAACGCGTTCTCAAACGACGCTGACACTCAGATCGTTGACCCGATGAACATCCCTGACGGCTGGGAAGGCATGGACATAGGCCCGAAGACTCGCGAGATGTTCGCAAAGGTCATCAAAGGCTCGAAGACCATACTCTGGAACGGCCCTTGCGGCGTGTTCGAGTTCGACAAATTCGCTGAAGGCTCAAAGGCTATCGCAATGGCAATAGCTGAGGCTACAAAAGACGGTGCTTTCTCACTCATCGGTGGCGGCGACTCAGTGGCTTGTATCAACAAGTTCAACCTCGCCGACAAGGTGTCATACGTCTCAACAGGCGGCGGCGCCCTCCTCGAGGCTATCGAAGGCAAGGAATTACCAGGTATAGCAGCAATTAAGAAATAACACCCCATCGTCATTTCGACCGAAGTGGAGAAATCACCGCCAAATAATTAATTCTGAATCTTTCAGATGCCGGTGATTTCTCGACTACACTTCGTTTCGCTCGAAATGACGTGAACAATGTTTGTTTATTATGAAACGACTATGTTTATTAATAGCATTAGTCAGTGGACTCGTTTCGGCGATTAACGCTCAGTGGATTAGTCCAGGCAATGGCACCACCTACACCTTCCCTGATCTGGTGAACGTCACCAACGGCACGGTGGTGGAAGCAAGTGCCAAGAGTTTTACTGTCACCGCCGATTTGACGATCTCGACCAATGACGTGTTGCTTATCGACGACCAAGTCAAGATGATAGAAGCATCTGGGGCTCTTATAACTATCCAGGGCTCAATGATTTGCGAGAATACCGGAAATGACAGAGTATGGATTTATGGCAATGAAAGCAGCCAGTTCAGCATGAGGTTTGAAAATGCTACAGCCGACATCAAGAGAATCTATTTCAATGAAGGCGCAGGCATCAAGCTGATAGAGTCGGATGTCACCATCGACGACTCGCAGTTTATATTTTTCTCAAGGGAATACGCCAGTGGCGTGCTGGACGTGTTCAACTGCGATCCTGTCATCAAAAACTGCAGCTTCACCTGGAACGAAGGCCCGGCAGTATGCTCTCCAGCCAACGGAAGGGCATCGGTGCAGATACTGAACTGCCTCATCAACAGCAATGTCACGACAGAAGGCCTCAACATGCCGCAGATCAACCTTGGTCCGGGTGGCGACGACACCATCCGTATAGTCGGAAACGAGATATCAGGTGAAAACGCCCATTGGTTTGTGGGAGGTGTCTCCGTCGCCGACCTCGTGAATACCGGCTCGACAAAAGTCCTGCTGAAAGACAATCTCATCACATACGGACGTTATGGCTATAACCAGCAAGGTTTTAATATTTCATCGGTCATAGTGGGCAACCAGATAGTCGACAACTTCTGTGAGTCTAACCCGATGAACGGCGGCAGCGGAATATCTATCAACGGCAGCGCGGTTTACAATACGGCATATATCCGTAACAATGTGATTACCGGCAACTTATGGGGCATCACCGCTATCTATATGCATAATATCGACCTCGGAACTGAAGACGATTGGGGTAATAATGTGATTACCAACAACTATAACTATGGCCTGTCGGCAGAGTATGATCTCTACAACAACTCTGGCTGCGCTATCATGGCGGTTGGCAACGATTGGGGTTTTACTGACCAGCAGATCATCGAAAACCACATCGTCCATCAGGTCGACGACCCGAGTTACGGTCTCGTCACATACATCCCATTCATCGGTGACGACGGAATAGGGGAGATACCAGTAGAAGCTAATACGTTGAACGACAACCTATTCTACACTGTAGAAGGCCGTTGTCTCGGCACTAGATTACCTGAAAACTATAAAGGAGTTTATATCCTTAATGGAAAAAAATTCGTGAAATAGAACTCGTCATTTCGACTGGAGCGGAGCGGAATGGAGAAATCACCGCCAAACAATTAATTCTGAATCATTTAGATGCCGGTGATTTCTCGACTTCACTCCACTTCATTACGTTTCGCTCGAAATGACGTTACTCGTTGTATACGACTTTCATCACCACGTTTCCAACCATCTGCAACGTCTTGACATCGATGCATTCGATGTTGTCTTTCATCGTGTGCCAGTACGGGAAGAAACACGATGTCCTGTCATCATCACCGATGAGGTGAATCATGTCGGCTGTCGGGATGCCCGCGTAATGCATCATGTAGATGTGGTCATCGTTGATAGGGTCGCCTAGCTCGTTGGTGAAATAATCGTCGTATCCCATGTCGCGTGCGGTGCGCCACACTTTGTTGACCACCCATGCGGCGTTGCTCTGCGAGTAATATTCTTTCGGGAAACGCGGATTGCTTGCCCCAACCATGTCGAGCAGTATGCCGTAATATGCAGAGTAACCGCCCACATGAGGCTTCTTCGACCAATATTGTGAGCCGAGACCCCATGAGAAGTCGTTATGCAGGCTCTCGTCGGCCCATTTCGGGGCACCGTAGTCTTCCAAGTCAAAGAATATCAAGTCGATACCGACGTTGTCGGCTATGCGGTGAGAGTGCATCACACGTGCCATCTCCATCATCACGCCGCAGCCTGAGGCACCGTCGTTGGCACCGTCGATGGGCTTCTCCCAGTTTTTTTCGTCAGGGTCGTTGTCAGCGTAAGGTCTTGAGTCCCAATGCGCTGCGACGATGATACGTTTCTTGGCGTTGGGGTTGAACGAGGCTATGATGTTCTTTCCGTCGATGCCGCGCTCATTGTAGATGCGTGTCCTGAAGTCCTGCACAAACACCGTGTCGGCATAGCCTCTCAGTGTCTCTATCATCCAAATGGCGCAGAGCTCGTGAGCCTCGCTTTCCGGAACACGTGGCCCGAAATCACATTGACGTTTTACAAAATAATATGCCGAGTCACCAACAAACGCCGGTACTACCACGTTTTTCTTCTCCTGCTTCTGCGTCGTGGTCTGCGTCGGTTTCTTTTCATTCTCGCATCCCGCAAAAACGAGTAAAATTCCTAATATAAATAATAGTTTTTTCATTATCTATAAAACTCTAAACTATAAAACTACTCTAAACTTTAAACTCTAAACTCTACACTTTATTTTCCGCTTCCTGTTGGCATATCGCCACCCATATCTTCACCGCCCTCACGTGCTTGTCTCTCGAGCTCCATCTTTCCGAAACGGAACGTCACGCCTGCACTGATCGAACGGCTGTTGAACCTATACGAGCTGTATGATATGTAGTACGGGTTGCTGGTGTTGTTGTCCCATCTGTTCCAGTTGAAGATATCGTTCACATTCAGATGTACCGACATTTTCTTGTCGAAGAAATCGGCTCTCAAGCCGCAGTTGATGGCGTATGAGGCCTCACGCTCTGCGTAAAGCGTCTGCGTAGGTGAACGATAGAAACCTGAGGCATGCACCTCTAGCTTGTTCCACAGCTTCGCCCATACGTTCAGACGCAGACTATACGACCACATCTCACTCTCCACTTTTTGTCCATAGAACTTCGTTGAATAGTACGAGTCGTACACATTAGCGTAAAGTCTGACGTTTAAAAAGCCCGTTGGACGGTACATGATGTTCGCCTCAAAACCGAGATTGTACGAATTATCAACGTTATATGGCTTGGTGGCACGCACCCAACGATTGAAGAACAAAGTGTCGTAATAGTTCTCCGTCACATTGTTGATGGCACCGTCTGAATCTCTGTAATACGCTGATAATCCGACACTTCCGAATTTCATGAAGAACTTAGTCCAGCCTGCTTCGATAGAATTTGTATATACCGATTTCAAATCCATGTTACCCATATCGACGCTCTCCTGTTCGTATTCTATGAAGTTTGTGAGGTATCGAGCGTTCGGATTATTGATGCGTCTGGAATAATTCAGCTTGAAATTGTGCATCGATTTGGTTCTGTATGACATGTGAATCGACGGTCTCCAGTTGACGTATTGCTTCGATTCGTGGTCAATCATGTACCCGTCCATGTTGCAATGCACGTCGGCAAACTCCATTCTGATACCAGGTTTGATGGTGAAATTGCCGAATTTCTGCTGTATGGTGAGGTAAGCGTCGAATTCATTGCTCCAACTCAGTCGGTCGAGTGTCCTCAGATTGTCGTTGACATATGTCGAGGCATTTATCAAGGTATCGTAAATGATGTGATAGTTGTCAGGATCGTGCGAATATGACACGCCAAGTCCTATCTCGCCTCCTTTGATATATGGCAGGTTGTAGTCGATGTTGGCATCGTAGTTGAAATCGCCGAAGCGATAGTTGTTGCGATAGCCTGAGAGTCGCTGCACGCTGCCGTCGGGGTTGAAATATGTCCTCGCATTGGTGCTGTTATCGTGGCCTCCCCAATAGCCTCCGTTCAAGCTGAAGGTGATGTTGTGTCCTTCATTGTTAAACAGATGCTGGTATTCCGCGCCTCCGTTGAAGCCCATGAAATCGCCAGTGGCATCGCTTAGGGTGTAGTAATGGTTGCGCTCGTGAATCATATTGTCGCGGTACTCGTTGCGGTAATAGTCCTGCCAGCTGTCGCTGTTGCTCCAGCTGGGCCAGCCGCCCATCCATACCGAGACGTTGTTCATGGTGTCGATGTTATACTGGAAATTCAAGAAGAAACCGCCGCCAAAGCTGTTTTCTTTGCCTTTGCCGTAGTAGCGTGTCGTTGTCGTGGTGTCGAGCGCACCAGGGTTGATTTCGCTGTCCATGAACGAGTAGCTGTAGCCGTTGTTCTCATTTTTGTTGTAACGGTAGTTTCCGTTGAGATAAAGGTTGAACGACAGCTTCTCGGTGGCGTAAACATATGATACCCAAGGCGATACGTCGGGACGTGACGAGCCACGCACGCCGAAGCTTACAAACTGGTTTTTCTGCACGTTGACGTTGGTCACGATGTTGATGATGCCGCCGTCGCTCTTCGAGGCATAACGCGCCGAAGGATTGGTGATGACCTCGATGGTCTTGATGGCGTTTGCAGGCAGCTGCTGAATATACGTCTTGAGGTTCTCCTCGTTGAGATGCGACGGTTTACCATTGATCCAGATCTCCACTGACGAGACGCCTCGCAAGGTGATGTTGCCTTCCACGTCGACTTCCACACCCGGGGCGTTCTGAAGAGCGTCCGACAGCGTGCCCGTCTGTATCGACGGGTCCTCGCTCACGTTGTAAAGCGTTTTCTCGCCCTCGTTGGCGAAAAGCGGCTTGCTCTCCACAATCACTACCTCGTCCAATCGCACCGCTCCCTCATGCATCTTGATGGTGCCAAGATTGATGTCTTCGGTGACGTCGAGAACGTTCTTGTAGTTCTCATATCCTATAGCAGTAATCTGTAGGATATACTGGCCGTTGCGGACGTGCTCCAGCTTGAAGAAGCCCTTGTCGTTGGATGCTGTTCCGCTCACATAAACGGTGTCGGCGGCACGTATCAAGCCGACGTTGACAAACATCAATGGATCGTTGGTGGTGTCGTCGACCAATGTTCCAGTGATTGTGTGCTGCGCTATCAATGTGTTGATACACAATAAGATAGTAGCTATTAATAATATTGCTCGTTTCATTTTTTAATGTTTTTTTGTCATTTCGACTGGAGCGGAGCGAAATGGAGAAATCACCGCCTTTTAATTGTTTCGTATCATTTCAATGCCGGTGATTTCTCCACTCCCTGCGGTCGGTCGAAATGACGTAGTCATTTAACGTTACAAAAATAATAAAAATTATGCCGAAAATAAAAATTCGGCATAAAAAATTCAAAGTATGAAAAAAAGATTATTTGTCCTTTCTGATATCGACGTCGCCGAATTTTGTGGAGATGTCGAGATAACCGGGCTCACCATCGCCGTACGTGCCGTTGCTGCCAATGCTTTTCTCGTCGAAGAAGCCCTTGAAAGTGATGTCGCCGTACGATGATGACATCCTGTAGTTGAACGAGGCGTTCTCATTGAGGTACAAATTCACGTCGGAATATGCGCCGTCAATTTCAATTCTGGGTTTCAATGACGTCACTGTAGCGCTCATATCAGAGTATTTCAAGTCGGCAATCAGCTTGTCTTTGACGTTTCTAAGCTTCACGTCTGAATAACCCACATTCGCGAACTTGACTTTGTTGGCCTGGTCGATTCTGGCATCCGAATATTTGATTTCCAATATCCCTTTATTCAAATCTGTGATGAAAATCTTGCCGTATTTCACAGTCGCGTCGATGTAGTCGCAATTGTTGATCTTGGCGTCGCCGTATGACAGGTCCAAGTAGATTTTTTTCACCACATCGATGTTGACGTTTCCGTATTTCACCTCAATTGAATTGTCATATAATGTGTCAATCATAATATTGTCGGCCTTGAAATCGCCGTATTTCACTTCGGCTCTCAGCTTCTCGCGCACCTCGTCGATGGTGATGTCGCCGTATCTTGTCTTCAAGTCAAACAGCACGTCTTTCGGTACTCGCACATTGTATTTTATTGAAATAGAGGCATTGTACGACTTGTTTGACTTGTTGTTGAATATGGTCTTGGCGTTCACTGTGTTAGAGCTCTGGCTCAATTCCACCTCGATGATTTCCATCAGTTTTTGCACTGTGCTTTCACGGTCGCTTTTCACTGTGATTTTCACCTTGAAATCGATCTGCGGCTGGTCCCATGTGGTGATGTTGAAATCGCTGTAGATGCCGTCCATTATAAGTTTTGGCAGCGCTTCCACGTCGAAAGTCTTTTCGATGGTTTTCTGCTCCTCGAATTTGTAGTTGTAATGATTGTTGTCGCTCCATTTGTTGGCAAAAGCGAAGAATGCCACAAACATCAAAACTGTTAAAATCAAAATCTTTTTCATAATCTTTACTTGTTAATTTGTTCTGTAATCAATTCTATAGTTCTCAACTTGTTGTCGTACATCTGTTCGGTTAACGCCATCTGGCGGTCTTCAGGCAGTGGTGCCATCTCGGCGAATACGTCGCCCATGTTCATCAGATCGCGTATCACCGCATTGATTTGCATCTTTGTTGAATCGTCAACATTCTCCATCACGTCCTCCAGGTTGATGATGGCTTCCTCTACCTTCTCATCGTAAAATTGACGCATCTCAACTACTTTATTATCAGCCACTTGCGGCGATTCCTTCCACATTTGTCCATATCGGTTCAGACCGAAAATCACCAATAAAATGGCTACCGCCGCCGCTGCGATCGTGGTGAATGTCAACCAAATGTCATTTCGACTGGAGCGGAGCGAAATGGAGAAATCCTTTTTGTTCGTGTCATCTGAAGAGGATTTCTCGACTCCACTTCGTTGCGCTCGAAATGACATCTCAAACCTCTCGCGGCTGCCCGCCGGCATCTTCATGTCGTCAAATGCCTCTCTTTCTTTCCGAATCTTTTCTTCTATATTCATATTCATTCATATTTTTCGGTCGCCTTCGGCGAGAAATCTATCAAAATCTTTTCAAAAATCTTTCAAAATGTTTTTCGTAGAATATTTTGTTAGATTTTAAATTAGATTTTGTTGGATTTCTGCCCTTTAGGGCATCCATTAATTGTTACTCTCAACTTCTCTAATCCTCTAACATACTGCGACCGCACTGTCGATTCCTTGATTCCCATTCGTTTCGCGATGTCGCTGAATTCCATCCCATCAATCAGGCGCAGCGTTATCGTCAGGCGGTAGCCGTCGGGCAGATTGTTCAGCGCCTCTTTTATCTTCTCTATCGGATAATCTTCGAAATCGTCGTTGTCGTCCTCTATATCCGACGTCTTGTAGTCGATTTCCTCGTAAAACGGCTCGCGGCTGTGTTTCCTGAACAAATCTATGCTTTTGTTGATGGCTATCGTCTTCACAAAAGCGACGAAATCTCTCTCCGAGCCACTGAAATTGTCAAGACTGGCGAATGTCTTCAGAAACGCGTCCTGAGTTATCTCCTCGGCATCCTGCGCGTTCAGCACTATTCGGTATGAGGCGTTGAACACCGTGTCGCAACAGAGGTCGTACAACCTCATTAGCGACTCCTGTCGTCCATTTCTTGCCCTTTCCAAAACAATGTTGAATCCTAACATTTCGTTCGTTTTACATCTTCTTAACGAAAGGAAGGTGGTTTTGCTGCATCAAAAATTAAAATTATTTGTTTTCCATCGCGAAAAGCGCCGCGCGGTTCAAAAACGAGTTGAAGTCGTAGCAGCTCCTGAACTCCTCGACGACCCATTCCACCAGGTGGTCGGAATATAACATGTCGTCAGGGATATTTTCATAAAGACAATAGTCTTTCAACTTCAGATATTCGGCGTAAGGATGGTCGGCAGGGTAGTCCTTCGGCACCTTTTTCAACGCCGCAGCGAAGCTGAGGTCGAAGTTCTTGGCTTTCTTCAGGGCTTTCACAAACTCGTCGCCCTTGGTGCTGATGTCCTCGCGCACACTCCTAGTAATATAAGGCTCGCACATGTACATCCCGGGGTAAAGTCCATGATGTCCGAGATACTCGGCTCCCTCGCCCTCGACGTGGAAATAATAGCCCGCCAAGCCCGATTTTTTGCCGTTCGGACAGATAAACAAGCCGAAATGTCGCTTGTATGGGGACTTGTCAGGAGAGAATCTGGTGTCCCTGTAGAAGCGGTAAGTGCAGTCTTTCAAGGTCAAACCGCGTGTCAGAGGGTCGAATTTCTGCACCCCTGCCAGTATCTGCTCGGCTATGGCGTTGAAACGTCCTTGTGCGTTGATATACAAATCTTTATGCTGCTGAAACCAGGGTCTGTTGTTGTTTTCAACGATAAGATTCAGGAAGCTGATAATCTCTTTCATAAGATTTTTATAAATTTTTTTTGCAAATATAGTACAATATTCGAAATAATTGCCTACTTTTGCGATACTTTTTTATAACTGTTTAATTTATTTTTAGGCAATGGAATCTAGAGAACTCTCGAAAGAAGAAATTATCGGTTTGATTGCGGAGTTTAAATCCGAAGTGAGAAAGAATCTCGCGAAAATTGAGTTTTTTAACGAAAAAATCGACGAACTCACAAAAATGATCGGTGGGGTGTCGGAAAGTTTGATAATTGATAACTACAGGCCAGCTAACATGCGCAAGCCTTATCCATTATCAACCTGGGATAATATTATCATTGATGTTATTAAAGAAAACGGAAAACCCACCACAAGCAAGGAGATATACGACCAAGCTATGGCTAAGGCTAAAGCTATGGGTATTGAGATGAACGAGGTGAAGATGAAATCGAAAATCAACCAGTGCCTCGTGAAACTCGCCAACCGCCGTGGTGACCTCAAGAAGGTGAAATACCAGGGCAGGGGTTATGCTTATGTTTTGTCAGAATAATTACTGACCGTTTTTCATCTGACTCAGTTGCATCCTGATTCGGCTTGCAACTATATCGATCGCAACCTGATTTGATCCGCCTTGCGGGATAATGATGTCGGCCAGACGTTTTGTCGGCTCGATAAACTGGTTGTGCATCGGCTTTACAAAGGTTTCGTAATGTCTTAAGACATCCGACACGGTCCTGCCGCGCTCTTCGATGTCGCGACGGATAATACGCATCAGACGGTCGTCACCGTCGGTATCCACAAAAATCTTGATATCAAGGCGTTTTACCAGCTCAGGGCATGTCATGATGAGGATGCCTTCCACTATCACCACCTCTGTCGGTTTCACTGGGATGACTTCCTGCGAGCGGGCGCATGTGACGTAGGTGTAGATAGGCATCGGGATGGTCTTGCCTTCCTTGAGCATGTCGAGATGTTTCACCAGCAGATCCCATTCGATGGCATCCGGATGGTCGAAGTTGATCTCTTTCTTGGCCTCAGGCGAAAGGCTGCCGTTGTCCCAATAATAGGCGTCCTGCGACACCACAGAGATGGAGTCTTCCGGGAGTGCCTCCATCAATTTTTTCACTACTGTTGTCTTGCCGGATCCAGAGCCGCCGGCGATACCGATTAGTAACATTTTAGTCTTTAGTTTTTAGTCTTTAGTCTTTAGTACTAATAACTAGCGACTAAAGACTAAAGACTAGTGACTTAATTAAATTCCAATAAAGCTCATAAGGATACCAGCTGCCACTGCCGAGCCGATAACACCAGCGACGTTAGGTGCCATGGCGTGCATGAGGAGGTGGTTCGATGGGTCGTATTTCTGACCTTCGACCTCGGAAACACGTGCTGCGTCAGGCACTGCCGACACGCCAGCGTTACCGATGAGAGGGTTGATCTTGTTGCCTTCCTTGCAGAAGAGGTTCATCAGCTTGGCGCCGCACACGCCACCGAATGTTGCAACGGCGAATGAGCAAGCACCCAAAGCGAAGATGATGAGTGAGTCGACTGTCAGGAACACGTCAGCCTGGGTCGAAGCACCGACGGTGAGACCTAACAATATGGTCACGATGTCGATGAGCGGGTTGGCTGCTGTGTTGGCGAGACGTTTTGTGACACCGCTCTCTTTCAACAGGTTACCGAAGAACAGCATACCCAAAAGTGGAAGTGCCGACGGGCTGATGAAAGTGGTGAGCAACAAGCCGACGATAGGGAAGATGACTTTCTCTGTCTTGCCGACCATACGAGGCTCTTTCATCTTGATCAAGCGCTCTTCCTTGGTGGTGAGCAAACGCATGATAGGCGGCTGGATAACAGGCACGAGAGCCATGTATGAATATGCCGCGATAGCGATTGCACCGAGGAGGTGTGGAGCCATCTTTGTCGAGATAAAGATAGCGGTAGGACCGTCAGCGCCGCCGATGATACCGATAGCGGCTGCCTCATGTGGGTCAAAGCCCAAAGCACGTGCGCTGATGAAGGTGATGAACACGCCGAGCTGAGCGGCTGCACCAAGGATCATCAAGCGTGGCTGTGAGATAAGTGAAGAGAAGTCGGTCATTGCACCGATGCCCAAGAAGATCAATGGAGGATAGATACCCTGACGAACGCCGAAATACAGGTAGTTCAACACTGAGCCTTTCTGATACACACCGGTCTGGATGTTCATGTTGAACACCTGGCTGATGAGGCTGTCGAAGAACTTGGCTGTGTTAGGTGCTGTCGGGTCCATGCCGGCTGGCAGGAACGCTGCGAGCTGGTCAGGGTTTGTCTTGATCATCTCATGGAAATGGTCGAGAGCCTGCTGGCAGTTGAGCGTGTCTTGCCCTGCGAAGAGTCCCACGAAGAACTTCTGTGCCTCGGTGAGGTCGAATGTGGAGTTGCCTTGGATCTCGATCTTCGACAATGCTGCCAAAGCGCCTTGTAAATCAAAGGTATACGAGTCTTGGATGAACGGGATGTTACCCACTATGATACCCACTCCGATAGGGATGAGCAGCATAGGCTCGAAATCGTATTTGACTGCGAGGAAGATGAACACGAAGGCGACCAGAATCATGATGAGGTTGCCTCGTGTGCAGTTACGGAAACCGGTGAACTGCCAGAAGGAGTACATTCCTTCGCTGATGGCCTCGCCTGCCGAAATGGTCTGCATTTCAGCGTCTTGAGTGTCCATCGCAAGCTCTGTCGTTGCTGCCTGTGACGAGCTGAAGACGTGTTCAGCCATCACCGGGCTCGATGTCATGATGCCGTGGAGCACGAGCAGGATGGCCACCAACGCCACGATGAGCAGAGCTTTCTTTTTAACGTTGAGTCTCTTCTTCATAATCAGCCAATTACAAATAATACTGCGCCTTGCAGAATGTTGTCACCCACTCTGACTTTGATTTCTTTGATTGTTCCGTCGACCTCGGCGAGGAAGTTGTTTTCCATCTTCATTGCCTCGTACATCATGAGTTTGTCGCCGCGTTTCACGACGTCGCCCACGTTGACGTAGATCTGCATGACGGTGCCCGGAAGAGGTGCCAGTGACTTGTAGCCGTCGGCTGGTGTTGAAGCTGCCGGTGCTGCCTCCTGCTTAGGTGCTGCTGCCGGTTTGGCTGCCGGACGCTTAGGAGCGACGTAGGCCGGAGCTGCTTCCTCTTCACGCTGGACTGTTACATTATATTGAGTGCCGTCGACGACCACTTCGGCGTTCTCGCCTTCGTAGCTCTTCACTTCGACTTCGTACTCTTTTCCGTTGACTGTGAATTTAAATTTCTTCATTGCTTAGTAATTTCTTCTGTTTAAACCATTTAATCCGTAAATCTTCGAGCTCCATGGTGAGTAACGACGCTCGACTCTCTGGATGGTCACGAAACCTGACTCCTCATCGTGCACGTCTTTCGACAATGCCAGAGCAAGTCCGATAACCACTGCGAGGTCTTCGTCGACCTTCCAGCCCGCTGCTGTTGAGGTGTTCGGAGCCTCGGTGACCTTCTTCTCCTTCTTGGCTTTCTTGAAGTCGTGGTTAATGAGTTTCGAGAATCCTGTGAAGATGAGGAAAAGGATGACCAAGGCCGTGATCACGATGCAGAATCCACCGATGGTGACGACCCAGTCGTGAGTGGCGATAGGCTCCCTGACAGCTGATAATAATATTGCTAACACATTCATATTCTATTCAATTAAAATTTTCAATTATAAATTGTCAATTCTCAATTATCAATTGTCAATTTGACCTAGAGTGGAATATTGCAATGTTTCTTAGGTGGGTTGGTGTCTTTCTTTGTCTCAAGTGCCTGGAGGGCTCTGATGACGCGGAAACGAGTGTTACGTGGCTCGATGACATCGTCGATGTAGCCGTATTTTGCAGCATCGTAAGGATTTGCGAACTTGTCGCGGTATTCCTGTTCTTTCTTTGCCACGAATTCGGCTTTCTCATCAGGATTTGTGATGGCTGAGATCTCTTTGCCGTTGAGGATCTCGACAGCGCCTGAAGGACCCATGACGGCGATTTCTGCTGTAGGCCATGCGTAGTTGATGTCAGCACGGAGCTGCTTGCAACCCATGACGAGGTGTGAGCCGCCGTATGACTTGCGGATGGTGATGGTGACCTTTGGCACTGTAGCCTCGCCGTAGGCGAACAGCATCTTGGCGCCGTGGGTGATGACACCACCGTATTCCTGCACTGTGCCAGGCAAGAAGCCAGGGACGTCGACCAATGTCACAATCGGGATGTTGAAGGCGTCGCAGAAGCGGACGAAACGAGCACCCTTACGTGATGAGTTGATGTCGAGAACACCTGCCAAGAATGCAGGGTTGTTGGCGACGATACCGACAGGTTTGCCGTCGAAACGAGCGAAACCGACGATGAGGTTCTTAGCGAAGTCTTTTGCGACCTCGAGGAACTCGCCGTTATCCACGATGGCGTGGATGATCTGCTGCATGTCGTATGGCTTGTTCGGGTTGTCAGGAATCAACTGGTTGAGGAAGTCTTCCTTACGGTCGATAGGGTCGTTGCATTCGATGCGCGGAGCCTCTTCGAGGTTGTTCTGTGGAAGATATGACACGAGCTCGCGGATGAGCTGCAGACCTTCTTCCTCTGTGGCTGCCATAAACTGGCTCACGCCTGACTTCTGGTTGTGCACCAAAGCACCGCCGAGCTGGTCAGTGTCAACGTCTTCACCTGTCACTGTCTTCACGACTTTCGGACCTGTGAGGAACATATAGCTGTTCTGCTCTGTCATGAGGATGAAGTCGGTCAATGCCGGTGAATACACTGCGCCGCCTGCGCAAGGACCGAAGATGGCGCTGATCTGTGGCACCACGCCTGATGCGTTGATGTTACGCTGGAAAATCTCAGCGAAACCTGCCAATGAGCGTGAACCTTCCTGGATACGTGCTCCGCCTGAGTCGTTGATGCCGATGATAGGGGCACCGACCTTCATGGCCTGGTCCATCACCTTGCATATCTTCTTCGACATGGTCTCTGAAAGAGAGCCGCCGAGCACTGTGAAGTCCTGTGAATACACGTAAACGAGACGACCGTCGATGGTGCCGTAGCCTGTCACGACGCCGTCGCCGAGATACACCTGCTTCTCCAGACCGAAGTCGGTGGTGCGGTGTGTGAGGAACATGTCGAACTCCTCGAAGCTGCCCTCGTCAAGCAACATGGCGATGCGTTCGCGAGCGGTGTACTTTCCTTTTTCATGTTGTGAAGCGATACGTTTCTCGCCGCCACCCTGGCGTGCAAGAGCGCGCTTGTCCAACAACTCCTGAATTTTCTGTTCGATTAACATTTTCTGATATTTTATTATTTGTTCTTGTTTTCGCAAAGTTCTGTGAGGACGCCTGCTGTTGACTTAGGGTGCAGGAAAGCGATGGTGAGGCCTTCAGCGCCGCCGCGTGGTGTCTCGTCGATGAGACGGAAACCAGCTTCTTTAGCTTCAGCTAACTGATTTTCAATGCCTTCCACTGCGAAAGCCATGTGGTGCATGCCGCCCTTGCCGCCGTTTTTCTCGATGAAAGCAGCGATGGTGCTCTCAGGTGATGTAGGCTCAAGAAGCTCGATCTTGGTCTGACCAACCTTGAAGAAAGCAGTCTTCACCTTCTGATCCTTGACTTCTTCGATGGCGTAGCATTTCGTTCCGAGCATTTTCTCGAAAACTGGAATCGACTCGTCTAAGCTTTTGACAGCAATTCCAATGTGTTCAATATGAGTTGGGTTCATAATTTGATAATAACGTTATTAATAAATAAAAAAAAATTCGAATTCGATGCAAAATTACGAAAAAATCTTATCTCTTGACCAATTTTTCGGTAGAAATGAGATTTTTCTTGTCGTCAAGGAGATTTATGTAGTAAACGCCTGATTTATAATCGGTTACGGGTATCATTATTTCTTTCTCCTTAACGGAAAACGTGTTCACTGTCTGCCCCAATGAGTTGATGATGCAAATCTCGGAGTTGTCATTGCAGGTGCTGATTTTTACATAATCAACAGCCGGATTTGGCGTGACAATCAGTCGTTTTGCGTCGGCAGGAACCTCTTCTAGGCCCAAAGTGCTTTTGTCGATGACGGCGAAAGTGTAGTCGCCTGAAAGCAAGTTGTCGACTGTCAATTCTCCAATCTTCCAGTTTCCTTCAAATGAGTAAGGTATTGAACGCCAAGGTGTTAAGGCATTTTCACGATAGAGGAGTATCGTTGAATCGTTAGCCGTATGGATTATATCATTGTCGTATGTTTTTGTATATTCAAACACTCCGTTGATGTCGGCTTGGCCTTTGTCGTCACGGAAAATGGAGTAATATCTTTTGGTTGAAAATGTGAGTTCCGATTGGTTGGCGTTTAATGAATAATCTGGTCCAACCCAATGATTTTCAATGCGCAAGAATGTTGAGTCGGTGATATTTAGGGTATTTGTGCGGAAATACGAGGTAGTTATATTATCGCCAGTGTTTTTTATGACAGAATTGCGATCTGTGCGGGCATCGAGGCATGTTTTCTTGTAATTGCAAAACACGGCAATCGGTTCAAAATCAATGGTTTTGACGGTATGACCGTTGCGGCCGTCCCAGTGAATGGTGTCAGTGACGATGTTCCAGTTCTGGTCCATGAAGTCGAGTTCAAGGATGACGCCGTTGCCGATATGGTCGCTGTGACGGTGTGTCTGGCTGGTGAAGACCTCCACATCGAAGCTGTTGCCGTTGGGTGTAACATTAACATTATCAATGACATAATGAGGCTCGCCGCAGGTGAATACATATGTGTCGAAGAAGCCTGTCATATCGATGCCGGTATATTCGGTGATGGCGTCGCGCAAGTCTTCCGAAGTGACCGACTGATATGCGTGTTTGTTAAGGTAATAGCGCATCGCCTCATTGAAAAGCTCCTTGCCGAGGTAGTTTCTCAGGGTATGGACGACGGTGGCGCCTTTTTTGTAGACGGTGTTGCCGTAGGTCTTGTCTTGCGGCACGTTGTTGAGTGCCAGCCAGCCTTCACTTATGTCGTAACTAATTACCGATGTGTTCATGACGGCTATCATATCATCAAGATAGGTTTCTTCATCATAGATGGCTTCCTGGTAGCTCATGCCGCAGAACTGTGCGAAGCCCTCGTTGAGCCACATCTCTTCGGCTCGGGCGCAGGTCACCTTGTTGCCGAACCACATGTGCGACATCTCGTGAGCCACGTAGCTCTCCTCGTCGGTGTTGCCAGTGAGCACGCCGCTGGTGATGCCTATATTATCAACGTGTTCCATGCAGCCCACGCTGGTGATGGAGTAGCCTATGCGGTTGAATGGATACGGACCGTAGGCGTTCTCAAAATAGCTCGCTATGTCTTTCACATGTACGAAGGTGCCTTCCACTTTGTTGATTTGTGCCGGCTTGACGTACACGTTGACAGGGATGTCGCCGTTCATGCCTTGGTATGTGTCGGTCCATTCGACGTAGTCGCCTGCCACAAACGAGATATGATATGTTGCAATCTCTTGATTTACAGCGTAATGCACGGTGTGAGTGCCATCGCCGTTGTCGGTGTTGCTAATGAGGTTGCCGCCACAGACAGCTGTTGTCTCAGTTGGCACGGTCACAAACACGTCGTATGTGGCTTTGTCGGTGAAGTTGTCGACGCAAGGGAACCATGCTTTGCCGAGGTTATGTGGCACTTCGGTGAAGCCCACGCCCATGTTGCAGATGTAATTGCCGCTCCAGAGGATGCCACCCCATCCGTCGTTGAAGGTGCTGCCTCCGTAAGATATTGTGAATGAGGCTGTTGTGTTTGCAGACAATGCTGTCGCAAGGTTTATCGTGAGCACGTCGCCGTTTTGTGCAAAGCCGCTGACGCTGGCGTCGTTTGATGTCACATCGCTGACTGTCAATGCTTTAAGCTCCAACTCGATGGAGTTGACAGCACTTGTCGTTGTCAGCGTGACGGTCGTCACGGCATCCAAAGTATGGTTCGTGAAATCGATGTTGTTGAGATGGATTTCATAATGAGTGACATTGATGTTTTCGCCTGGGTTTTGTGCTGTAGCGAACCATGTCGTGAAAATCAGGATAATGGTAAGGAGTTTTTTCATAATTTAAATTATTAATCGTGCAAAATTATGAAAAAATCATGAGATTGCAAAATTTAGGGAGAAAAAATGCGGAATTCTTGTGTAGAGACGGATTTTCATCCGTCTCTACGGCATTGCCGACGAAATGATTATTCTACACGTGTCAGTTCGTACTGTGTTCTCCGACCATCATTATTGTATCTGAAGGTTGTTTCACTTAATTCAATGATGTTGCAGTACTGCGGTACAACGCTCTGTCCATCATACAAATGAATGATTTGCGTCATATGGTTTCCTTCAATGGTCCACTCGAATGTGTCGGCCTCTTCTTCTTGTACGTCATCGGCTGGATCCCACAGTTTTCCGGTACCATCTGTATTATATACTTCATAATGGCCACCATCAGATGTCTTCCATCTTCCAACTATTAATTCAGAATAGTTTTGGTTTCCTCCCAGTGTCGTGAAGCTCATCACTTCGCCGTATCCGGCATTTTCATAGCTTGCACCGCTGATGATGGCGTAGGCCTTGTAATAATATGTCGTGTTTGCTGTTAATCCGGCGAATTTTGTACCGAATGCTCCATGGCCAAAGTCATCGGCAGATATAAAACTGTCCAATGCTTCTGTGGTGCCAAAATAAAAGCCTGTTTCGTATGTGTAATTCGCGTCATAATTTGTGATAACACCGTTCAACATGGCAAAAGTCTCGGTGATTTCCGTCGCTTCCACCGTTGTAACTGTAGGGGTTACCACTGTCGGGGTGTCGCCACCGCCACTGCTACCATTTCCTGATGTAAACTCAGGCAACTTCTTGCATCCTGTCGCAAAAAGCGTTGCCGCCATTATTAAAATTATCGCTAACTTTTTCATAATCATTGTTTTTTGCCAAATCCGTAACCTATACCTATTCTGGCTTCATAAACTTTAAAATTGGTTGTGGCACCGTCGAGCGAGATGACAAACCTGCCCAAGTGCGCCTGTATGCCGGCCAGACCGCCGAAGCCGTAGGAGCTAACATCGCTGACCCAGTATTGCTGGTTTAAAAAGCTGTTGTCATAGACGGTAACAATCATTGAATTGGAACTGAAACCACCTCCAAATTTCATGTTAATGGGGCCGTAAACCCTGAAAATCATACCAAAGATTGCCGAATATGACATGTATTCGCTCTTACAACTATATCCGTTTTTGTCGATGTAATTCTGAATATATTCGCTGTTGTTATGATTCAAGGAACTTTCTCCGCCCATATATTTGAGATTGAAATTCGACATTAAAGTGACGAAAAAGCCGGCTTTCCTCATGGTGCCAGCGGTAATACCGAAAGCGGCTTCGTTGTATGTGTTATTCGACAAATTCAAAGTGACAAAGGTGTTCCAAGGCAGTCTAGGTGTTGTCGGAGTCGTAGGCTTCTGTTCAGCAGGTTTTTCCACATATATGATTTGCGGCTCCTGCTGGTTTCGCAGGGCTTCTTCCAGCTTCCTGATGCGTTCCAGAGTCTCTTCGTCGGTGGCTAGAGCGGCATTGTTTACGAGTGTGAGCTCGTAACCTTTCTTGGGCTGCATGTCGAACGGAAACCAGAACTCGGTGGAGCTCAGGTCGGGATGCGAGATCTTCAAATATGTGGCTTTGTATGTGATATATACCCACACCTCTCCGACCTTGTACTCGCATTCGATGAAGGTGGCGGCATCGCCTTGGAAAAGCAGCTCGCGACGCTGTTTGTCGTTGATGTTCTCGGTCTTGACCTTTAAAACGGCAAAAGGCACGTCGTTGTCGTCGGTCTGGATGTCCATATTTATATTGACAAACCCCGCCACTTCCTTAAACGAGCCCGGTTTTACCTCCAGCTGCGCCATCGCACTGAGCGAGAGGAGAAACAGAAATAATATTGCAGTAAATCTCTTCATTTAAGAATGAATTTAAACTGCAAATATAGGAATTTTTTATGATTTCATCAAAATTTTGATAAAAAATAGCAGCGGCCACCTTAAGGGCCTTAACGCCATTAATGCCATTAAAGCCCTTAGGGCAGCCGCCACTTGTTATCCCGAACCCCGTGAGGGGTGAGGAATTATTCTTCTTCAACTCTTATTGGTTCCGGCATCGCTTTGTGGATGTCGAGTTCGTCGATGAGGTTGGTGGCTCCGTACACCTTGTCGATGACGAAGAGCACGTAACGGATGTCGACGTTGATAGTGCGCTGGAGTTTAGGCTCGAAGTTGACGTCGCCACTCATAGCTTCCCAGTTGCCGTCGAAGGCCAAGCCAATGAGTTCGCCCTTGCCATTCATGATAGGGCTGCCTGAGTTACCGCCAGTGATGTCGTTGGTCGACAAGAAGCAGGTGATGAGCTCGCCATTGTCGTCGGCATACTGACCGAAGTCACGTGTCTCGATGAGGTCGAGGAGGCGCTGTGGGGCGTCGAACTCGAAGTCACCAGGGATGTATTTCTCGAGGATACCGTTGGCGGTGCACACATAGTCGTATGTGATAGCGTCAGCTGGGCTGTAGTCTTTCACTGAGCCGTAACTCATTCTCAATGTTGAGTTTGCGTCAGGATAGAGGACCTTGTCAGGCTGTGTGGCTGCGTAGAACTCACGGAGACCCTTAACGAACTCGTGGTCGGCCTCAGCGATGGCGATGTTGGCGATTCTGTAAGCCGGTGCTGCTGTGTAGAGCTGCTCGATCAAAGCGTTGTACATCACGTAAGCGAGGTCTTTCTCGAGTTTCTTTGCGCTTGGCTTCTCGATGAAGGCCTTCACTGTTTCGGCATTGCTGAACATTGATTTGTCCCAGATGTCGTTTGCCAATGCTGTCCAGTCGCCTTTGTATTTCTTCATGAGTTTCTGGATAGCTTCAGGGAGCTCGTCGTTCTCGAATTTGCTGCCGTATATGTTCATCACAGCGATAAGCATGCCTTTCTCAACGCGTGCGTCGAGGTCTTTGAACATAGCGTCGACATCGATTTCCTTCAATGCCTCGGCTGCTGCTTTCTTGTCTTCTTTTGAAGACTCTTTGCTTGTCATAACCTGATAATACTCTGAGAATTCAGCTGCTGTTGCCATTGGGCTGAGCTGTGCAGTGAAGTTAGGGTAGAAGAGGTATGGAGCCACTTCGGCGAGTTGTGCGTACATCACCTCGAGAGTCTCGAGCACGTCGCCGTATTCTGCCTTGCGGTCTTCGTCAGCGTTGACCCACTCTGTGAATTCTGCCTCGAGAGCTGCCTTGCGCTCAGCCACTTTGTTCTTACGGAGCATAGTGATCTGGCCTTCGAAGTTCTTCCAAGTGTTTGCCAAGCCTGCTTTGTTGTCAGCGTAAGCGATATTGACGGCTTTGTCAACCTTCATGTATTCGTCCATGACGTCGGTTTCAGCTTTGAACACTTCGTAAACGATAGGATAGAAAACGTCGACGTTGTAGTTGATGCCGTATGATGACATGTAACGCTCTGTTGAGCCTGGGAAGCCCCAGATCATGGTGAAGTCGTCCTGTTTTACGCCATCAAGGCTGATTGGGAGGTTGTACTTAGGAGTGAGAGGCTTGTTGTTCTCTGAATACTCAGCTGGCTCGCCGTTTTCGTCAGCATAGACGCGGAACACGCTGAAGTCGCCGGTGTGACGAGGCCACATCCAGTTGTCGGTGTCGCCGCCGAACTTGCCGATTGACTGTGCTGCTGTGAACACAAGACGCACGTCGGTGTAGGTCTTGTAGACGAACATGTAGTATTCGTTGCCCTCGAAGAAGCCTTTGATGACTGGGTTGAGTTTGCCGTCTTCCGATGCGGCTTCCTCTAACTCTTTGATTTTTTCGCCGATGGCTTTCTGTCTTGCCATGTAGTCCATGTCGTCAGTGATGACGCTGAGGATTTCGGCTGTCACGTCTTCCATTCTGATGAGGAACGATGCTGAGACGCCTTCAGCAGGAAGCTCTTCGCTGAAATTCTTGGCTGCGAAGCCTTCGTTGAGATAGTCATGCTCCACTGTCGAAAGGGCTGCTATTGAGCTGTAGCCGCAGTGATGGTTGGTGAAGAGCAGGCTGTTCTGTGACACGATCTCGCCTGTGCAGAAGAAACCGCGTGGTTTTGCGCCGTTTGAAAGACCGACGATGGCGTCCTTCAGGCTGCTGTTGTTGATGCTGTAGAGCTCCTCTGGTGTCAGCTGGAGACCCATTTTCTGCATGTCAACGTAGTTCAAACGCTCGACGAACATTGGCAACCACATGCCTTCGTCAGCGCGCACGATGCCCATCATACCGAAGATGATGGCAAAGAAAACTGATAATTTTTTCATTTTGATTTATTAGATTTATTGTTGATAATTCTTACCTCTTAAGGTATTCTATTCCCATTTCGTACCAGATGTCCTTCGGGATGCCGCTGCCGGCGATCTTGTCGAGGTCTTTCTGGAGTTCCGGCTTGATGACGCCGTCGGTGGCGATCCAGTTCTTTACGAACTCATAGTCGCCGTTGCCTTGTGCCACGAGGATGGCGCCGCCGAGTTTCTCGACTGCGAGCTTCATCTTCGGGAAGTCGATGTTGTACAAGCCGTTAGCGTCGCGTGTGAAGGCGCCTTCGTTGGCTAAGTAGTTGAATTCTATCATGTTAGCCTTGCCGTGGGCTGATGCTGCGCCGAAACGCACCGAGCGGAAGATGCCAGCCATGAAAGTGGTGTAGTTCTCCTCAAGTGTTGAGTTTTTGTACTCGCCCATTTCGCTGAGCTTGGTGACGAGGAACAAGCCGAGGATGTCGGCCTTGGCCTCTTCAAGGGCTGAATACTGCTCTTTAAGTGCATGACGCACAGTGCCTTTGCCGTCGAGGGTGTTCTTGATGCCCAGACCGTGTGCCACCTCGTGGAACATCACGTTTGAGAAGAAAGCCTCGAATTTGATGTTTTGACGTGCCTCAGGAGCGACTAAGACTTCTGAAATCGGGACCACGATCTTGTCGAACTTGGCCTGCATAGCGTTCTTGAGCTGGAGCTTGCGTGTGCCTTTCTGGAGCTGCACTCTCTCGTCGTTAGGCAGGTTGATGGCGATGGTCTTCGATGCCATGTTGCAGTCGCCACCGTAGAATATCACGTCGTATGCGGCGAGGTCAGCGTCGCTACCAGGTTTCTCCTGTTTGTATTTTGCATCGACAGGGAGCTTGGTCTGAAGCTCAGGCAGTAATGACACGTAACGTGACAGTTTCTTTGTCCATTCCTGGTCTTTTATCAAGATGAATGACTCGTGAGCTGCTTTGTAGCCGAACAAGCCGTCGGTGTAGTTCTCGATAGGACCCACGACGAAGTCGACGTTGTTGTTGCGGACGTCCATCCAAGCCATGTCGGATGCGAAATAATCATCGGTGAGGAGCGCTTGGGCTCTGAGTTTCAAGTAGTTGGCAAACTCTTTGTCAGCTGCGAGCTCTGAAGCCTCCATGAGCAAAGCGGCTGTCTTGTTGATTTTGTTTGCGAAAGCCTCATGATACCACATGGTCTGAAGCTGACCGTTGTCGTCACGGTAAACGATGGTGTATTGGCTGGTCTTGTCAGGGTTATCCCATGCCTCAAACTCTTCTTTTGTCATGTCGGTAGGATAGAAGCCTGCGCCTTCCGGTTTAGGGCCGTAACCCGGGATGAAGACACGGCGGTTGTCGAGCTGATCCCACGGACCATAGTTGATTTCAGCGTATTTACGGGCGTTGGTGTCTTCGATTTTATTCAAAAACTCGTTTTTGCATCCGCCGAGATTCTCATGCCAATAGATGTCATCCATGTATGTTCCTGCCCTGAAAAGGAGGTCGAGCATCTTCACCTCATTTTGGGAAAGATGGCTAATGTCGGTTGTCAATGTCACCTTCGCATACTGGTTGGCGAGGGCGGCGTAGTCTTCCTTGCAGTTCTGTTCGCAGCAAGATTTGTTTTCCTGCTTTTCTCCGCAGCTTACGAGAGCTGTCGCGAGTGCTAATGTCATAGCTAAATGTCTGATTTTCATATAATTGTGATTATTTATTTTGCAATAAACAGTTTCTTCACTATAGTCGATTCGCCGTAGATCTTCACGAAATACTGGCCTTCGGCGAGCTCGCTGATGTCGATGCCGTCGGTTTTGTCGGTGCTCAGCACGACGCGGCCTGTGAGGTCGACGATTTCGACGTTGGTGATATTTAAGTTGTTGTCGTTCAATATCTTAACGATATCTTTTGCTGGGTTAGGATAGATGCTGACGTTGTTGTTTGCGAGGTTTTCTGCAATCTCATCCACGTCGCAGGTGTTGTATTCCGGGTTGGTGTAGATGAGGTTTTCACCGATATGGTAGCATAGCAGGTGGAAGATGTCGCCGTCGCCTGACGGATCTGGGGCGTACTGGCCCATGAAGACGAATCCGCGGTTGCTTCCCACACCTTCGATCCAGTATTCCGACTCGTTGTCGAGGCCGATGAAGCGGAAGTCGATTCTCTTTCTCTCCATGCCGTTATGGTCAATGATTGTTGATACTGCGGTGACCTGCATCGGGTGCTCGCTCTCGTCGTTGAAGTATTCGCCGACTTCGAGGTCATAGTCGTAAAGCATAATTTCCTCGTCGTATGACGAGCCGTTCCATTTGCAGTAATAAACCTGGTTGTCTTCGTTGCGGTAGGCACCTACCAGTGCGCTGGTCTCTTGGACGTAGATGGTATGGTATGTCACCCCGTTGATTTCGGTGTCATCTGCAGTATAATGAGTCATCTCGTAGGTTCCCTGTGGATGCGGAGGGCTCCAGATGTACTCACCCATGATGTACCATGTCTGGGCGTTCAAGCCCAATGAAATTGCTAGCAAAGCCACTGTCAGAGCGGCTATTTTCTTCAAATTTTGTAAACGTGTAGCCATAATTATACAAATTAAATCAAGCTACAAAATTACAAAATTTTTGTGAAATACAAGAAAAATGTATTATTTATTCATGAATTTCATTCTCACGTTTTGTGCAAGGAACGCCGCCACGTGGTAGCCCGGGATATTGGTGACGTTGAGCACGAAGTCGTAGTTGCGGGCGTCGTAGCGCGACACTCCCGTGTATTTCTTGGTGTATTCTTCGCGTTCACGGTCAACGTTATCGATGCGCTTGCGGGCGTTCATCTTGGTGATGCCGTGTTTCTCGCTGACGTGGTTCACTCGAGCGTTGTAGTCGGCGATGAGCAGCACTCGCACCACATTCGGATGGTTGCGGAAGATGTGGAAGCCTGTGCGGCCCACTATGATACACGATTCCTTCGAGGCGATGTTCAGCAAAATGTCTTTCTGGATGTCATAAATTTTTTCAGGCAGCTCATTGGCCACGCCAAGATCCTCTTCGATGGCTTCAAGTGCTTGTTTGTCATAGACTTTGATATCGAGCAATGCCCCGAGTTTGTAGGCTATTTCTCTTCCTCCTGAGCCGAATTCGCGGTTGATGGTGATAATAAGTTTGTCGTCTTTCTTCATGGTAAAGTTATTTTAATGATTATCACCTGCAAAATTAAATGATATTTTTGAAAAAAACAAGAAAAAATCGTCATTTCGACTGAAACGAAATAAAATGGAGTGTAATGGAGAAATCTCCGGCATAAAATTTCTTAAGGATTCAAATGGCTGTGATTTCTCGACTTCGCTCGAAATGACGGAAACAATGGCCTGATTTTTATTTGGTTTTTAAAATCTGTGAGAAAAATTAGTATCTTTGCACCATGGCAGGTATTTATCTCCATATTCCGTTTTGTAAGTCGAAATGCGCTTACTGCAACTTCTTCTCGGTCGTTTCGGAGAAGCAACGCATTGATTTTATTGAGGCTTTGAAGAAAGAGGCTATCGAGCGGAAAGACTATCTTGGCGGTGAAGTGGTTCGGACTGTTTATTTCGGCGGAGGCACGCCGTCGCTGCTGAAACCATCAGAGATTGCTGGCATTTTAGAGGTTTTATACAAAAATTATAAGATTATCGAAAATCCTGAAATCACGTTGGAGGCGAATCCTGACACCGTTTCGAGAGAATCGCTTTCGGAATATAAGTCGCTTGGAGTCAATAGGTTAAGTGTTGGAATACAGAGTTTTTGCGATGACGATTTGCAATATCTGAGCCGAAAACACGACTCAAGACATGCAAGACAGGTGCTTGACTGGGCACAAGAGGTTGGTTTCCAAGAGGTTACGATGGATTTGATTTACGGCATCCCGACATTGACCGACGAGAAATGGCATCGGAATCTTGAGACTTTCTTTGCGACGGGCATAAACCATTTGTCGGCCTATGCTTTGACGGTGGAGGAGAAGACGACCCTCGGACAGCGTATTAATAAAGGTGTGGCGGCTCCTGTCGATGAGGATGCTATGATTCGACAGTATCAGATTCTTGTCGAAATGACTGAAAATCAAGGATTTGAGCATTACGAAATAAGCAATTTCGCACGTCCTGGACATTATTCGAAGCATAACACCATCTATTGGAAAGGCGAGAAATACCTCGGTTTGGGGCCTTCGGCACACTCGTTTGACGGCGTTTCGAGACAGTGGAATGTGGCGAGCGTGAAGGATTATTGTGAGAGCTACTCGTTTGAAAGAGAGGAACTTACGCTTAATGACCGCTATAATGAATATATCATGACCTCGTTGCGCACCATGTGGGGCGTCGATTTGGAACACATTCGGAAAGAGTTTGGTGAAAATTATTCCGAAAGGTTTAAAAAAGCGATAAAAAAGTATATTTTTGAAGGTAAAATATATCAAAAAGACCAAAAATTCGTCCTAAATGACGATGGCATGCTTTTTGCTGACGGCATTGCGGCGGAATTATTTATTTAAAAAGATAATTGATATGCAGACGAATAAGATAGAGAACGCGAAGTTGGAGATGGTCGATAAATTCGTCCGTTATACCAATATGAATATATTTCTGACGGGCAAGGCCGGCACTGGAAAGACCACGTTTTTGCGCGGCCTGGCTGAGAATCCGACTAAACGGATGGTGATTTTGGCACCTACAGGAGTCGCCGCCATTAACGCTGGCGGGCAGACGATACATTCGTTTTTCCAATTGGAGTTCGGGCCGCAAATACCTGATGACGCAGTGATTGCTGGCGGTGCCGACATCATGCGTCGTTCGGCAGTGCAATACCAAAAATTTTCTGCCCAGAAACTGAAAATCATCCGTTCGCTGGAACTGCTGGTGATTGACGAGATCTCGATGGTGCGCGCCGACCTCCTCGATGCCGTCGATGCGATGATGAGACGTGTGCGACGTAACGACAAGCCTTTCGGTGGCGTGCAGGTGCTGATGATAGGCGACATCCACCAGCTGGCACCAGTGGCGAAACAAGAGGAATGGGCTCTGCTGCAGGACTATTACAAATCGGTGTATTTCTTTGACAGTCATGTGCTTACGAAGACGCCTTACTGTTGCATCGAGCTGGAACATATCTATCGGCAGGAGGATCGCCAATTTATCGACATATTAAATAAGGTGCGCAACAATCGCCTCGATACAGAGAGCCTGAACATCTTGAACAGCCACTATCATCCTGATTTTGAGCCCGATGAGGATGCCGGTTACATCACCTTGATGACGCATAACCGTCAGGTGGATGAGATAAATGAGAGTAAGCTTAATGCGTTGAAAACCAAACCGTTGAAGTTTACCGCAAAGGTGTTTGGCAACTTCCCGGAGACCTCATATCCCACAAAATTCGAGCTTGAACTGAAGATTGGGGCGCAGGTGATGTTCGTGAAGAACGACCCGTCGCCGGAAAAGGCTTATTTCAACGGAAAAATAGGGCGAATCGTGGGTTACGACAAGGATGACGGCCTTGAGGTGAAGTGTGGCGACGAGGTGATTGAAGTGAATCTGGTGACATGGCAGAATTTCGAGTACAACATCAACGAGGAGACCAAGGAAATAGAGGAGAAAGAGGTGGGAAGCTTCACTCAGATACCGCTTAAGCTAGCCTGGGCGATAACAATTCACAAGAGCCAGGGGCTTACCTTCGACAAGCTGATTTTGGATGCGAGTCTGGCCTTCGCGCACGGACAGATTTACGTGGCGCTGAGCCGCTGCACCTCGCTCGAAGGACTCGTTTTGAGGGCGAAACTGTCGCAGAGTGGCTTGTTTAACGACTTGACAATCAATCAGTTTGTGGAGACGTTACCATTGAGGGAGCCTAATGAGGAGCAGTTTGAATACAACAAGAAGCTGTACGAGTCGCAGATGCTGTTCGAACTCATTGATTTTCTTGACCTTGAGAGCGATTTGAACGGACTCCGTAAGGTTGTTTTCACTCACAAACGCACATTTGAGGATGATCTCAGAGAAAAAATTTCGTCGAAAGGACAGAAATTCCATGAGGAAGTGGTCGAGGTGTCCGAGAAATTCAAGCGTCAGATAGGTGGTATATTGAAAGATAACTTCCAGATTGACAATAATTTACAGCTTCAGGAACGAATCAAGAAAGGATGCTCGTACTTCTTGGATAAGGTAACGGAATTGGATGAAATCGCAGAGTTGAATGTTGAGATTGAAAGCAAAGACATCAAGACTGAGTTCAAGAACGCCATGGAGCTTTTGAAGTCGGATTTATATGTGAAAAAAGCATGTCTCGTAAGCTGTCAGATGGGCTTCGAGATAAAGAAATATCTAAAAACTAAAAACAGGGAAATCGTTGAGGCTGAGGGACTTAGCAAGAAAAAACCGAAGAGGGAGAAGAAGGAAAAGAAAAAGCGCGAGCCCAAGAGCGAGAGCGATCTGAGTGCCACCATAGAACGTACGAAAGCATTGATAGAGGAGGGGCTCTCAATCGACGACATCGCTGAGAGACGCAGCATGGCTAGGTCAACGATTGAGCAGCACGTGGCGGAGCTCGTGTTGAAAGGCTACGCCGACGCCAAGGATTTCATGAGCGAGGAACACTACGAAAACATAGTGGAATACTTCACCGAGACGCAGGATCCGTCGCTTGGAGCGGCGAGAGACGTGCTCGGCGAGGAGTACTCGTGGGGAGAACTGAGGATCGTGCTTAATGAGATGAAGCGAAGTTTTTAGTTTTTAGTCTTTAGTCTTTAGTAATCTGAACTAATGACTAGCGACTAAAGACTAGTGACTAGCGACTGTAAAAGCTCCTTCATTCCTTCGCCGGCACCTTTTTTGATATGGGTGATAGGGCGGCGTGTGTTGATATTAACGTCTTTAGGATCAATGAGATAGACATCGGCATTGGATGGGACGTAATATAATAGGCTCGCGGCAGGATACACGTTCATTGAGGTGCCGATGATGACAAAGATGTCAGCTTTCTCAACGTAGTTGACGGCTGTCTCTATTTCTGGAACTGCCTCGCCGAACCACACGATAAATGGTCTTAATTGGCTGCCGTCACCAGCTTTGTCGCCCATTTTCACCTCAAATTCCTCGGGTTTCAGCTCGCGGATGTAACGTGGGTCGTTAGGGTTGTAGCTGGAGCACACCTTTGTGAGCTCGCCATGGAGATGTATGATATGGTGGCTGCCCGCTCTTTCGTGAAGATTGTCGACGTTTTGCGTCACTACGGTGACATCGAAGTATTTTTCCAGTTCGGCGCAGAGGATGTGACCTTGGTTAGGTTCGACTTCGAGCAGCTGTTTGCGGCGTTCGTTGTAGAAGTTGATAACCAATTCGGGGTTAGCCTCATAGCCCTCGATCGAGGCGACTTGCATCACCGGGTATTTGTCCCACAGTCCGCCTGCGTCTCTGAATGTTGAGATTCCTGATTCTGCGCTGATACCTGCGCCTGAGAGAATTACTAACTTTTTCATAACTTTATACTTTAAACTCTAAACTCTAAACTTATAAACTACTCTAAACTCTCAACTTTAAACTTTCAACTATTTATTATTATATTGATTCATTGTTAAATCCGGACCAATTGCTACAAAGCTTTTTATCATTTCTACCGCGATATCGAGGCGTGGCTGTATCTCATCGATTTCCGACTGTTTCCACTCGCCGATGACGTAGTCGACCTGTTTGCCTTTGGCGAAGTCGTTGCCGATGCCGATGCGCAGGCGGCAGAACTCGTTGCTTCCGAGTGCTTCGATGATGTTTTTCAGTCCGTTATGGCCTCCGTCGCTGCCTTTTTTCTTCATTCTCAACGTTCCGGTCGGCAGGGCGAGGTCGTCGCACACCACGAGGATGTTTTCGATCGGGATTTTCTCCTGTGTCGCCCAGTATTTTATGGCTTTTCCGGAGAGGTTCATATATGTCGTGGGCTTGATGACAATCAGCTGGCGGCCTTTGTATTTCATCTCCGACACCATGGCTAAGCGGTTGGTGGTGAATGTGTTTTCGAGGTCTTTTGCCAGATGGTCGGCTACCATAAAGCCGATGTTATGCCGCGTGTTGGCGTACTCGGCACCGATGTTTCCCAGACAAGCAATCAAGTATTTCATGCTGCAAAAATAAAAAAAAGCCTTCAAACGAAGGCTTTTTCCATATAAATTTCTTAAAATTTACATTATTTTGCTTCTGCTGCAGGTGCTGCTGCGCCTTCTGCTGCTGGAGCTGCTTCTTCAGTCTCTTCCTCTGCTGCTGCGTTACGAGGAGCTTTGACGTCGACAACGATGGTGTTTTCTGCCACGAGGACGGTCATCTTTTCGAGGTTGAGGTCTTTCACCTTAATTGCTTGGTTCATCTGGAGCTTTGTCACGTCGACGATGATGTTATCTGGAAGGTCGTTGACATAGCCACGGACTTTGAGTTTCGAGAGGTTCATGTTCATGCGGCCACCACGCATAACGCCTGGGCATGTACCCTGTGTGCGGATAGGAAGCATGACAGTGATTGGGTTGTCTTCGTTGACATCGAGGAAGTCAGCGTGAAGAACCTCGTCGGTAATTGGGTGATACTGAATGTCTTGGAGGATGGTGTGGTAAACTTTACCGTTGATTTCGAAGTCGATGATCAAGGTCTCAGGTGTGTAAAGAATCTTCTTGAAGCTTCTTGCATCTGTTGCAAACTTCACCTGTTCGATGTTGTTACCGTAAATGACGCATGGTACGAGACCTTTTGCGCGCAATGCTTTAGCATCTTTTTTCCCTACGTTCTCG
>JAGCPH010000042.1 GCA_017645275.1 Bacteroidales bacterium | reverse complement strand
TGTTATTAAAAAAGCCACCTCCAAACAGAGTGTCTGAAGGCGGCAAGTTGACTTTAAAATTCCTTATCATGGAATTTAGGCGCAAAGATAATATTAATTTTTTATTTCTAACTACTTTTAATAAAAAAACCGCTCGAGAGCGGTTTTCTGATTTACAAATATAATCGTTTAACAAAAATAATGGTTATTCGAGTAAGAATTCACCACAATAGTGGGAGTTTGAGATGAGCTTGCCGTCGGCTGAGCGCATCGTGATGTAAACGTGAATGTGGTCGCCTACCCATTCTTCAGGGAATTCACAATGTGTGCTCTGGGTTGCGCGGGTGAAGCCGTTCATGAAGCATCTAACTTCTTTCTTTTCTGCGTTGCATACGACAACCATTGAGATGTCGTCGGCTTTGGCATTCCCCTGCCCTGAATTGTCCTGCCACAAGAAATCGATGCCGTTGTAGTTGGCATAAACGGTTTCTACAATAGGCTGCGTGAGCAGACCGTGTGACCAGACCAGCTTGGAATAAACTGGGCTGTAATCGGGATAATCGCCGGTGATGGCGTTGCGCATCATATGAGATGCGGCATAGTTGAGCGGAGATTGATGTTTCGCCACATCCTTCAGACCGACATTAAGAAATTCTTGTGCCTGACTGAGGAAGTTGCGAGCGAACTCCATCTTTGTACGTTGTTCGATTTGCTTTGGCGTGCGAGGGTTCTTGACATGGGTGGCTTGACCACGCATGTAGGCAGTGCCTTTCCATGAGGCACCGATGACGGTGCCGACCTTGCCGGAGAAACCTCCCAGAACGCCTTGTTTTATTGTTCCCATAGTTTTAAAATTTTAATCGTTAATACTTAATAGTTTTAATCATCTTCTTCGTTGATGTGCATGCTGTGGAAATCCAAGCAATTGTTGGACACCTGACCCAGCGATTTGTCGTAAACAAACACCCAGCCTAAGAGATCTTTGTTTTCGTCAATTGGAAATCCTTGCATTTCAACGGATTGACCTGAGGTGAAAGGCTGGTCGTGAACGTGAGTGAACCAGGTGTCGGAATTTTTATCGTAAAGGATAAAAATGAAGCCAGGAAACTCGACTTGAGCGTTGTTATACTGGATTGCTCCAACATACCAATTTCCATCCTCTCCCGGGTCATCGATAACAAACATATCGAAACACTGGAGAAAGCCTTTTGAAAGCTGAAGTTTTTTGTAGATAACTACTGGCTCTCCATCGTGGTTTTCGATGGCGCCGGGATAGTTGATTTTGACAGCTTTATTGAACGTGGACATGCCGTGATCGTAATCACCAAAAGTCAATCGTAAAGTTGAAGCTATTGGGCGAAGAACCTCGATGATGGCGCTCAGCGCTCTTTGGCAAAAGAGCGTGCCCCAAGTGGCTTGAGTAGTATAATGCTGTGGCATACCTCTCATATAAGCTTTGCCTTTCCAAGAGGCACCGACAACGGTGCCAACTTTACCAGAAAAGCCTCCCAAAATTCCTTGTTTAATTGTTCCCATAATTCATAATCTTTATACTGTTTTTTGTGTTATCCTCCCATAGCCTCCACGTTTTAGATTGGATTGGACACTTGGCCAGTGGCGGGGTCATAGACACAGGCGAAGCCGAGATATTGTTTGGTAGCAAGCAATGGCATGCCGCCACGGAATATAAGACTTTCACCTACATCGTAGTGCTGCTTGATAACCCCAGCCTGCCATTTGTCATCTTCGATGTCGTAAATGAAAAAGATGAGGCCTTCATATTCGGGATATTGTGTTCCATCCATCATGGTGTAAATATAATAATTGCCGTTTTGACTCATGTCATCGATATAAAGATTGGCAAACGGCTTGATATTTCCTTTTGACAGGATTAGCTTTGAGTAGTCAACAACTGGAGTTCCATCCTGATTGACCACTGCGGCTTTGTAGTTATCCGAGACAGCCTTGTTGAAGGCTGACATCTTACCAGCACTTTTTGCGAAGGTGAGGCGGAGCGTTGAAACGATGGGGCTTAAAGCAGCCGAGACAGCCTTGAAGGCTGTCCGGCTATAAACTTGCCCCGCTGTGCGAGGGTTCTTGACGTGTTGGGCTCGGCCACGCATGTAGGTGATTCCCTTCCAGGATGACCCGATGACAGTGCCGACCTTGCCGTTGAACCCTCCGAGAATGCCTTGCTTAATAGTTCCCATAATACAGCGGTTTTAAAGGGTTACTCCGCAGTGAGAGTTTTCTCGCCGAGGTAGATGGAATCAGCGACCAATGCGCCATCTTCAGAAACCATGCCGAGATAGACTTCCACTTTGTCGCCAACCCAGTTGTTAGGGACGGTGACGTCCATGGTGTGAGTTGTACGAGTTGCACCTGCAGTGTTGTAGATGGTCTCGTTTTTAGCCTTGTTGTAGATGAACGGCATGGCTTTGTCGGTGGCAAGAGCGTTACCTACTCCACTGTTGTCAGTCCAGCTGAATGTGAGCTTATTCTGGGCAGCGACCCATGAAGCTGCAGCTTCAGTGACCTGTGTAAGACCACCCTTAGAAACCACGACTTTGGTGTAGTCCAAAGCATAGTCAGGTGAAGTGCCGGTGACAGCATTCTTCACGAGATAAGACATTGCCGCATTGAACTCGGTTTGCTTAGCAGCCTGCGATTTGTAGCCGATACGGATGTACGGCACATTTGGCTGCAGGAAGTTCAGCACAAGATTGAACTTGAGACGCTGATTGACCTGCCCTGCTGTGCGAGGATTTTTGACGTGCTGGGCCTGGCCACGCATATAGCTGATGCCTTTCCAACTTGAACCGATAACGGTTCCAACTTTACCTGAGAATCCGCCAAGGATTCCTTGTTTGATTGTTCCCATAATTTTAAATTGTTTTTTAGGGTTAATAAATAATGTTTTACACGGCCTTGGTACGGAGTTGGTATGGACAAGGTCTTGCCATGCCCCCTCTCCGACCAGGCTTCGCCACAATAATACGAAAAAACCGAGGCGATTGGTTCGCCTCGGTGTGGAATGCAGTGAAATGCAGCGGAATGCAGGAATTTGCAGGTTGGACAGAGATGCGAAGCTGTATTAAACTTTTTCACCAAAACGAAATGAAAACAAAAAAATAAAAAAAAGATGCTTTTTTTTGCCAGCCATGATAGCCGACGGCAGTCAAGGTTTTTTGCAAAAAAATACTACCCCAGAGGGGTGGAGATTTTTTTCCAAAAACCCGAAGGGCTTGACCTTGACGGACTAGGCAATCAGGGCTAACTTTGCAACTTTTTTTGAATTTTTTGGAAACACCAATCAATTACTTTTTTCCTTAAAAATCGGAGCACGCGGAGAACTAAGAGAACTCGGGCAAGAATACTACGCTACTCTAATCGTGATAATCACTGTCTTTCCATTCGAATTTTATCTTTTCAGGGACGAGGTAACTACCAATTTTGTAGTCGATATTGGCTTTGTGAGCCTGGCTGAGCTGATAGCATCGTTGAACCCGGTACATCTTTCCGTCTTTTATAAAATGAGCACCGGTTTGGTGAAAACGGAATGGCACTTCTTTTTCAACGCATTGATTGCGGATGTCGAGAATCCAGTCGTAGTTGCAAGGACGTGCATTTACGCCCGACTCTCCACCGACCGAGACCTCCTCAATGGTTTCATTCAGATATGATGTAAGATTTACAGCCGTAATAATTGGAGAAACAATAATTGTTTTATGCTTGATTGGAAGCGAAAGGAATATCGGCAAACGATAGTCAGCCATCTCTTGATTTTCAACGGTGCAACCTACAATTACGTTGTTGTAGCCGTCGCCCCAATCGTCGGGAATGCATTCCATGAAACGGTCGATACGCTTAGTGAAGAAGAAGAACCAGAGATCGCTGCGCCATTTTATCATCTCCCAGCATTCAGGCCGCCACTGGTCGGCATCTTTAAGAAGAAAATCTGAAGTAAAACACGTAAAAACTATCTTACCGCTCTCGATTTTCCATGATTTGTCACGATTTTTCTTTATCGGGAGGTAAAAATTGCCAGTCTTACGGCATTCGCTGCTTGACCGCTCGCTGCCATACATTTCATCCTGGCGATAAACATAGCAATATTTGCAGCCGGGGCTTATCTTTGTGCAGCCGTGCCACGGATTCCAGTCAGCGTATATTTGCCAGTGTTCGGACATGATTTATCTTCTCCACGATCCTATGACTTCACCAATATATACAGTGTGAATACCTGCATCAAAATCAGCGTACCAGTCTTTCGGAGTGTTATTTCTGAAGTCGTTTTCGTTCTGATGCCAAGAGGTCATTATCTCACACTCAATCACCAACATAGCCTCCTCGTAATAAGGTGTACCATCGGGAGTGTATGCGGTGTGAAGTCCAAGTGCAGCTGCCTTGTCACCATCCCTGCCACTGTTGCGACCCATATATTTCCAAACCGCAGGATCTTCAAACTCCATAATTGTAAAACGGTTGTGACGCTCCATAAACTCCCATGTGTATCGGGCTGGGGCAACATACACGGTTACGGCTGGACGATCATGGCCGAGATAGTTTCCGATTCCGCCCCATCCGATAGTCATAGCGTTGTTTTCGGTTGTGTCGCCTGAGCAGAGAATGAGGTTTTTTGTGAAGAAAGTGAAGCCGTTATCAGCGAATTCCTTTTGTACGTCGAATTGTTTAAGCTCGTTATTCATAGTTTTCTCATTGCAGCCAGTTAATGCAGTGATTAACAAGGCGATTAGTAATAGTTTTTTCATAAATATCTTCCAACTTTCTTTTTATAATCTTTGTATTCCTGGCCAAAGTCACGGAGGAGGCGTTTTTCTTCACTGATAACCTGGACTGACATGATAGCAACGAAAGCGACGAAGACCACCACTGATTGCCACGTCCACAGCCAAATACAGATACCAATTAAATAGATGAATATACCTGTTAACATTGGATTCCTGTTGATTTTATATGGTCCATCAGTCATCAGGTGCTTAGTTCGAGGTGCTATTTCATGGTTAAAGGCATCCATCGGGTTTCCATCTCCTTTGTGCCGCATGTAGATTATAGTCCATACACTCAACACCAAGCCTATGATGATGAATACCGCCACAACGATAATTTGGGCTATCGATACAGACCATATTTCAGGTTTCAATGACGCTAACCACATCAGGAAAGGCAGCAACCCAACAAATAGAACGCTGCCGAGAGTGTAACCGAATATTTCTCTAAGTGTTTTCATAATTATCCTACATATTTTAGTCCGACAATCGATAGAATTAGGGTGCTGAGGAAGAAAACCCTCCAGAATGTTGCTGGTTCATGGAAGACAAAGATGCCAAGTTTAGTTTTTCCTAAACAGAAGGCGAAAGCAGTTTCGCAGAGGCCAGCAATAATAAGAATTAGCCAGTTCATAGCAGTATATTAACAATCTTTTCCAATGATGTAAAATCGACGAAATCAACTTTCTGGCCGTATGTTTCAAGCATGGCTTTTGCTTCGGCATTGAGTTCCGATTCCGGCATTTTTGAGACTTTTGAATGTAGCAGCGACATCATAACCTTGTGTTTTAAACCAAGTTGACTGTAATCGATGGCACCACGGAGATGAAAGATTTTGCTCTCATCGTAAAACTCTGAAGGAATCTGAGTTTTGATGGAATTCCTGATATTGATGGCATTTTCAGAATCGGTTGGATCAGCGAGCCCAACAGTAACAATAATCAGCTCTTGGTTAGAAGACAATCTGCCTACAGTTTTCTTTAAGCCAGTAACTCCACCGGCGTAGAGAGCTCCAAGATAGATGATTTTGTCGTAGTCGTTGATGTTTTTAGCATCTTTGTAATCGACTGCTTCAATGCCGGTCATCTCAGCCAAACGTTCGGCATAGCGTTTAGTTGAACCGTATTGTGAGCCGTAAATTATCAATGTTTTCATGGTTGCTCAGGTACTATTGCAAAATACTCTAATGGTTCGGTCTCGCTACCGCCTTTAAAGTTAGGCATCACGGATTGTTCGATATTTTTGAAATCTATTATCATAGTGGTTTGTTTTTAATCAATTCTATTTAACACATTAACCAAGCATAAAGTCCTGCTCCGATAAGGCATGGGATGAGACCAATGAACATACCCCAACATGAATGTCCTCGGGGTAGTCAGCGATCCACCAAACAGGGTTCTTCATCAGCGGAATCAGAATCATAGCAGTAAAAGCAGCAGTCAGGATTATTGTTTCGATGATTATAATTGTCCAGTTCATATCTACATCCATTCAAAATTATCTTTACCAGCACCGATTTCGAAATGACACTTTGCGATGCCGAGGTCTATTGGTGCGTAGCCGTTGAACATTGTGAATCGGGTTCTTGCTTCGACTTTGTTGCCGTCGTGGAGGATAAACTCGAATTTCTGCTGGTTGATGGCTGTTGGTGCTAAAAGTGCCGCCTTCATACCTTTCACGAACCAATCGGGATAAGCTTCTTGAGTGCTTCTGCTGTCTTTGCAAAACTCTTCAAAGCCCTTTTTCTGGGAATGTTGAACTCCTTGATTTGCTCCGTAGCCGAGAGATACAACACAAATCAGTTTTTCATCAGTCCGCACTTCGTATTTATCTGGTTGCTTGCGGAATGTCAGACCAACCCAACATGTGTTTAGACCGAGAGTTTGGGCAAGCAGCACTACCTTTTCGCCGTAATATCCGAGATTCACATCGTCGCCTTTCTTGCAAATCATGGCGATATAGTTGCTTATGCCTGAGAATTTGCCGTATTTAGCGAGTCCACCAGCGAAGGCGTTAGGCTCATTGGTTACGAGTTGGATATGCAGATTTCCTTGACGGTTGCATTCGTCGATTAGATCTTGAAGCTGTTTGATCTTCTCTGCTTCAATGGGTTTGTCGATGTATTGTCTCACACTATGGCGAGCGATGATGGCTTCTTCGAGTGTCATTTTTTATTTTTTGCTATAGTTATTTTTATCGAATTTCCTCCAAAGCTCCTGTCTTTGAATCAATTATGAAGCCACGAACTACGATATCCTTTGGTACGAGAGGATGTGTTTTTATGGTATCTACGGTCTTGCGGACTGATTCAGGTGTGTCTTTAAATCCCTCAAGCCAATGATCTAGGTTGATGCCGCATTTGCGAATGGTATCAAGTGTTTCATCGGTAACACCACGAGCTATCATTTCATGGTGGAAGTGGTCGTAGCTCATGTGACAGGCTCCGCAATGAGAATGAGCAACCACCATAATCTCCTTTACGCCAAGCTCATAGATGGCTACAATTAGGCTACGCATTGCCGAGTCGAAAGCAGAAATAACCAAGCCGCCAGCGTTCTTGATAATCTTTGCATCGCCGTTTTTCAGTCCGAGAGCAGCAGGCAAAAGCTCTGTCAATCGGGTGTCCATGCATGAAAGCACCGCCAGTTTCTTGTCGGGATACTTATCGGTAAGATATTTTTCGTAGCCTTTGTTTTCTACGAAAGTCTTGTTGTAGTTGATAATCTGGTCAATCATAATGTTAAGTAATAATAATCAACTGCAAATATAATATTTTTTTGAACTCGGAAATGTCCTGAAATAGCTTGACTAAAAAATTGTAAACAATAATCAGGACGATACACATTCAATTTATTCAGAATCAATCAAATACAACGAGACCTAAAAGGGCGGGTTGGGTGGGAACTACGCACTGTCGGCAAATTCTTGAGTGAAGAGAAGCGTCTAACGGAGCGGAGCGGAGTTAGACGATGAACGGAACGAAAGATTTTGCCTTTGCTCAGGAACTTTCAATAGAAGACAGAACCAAAAAAGAGACGCATTGTGTTTTGCTGAAGCAGCATGAGTGTAGCGTCAGCCGAGGGTTCCCGCTGGGAGACGGCTGTCGCTATACTGATGCTGCGGCTTGCAATGATGACGAAAACGTTGAATTGAGCAGAGACCAAAAACTCGGAGCACTCAGAGAACTAAGAGACCTCGGGATTACTCAGAAACAATCAAAAGAAGCAGCCGCCAAAATGCGCGAAGCGCACGCCGCCGAATGACAATGAGGCGCCCCCAGAAAAACGGCGGAACGGAGGTGGAGACGTTTTTTCTGGGGGTTGCGCGCGACGCGCGCGGAAGGGGGCGCAGCGCA
>JAGCPH010000041.1 GCA_017645275.1 Bacteroidales bacterium | reverse complement strand
TGAAGAGGGATTCAGCAAGAAGTAATTTGTGGTAATTTTCGTTAAAAATGGCGGAGATTTCTCCACTACGCTCCGCTTCGGTCGAAATGACGGATTGGGTGTCGAATGACAGCAGTTTTTGCAGGGCATCGCCAGCATCGGATTGCAGCAATGTGTCAATGTCCTGCAGATTTTCGTCAAATTCAAAAGGTAATGGCTCTGCCTCGGCAATGACAGGTTCGGGCTGCTTCTCTGCACAAGAGAGAAGCAGCACCGAAACCATTGTCAATAATATGAGGCATTTTTTCATCTGTCATTCCGAACGAAGTGAGGAACCTCATTTTATGTTAACTGACTAACTGTTAACTTCTAACTTCAAACTCCTAACTAAAGATTCTCCTTGAAGTATTCCGTAATCTTCTCAATCAAATGTGCCCTATCCATGCCGTAAACGTTATGGTCGTGGCCTGGATATACGAAGTAATCGAGCTGTTTGCCGTTGTGGATGGCACTCTCCACGAAACTCAAGCTGTGCTGCCATACTACCGTCGGGTCGGTGGTGCAGTGGATGATCAGGAGCTTGCCTTCGAGCTTGTCGGTCTTGTTGTCCAAAGCCGTCAGCTCATAGCCATCAGGGTTCTCCTGCGGAGTGTCCATGTAACGCTCGCCGTACATGATTTCATAGTACTTCCAGTTGATGACCGGGCCGCCTGCCACGCTCACCTTGAATGTCTCAGGATAATTGATTTTCAACGAGGTGGACATAAATCCGCCGTAGCTCCAGCCGTCTGAGCCGATGCGCTCTGGGTCGACGTATGGCTTCGTCTTCAGGTATTCGATGCCAGTCATCTGGTCGTGCATCTCGGCTTGTCCGCACTGACGGTGAATGACCTGCTCGAAGGTTTCTCCACGGTCGGCCGAGCCTCTGTTGTCGACAGTAAACACTATGAATCCCTCCTGTGCGAGGTAGTTGAGGTAGATGCCTGCGCCCGCCAGCCATGAGTCGGTGATGAGCTGTGCGTGAGGACCGCCGTAAACGTAAACAATAACCGGGTATTTCTGATTCTCATCGAAGTTGTAAGGCTTGATGATTCTTGTGTATAACAGCTGTCCGTCCTCCGCCTTGATGGAGTCGATCTCTGTAACACCTAAGTTGTAGTCTTTCAATGGGTTATCTGCTATGTACAGCTGCTCAAACTCTCTGCCTTGTGCGTCTTGGATGCCAACGGCACGTGGCACGTCGGTGCTGCTGTAGAAGTCAAGGAAGAACTTGCCGCTCTTGCACGGAAGCACGCTGTGTGTGCCGTGTTTCTTGGTGATCTGCACCTTTTTACCGTCGCTAATGTTGACAGTGTAGAAATGACGCTGCAGCGGACTGACCTCGGTGGAGGTGTAGTAGGCGTTGCCGTTGCCGTCGAAACCGTCGAACGAGGTCACCACATAGTCGCCCTTCTCGATCTGGCGTGCCTCGAGAGTCTCGGTGTTGTGCAGCCACAGATGATAGTAGCCATCACGCTGGGCAAGCCACAAAAACTCGTTGGTGCTTCCTGGCAGGAAATGCGCAGGTCCCTGAGGCTCAACATATTGCGGGTCCGTATCCTGGAAGATGGTCTTGATGAACTTACCGTTCAAAGCGTTATATTCGTTGAAGCAGAGCGTGTCTTGGCCGCGGTTCAAGATGCCGATATACACCTTCTCGTTGTCGTTGTTCCAAGTGATGGCGGTGAGGTAATGCTCCTCCGGCTCGCCGGTCTTCATCACCACGTCCTTGCCCTTCTTCACGTTGTAGACGTGCAGCTTCACTATGTGTGAGGTCATGCCTGCCATAGGATATTTGATGTTTTTCGCCTCAGCGATGCGTGTAGTGATGTCGACAAGCGGATAGTCAGTCACCATGCTCTCGTCCATCTGATAATAGGCGAGACGGCTGCCATCGGGCGACCAGAAAATGCCTCCGTCGATAGCGAACTCGTTGCGGTGCACCGACTGTCCTGCGATCACGTTCTCAGGGTTCTTCGTCACACGGATCTGTTTCTTGCCGTTGGCAATATAAAGGTCGTTGGCGATGGTGTAAGCTACACGCATAGTGGCCTCGTTGAGCGTCACATTTTCTGCCTCAGCAGGGAATGAAGTGATTTTTGTAATCAATTTCCCATTGACATTCAATATGTTAAGAGAGATTTCCTCGCCTTCAGCCTTGTAAAAATACCCTGAATTCTCGTCAATCCAGGTGATGTTTGGCATTCTCTCAAACTCCTTGACACCGTTGTCTTTGGCTATGCCGTTGAGCATGTCGAGGTTCAGCAATGTGTGCGACGATTTCTCGCCCGGCGTCTGGTATCTCAACTCGCCTTTCTCGTTGAAAACGTATTTCTCGCTTTCGCCTAACCATTTGTAACTCTTGCCCCTAGGATACACATCGTAGTTGTTGTACGAAGCATCCACCGGAGTCAACATTTTCTTTTCCTGTGCAAATGATGTCATAACAAACATCACCGCAATCGCTGTAAATAGTAATCTTTTCATATTTTTAATATTTAATAATTCCTACTTTCCACCGTCATTCCGACCGACCATCGGGAGTGGAGGAATCACCGCCTCTTGAATTCTAATGTACATTAACAACTCATATGCCGGTGATTTCTCCATTCCGCTTCGCTCCAGTCGAAATGACGTGGAGTGCCTACACTCCATGTATTGCGTCAGCAAATCTCTTCAGCAATTCCGGCTCCTTCTCAAACGCCGTCCCAATAACAATGACATCGGCACCCGCTTTGACAGCCTCTGCCGCCATTTCCGGTGTCTTGATGCCTCCACCAACTATCAACGGGATCTGTATCATCTTCTTGACCTTCGAAATCATGCTTGTCGAGACAGGTGTCAAAGCGCCTGAACCGGCCTCCAGATAGATGAGTTTCAGCCCCAGCATCTCGCCTGCTATGGCAGTGCACATCGCTATGTCGTCCTTGTCGTGCGGTATCGGCGTGGTATCGCTCATGTAACTCACCGAGGTGGCCTTGCCGCTGTCGATGAGCATGTAACCCGTCGGGATGATCTCGTTGCCATATAATTTAAGGTATGGCGCCGCGATAACATGTCTGCCGATGAGCATCTCGGGGTTCCTTCCCGAAATCAGCGAGAGCAACAGGAATCCGTCGCAATACTTGCTGATTTGCAATGAGTTACCTGGGAATATCAGCACCGGGATGTCGCAGTTAGCCTTGATCAGTTTGATGCAATGGTCCAAGCTGTCGGTGACCAAAAGGCTGCCACCCACAAAGAAGAAGTCGACATCGGCGGCCTTGGCTTTCTCCACTATCGAGAGAATCTGCGCGTCGGTCGGCTTGTCCGGGTCGATGAGAACCGCCAGTTTCTTGCGGCTTTTATCTTGAAATTTATCGTATATCGCCATTTTCAAGTGAATTAATCTACAAAATTACAACATTTTATGTTACGACACCTCAAGAATCGAATTTATTTTTTCAAAACGATCCTGAAAGTGGTGCCTTGTCCCACCACGCTGTTCTTTACGAAAATCTTGCCTTTATGATAGTTCTCGATGATGCGCTTGGCGAGCGACAAGCCCAAGCCCCAGCCGCGTTTCTTAGAGGTGTAGCCCGGACTGAACACCTGCTTGTACATGTTGCGCGGTATTCCTTTACCCGTGTCACTGATGTCGATAAACACGTTGCTGTTGTCCTCGGTGAGCTCGACGGTGAGCTTGCCCTTGTCGGTCATGGCATCGATGGCGTTCTTGGTGAGGTTCTCCAACACCCAGCTGAACAATGCGGCATTCAACGGTATAACTATCTCACGCACAGGCAGTTGTATCTCAAATTCGAACTTCGACGAGAACCTGTGCTGCAGGTATTTTATGGTCTTGTCAACGGTAGCCACCACGTCGGTGGGCTCCAATGTCGGTATCGAGCCTATCTTTGAGAATCGCTCCGTGATGGTGTTGAGTCTGTCGATGTCACGCTCCATCTCCAAGGTGCCTACAAAAGGTTGCTCCTCCAGCTTCATCAGCTCAATCCAGCCCATCAGCGAGCTCAATGGCGTCCCGATCTGATGCGCCGTCTCCTTCGCCATGCCTGCCCACACCTGGTTCTGCTCCGAGCGCCGCACATAACTCAACGCAAGGTAGCCCAAAAGCACAAACAAGCTGAAGATAAGTATCTGAACGATAGGGAAGTAGCGCATCTGCAACAGCAAGTCCGACGTGCGATAGTAGATGTAAACTTTGTTGTTGTCGATGTAATTCACCTTTATCGGGAAATGTTCGTCCTGCATTATTTCCAATTGATTTTCAACGTATTTCGGGTCTTTCATCTTCTCCGAATCGAGATTTCCGTAGGCCAAAACGCGCTTGTCGGTGCTGTCCAGAATGATGACTGGCGCTCCCACGGCGTTGTCGGTCACATCTGTGATAAACAAGGTGAACAGATTGTCCAAAACATCCTTTAACTCAGTGTAAATCAACGACTCTTTATAGAAAAGCCACTCTGTCTTCCCGAAAAGGTCGATCTTTATCGGACTGTATACGTTGAACTCGCCTTGCATCTCCTCATCGAAAACGGTCTTGTCTTTGAGGTGTTCGGGCATGTTTATCGAAAGGAAAATCCTCTTGTTGTCGTCGGTGATGACCACCGGAATGCTGATGTTGCTCTGTATGATTTCGAGGTAAATAGAGGTGTTCTCGTTAGGGTCGGCGTCGAGGAAGCTCTCATACGCTTTCGCCAGCAATTGCACGCGTTTCTCCTCCTGCTCGCTCATCTCCGAGAAGAACGTCTTGGTGTAGTTCATCAGGTCGGCATGGCTCTGCACCGCCTCAGCCCACATCTCTATCTGCTTCGATTCCTGCGCCGCAAAACGCTTCACCAAGTAGTTAGTGTAATATACTGATATGGCGATGATGATGATAGCCAACACTGTCAAAGCGAGGTTCCACCATCTTTTTTGAATGTATATGTTAGTTTTCATTCCACAAAAATACAAAATTTTTAAATAAATTAAGGTGTATTGCGAAAAATGTTGTAATTTTACACGTTTTTTTTAACGCGAAAATTTTAGAAATATTATGGAATATAATTTTGAAGAAATCGAAAAGAAATGGCAGGAATACTGGCGTGAGAACAAGATTTACCAGGTAGAGGTTGACCATAACAAGCCGAAGTTTTATGTGCTCGACATGTTTCCGTATCCTTCGGGAGCGGGTCTGCATGTGGGCCATCCTCTCGGATATATAGCATCTGACATCTTCGCGCGTTACAAACGTTTGAAGGGCTTCAACGTGCTTCACCCGATGGGTTACGACGCCTACGGCCTTCCGGCAGAGCAATATGCAATCCAGACTGGCACACATCCGGCTGTCACGACGGAGAAAAACATCAACCGCTATCGTGAACAGATGGATAAGATCGGCTTCTCCTACGACTGGAACCGCGAGGTGCGCACCAGCGACCCTAAATATTATAAGTGGACGCAGTGGACTTTCATCCAGCTGTTCAACTCTTACTATTGCAACAAATGCCAGAAAGCCCGCCCGATTTCCGAACTCGTTGATTATCTTAGCAAAAACGGAACCGAAGGCCTCGACGTGGCTTGCACAAAGCCGTTGAGCCTCACCGCCAACGAATGGAACGCCATGGGCGAGCGCGAACAGCAGGAAACACTGATGAACTACCGCCTCGCTTATCTCGCCGACACTATGGTGAACTGGTGCCCTGAGCTTGGCACGGTGCTCGCCAACGACGAGGTGCAGGACGGCCTCTCAGTGCGCGGCGGCTACCCAGTGATTCGTAAGTCGATGAAACAGTGGCTGTTGCGTATCACTGCCTACGCCGAGCGTCTCCTCCAAGGCCTCGAGACCCTCGACTGGACAGAGTCAATAAAAGACGTGCAGCGTAACTGGATAGGCAAGTCAATGGGTGCCTCGATTTTCTTCAAAGTAGCTGATAAAGATATTGATTTTGAAGTGTTTACGACTCGTGCCGACACCTTGTTCGGTGTCACCTTCATGGTGCTTGCACCTGAACACGAGATGATAGATCAGCTCACCACCGACGAGCAGCGTGACGCTGTCAATGAATACGTCACCTGGGCAAAGAACCGCTCCGAGCGTGAACGTATGTCGGAGGTGAAGAAGGTGAGCGGCGTGTTCACAGGCTCTTACGCAGTGAACCCGTTCAACGGCACACGCATCCCGATCTGGATCTCTGACTACGTCCTCATGGGCTACGGCACCGGCGCCATCATGGCAGTGCCAGCCCACGACAGCCGCGACTTCGCCTTCGCACGTCACTTCAACCTGCCTATCATTCAGGTGGTGGCGAAACCTGGCGAGGAACCGTCCGACCCGGCCACTTGGACAGAGTCGTTCGACGCCAAAGAAGGTGTGCTGGTGAACTCGGAGTTCCTCAACGGTCTCACAGTGAAAAAAGCTATCCTCCGCATGATCGAGGAACTTGAGAAACGCGGCATCGGTAAGGGCAAGACAAATTATAGATTGCGTGACGCTATCTTCAGCCGCCAACGTTATTGGGGCGAGCCATTCCCGATATATTACAAGGACGGAATGCCTTATACAATGGATGAGTCAAAACTGCCTCTCGAGCTGCCTTCAATCGACGCCTACAAGCCGACCGAAAACGGCGAGCCGCCTTTAGCAAGAGCTAAAAACTGGGTCACCGAGGAAGGCTATCCTATCGAGACTAACACAATGCCAGGTTTTGCTGGCTCTAGCGGATATTACCTCCGTTACGAAGACCCGCACAACGACAAAGAATACTTCAGCCGCGAGGCTAATGACTACTGGCAGAACGTCGACCTCTACATCGGAGGCGCCGAACATGCCACAGGTCACCTAATCTATAGCCGTTTCTGGAACAAATTCCTCTTCGACCTCGGATTGGCATGCAAAGAAGAGCCTTTCCAGAAGATGGTCAACCAAGGTATGATTCAAGGCCGTTCAAGCATAGCCTACCGCGTCAACCTTGAGAAGATTTGCGAGTATGCAGTGTGGAAACGTTTGAATAACAATAAGTTGGGTCTTAAATTCATCCGCGATTTCAAAGACGGTCGTCGTCGTTTCGACTTCTTCTGCCCTGAAAAAGGTCTCATCATCGAGATCAACCGTATGGGCAACCTTGAGCGTGTGGCAGAAGCCTGGCGTCAGTATGCCGATGAGAAAGGCTACAGACTCCTGCTGGTGCCTATCGTCGACATTATCAACGACTTCGAGCAGGGTACCGACTACGTGCGTGAACGTATGAGAGACTTCTGCCTGGGCAAAGACGTCCCGGCATTCGTGCCTGGCGAGGAATACAGCGGCGGACCTGTCTTCGTGTCAAAGAACCTGCCTGACATCGAACAGTTCAGCGACCCTATGTTAGTGGATATCAACATCGTACATAACGACATCCTCGACATTCACGCCTTCCGCAACTGGCGTGACGACCTCAACAACGCTCATTTCATTTGCGAAAAAGATAAAGAAGGTAACAAGATATTCGTCTGCGACTGGCTCATCGAAAAGATGTCGAAGTCGAAATTCAACGTCCAGAACCCTGATGACCTCGTGGCGAAATACGGCGCCGACACACTGCGTCTCTACGAGATGTTCCTCGGACCTCTCGAGCAGTCGAAACCATGGGATACTCAAGGAATTGAAGGAACTTCACGTTTCCTCAAGAAATTCTGGAAGCTGTATTCCGAAGTCAGCGACGAGCCTGCTACAAAAGAGGAACTCAAAGTTTTACACAAACTCATCAAGAAAGAGGAGGAAGACATCGAGCGTATCTCATTCAACACTGTCGTCTCAGCCTTCATGATCTGCGTCAATGAACTTACCGATATGAAGTGCAACAAACGTGAGATCTTGGAGCCATTGGCAATCATGATTTCGCCTTACGCACCGCATATCGCCGAAGAGCTGTGGCATCAGATGGGTCACAACGACAGCGTGGTAGATCAGCGATTCCCTGAGTTCGACGAGAAAAACGTGGTCGAAAACACATTCTTATATCCTGTATCATTCAACGGAAAGAAACGTTTCGACCTTGAGCTGCCTCTCGACATCAAACAGGACGAAGTGCAAAACGCTGTGGTCAACGCCCCTGAAGCCAAGAAATGGCTGGAAGGCGTCAACATCCGCAAAGTCATCTTCATCCCGAAAAAAATCATAAACATCGTCGTCGGATAATTGTAAAGACGTACGGACGTACGTCTCAATATACACATGAAGAGATTATTATTCGTCATATTATTATTAATAGGTGTCACCGTCTCTGCCCAAAACAACCTGGTGGAGCCGGAGTCCGACCCTGTCATCACCTCCCGCATCACCGAATGGCAGGATCTGAAATTCGGTTTCATGATGCACTGGGGCATGTATGCCCAATGGGGCGTGGTAGAGTCGTGGTCTATCTGCAACGAGGACTGGATCAACCGCAATGGTGCCAATTATATTCAGTATAAAGCTGATTATCAGGCACTTAACACTACGTTTAATCCAACAAAATTCGACCCGGACGCTTGGGCGCGACTCGCAAAAGAGGCTGGAATGAAATACGTGGTATTCACCACCAAACATCACGACGGCTTCTGCATGTACGACACCAAAGAGACTACCTATTCCACCGTCGACACTTCGTGTCCTTTCTCAGAAAATGAGAAAGCTGACATCACTGGCGCTATAGTGGAAGCCTTTAGAAATCAAGGCTTTTGGACAGGTCTTTACTTCTCGAAAGCCGACTGGCACCATCCCGACTACTGGGCTGAGCAGTGGGCAACTCCTGACCGTAACGTCAACTACGACCCTCAGAAATACCCAGAGAGATGGCAGAGTTTCTGCGATTTTACATACAACCAGATCCGTGAGTTGACGCATAACTACGGCGACATCGACATACTTTGGCTCGACGGCGGCTGGGTGCGCCCTGAATACAGCCTCAATGACGAATACCGCTCATGGCTTGGCTGTAAAGGCTACATCCAGGACATCGACATGCCGAAGATAGCAGCGATGGCACGCGAAAACAACCCCGACCTCATCATCGTTGACCGCACCGTGCACGGCAAATACGAGAACTACCAGACTCCTGAGCAGCAGGTGCCCGACACCTTGCTCCCATTCCCTTGGGAGACATGCATGTCGATGGGCGACTCGTGGTCGTATGTCGAGACAGATAACTACAAGAGTACCAATAAGATAGTGCATCTTCTGGTCGACATCGTGGCAAAAGGCGGCAACTATCTGTTGAACGTCGGTCCATCACCAGAAGGCGAGCTGCCACCAACAGCCGTCGAGCGTATGCACGAGATAGGTAAGTGGATGAAAATCAACGGCGAAGCCATCTATGGCACACGTCCGTTCTATCCTTACTGCGACGGAAAAGTGCGCTTCACACAGAAAAACGGCAAGATTTACGCTATTTATTTGCTTGATGAAGGCGAAACGATGCCTAAGTCACTGAAAATCAATGCTGAATTGAATAAAAACAAGGTCAAAATCCTCGGCAGCAAGGCCAAAGCCAAGCTCACCAAGACTGCCGACGGATACCTTATTAATATTAATGGCGATGTCGAACTCGAACACGCCGTCGTTTTTGAATTAAAATAAATCGAAATATGAAAGAAGAACTCAAAAGAATGGATCTTCCATACCTCATCGCCGACCCGAGTCTGGCAGAGTGGGGAAGGAAAGACATCGAAATCTCCGAACACGAGATGCCTGGCTTGATGGCTCTCCGTAAGAAATATGGCGACAGTAAGCCTCTCAAAGGCGCACGCATCAGCGGCTCGCTCCACATGACAATACAGACAGCATGTTTGATTGAGACTTTGACAACTCTCGGTGCCGAGGTGCGCTGGGCAAGCTGCAATATCTTCTCGACCCAAGACCATGCCGCTGCTGGTATAGTGGCAGGCGGAACACCAGTGTTTGCTTGGAAAGGCGAGACCCTCGACGACTACTGGTGGTGCACCATGCGCGCCCTCACATTCCCTGATGGCAACGGCCCAGACCTCATCGTGGACGACGGCGGCGACGCTACTCTGTTGATACACAAAGGCTATGAGTGCGAAAACGATCCTAAACTCCTCGAAGTGGAGCCTGCCAACGCCGAAGAACGCGCCCTCATGGGTGTCATCAAAGAGACTTACAAACAAGACCCTCAGCACTGGCATAAGGTGGTAGCCAACTGGAAAGGCGTGTCGGAAGAGACCACGACAGGTGTACACCGCCTCTATCAGATGAAAGAAGCCGGCAAGCTCCTCGTTCCGGCCATCAACGTGAACGACAGCGTCACAAAGAGTAAGTTCGACAACATGTACGGCTGCCGTGAGTCGCTTGCCGACGGCATCAAACGCGCTACCGACGTGATGCTCGCTGGTAAAGTCATCGTGGTGCTCGGATACGGCGACGTCGGTAAAGGCTGCGCACAGTCGATGCGCTCCTACGGCGCCCGCGTGCTCGTCACTGAGATCGACCCGATATGCGCACTGCAGGCAGCAATGGAAGGCTACGAAGTCACCACAATGGAAGAGGCAGTGAAAGAAGGCAACATCTTCGTCACATGCACAGGCAACTGCGACGTCATCACCCTCGAGCATATGCTCCAGATGAAAGACCAGGCCATCGTCTGCAACATCGGTCACTTCGACAACGAGATCCAGGTGAATGCATTGGAGAACTATAAAGGTGTAAAGAAAATCAACATAAAACCGCAGGTCGACAAGTTCGTGAAACCTGACGGCAAGGCTATCTTCATCCTCGCCGAAGGCCGTTTGGTGAACCTCGGCTGCGCCACAGGCCACGCCAGCTTCGTGATGAGTAACTCATTCACCAACCAGACATTGGCACAGATGGACCTCTGGGAGAAACGCGGCAAGTATCCTATCGACGTGTACTGCCTGCCAAAATACCTCGACGAAGAGGTGGCGCGTCTGCATCTCGAGAAGATAGGTGTGAAACTGACCAAGCTGACGCAGAAACAGGCCGACTACATCGGCGTCCCGATTAACGGACCATTCAAATCTGACATCTATAGATACTAATTGTAAATACGTAAGGCAGTACCATCAAATTCGGTCTGATACCAGTATAGATGGGTGCCGTCTCCGTTTAAATTGAAACCGTCAAGGATATTGTAACGCTGGTCATTGCATTCGTCGACGATAAAGGGGAGGTCGACAACAAGACGGTTGTTTGGGCACGACTCGTTGTCTATCAGAGGCTTGCGGTCGTAGGCCATAAACTCATCATACGACTTCTTGTAAACAATGATTCCGTAGCTCGGAAGGGGTGATGTGAGGTACATATAGCCACCTACAACGTTAAGTTCTTGATATTCAAGAGTATTAGGATATATGGTAAAATCTATGTCCACATTGATGTCAATCTGGTTCACAGGTTTTTTGTTGCATGAAATGACAAAAAATACCATTAAAATGGCAAAAATGGCGTTTGAAATTTTGAAAATAGTCTTCATTAGGTGAAATATTTTCGGCAAAAATACTCAAAATTTCTTTCCAAAAAGACTAAAATTTTAGTTTTTCGGGTGTTTTTGAGTAGTGGATAATATGTTTATTTTTAATGTGTTACGATGGTTTAACGCAAATTGTTGAAAAATATTTTTCTGAAAAAGATAAAATTTGCTTGTGGGTATGAAAAAATTGTTGTATTTTTGAACCCTAAAATTGTGCCCTAAAAAAAAGGAAATTATTTGAGTATAACATAAAAATTCAAGGTATGTTAAAAAAATTACTATTAACACTCTGCATTGTGCTGACGTCGTGGTCGTTGGCACTTGCACAACAAGGTCGTCTTAAGGGTGTCATTACTGACAAAGACACGGGCGAGCCTATCGCATTTGCCAACGTCGTTTTGGAAAACGGTGGAACGCAGGTGGGTGGTGCTAGTACGGACTTTGACGGTAACTACGACATCAACCCTATCCCTCCTGGAACCTACGACCTGAGAGCAACTTTCGTCGGTTACAACACTTATGTTACAAAAGGCGTTGTCATTCCGGCTAACAAGATCCAATTCGTCGACATCGAAATGAGCATGCAGTCAGAAATGCTTGATCAGGTGGAGATCGTCGATTACAAGGTGCCTTTGATTTCAAAGGACCAGACTTCAGCTGGTGCTACCATCACCGCCGAGGAAATCGCTAAGATGCCTAACCGTTCGGCAGAAGCAGTCGCTGCTACCGTCGGTGGTGTGTTCCAAGGAAGCGATGGTGACATGAACATGCGTGGTAACCGTTCAGAAGGTACTGTGTACTACATCGACGGTGTCCGCGTCATCGGCCAGTCATCAGTCCCTCAATCAGCTATCGACCAAGTCGAGGTTATCCTTTCAGGTACCCCGGCTCAGTATGGTGACGTTACCGGTGGTATCATCAGTATGACCACAAGAGGTCCTTCAAGAACTTTTGGTGCCGGCTTGGAAATCGAGCAGTCAATTGACGGATACGGCCACACCAGAGCTGGCTTGAACATCCAGGGACCACTTATCAAGAGCAAGAAGAGTGGAACAGCACTCCTCGGTTTCTTCCTCTCTGGTGAGTTCACACGTAACAAAGACGGTGCGATTTCAGCTATCGGTCACTACAAAGCTACAAATGAATGGTTGGACTACATCAAACAGCATCCACTCCGTATCGGCGAATCAGGTGACGGTGTCTATTTTAATGGTGAGTACACCAGAATGGGCTCGATGGAATATGTGAAAAACTCACAGAACACAGCCAACTGGTCAACAGCTTGGACTGGTAACATTAACATCCGTACTACTGAGACCATCAACTTGACTATCGGCGGTAGCTTCAACAAATCAAGAGGTCGTAACTTCAGCCGTAACCAGGAATACTTCAACTTCGACAAGAACTATATGTATGATCAACAGACATGGCGTGTCTATGGTCGTTTCACCCAGAGATTCCCAAGCGAACCAGACAGTCCGTCACTGATCAAGAACTTCTACTATAGCTTGCAGGTTGACTATACCCGTTACAACTACTCACAGTACGACCCAGACCATAAGAAAGATATCTGGAAATATGGTTACCTCGGTAAGTACACCATCTACAAGACTCCTTCATACACCATGGATACAGCTATCACTGTGAACGGCCACACCTATAATAATGTATGGCACACAGCATCATGGGACTATGATACTCTTGTGGCATTCAGCCCATCAGACGCTAACCCGCTCCTTGCAAACTACACCACAACAGTGTATGATTTGTATCAGGATCCTGAAGGTCACTATACAAACTTCGACGAGTTGCAGCTCAGCCAAGGCTTGCTTAACTCAAGCCAGGCCCCATATTTCTATGGTCTTTACGCAGCTCCTGGTGGAGTTCAGGCAAACTACGGCTACAGTGAGAGAGACCAGTTGAACGTCAACCTCTCAACAGCTATGTCGCTGGGCAATCACGAGCTCAAACTCGGTTTACAGTACGAGCAGCGTAACAACAGATCATATAGCATCAACGGCTATAGCTTGTGGTACGTCATGAGAAACCTCACCAACTTCCATATCGATCAGTTGGATATCAACAATCCTGAAATCGTGAGCTATGACGGATTCGTCGATACAATCAAATTCTACAGATTGTACAACGGTGCCGACCAGTATCAGTTCGACAAGAACCTTCGTGCAGCCCTCGGACTTAGCGTCACAGGCGTCGACTGGATCAACACCGACTCATACGACTTCAACAACAACAGCATCCAGTATTATGACAAGGATGGTGTGATGCATACAGCAACATTGGCCGACGGCTTCGACATCAGCATGTTCACTCCTGACGAGTTGACACAGGGCGGTACCGAATACGTGTCATACAACGGCTATGACTACAAGGGTAAGAAACTCAAGAAACAGCCGAGCTTCGAAGACTTCTTCACAGAAGTTGACGAGAATGGTAACTACACACGTCCTGTGGGTTCGTTCAGACCTATCTACATGGCAGGTTACATCCAGGATAAGTTCGCTTTCAAAGACCTTATCTTCAACCTCGGTGTCCGTGTTGACCGTTTCGATGCTAACCAGAAAGTGTTGAAAGACCCATACATCCTCTACGATTACTATACAGTAGGCGACAGGATGAGCGGCGGTAAGATCACTCTTCCTAACGGAACTACAGCTGACGTCCCAAGCAACATCGGTGATGATTATGCAGTCTACGTCGACAATATCAAGAATGTGACACAAATCATGGGTTATCGTCATGATAACACTTGGTACGATGCCAACGGTGCTGAAATCGCTGACCCTACAACTTTGAACGCCGGTAGCGGTGTCACAGCATGGGTTAAAGATAAAGACCAGCAGCACGTTGACGTCAAGTCATTCAAGGACTACACACCACAATGGAGCGTGATGCCTCGTATCTCGTTCTCATTCCCGATTTCGGATGAGGCATTGTTCTTCGCCCACTATGACGTGTTGACACAGCGTCCTTCGAACATCCAGACAAACATCTATGACTACTACTATTTCGAACAGAATAGTGCAACACTCAACAACCCGGCTTTGAAGCCTGAACAGACCATTGACTATGAGCTCGGTTTCACCCAGAAACTTACAAACTCATCATCAATGACAATCACAGCTTACTACAAGGAGATCCGTAACATGATCCAGATGTACCGTTACACAGGTGCTTATCCTAAGGATTACACATCATACAGCAACTTGGACTTCGGTACTGTTAAGGGTCTTACAGCTACATACGACTTGCGTAGAACCAAGAACGTCCGTCTGCGTGCATCATACACACTGCAGTACACCGACGCTACTGGTGCTTCAACAACAACCATGAGTGCTTTGATTGCAGCAGGTGTTCCTAACTTGCGCTCAACCTTCCCAATGCCTTGGGACCGTCGTCACCAGTTCAACGTTTCATTGGATTATCGTTTTGCTAGCGGTAAGGACTATAACGGTCCTGTCACAAAACGCGAAGGCAAGAAGTCTATCCAGTGGCTCGCCAACACAGGTGCATCTCTCACAATGCAGGGTGGTTCAGGTACTCCTTACACAGCATCAAGCAACATCAACTCACCAATTTCTGCAGGTACTAACCTCTTGAAGGGTTCTTACTACGGATCACGCCTCCCATGGGCATTCCGTTTCGACCTCCGTGTTGACAAGGACATCTACTTCAATATTGGTCAGAACAAAGATGGTGAGAAACGTCAGGCTTACTTGAACGTTTATATCCAAGTGCTTAACTTGTTCAACGCAAAGAATGTCGTCGGCGTGTACCCATCAACCGGTAACCCTGATGACGATGGTTACCTCTCAGCACCTGAATGGCAGCGTGAAATTGCCAACCAGACAAATGCTGATTCATACGCTGAGTTATACAGATTATATGTCAATAACTTGTATAACTACGCTGCACCACGCCAGTTCAGAGTTGGTTTGATATTTAACTTCTAAACAGAAAATAAAATACTGCTAATATGAAGAATATAATTCGTTTATTAACTGTTGCATTTCTTATTGCAAGTGTAACTGAAGTAAGAGCCGAGAAGAACCCTACATCAGGGAATCAACAGTATCGGAGTCTGAAACAAACCACTGCTGGATGTACACCTTCATCAACTTTCGCTTGGTTGAACATCAACAATGCTAGAGTGCGTGTCAATGCCGGTGGTGATATGTGGTGGGATCTTCCGGGCGGCTCAGGCTCAAAGTACTACATTCCTGCCAACGGTTCAGCAACATCATTGTATGCTGGTTCACTGTGGATTGCAGGTATGGACATCAACAACCAGTTGAAGTGCGCCGCTGTCCGTTTCCGTCAGGGTCCTGACTTAAACGGTGGTAACGACTTCTGGACCGGTCCTCTGACAGTCGACGGTTCAGCATCAATCGACGCTGCCACATGTATGGAATACGACAAAATGTACCTCATCACACGTAGTGAAGTTGATGACTTCCTCTCACATCTCGATGACAATGGTATTCCTGCACCAGGATATGAGATTCCTTTGAACATCGTAAACTGGCCAGCCCATGGCGATCCGGCAAGAGGAATGAGCTACTATCTCGCTCCTTTCTACGATCACGATGAAGATGGCAACTACGACCCGTCAATGGGTGACTATCCTTACTATGATATCACAAATGAACTTTGCCACACAAAGACTCCTACAATGGAGGAACAGTATGTGGGTACAGTCCATGGCTCAATCCTCTCTGACCAAGTCATCAAGGGAGACCAGACACTCTGGTGGGTGTTCAATGATAAAGGTAACACACACACTGAGTCAGGTGGTTCGGCTATAGGTATGGAAATCAGAGCTCAAGCATTTGCCTTCTCGACAAATGATGAGATCAACAATATGACATTCTACAGCTACGAGATCATCAACCGTTCAACCTATACCTTGACAAACACTTACTTCTCACCATGGACCGACGTTGACCTTGGTTATGCAAAGGACGACTATGTAGGTTGCGACGTGTCACGTGGTCTCGGTTACGGTTACAACGGTGCTCCTATCGATGGTAACGGTGAGACAGAAGCCTACGGTGCCAACCCTCCAGCGGTCGGTGTCGACTTCTTCCAGGGCCCTTACCTCGACCCGGATGGTCTTGACAACCCGAAATACGCTTATGTCGACACTATCGGATATACTATTCACGGCAATGATACAACATGGAACGTCATCAACGGCCCACAGCTCTGCGACGAGAGTATCAACGGTGTGAACTTCGGCAACGGTGTTGTTGATGACGAACGTTATGGTATGCGTCGTTTCGTGTATCACGATAACAACAACAACCCAGCTAACGGTGACCCTAAACAGGCTGCTGAGTACTACCTTCTCCTTAGAGGTATCTGGAAGAATGGTGCTAAGATGCAGTACGGTGGTACAGCTGTTCCTGGTAACTCAGGTACAGTGGGTCCTGCCTGCGACTTCATGTTCCCTTACGACTCTGACCCATGTAACTGGGGTACTGGCGGTATAACTCCTGGTGGCGGCTTCAACCAAAACGGCTTCTACTGGAGTGAGGAAACTGGTGACAATGGTAAACCAAACCCTGTCAACGACCGTCGTTTCATGCAGTCAGCTGGTCCTTTCACCTTGAAGGCTGGTGCTGTTAACTACATCACATTCGGTGTGCCGTGGGCACGTTCAACATCAGGTTCACCATGGGCTTCAGTCGAACTTCTCCGTAAGGTCGACGACAAGTGCCAGGCTATGTTCGATAACTGCTTCAAAGTTCTTGATGGTCCTAACGCCCCTGACTTGACAATCCGCGAGCTCGACAAGAAGCTCATCGTCTATCTGTCAAATTCAGAGTCTTCAAACAATGCCAACGAGGATTACGAGGAGCTTGATCCTAACATCCCTGAGTTTGACCCAGATGGCAACCCGTACGACAGATACTTCCACTTCGAGGGATACAAAGTATACCAACTTGCATCTAAGGAAGTTAGCGTTGCTGATATCGACGATCCTACCAAGGCACGTCTGATTTTCCAGTGTGACATTAAGAACAATGTAAGCAGAATCATCAACTTTAAATTTGATGACGACCTCGGTTATAGTATCCCAACCCTTATGGTTGACGGTGCTGATAACGGAATTCTCCATACATTCGTCGTGACACAGGATGCGTTTACAAAGAACAACGACCCAAGTCTTGTCAACCATCAGACATACTACTTCTTGGCAATTGCTTACGCATACAACAACTATATGACATACGATCCTGAGACAACACTCGGTCAAGGACAGAAAGAGCCTTATCTCGAAGGTCGTAAGAACATCAAAATGTATTCAGCAGTTCCTCACAAGATTGTGAACGGTACTGTTGTCAATTCATCATACGGTGACAAACCTGTCATCACAAGATGGACTGGTATTGGTAACGGTGGTAATCAAGTTGAACTTGAAGAGAGCGAGATTACAGAACTGTTGTCACGTACACCGGCAAGCGAGACAAATATCTTCGGTATGTCAGACTATCCGGTTCTCTATCACCCAACATATAAGAGAGGTTACGGTCCTATCAATGTGAAGATCATTGACCCATTGAATGTGGTGGCAACCGATTATGCTATCTGGTACCATGATTTCCACAATAAAGAGATTACAAATATTACAGGAAATCCAAGTGTTGTCGGTGACAAAGCCGAGAAGAAGGTGTTCAGATGGACTTTGAAAGACCTTGTGACAGAAGAGGAGTTTGAGTCAGATACGACGACAGAGCTTTCTAGAGAAAAGATTTTCTTGGAAAGAGGTATTTCTGTAAATATCATGCAGCCTTGGAATGTCGGACCGACAGCTATTGGTAAAGACGGAATTAGCGATGATGCTAATACTGTTTACGAATGTCTGTTACCAAATAATGGTGTTGTAACATCATCAGTGTCATATGCCGACAGTTCATATCGTTGGCTCTCAGGTATCAAAGATTATGATGGTGATGCATCTAATGCTTTGAACTGGATCCGTTCTGGTACTTATGCTGACCAGGATGATGCTACGAATAACGACTTCGCTATGTCAAGTAGCACAGGTGGTTCTTCAAGAGCATTCGACCCGAATGAAGACTTTGAAAAGATTGGTGGTGGTACATGGGCACCATATATCTTAGGCAGTTATGTCAGAAACAACAAAGCAAAACCAGGTCCGGTTCTTGATATTAGTTGTAAGATTGATACTGTATTCTTCAATATCGGTTCAGTGGATATCGTTCTCACAGCTGATACCAACTTGTGGACACGTTGTCCAGTTGTTGAGACGGGTTTCGATAAGAAACTGAACGAGAACGGACAGCAATCATTTGGAATGCGTAGACATCCTTCTGTGAGCAGAAGTGGTAAATATGCAGCCGAAACATACCAAGAGGCTTTGACAATGGAACCAAGTGATGATCCTACATCACCGGCATACATTAGCCCATTTGGTATGGGATGGTTCCCTGGATATGCAATCGACATCGAAACTGGTGCACGTATGAACATCGTTTATACCGAAGATTCATTCCATCCAGAACTCGGTGGACGTGATATGTTGTTCAACCCACCAGCGTTGAAAGAATCAACAGCTTATGGCGATGCATCATTGCAGTTGAGTGACCCTGTTATTTTTGACGCTATAGACGGAACAGCAATTTTCGGTGCGAAACATTTTGTCTATATATTCCCGGTGCAAGACCTTGGCGAATATGAAGGCATGTTAAGAAGAATGCCAGCTTATGACGGCGGTAAGTATTTGTTCGGTCAGTTCATGATGGCAGAGGATGTTCACCCGGATTATATCTATGATATCTGGAAACAACCTACATGGGTTGGTATGCCAATGGCTGTCGAAGGCAAGGATTGGTTGCCAAAGGACAACCCTGTCAAGATTTCAGTACGCTTGTCGAAACCATATAAAATGGGCTATGCCAACCGTACACTTGACATCAATCCAGTGGACAACCCGACCGAATACAACGCTTTGGTTGACTATGTCGATCACGAAGGTTGGCTCCCATACTACACATTCACTACCAAGGGTTACGGTCCTCAGTACAACAACGCCGACAAGGGTGACTCTGACCTCGACCTGATCAAGGTGGTTCCTAACCCGTACTACGCATATGCTAACTACGAGAAGAACGCTCTTACACACAAAGTGAAGATCGCCAACGTGCCAGACCAGTGCGTAGTGACAATCTACTCAGTGAATGGTACCAAGATTCGTCAGTTCAAGAAAGACTCACCAGTCACTTCAATCGATTGGGATCTTACGAACCATGCAGGTACACCTATCGCGAGCGGTCTTTACATTATCCATGTGAAAGACAACGTGAATGGTGGTGAACATACGGTTAAGTTCTATTGCGCAATGCGTCAGATTGACTTAAATACATTCTAATTATTTTGCGAACAAATTAAAAGTACACGATCATGAAAAAGTTATTTAAAACTATCGTAATAGCAAGCTTGACAATCATTATAGGATTAACGAGCACAGAATTATTCGCAGGTAATAAGGATAGAGCTGGTCAAGCTGGTGCAAGTGAGTTGCTCGTCAACCCATGGGCAGTCTCATCTGGATGGGGCAATGCCGGTATGGCATCCGTCAAAGGTGTCGACGCTATGTGGAGCAACGTGGCAGGTATCTCATTCACAAACACTTTAGACCTCAACTTCTCATACACAAGCTGGCTGGCAGGTTCAGGTACCAATGTCGTATCATTCGGTATGCTGTTCCGTATGTCAGAGTCAGTGGTGGGAGGTCTTTCAGTGATGTCAATGAACTTCGGTGAGATTGAGAGAACCGATACAGAGCATCCTGATGGTGGTATAGGTTACTTCAAGCCAAGCTTGATGAACATCAACATCGCCATTGCAAAATCGTTCTCTAACAGTATCCACGGAGGTTTCGTGTTGAAGATCATCAACGAGTCGATTTCAGATATGACAGGAACAGGTGTCGCAATGGACGCTGGTATCCAGTATGTGACAGGTCTTACCGATAACATCCACTTCGGTATCGCCCTTAAGAACATCGGACCTACCATGAAGTTCAAAGGCGACGGTCTTTCAATCAAGACCTTGTTCGACGGTATGGAATCAAGTATCACAGTGGTGCAGCGCGCCGACCAGTTTGAGTTGCCTACACAGTTGTGCATCGCAGCAGCTTACGACTTCAATTTCAATGACGCAAGCCGCTTGACAGTTGCTTTCAACTTCAACTCGAACGCATTCTCAAAAGACCAGTTCACTTTCGGTCTTGAGGGCTCATTCAGAGACATCCTCATGCTCCGTGGCGGTTACACATTTGAGAAAGGTATCTTTAAGAATATCGAAGACCCAGAGTGCAGCAACGTGAATAAGGGATTATCACTCGGTGCATCAGTCCAGGCTCCTCTCAACAAGAAGGGTTTGAAGGTCTGTCTCGACTATTCTTATCGCAATACTGCTCACTGGAAAGGTACACACTCAGTTGGTGCAAGAATTTTATTCTAAAAAATTTCTTGTATCTTAAAAAAAAGTTGTATCTTTGCATACAATTTTACGGAAAAAAAGAGCCCTTATTAACGTAAGGGTCTCTTTTTTTACAATTTAAATATTATAAGATATGGCAGAAGTAGAATATTTTACACAGGCAGGGCTTCAGAAACTGAAGGATGAATTAGAGAATCTGTGCGTCAACGAGCGTCCGAAAATAGCTGCAGCCATTGCGGAAGCACGCGATAAGGGCGATTTGTCGGAGAATGCTGAGTACGACGCAGCAAAAGAAGCACAACAGCTTCTTGAGATGAAGATAGTGAAGCTGCAACTCACCATCGCCAACGCACGCGTCATCGACGAATCGAAGATGGACACATCGAAAGTTTTGATACTCTCGACGGTGAAAATGAAAAACGTCAAGACAAAACAGATTATGACATATACCATCGTTCCTGAAAAAGAAGCTAATCTCAAGGCAGGAAAGATCTCTATCACATCGCCGATAGCGAAAGGCCTTCTCGGTAAGTCGGTGGGCGAGCAGTGCGAAATCCAAGTACCTGCAGGCAAATTATTGTTTGAAATAGTTGAAATAACAAGAGAATAATTATGGCATCGATTTTTTCAAGAATAGTGGCCGGCGAGATACCATGCTATAAGATCGCGGAAAACGACAAGTTCTTCGCCTTCTTCGACATCAGTCCGCTGGTGCCGGGTCACACTTTGGTGATTCCAAAGAAAGAAGAGGATTACATATTTGACATCTCTGACGCTGACTTGGCCGAGATGATGGTTTTCGCCAAGAAAATCGCTGTGGCAATAAAGAAAGCTATCCCTTGCCGTAAGGTCGGAGTGGCCGTGATAGGCCTCGAAGTGCCTCATGCACACATCCACCTCGTGCCGATGCAGAAAGAGGGTGACCTCGACTTCAGACGCGAGAAGATGCATCCTACAGAGGAGCAGTTTAAGGAATGGCAAAAAAGAATCATTGAGAATCTTTGATTAGTGAAGAAAGAACCGGTAAATATCTGAACATCGTTCTGGCATTATGGGCGATGATGCTGATGATGCGCGTTTATGAGACGTGCGCATTACTGGTCACTTTTGGAAACGTCGAAGGGCTGTTGCTCTCAGAAGCAGCGGGACTTATAATGGACATCATCGTTGGCAACGCGGTGATGTTCATTTTGTATCCGTTGTGGAGCTGGATAGCCCGACGTCACGAAAAAGCAGCTACGACAGGGTATCTCATGGTTTTAACCATACTTATGGTGATACATGTGGCTGTGCTTCAGTATTTCTTCAACCAGCACAAGCTGCTCGATGCGTTGCTTTTCGGATACTCATTCGAGGAGATGTTTTTCACCGTGACCACAGCCAACGTCTCGGTTTGGGGTACGGTGATAACGATAATGATAGCGATAGCACTGTTTTTTACAGCATATCATTTTATCAAAAAAATCAAGAAAACAAAGGCTTTGCGGATAGTCATGGTGGCGATGCTGCCACTCGCCATTGTGCTATGCTTCATCCCTACCACAATTTACAACGAGTACACATGGAACAAGTCGTTCTATCTTTATAAGGAGATTTTTAAGTATAAGACGACCGAAAAGCAGTTCTGCCATGAGATAACAAAGGAGGATGTCGCTGATTTTCAAGCGCTTTATCCTACAAGAAAATTCTTGTCTGAAGAGTATCCGCTTCTGCATGAATTTGAAACAAAAGACAGTTTGGGCTATTATTTCGAAGATTTCGATGGCAAACCTAGTGTGGTGATACTCCTTGTGGAGGGTCTTAACGACGATTTTGTACATGATTATCATGGACTTAACCTTATGCCGAACCTCCGAAAGCTTATTGACGAGAGTTTGTATTGGGACCATTGTTTCACTCTTGGCGAGCGTTCGTTTGCGGTGGTTCCGTCGCTTTTGGGAAGTCTGCCTTACGGAAAAATCGGTTTCACTTTGCTTGAAAGACTGCCGCGACATCTTACTTTGACCTCGGTTTTTGAGGCTAACGGCTATCAGACCGATTTCTTTTACGGTCAGGGAAGCTGGTTCCATAATAAAAGAAACTTTTTTAGAAAGAACAACATAGATTTGGTGTTCGACAATCAGAATTATTCTGACGAGTATCAGAAAATCATTGTAGGTGAGAAGAAATATTTCTGGGGATACGACGACAGATGCCTACTTGACCAGTCGTTGAAAGTGATTGACACTCTGGGTGATAGCCCACGATTGGATGTTTATTTTACGGGCTCTACACATTCGCCATTCGTCATTCCGGAGCCTGAAAAATACGATAAACGTTTGGCGGAACTGAGCGAAGCGGTAGAAAAATCGTCTGACCGCAAGTTTGTGAAGTATTTCAATGACTATCTGCGAACATTGCTTTTCTTTGATGACGCTTTGGGCGAATATCTTGAAAAATACTCGCAACGCGCTGATTTTCAAAACACAATCTTCGTGATAACAGGTGACCATCCGATGATGGAGGTGCCACCAGGAAACACTTTGAAACGTTATCATGTGCCGTTTATCGTCTATTCGCCGAAGCTGAAGACAGCGGCGAGGTTTGAAAACACCGTCAGCCATCTCGATTTTTATGAGACGATGATGGCGTTTATGGAGAAGTATGGCATTGAACGTCAGGAAGTTAGCGCGGCCTTGGGCGGAAATATGTTTGATGAAAACAACAATATCGCGTTTATGGACGAGCCGCGCAACGTCAACGACTTTTATGCCGACGGGTATTATATCTCGGGAGAATATCTCTATAAAGTTGAAGATGGATTTAACTTAAAGAAAATCAATGATTTAGAAAGATATAACGAGCTGAGGAGAAGGCTTGACGTCTTCAACAAAATAAGCCAATACACATCTTTGGAAAATTATATTATCCCGATTGATGATTATTGTAAAGCATTGAAATTAAATAATGTAGCCTATTATGGACATGAATTCATGGTTTCAAAAGCGAAATATGATGATATAATAAAATCAATAGATGTAACTGATTATGAATATGTTACGCTTGATTTATCGTTTGATTGCAAAGATGCGAAAGGCATAAGTATAGTTTATCAGCTTGTTGATGAAAGCGGGAACAGCTTGACGTATAATAATTTCGGAGTAGGTGATGTTGATTACTATTGTTTGTATAAGCATATACCTGTAAAAAAGGGAGAGGGGAAGACATATTTCAAGGCTTATTTTTATAATCCGGAAGAGATTGTTTATCAATTATTTGACGTAGAAGGACTATTGTTAGGAAAAATAAAATAAAGATATGGAAAACACATTTAAGATGGTTGCCAAGACTATGGCGGGGCTCGAAGGAGTCCTTGCCGAGGAATTGACGGCGATGGGAGCTGAAAATGTTGAGGTTTTGTACCGCGCAGTCGGTTTTGAAGGCGATAAAGAATTGATGTACAAGGCTAACTACTGTTGCCGTACTGCTTTGAGGATCTTGAAGCCTGTGGCGAGCTTCGTGGCACGTAATGAACTGGCGTTATACAACAACATCTTCAAGATCAAATGGCACGAAATTTTCAACATCAACGAGACTTTTGCTATCGACGCTGTGGTGAGCGGTAACTACTTCACACACTCACAGTATGCCGCATTGAAGGTGAAAGACGCCATTGCCGATGAGTTTCGCGAGCATTTCGGTGCCCGTCCGTCGGTGGATGTCGAGAACCCAGGCTTGAGAATCAACGTACACATTGAGAATGAGAAGGTTACGTTGTCATTTGACAGCTCAGGTGAGTCGCTGCACAAACGCGGTTACCGCAAGGTGGTCGATAAAGCCCCGATGAGCGAGGTGTTGGCGGCAGGATTGATAAAACTCACCGGCTGGAAGTGCGACAGCAACTTTGTGGACTGCATGTGCGGCTCGGGCACCATCCCGATTGAGGCGGCTATGCTCGCTCTGGGCATTCCGGCAGGATTTTTCAGAAAGAAATGGGGCTTCATGACGTGGCACGACTTCGATCCCGAGTTGTGGCAGCGTGTCATGAGGGAGGCCGGTGCCGAGATGGAAGAGTTTAATTATGAGATACTTGCATCGGACCATTCGGCGAAAGCTGTGGAGATTGCAAAGGCAAATATTGAAAACGCGCATCTGCAGTACGATATCAAATTAAGTAAACAGGATATGTTTAAGATGGTGCCTCCAGAGGGCGGTGGCATCATGGTTATCAACCCTCCGTATGGCGAGAGGTTGGAGGAGAAAGACCTTATTACTCTCTATAAAGGCATTGGTGATGCGTTGAAGAAGAACTTCAAGGGCTTCGAGGCATGGATTATCAGCTCAAACAAGGATGTGATGAAACTCATCGGGCTGAAACCATCGAAAAAGATAGATGTATACAACGGACCGCTGGAGTGCAAGTTTGAGAAGTTTGAGATTTTCGAAGGAAGTTATAAAGATAGGAAGATTAGGGAAAATAGTCTTTAGTCGTTAGTCTTTAGTCGCTAGTCTATGAAATAAAACACTAAAGACTAAGAACTAAAGACTAAAGACTGAAAAAAAACATTTTTTTCTTGCATTTCTAAAAATCGCTTTTTAATTTTGCATTCTTAATTTGCAAATTTTGAAAAGCATGTACAAAATAACCAAACATCCTATTCTTGATATCGCCGAGGGCGAGAAGGTAGAGTTTTTATTTGACGGCAAGAAAGTGGTCGGCCAAAAGGGCTACACCATTGCTGCCGCTTTGCATCAGGCTGGTTTTCCGGTTCACAGCCACAGTCTTGACGGACGCAACAGAAGTTTGAACTGCGGCATCGGAAAGTGCGGTGCCTGCGAGATGCTCGTTGACGGTAAGATTCGTCGTATCTGCATCACATTGGTTGACGGGGTGAAGGAGGTGAAGCCTATCAACAATGAGGCCAACGTGCTCCCAGAGGTCAAGGCTCTGCAGCCTCGTGAGGTGAAGGTATACAAGACCACTGTCGCCATCATCGGTGCCGGTCCGGCGGGCCTTGCTTGCCGTGAACAGCTCAACAAGCTGGGCATCAGCAACGTGGTGATTGACAACAACGCACGCATCGGAGGCCAGTTTAACATGCAGACACACCAGTTCTTCTTCTTTGAGAAGGAGCAGAAATTCGGTGGAATGCGTGGATTTGACATCGCGAAGACCTTGGCGGGCGACAACCATGAAGGAATTTTGTTGAATTACACCGTTTGGGACCTGCTCGAAGGCAAACGTATCGCTATCAAGAACCTGGTGACACAGGAGATGGCATATGTTGATGCTGAACATCTTGTGGTTGCAACTGGCGCGGTGCCGTTTATGCCGACATTCGAGAACGACGACCTTCCGGGCGTTTATACAGCCGCTGTTTTCCAGAAGATGATGAATCAGGAGCACACGCTTCTTGGCAAGAAGGTGCTTACAGTGGGTGCAGGAAACATCGGATACCTCACATCATATCAGGGAATGCAGGCTGGAGCACATATCAAGGCCATCATCGAGGGTATGGACCACGAAGGCGGTTTCCCAGTGCAGGCTAACAGAGTGCGCCGACTCGGCATCCCGATCATGACGTCACATATTCTGCTGAAGGCCATCCCGAACGCCGATAGAACAGGCATCGTGGGCGCAGTAATCGCTAAATGCGAGAACTTCAAGCCGATAAAAGGTACAGAGCAGGTGATCGACGACATCGACATCATCAATATCTGCACGGGTTTGATTCCTGACAACCAGCTTCTGGTAAAGGGTCGCGAGGTGTTTGGATTGAATGTTTACGGTGCTGGCGACGCCATCAGAATCGGCGAAGGCACAAGCGCTGTATTGAGAGGCAAACAGGCCGCATTTGAGGTGGCACAGAACATCGGGTTGAGATACAACTACGATGAATATCTTGAGGTTTCGAAGCAATATATCGAATCGCAGCAGCATCCTGTGAGAGTTTTGGAAGAGCCAAACAAGCCAAGTGCTGATAGAATGATTGCGAAACCGTTTGTGATGGCCGACTGTGTGTATGGATTTGCTTGCAACCCATGCTCGTTCAGCTGTCCACAAGGCGCAATCACAAAGTCGAGCACCAACACAGTGCCGGTGATCGATTATGACAAGTGCATCGGATGTATGAACTGCGTGAACCACTGCCCGGGCTTGGCGATTTTCGGATACGACCTTAAGAAAAACACCTTGTTCCTGCCTGTTGAATACGAAGTAAACGAAGGCGTTGAGGTGTTTCTCGTCGATGATAACGGCAAGAAAGTGGGCGAGGGCGTTGTGGAGAAGATTCTCAAGAAGAACAACAAGACCAACGTGGCACGCGTGAAAGCTATCGACGTGGCATGCGATAAGATGATTGAGGCACGAGGTTTTATCGTGAAAGAAAACTACCCGAAACCGATAGAATTCAAGCCATTGAAGGAAGTCGAATCGGAGACATACGTCTGCCACTGCGAAGATATCAAACTTGACAAGGTTTTGAGCGTGATTGGCGACAGAAAGGCTATCTCTGTTGACGAGTTGAAGCATATCACACGTATGGGTATGGGTCCTTGCCGTGGAAAACGCTGCATTCCAAGAGCACGTCAGATTTTGCGTAGCTATGGCATCGAACTGGTGGGCGACGCCACGCCGCGTGCACCGCTTTCGAACCAGGTGAGCCTCGACGACCTGTACAACCCGAAGACTAAGGAAACATTCATCTTCCCGAAGATGAACGACGTGAAGAAGGAGAGGGTAGAGGTGTTTATCGCTGGTGGCGGTATCGCTGGTAGCTCATTGTTCCGTTATTTCTCGGAGGCTGGCAAGAAACCTGTGATGATCAACTATAGCCGTGGTGCTTCATGGCGTTGCATCGGTGGCGGTCGTCCTGCGTTCTCGAATCCTGACATTGCTGATATAGCAGTGCACAACCATGAGATCTTCAAGAACATGCAGAAGGAGCACAACATCAACTACCACTTGACACATTACGTCAACCTGGTGCATGATGAGGCTACCTACAAGTCGCTCGACGCCTCGCGCGCATGGAGCGACGCATATATGATTGACCGTAAGGACTTCAAGAAAGAAATTTCACCGCTTTGGGACGACACCAAGACCACATACAGCCACGCTTTGATTACTCGTGACTGCTGGCAGGCCACACCTGGTCGCGTGATCGACTACATCAGAGGCATTGGCGTGCAAAATGGCGGTCGCTACTTTGAGGACTGCGAGTTGCTACATGTACAGAAGGTGGGCGGACATTATGTCACCTTGGTGCGCACACACGAAGGAGCATACGTTGAATACACCTGCGACCACTTCGTCAACGCGATGGGCTGGGGAGCTGAGAAGTTCAACGACATGCTCGGATTAGACACAGGCTTGTATCCTGTCAAACACCAGGCGTTCATCACGCGCCGTCTGCCGATGATGGGACCAAATGGAGGTCCGTTGGATATGATCATCGACCGTCGTCACTACAAAGGCTTCAGCGCTGTTTATGGACAGCAGTGGGCACACACAGGCCAGATTATCGGTTGCGCTAGCCCTGACACCGACGCTTACGAGGCACGCCAGAACATCAAATACAACAGCAAGGAGTTCTTGGAGATTGTGTCGGAGGTCTTTGCAGAGTGGATCCCGAACCTCGGCGAGGTGAGCTTCTTGGCATGCTGGGCTGGCCGCTACACCGAGCCGCGTTACATCGTCGACCCAGAGGTCGGTCTGTTGACAGGCTTGCGCGGTCACGGATTCATGCTTGGACAGTATCTCGCTAAGATTTACGTCGACAAATATCTCGGCAAGCCGGTTCCAGGTTACATGGAAGACTTGAAGATCACAGGCAAAGGCTTGAGCGAGAACGCATTTAAATAGGATTATGGTTTTCAAAGGATATACCAAACGTGATACCTCGATTATCAAAGGTTTTGGCATCCTTTGCATAGTTCTTCACAATTATTTTCATTGGCTGACACCCTCGCCAGGTGAGAATGAATTCGAGTTCTCACCTGACAGGGTGTTTAATTTTTTCCATCAACTTGGAGAAAAACCTGGCGAATTCGTCAATATACTGTTCAGCTATCTCGGACATTACGGTGTTCAGCTTTTTATCTTCATAAGCGGTTTCGGCTTGGCATATTCGATGATGAAACATCGCCGGACTTGGGAGTCATTTATGGTGACAAGGCTAAAAAAATTGTATCCGCTCCTGCTCATCGGCGTCGTGTTTTTCATCTTCTCGAAAGTGCTGATTGAAGGCACGATGATTAGCGATTACGATGTGACTGAGATAGAGAAAAAACTACTGCTGATACACACTCTGATTCCCAATTCAGGTACAAGCATCAACGGGCCATGGTGGTTCTTCGCCTTGATATTCCAGCTTTATCTGCTGTTTCCGTTCCTTTTCAAAGCTACTGAAAAATGGGGGTGGAAGACATTTGCGATTGCAAGTCTGTTGTCATATTTGTTTGTATTTCTATTCAGATATGTTCTGGCGCCACAAGTGGATTATATGGTGATGATGAATGCGCTCGGACACCTGCCTGAGTTTTGTCTTGGAATTCTGCTTGCTTTTTGCAATGATAAGAAAATCAATCTGTTATGGTTGCCTTTGGCGATTGCAGTTTTCTGCCTTGGAAATTTTTATGTGGAATTTTATCCGTTTACGTTCCTATCGCTGACGGTGATAATGGTTTTTGCATATCAGGGCTTGAAGGCAATACCTGTCAGAAAGAAAGAACTCGCGGTGTTTTTCGAGTATTTTGGAGGTATATCGATGGCTTTGTTTGCCACACATGCTGTCTTAAGAGGTCCTGTCCTGGAAGTCGCCAACACTTACACTAGCGCATTGGGTCATCTGTGGTCGGGCGTGATGTTTTTACTGATAGCTTGGGGCGTGGCCGTTTCAGCCAAGGCATTATATGACTTCATAGAAACAACGCTTGATAAGATTCACATTCTAGAAAATAGTGTGACGCATGTCATGGGCATTGTTTTCAAGGTCTTATTCGTGGTTTTCTTTTCGTATGTCTTGGGCTTTTACGTTGCCCAAAATCTTAATAAATTTGACCAAACGTTAGAACTCAAAGAAAAAGCTGGTGTTTCCGCAGTGATTAAAAATAGCGACAAATATCTGCCCTTGGCAACCGCCATTAGCGATGACAACATGCTGGCTTTGGATATAAACGGCTCATTTGACATAACAAGTTCGGATACAGATGCGCTGTTACCTAATTTGGTGGTGGAGATTCAGGGAGTGCTATGGGATATGATAGTTATTCCCAATAGATTTAATTCGACGACGGAGAACAGGTTTACTTTCTCTTACAAGTATCTGCGTCCATTTAACAAATCATTGAAAAACAAGCAGATAAAGGTCTATCTATGGAACAACGGACAAGCTTCGCTAAAGATTGACAATGCAGATGTTTCTATAGTTTATTGAATGGGTTGGGGATAGTCGACCAATACCACTTTCACGCTTTTATTGCGACAAAGCTCTTGTGTATGCCGCACATTCTCGTCTGTAAAGTCTTTCGGCGTGTCCCAGAAATGGATGTTTTGCTCAGGAAAGCTGTCGCAAAGCATCGGATAGGCAGTAAACTCGCTGCTGATGGCATCTGGGTGTAATTTGTTGATTTTGTTACGTATAGTTTTGCATATGCTGATGCTGTCGTTTCTTGTGTGCGGACTTCTCCAGTAATGCAGGTTGTCGACCCATAAAATCACATGAAAGCCTGATTGCTTGGCATGACTCAGGGCATCCAAGTCTTGGCTTTCGACCAAGACATTGTTTTTGATGTCATATTTTGACACTAGTTTTTCAAGACTGGCAATGGCCTTTATACAATTGTCTTTTGAGAGGTTCTTGAAGTCGATCCACAGTTTAACGTTTTGTGGTTGTTCGAGCATAGCAAGCCAATCGTCGAAAGAGTTTCCATTGTTGGCATCGTCTTCCACACGACCGATGAAAAGGTCGTCTTTCTCAGTCGAATATACTATGTCGACTTCCATGCCATCAAAAAGCTTCTCATATTTTGCCGCGTCGTATTTTGAATAAACGCCATGTTTCCAGATTTTGGACTCGGGATAATGGAATGCTGTCGGCTCTTTTTCCTGCTGTTCCAAAATCCATTTGGCGTCTAAGGCGACCTGTCGTTCGACCGAGATATTGTTGCTTTCAGCCTTGGCTTTTATGTCGTTAAACCAGTTTTTGTCGGAATAGATATGCTGAATCATATTGATAACATCCTGACTGACAGGCTGTTGCGTCTCTTTGTCGTAAAGTAGCTCCATGGCATTGTCGATGAAGCCATTGCCGAGCTTGTAAAGTTGCACTGTGCAATAGTTGAGCATTATATAGTCGGCATCGAAGATCTCATGAAGCATGTTGATGTCTTTGGTGGATTTGTTATCCGGATCGTAATAAATAGTGCTGTTGTAATACCAATAAGGTACACGGTTAAATATCTGTTGCAAAGGATAGTTGTAAGTGATAGTCCAGAAAAACGAGTCGCCGATGGTGATCAAGTTGGGTTTTACGGCTGTTGAGTCGGGAATTATTGTCACGTCGGCATAATAGTTTTTGTTGGGTTTGATAGGGAACACCAGGTTGAAAAGCTGTTCGAGGTCGTCGTCGGGCTCCCTGACTCTGTCGCGGTATTTCTCTCCGATGCTCACGTTAAGCAAATTCATGCCGTTAAGCGACTCCATATATCTCATGATAGTGTCGAAAGCATGGGTCGCAGCGATATTCGACCAATGTGTGCCAGTTTTTGGAAACAGCTGATAATCAACAGAATCCTTCATCTGTTTAAACAGTTCCACGTTGTCGATGTAGTTCACTCCAAGTTCGTCGAAGCGTTTTTTGAGATAGTCGTAGGCATGGATACCCGCCGGATTGTGATATTTGGTGTTCTCGGGTAGATATTCAGGATAGATTATATCTTTACCTGGAAGCATATTCACAAAGATGTAAGTGCCGTGTTCTTTTAGTATTCCTTGGAGCTTCGCGAGGTTTTCAGCCATCTCGTCGAAGGTCTTTTTCATCTCCGTCGAGTCGTTTGTGTATTTATACATCATGCTTTCGTAATGGTCGCGGACAAACTCCGTCTCGTAAAGCCAGTTGTCTTTCCCGATGTCGATCCATCCGTTGAAAGTCTTGTGGTAACAGGTCCAGATGTATTGGTTGTAAAGCCTCAGCGACCATTCACGGAAGCCGCTCCGTTCCTTGTTGTAGATCTCGAAATCTCTTTGGAAAGTGCCGTTTTTGTAGCTTTCTAACGTCAATTGCGGCATTTCTTTAGACACGGTGTATCCTTTCAGCGGTTTCAAGCCAATAAAATGAAACATCGTCTGTAGCAGCAATATCAGAAATATCGCTACCGTAAGCCAAGGCAATATGTTTTGTTTTTTCTTCATTTGCGTCAGAATCTGAAATAGATAAACGGGCTGAATCCTGCGGCGTTGAGCGCTCCAAGGCAGAACAGCAGCATGAAAACGGCGAGAACCCATAGGACGATTGTGCCTGTGAGGTCGTGCTCTTTATAATACAATGCATCTTGAAGTTTCTTGCCGAATGGGAACAGCGCGATGAACGAGCATATTAGTGCTACGATGAGCGTGGTGTAGAACTGTGTGTCGGCGTTGATGCTGAAGGTCCTGAAGTCGAAGGCGAAGAGGCGTCCTATGAAGGTGAAGGCGTCGCCCAGATCCTCAATTCTGAATATCGACCAACCCACCATGGCGATGATGAAAGTGATGATGACGCTTGGTGCCTTGCCGATTTTTTCGTAGAATTTCTTTAGCCCCATGCGCTCGAGCACGAGCCAGAAGCCGTGGTACGCACCCCAGATGACGAAGTTCCAGCTTGCGCCGTGCCACAGACCCGAGAGCAGGAACACCACCCAGAGGTTGAAATACATACGACGTTTCGAACAGCGGTTTCCACCCAGTGGAATGTACAGATAGTTGCGCATGAACGCGCCTAATGTCATATGCCAACGACGCCAGAACTCAGTGATGCTGGCGGAGTTATATGGGTTGTCGAAGTTTTCCGGGAAGTGGAATCCCATGATTTTGCCGAGACCTATCGCCATGTCGGAGTAACCGGCGAAGTCGAAGTAAAGCTGCATGGTGTAGGCCGCTATGGTGATCCAAGCCGTGCCGCTGTCCATGATAGCCAAATTGCCCGCGAGGAGCTTGTCAACTTGAAAACCGATGACATCGGCGATAAGAATCTTCTTGGAGAGACCGATGATGAAACGGTTGAATCCTTGCAGAAACTCTTGTGCGCTGTATTCACGGTGGCGAATCTCACTTTCGATGTCGCAGTAACGCACGATAGGACCGGCGATGAGTTGCGGGAACATCATGATGTACACAATGTAGTCGGCTAGCTTCTCCATTGGCTCGTTGTTGCCACGGTAAGTGTCAATAACATATGTTATCGACTGGAAGGTGAAGAACGAGATACCAATCGGCAGCAGCACCTTCGCCATGCGTATGGCATTGGCACCAAACAGCCCGATGAGCGCGTTGAGATTGTCAATCAGGAAGTTGGCGTATTTGTAATAGACCAGAAGCCCGAGACTTATGATGATTGCCAAGGCGCAGTATAGCTTTTTCAAATTAGGCTTGTCGGTCTTCCGCATCGCTTTCACCAAATAGAAGTTGGCGATGGTGGAGCCGAGTAGCCAAAGTATGAAATCAGGAGCTCCGTAAGCGTAAAACACTATCGAAAACACCAAGATGACATAGTTTCTGAACTTTCTCGGACATATAAAGTAAAATATCAGAAAAAGCGGCAGAAAATATAGCAAAAAGACGTTACTACTGAATACCATACTTATTCGTTCTAATCGTATTTAATCCAATTTTTGTCAAATCAAAACTTGATTTTCCACAATGCAAAAATATAAAAAAAACGGCAATAATTTGTTTAAAATATGTAAATTTGCAAAAATTTAAGCTGATGGAAACGATATGTAAATACATAAAAAACTATACGATTCTGGCTATATGTTTTGCCGTTGCAATTTTTTTGGTGAAAATTTTTGAAACGGCCATGAATTTTGAAGCGGTGTCGAGCTTCTCAGGCTTTGTTTACTGCAACTTGATATCATGTGGCTTCATGATCTCAGCGGTTTTCATCGTTTATGTTTTGATATCGCTTTTTTCGAAAAAGGCGGCCTTGTACGTTTCCGCAGTCTTGCTGGGCATCATGATGATGACGGAAGTCGGCCTCATTATTTATTATCAGACGACGGGTATTTTGATGGGTAAAGAACTGATACTCAGACCGTTATGGGAGATGGTGCATACAGTGAAAAGTGCCGTGAACATATGGATGATGATAGGCGTGGTGGTCGTGCTGGTGTTGTATGTAATCGTTTCTGTACGGCTGTCAAAAAAGAATATCAAGGATTTTGTCACGTACCTGATGATGGCGCTCTGCCTGGTCTCTATACCGTTGTTTTTTGTAATAAATGTCAATCACGACAAGATTGTGGTCAATAAAACCATGTATTGCATCAGGCAGTGTGTGAACAAGACTGAGCTGGACCTTGGATTGGCGAAGACCGATTTCGACGCGAAGATCATCAAAAACTATCTTGCGATGTTTCCCGACAGGCAAGTTGTTGATATTCAATATCCTTTAGAAAGAAAAGACAATATCAAGAACGTGCTCGGACCATATTTTAAGGAGTCGGAATGCAAACCCAATGTGGTGGTGATGATTGTTGAGTCGCTGGGTTCGGATATGTTGCAATACATGCCGTTTGTCGACTCTTTATCCAAGCACTCGCTGTTCTGGAACAACTGTATGGCTACGACTCCGCGCAGTTTTGGTGCCGTGCCCGCCGTCACCGGCTCAGTGCCGCATGGCTTGAAAGGCTTCCAATTCGGCAATATCCCGAATCATAACAGTTTGTTTACTGTTTTGGCCAATAACGGTTACTCGACAAACGTGTTTTATGCAGGTAATTTCTCGTTCGACAGGGTTTATGACTATCTTGTAGCCCAGCATGTCGACTATATGTCGCCGTTGTATGAGGAGTATAAATCTGGGACTTCTGACTCGAAAGACGGCACATATTGGGGTTTCAACGATGACGTGATGCTGCAAAAAAGCTTGAATGTGATTGAGAACCGTGACAATTCCAAGCCGTCGTGCGACTTGTTCGTTACCATCACTCAGCATGAGGACCTCAATCTTTACGACAAGGATTTACAGAAGAAGTATTACGATGCCGCTACAGCTTTGGGCATTTCTCCGAAATTGACAGGTCTGGTGGCGGCTGCGATTTATTCCGATAACGCACTTCGGCATTTCATGAAACGGTATTTGGAATATGATAAAAATGGCAATACGATATTCGTTATCACAGGCGACCACAGCTTGAATCTTAACCCCAACAACCCTCTTGACGCATTTCATGTGCCGTTGCTGATTTATTCGCCATTGCTTGAAAAAACTGACCATTTCGAGGCGATGGTGTCGCATAACGACATTACACCGTCGGTCTTGGCGCTTTTGCGCGACAATTTTGGAGTTGAGACACCGAAAACGGTGAGCTGGGTGAGCGATGGTCTCGACACTCTGGCGGGATTCCATTGCGATATCAGAAACTATTTCCTGCATTACAGTCGTGAACTTAAAGACTTTGTTTGGAACGACAATTATTTCACGATGTCCGACAAAGCCCATCCAGTTGCTCAAATTACCGAAAGTGTTGATGTTGAAATAATTGATAATCAGGAGCTTGCTGCTGATTTGGAAAACAAGTTCAAGACCATGGTTTATGTCGACAATTATGTTTATTCCAATAATAGAATCATAAAGCATCCGGTTTCGGATAATGATGATTTTGAAATCATTAAAACCGTGAAATTGCCCGATTCGGTGTATTGCGCCTCAAAATCTGAAAAGCCGAGTGTCGACAGACCGGAGACGACGGTGATTTATAAAAATGTTTTCAATAAGAAGTGTTCTGAAATAAAGCTTGTGCTAACGGCCGACGTGATGTATACCGGCAATGTTTGGCAAGACGCATTCATCTATCTGATAGTCGAATGTAACGGTGACAAGATGAGCCAGGTTTATTCCTTGGATTACATCTCGAAATACATAATGGAACGCACGCCTGCTCCCGACAAATGGCAGAAATTGAATGTTACCAAGATAATATCAGTTAACAACTCCGACAGTTTTGAGCTTAAAGTGTATCTTCTGCCAACCACAAAGGATGATTTATGGAATCCAGAACATACGGTCACATTGAAAAATGTGAATGTCAATGTGTTGGGTAATACTTACTGAGTGCATCAGCGACATTGTTGGCAACCGTACGCCTTCCGGGCTCGTAATAATGCTCGGTGGTCCAGTTTCTGTCGATGAAATATTGGTCGGCAACCGCTTCAAGATTGTCGACAACTGTCACATTTTCTAGATTTCCGTACCGTTCGACAAGGTAATCACGGTTCTGTCGCATCAGAAACACGAGGTCGTCGCCGACTAATGTTTGTGCGCGTTCCACATTTTCGGCAAGAAGGTTGAAAACAAGGTTCCAATGACGTTCTTTCGCCAATATCACAATATTATCGAAATCCTTGACCCTCGGATTGTCGTCATGTATCTGAAAACCATAGTTTTTGATAAAATGGCATGCGAGCTCGGTGAGCTGTTGGTCTCTTGACCCATCGTCGTTTTTTATGCCTTTTATAGCCGTGGTATAGTCCCAGTCGCTGACATTGTCATAAGATGTCTCATAAGGAAAAACGAGTTTGTCGTTTTTCCGATGCCATGTGCGTGCATCCTCGCGTTCTTTTACTGATTTGATGTCGTATGCCTTGAATGCCAGCTTGAAACGGTTGAACAACGGCGGATAGTCTTTTAAAAGAACCAATTGTTTTTGAATCGGCGTTTCAAGGTCCGATTCAATCCAGTTGTATCCGAACGAGCGCAGGTTCATGGTGACGATGACGGTCTCCACGGGCGCGTCTTCAGGGATGTTTGCCAAAAGATAATAGTAAACCTCGCCGTGAGAGGCGTCTTTCGTCATGTCGCCGCATCTCTCGTCAGGGAAATGGTCAAAAATGAAGTCGCTGATCTTGCGGCGGTCATTATCCGACCATGAGAACGTGTGGTTCGACGATTCGCCAGTGTAAACCATCACACAACTGTCGTCGGCGACTTTCCAAGCAAGCTCAACCTCGTCGGAATGCCTCATCAGGTCGGCCTTGAAGAAAAACTTCGCGTAAATCCAATTCATCAGAACCAGAAGCACGGCGAGCAAAGCGAATTTAAATATCATTTTCTTCATGGCAATCAGAATTGGAAATAGATGAATGGGAAATTATTGACACTCGAGCATGCTATTATCATGAAAATCAACACGAAATAGATGGCCCAACGTACCACGCCTGAACGGTTGTCGCACCAACGGTCGAAGCGTGAGTTGAAAAGCAAAACATCCATCAGGATGAACAGTCCGAGGTAGACCCAGATGCTGTTTTCGACATGCAGATGCTCAGTTACTCCGAAGTTGTTGACCAGCGAGGTGAACAAATCGCTGATGTTGGCAAAGCTCGTGGCTCTGAACAGCGACCAGAACAGCGTGACAAGGATGAACGTCTTGGCGATTTTGAATGCGTCGACGACGATTTTCTCTAGTTTTCCTCTGTTTTCCTTTTCAGGAAGATGGTTCAGTATGGCTTTCTCGATGATATGCAAAAGTCCGTGCGCGGCTCCCCAGAAGAGGAAGTTCCAAGCTGCACCATGCCAGATGCCGCTCAAGATAAACACCACCATGATGTTTAACGCCCAGCGTCCGAACTTCACGCGGCTGCCGCCCAATGGGAAATACACATAGTCGCGGAACCATGTGGAGAGCGAGATATGCCAACGGTGCCAGAATTCCGCAATGCTCTTCGACAGATAAGGTGTGTTGAAGTTGTCGGTGATGTCGAAACCCATCAATTTTGCGCTGCCCAACGCTATTGTCGAGTACCCGAAAAAGTCGCCGTAAATCTGGAATGAATAGAAAAACATTCCGAGGATGATGTCCCACGAGCTGTATTTGCTTGGTTCGGCGTAAATCATGTCGACGTATTCGCCAACATTGTCGGCCACAACCATCTTGATGAAAAGCCCGAAGATTATCAGTCGGAAACCTTTGGAAATATTGTCGTATTCAAACTTTTTCTCTTCACGGAGCTGTCGCAGAAGGTTGCCCGGTCGCTCGATAGGACCAGTGACAAGCTGTGGGAAAAACATCACGTAAAGTGAATAAATACCGAAGTTGCGTTCGGCTTTCTGGTTGCCGCGATACACCTCAATCACGTAGCTCATGCTTTGGAAAGTGTGGAACGACAGACCTATCGGCAATATCAAATCGACAGTGGTGTTTAGGTTTATGTTCAGAGATTGGCAGAGCGCGACCAGATTGTCATTGACGAATCCCAAGTATTTGAAAATGAAAAGCACCAAACATGTCGAGACGATGCTTATCACCAGATACCGTTTCTTAAGTTTATGATTGTCAGCGTGTTTCTCTATCAGAATGCCCGCCGAATAGTCAACGATGATTGTGATAAGAAGAATCAGGATGTATTTCGGCACAAACCACATATAGAACGTGCAGCTGGCGACGAGGAGCATCATCCAGCGGAACCTGTGTGGCAGCAAGTAAAACAGCATCACCACAATAGGCAGAAATATCACATATTCTATAGAGTTAAAGAGCATTCAGCCAATTTTTTGCAAAATTATCAAAAAAAATCATTGATACCTTAAAATTTCGTATTTTTGCACTTTAATTTTAACATAATCATTCGATGAGAGAAGATTTCGTAGAAGAATTACGCTGGCGCGGAATGTTGAACAACATGACCCCAGGCACAGAAGAACAGTTGAAGAAAGAGATGACCACGGCGTACCTCGGCATCGACCCGACCGCCGACTCACTGCATATCGGACACCTATGCGGCATCATGATGCTCCGCCATTTCCAGGCTGCCGGCCATAAACCGTTGGCACTTCTTGGTGGCGCTACAGGTATGATTGGCGACCCATCTGGCAAGTCAGCTGAGCGTAACCTGTTGAACGACGAGACGTTACAGCACAACCAGGCCTGCATCAAGAAACAGCTCGCCAAGTTCCTCGATTTCGATAGTGATGCCCCGAACCGTGCGGAACTCGTCAATAACTACGACTGGATGAAGGATTATACTTTCCTGCATTTCATCCGCGACATCGGCAAGCACATCACCGTCAACTATATGATGGCGAAGGACTCGGTGAAGAAACGTTTCAACGGCGAAGGAGAAGGCATGTCGTTCACAGAGTTCAGCTACCAGCTCGTGCAGGGCTACGATTTCTTGTATCTCTTCGAGCATAAGAATTGTAAACTGCAGATGGGCGGTAGCGACCAGTGGGGTAACATCACCACGGGTACAGAGCTTATCCGCCGCAAACTCGGTGCCGACAAAGAGGCGTTCGCACTCACATGCAACCTCATTACCAAGGCCGACGGCGGCAAGTTCGGCAAGACCGAGAAAGGCAACATCTGGCTCGATCCTGAAAAGACCTCGCCATACGCCTTCTACCAGTTCTGGATGAACTGCACCGATGAGGACGCTGCACGTTACATCAAGATCTTCACCTTGCTGAAGAAAGACGAAATCGACGCTTTGATAGCACGCCATACAGCTGAGCCGCATCTCCGCGAGCTCCAGCGCACACTGGCACGTGAGCTTACTTTGGTGGTTCACTCGAAAGAAGACCTCGAGATGGCGGAAGAAGCCACACAGATACTCTTTGGAAAAGGTACAGCCGAAGCATTGCATAAATTCGATGAAAACACCTTATTGAGCATCTTCGACGGTGTTCCGCAGTCTAACTTCTCGAAAGACGCCCTCAGCGCAGGTGTCGGCATCGTCGACTTCCTAGTGCAGACAGGCGTGTTCCCGTCGAAAGGCGAGGCTCGTAAGATGGTCCAGGGTAACGGCGTTTCGATTAATAAGGATAAAGTCACTGAGCAGAAGACCGTTGGCGCCGACGACCTCCTCAACGGCAAGTACATCCTTGTCCAGAAAGGCAAGAAGAACTATTATCTCATAGTCTGCGCATAATGTATTGGATATTCTTGATTCCGACACTGTTTCTCGTCCTTTTGGCAGTCGCTGCAATAGGAATCAAGAGTATCGTGAAGAAAAACGGACGGTTTGAGCGTAAATGCGCCCATTCACTCGACCCTGATGCAAAATGCGTCTGCGGCGGTGATGGCGAATGCCCGAACAAAAATGTCATTTCGACCGAAGCGAAGCGGAGTGGAGAAATCCTCTAATTATCTTAACCATTCGGTTTTGATATTACCGTCTTCCACATAAATGAAATAGGCCTCGACACCTTGGTTTTCAAGTAGTTTCGAGGCTTTTTCTTTGCCTACAATCATGCAAATCGTGGCAAGACAATCGGCCCATGAGGCATTGTCGGCGATGACAGTGGCACTCAGGAGGTTCTGCTCCACAGGATATCCAGTCTTCGGGTCGATGCTATGTGAATATCTTACACCATCTTTTTCGATGTATTTCCTGTAGTTTCCAGATGTTACGATGCCTTTGTCTTTGAGGGTGATCTTTTCCTGCACCGAACGCTCGGAGTCATAGTTTTCAGCTGGTTTCTCGATGCCGATAGTCCACAAGTCACCATTGGGCTTGTTGCCGCGAGCTAAGATTTCGCCTCCGACATCAACAAGATAGTTGCATATCCCTTTGGTTTCCAAGAAGTTACCAATTAAATCAGTAGTGTAACCTTGCGCCACGGCGTTGAAATCCAAGGTCATGTTGGGGTTGGCTTTCACAACTTTGTCGTCAACGATTGTAATCTTCTGATAACCAACGAGTTCTCTTATCGAATCAACCATCTCTGGCGTCATCTCAAGCTCTTTTTTGTAATGAAAGCCCCAAGCCGACACCAATGGTCCTATAGTGGCATCAAATGCGCCGTCAGAAAACTCCGAAGCCTTACGCGCCCATTCAAAGTTGTCTTTAAATATCTGATTTACAACGACGTCCTCGTTCCTATTCACTTTTCTGATAATCGAATTTTCATTCCAAAGCGACACCGAGTTGTCAACTTCTTTAAAAATAGAGTCGATTTCGGCCTCAAAAGCCCGACCGTCCTCGTCATAGTAAATAATCGAGAAATACGAGCCCTGAACCACACCTTCATATTTGATTTTCTGTGGTTTATGAGCACAAGAAACCAAAATCGTTACAATTGATAATATAAAAATTACTCTTTTCATAAACTAAGTCTTCGTCATTTCGACCGACCGAAGGGAGTGGAGAAATCACCGCCTATCAATTGTTTCGGAACATTCAAATGTCGGTGATTTCTCGATTCCGCTTCGCTGCACTCGAAATGACGAGTGGAATGTTAGTGCGACCTAATCACTTTATAACCAATAAGTTGGTCGTAATGCTGCAAATAATCGTACAAATACACGAAGATATGATACATATTGTTCGTCTCCCAGAAATCGCCGTTTACAGTGGCGAGCGTTGCCTCACCGGTGTTTTTATCCTTGACGATGTACATGTAATCATAATAACCTTGTTTCAGCTGCAGCCGCTTCTGATATCCGCGCCTTTGCGGGTCGTATTCCATCTTCGAGCTCTCATCCATGCGCCAGTCGGTGATGGCTCCCAGGATGTAGACCTCCTTATCTAACATATATTGCGGCCATTGCAGGAAGAACTCAACCCAAGCGTAGTCGGCCTCTTTAGTGGCATCGTAGCCCGCGAGCTCCATGTAGATATATTTCTCGCCATACAAGTCCTCATCGGTGATGTAAGCCACCGTGTTGCGCTGCGTGTCAGGGAAAAGCGTCACAACATATCCGTTGTCATCGTGAAACACCGTCCTTGTACGCTCCGGACGGTTGTCAAAATTACTCGTGTTTATTCTAATATATTGATTACCAGACTCAAACACGGTCTTCGCATTGTTGATATACGACAATTTTTCAGGATAGATGTAGGTTGGCTTCAAGCCGAAAACAGCATTATCCCAACGGCCGTTTTGCTGGATTGTGACGTTAGAATATTGGTCGGCGCGGCTGTTGAACAGGTCAGGATACACAATATCCAAGTCGATTTCCTGTCTTTCCTTTCCGAGATTCAAATCGAAAGGATAACGAGGCATAGTAGTCGAGACAACCGCCTTCTCATCAACGACATAAAACCTTCTCGTAAAATAAACATCGTCCGCATTTTCACCCGTCACGACAAGAAGATAATTGCCCGAAAGCTTCGGCATCATGTCAGGAGTTGGGAAAATCAGGTCGTAATGCACATAATTTATATATGTGTTAAACGAAAAAGTGAAGTTGTCAATGTCGTCCTGAAAATAACCGGCGATATACTCATTCTGCTGTAAATCAGAGGGTTGCCAGTCGTTGGTGCAATGTATGAAGGTGTAATACAGGAACGGCGCGTCGTCAACGAGCACGTCGAACTGCAGATGTAGCTTCTCCACCATATTGTTCAGGTTGATCACCGGCTTGTTGAAGTCGAAATCTTTCGGATGAAACAGCACCGATTTCACATCCTCACGGTAATTCATGTCGGAAAACGATATGTTTTTTTGCGCAAAAACATTATAGCTAAATGCTAATAATATGATTATCAATAATTTAAATCTCATATGATGATTAAATTTAATTTTTCAAAAATAATAAAAAATTCAAAATATTTAGTATTTTTGTTTTGTCAATTGTATTGTTCGTCATTTCGACTGAAACGGAGTGGAATGGAGAAATCACCTCCACGTGAATGGTTCGGAATTATTCAGATGGCTGTGATTTCTCGACTACGGCTTCGCCTACGCTCGAAATGACGAGGTGAGTGTTATGGAAAGAAAAACATACTTCGTCAATGTCATTTTGCCGTTGCCAGTGCCCGGACGATTCACTTATCGTGTGCCGCTGGAACTCAACGACAGCGTGCAGGTCGGACAACGTGCCGTGGTGCAGTTCGGCCGGACGAAGATTATGTCTGGATTGATAGCCGAGATAACCGAGCAAGTACCTGATTATGAACAGGTTAAATATATTCTAGGCATCCTCGACGAGAACCCTGTGGTCAACGCTATCCAGATGAAGTTCTGGCAGTGGATATGCGACTATTATCTCTGCTACGAAGGCGAGGTGATGCAGGCCGCCCTGCCTTCCGCAATGAAACTTTCAAGCGAATCGAAAATAAAACTTTCCGAGGAATTTGAGCTGGATACATTGACACTCAACGACTTCGAGTATCTTATCGTAGAGGCTTTACAGGTTCAGCCGAAGCTCACAATAAGCGAGGTGAGCAAGATTATCGGCTACAAAAAAGTGATGCCGCTCATCAAAACAATGATCGAGCGCAAAATAATAGTGATGGAGGAGGAGCTCGACGCGAAGTTTAAGCCGAAATATGAGCGTTTTGTCACCTTAACCCCTGAGTATCAAAGCGATGCTAAGATGCACGAGCTTATGGACGAGCTCACCAAACGTGCCTACAAACAGCTCGAAGTGGTGATGTCGTTCTTCGTCCTTGGCGGAAACGCCGAAACCGACGTGTTTGCATCCGATTTGTTGGCAAAATCTAACGCCAACAGCACTGTTTTAAAGGCTCTTATTAATAAAGGTGTGTTCACGACATACCAAAAACGTGTCAGCCGACTCAAAGATTTTAAGGCTCTCATCGATGCCGACTCGATTCAACTGACTGAAAAACAACAAGTTGCATTTGATGGAATTCATCATGGCTTTGCCGACAACAAGCCAGTGCTGCTTCACGGCGTCACATCATCGGGCAAGACCGAAATATATATCAAACTGATCAAAGAAGCTCTTGACAAAGGTAAACAGGTGCTGTATCTTCTACCTGAGATTGCTCTTACTGAGCAGATTATCAACCGTTTGAAGAAATATTTTGGCGATAAGGTTGGCGTTTATCATTCGCGTTACAGCGACATGGAACGTGTCGAAATATGGGAGCAGGTGCTCGACTTTGAACGCTCTAAAAGTCCTAAATATCAGGTGATTATCGGCTCGCGTTCATCTATTTTGTTACCGTTCTCCGACCTTGGTCTTATCATCGTCGACGAGGAGCACGACAGCTCGTTCAAGCAAATTGACCCGGCACCGCGTTACAACGCCCGTGACCTCAGCATGATCCTGGCTCGTTTCCATAATGCCGACGTAATACTAGGTTCCGCCACGCCTTCATTTGAGAGTTATTATAATGCTCGTCAAGGGCGTTACCATCTTGTGGAGCTCACCGAGCGTTACGGTGGCGTGGAGATGCCCGAAATCATTGTTGATGACATGCGTGTGGAGCGCCGTCGAAAGCTCATGCAGGCCAACTTCGGTAGCGTGCTAGTCGATGCTATGCGTAACACTTTGAACGATAAGAATCAGGTGATTCTCTTCCAAAACCGTCGAGGCTTCTCGCTCCGGCTCGAGTGTGGCGTCTGCCACTGGGTGCCGCAATGCATCAACTGTGACGTCTCTATGACTTATCACAAGGCGCAGAATATCATGAAATGCCATTACTGCGGCTACACCATGTCGGTGCCTTCGGAGTGTCCGTCCTGCCACAGTACCGACCTGAAGATGCATGGTTTTGGCACCGAACGTGTTGAGGAAGACCTGGCGGCCGTTGTTCCCGAGGCTCGCTGCGCTCGCCTCGACCTCGACACCACACGCTCCAAAAACTCATACCAGTTTATCCTCGACCAGTTCAAAAACTGTGAGACCGACATCCTTGTTGGTACTCAGATGGTTACCAAAGGTCTCGACTTCGACCATGTGAAGACTGTAGGCATCCTCGATGCAGATAACATGCTCTCGTTCCCTGACTTCAGGGCTTACGAACGCAGCTTCCAGCTCATGGAGCAGGTCAGCGGACGCGCCGGCAGGAAAGGGGAGAAGGGCAAAGTCATCATACAGACATACCAGCCCACGCATCCGGTCATATTGAACGTCGTTAGCCATGACTATGTGCGTTTCTTCGAGGATCAGATGCCGATACGCCGTCAGTTTTGCTATCCGCCATATTATCGCTTGATAATGATAAAGTTACGTCATGCCGATGCTAACAAGCTCAATCAGGCGGCGGAATATTTTGCCAAACAGCTGCGCCCTATCTTCAAGCACAACATCCTTGGACCGGAGTATCCAGTGGTTTCACGCATCAAAAACCAGTATATCAAACAGATTCTCATCAAGTTCGACCGCAACGACAACTCGATGAAGATCAAAGAATTGCTGAAACAAGAAATCGAGGCGTATAAAAAAAGCAACGATTACAAATCTGTAACCGTTGCTATTGATGTTGATCCGCTTTAGCTCTTATTCGCCTTTTCGGACTGAGTAGTTGATACGGAATGCACCGCATTTACGTAGTTCCTGCTTCACGTCGGTGACGAGTCCCATTCTCACGTCTTGATCAATTTTGAGTGATGTGGTGAGGAGTGGACGGTCAGCTTCGGCGCGGTCGAGACGTTCCTGCTCGATGAACGGGATGATGTCCTCAACACGTGCGTACTGGTCGTTGAGCTGGATACGGGCTTCTGTACCGTAGAGCTTTGCGTTGGTCGGAGGTCCGATGTAGATGAAGCTCACAAGTGACTTCTTCTCGAGTTTCTGGACTTCCGTAGCTTCAGGCAATTTAATTCTAACTTTCATAGTAGTCTCGCGCATTGAAGTGGTCACCATGAAGAAGAATATCAACATGAAGATGATGTCAGGCATTGAACCGGTTGAAATTGCCGGAACTTCTTTCGCTTCGTTTTTTCTAAATTTTGCCATAATAACCTCCTTGTTTACTTGATCTCCTCCGGTTCGGCCTCACTGATACGCACTGGAACAGCCTTGTTCACCGCGTCAATCTTATCCTTGTCGGTAAGGTTGCTGTACGATGTCTTGAAGTACTGTTGTGAGACTTCCTCTCTGAGTTCGTTAAATGCTTTTGCCAATTCATTTTGAACTGCAATGTACATCTGGTAAGAAGTACCGCGGTCATTCTTAAGTGATACGACACCTTTGTTGGTCATGAAGTTACCTATGAGCTCGATTTCTTTCATCTCAACTTCCGGAGCTTTCTCGTCGTTCGGTTTCGGTGTGATGAAGTCTCTCGTAATATCCTTGAGGTCTTCAACCTGGCTAGGCTTTCCGTTAACCATCAACTTGTCGTACTTATTGATCATGACGTTCAAAATGTTTCTTTCTTTCACTTTGACATCCATGTCTGGGTTTTCTACTGGTGGGGGCAGACGACGGGTGATACCGCTGTCAGTGTCCATCGTAGTGGTAACGAGGAAGAATATCAACAGCAAGAAAGAG
>JAGCPH010000040.1 GCA_017645275.1 Bacteroidales bacterium | reverse complement strand
CAAAATGTTTCTTTCTTTCACTTTGACATCCATGTCTGGGTTTTCTACTGGTGGGGGCAGACGACGGGTGATACCGCTGTCAGTGTCCATCGTAGTGGTAACGAGGAAGAATATCAACAGCAAGAAAGAGATATCAGCCATAGAACTGGCATTGATTTCCGGTACTTTCTTTTTCTTACGTGCCATGATAATGTCCTTCCTTATTATTTGTTAATGAGTTTCGATACTGCTGAATAGAGCACAGATGCAATTGTTCCGCCCATTACGATATATGTGAATATCATTGCAAAGTCAACGAATCTTTCGGTTCCTTTTGATACTCCCATTGATTCAAGATACTCCGGTGAAAGTGTTGCGCTTGACATCAACCATGAGATCAATGCCAGCACAGCCACAATGGCCAAAATCATACCTATTGACTTTAAGCTTTCTGGCTTAACAACAATTCCGAAGATAAAGGCAAACAAAATCGCATCAAGAGTCAATTCAATCATGCAATATGCGTAGACCATGAATGTACCAACGTTAGCCTCACCGCCTGCAATAGCGATGATGACAAAAATAACGTTGAGTGCCATCAGGCCAATAAGCAAATATTTGCAATATTTTGATAATTTGTCGACCATGATTCTTCTTTTGTTAGATTAGTGTTTCTTTGAATAGTTGTGGAGAATATCCATGAATGTGATTGATGAATCTTCCATATCGTTGACGATACCTTCGATCTTGTTGAGGATGAAGTTGTAGCAGATCTGGAGGATAACAGCGACGATAAGACCGAACACGGTTGTCAACAAAGCGACCTTCATACCGCCTGCAACAACTGTTGGGCTGATGTCACCTGCTGCTGCGATAGCATCGAATGCAGCGATCATACCGATAACAGTACCCATAAATCCCAACATAGGTCCCAATGCGATGAACAATGAAATCCAGCTTGCGCCGCTCTCAAGGTTACCTGTCATAACTGAACCGTATGAAACGATTGATTTCTCAACTTCTTCAAGACCCTCGTCGTAACGCATCAAGCCCTGGTAGAAAATGCTGGCGACTGGTCCGCGGGTGTCACGGCAGAGGTCTTTAGCCTTCTCAACACCTTGCTTGTTCAAAGTCTCTTCCAACTGGGCGAGAAGCTTCTTGGTGTTTGTTGTACTTAATGACAAATAAATGATTCTTTCAATTGACACTGCCAAACCGAGAACGAGGATGAACAGAATGATTGTCATGAATTCCCAGCCACCATCGATGAACTGTTTCTTCAAAACCTCGTGGAATGTAGCATCTGTCTTAGGTGCTGCCAATGGATTTGTCTGTGCGTTGTCAATCACCTGCTCTGTTGCCTGAGCCTGTGCTTGTCCTTCTTCCTGTGCGAGAAGTGTGTTGCTGATTCCGAATGTCAGAATGCCTGCAACCGCTAGTAAAGCAATTAATTTTTTCATGATTTGAATTTTGAATTACTACTTTTTAATTTGTTAATGAATTTGTTTCTATTTATTGTATCTTATCTTCTAACTTTAAACTCTAAACTTTACAACTACTCTAAACTCTAAACTCTCAACTCTCCACTATTTCTTGCGGAGAGAGCGGGATTCGAACCCGCGGTACCCTTTTGAAGTACACACACTTTCCAGGCGTGCTCCTTAAACCACTCGGACATCTCTCCCAAGGATTTTTCTACTCCACAGAAAATCGTGTCAAAATTACAAAAATTTTCTATTCACTAAACAAGTTTTTTCAAACTTTATTTTAATTTTTTAGAAATTAAATTTAAAACACTAATTATCAATGTGTTTTTATACTGTCATTTCACCTCTTAATGACTCTTGCAAATACTTTTTAACATTGCTTCGAGTGAATCCTTCTCCTAAGAGATACATCATCTTCGCCAACGCCGACTCCGTGGTGATGTCATAACCGCTGATAACCCCAATCTTGTCAAGGTTTAAGCTCGTCTCATATCGTCCCATCTCTACCGATCCCGACTTGCACTGCGTCACGTTGTAAATGATGAGCCCTTTTCTGATGGCATCAGCCAACTCGTCCAAAAACCACTCTGAGGTAGGTGCGTTGCCCGAACCGAAAGTCTCCATAATAACACCTTTCAAACCTGGTGTGTGCAAGGCGTGCTTTACGAAATCAAGCGTGATGCCTGGGAAAAGCTTCAAAATTCCTACGTTTCTGTCGAACTTCTTGTGCACAATGAGCTTCTTCGGGGTAGTCACTCCTGCCGTCTTGTTCTTGTAACCGATAAACTCTCTGTTGTATTTGATTTTTATGCCCACCTCGGCTAATGGAGGATAATTTCCCGATGAGAACGCGTTGAAGTTCTCAGCGTTGAACTTGGTCGCTCTATTGCCTCTAAGTAATTGATTTTCAAAGAAAATACATACTTCTGGCACGCATGGCTCGCCGTTGATCTTCGAGGCAGCAATCTCAATCGATGTGACAAAGTTCTCCCGTCCGTCGCTTCTCACCATGCCCATCGGCAGCTGAGAACCAGTGAAAACCACCGGTTTCGCCAAGTTTTCAAGCATGAAACTCAATGCTGAGGCACTGTATGCCATGGTATCTGAGCCATGCAAAACCACGAAACCGTCATATTTCTCATAGTTTTCCTCAATCTTCTCGGCAAGCTCAATCCAAAACTCCGGCGTCATGTTCGACGAGTCAATAAGGTTTTCAAATGAATAGAAATCAATGACATAGTCGAGGTTGCGCAATATCGGCATGTGCTCGTAAATGTTGCCGAAGTCGAACGGCACCAGACTGCCTGTCCTCGGGTCTTTCATCATTCCTATCGTGCCGCCTGTGTAAAGCACCAAAATCGACGGTTTCTTCATTGCTGCTACATTAATAAGTGCCATTTTATATGAAGTTTTAATTGTTTTTCAATTTGAATAGTTTTTTTGCGTTTTCTGTCGTAATACTGGCAATTTCATCAACTGAAACGCCATAAATCTCCGCCACTTTCTCCGCCGTCTTCACAATATATGCCGGTTCGTTTCTCTGCCCGCGGTACGGCACTGGCGGTAAGTACGGGTCGTCGGTCTCAAGTACTATCCGCTCCATCGGGATGTCAGCCAGAAACTCCTTCACGCCGCAGTTTTTATATGTTATCACGCCGCCGAGCCCAAGGTGGAAGCCGTACGACAACGCGGTCCGCGCCTCATCGTATGTGCCGTTGAAACAATGCATCACGCCGGCGAGGCGGCCATCCTGCTCATGGTCCAAGACCTTGAACATCTCGTGAAAAGCATTGCGAGTGTGAATAGATACTGGCAGTCCGAGATCCTTAGCCCAATGCAGCTGCTCACTCAACACCTCAATCTGCTCTTTCTTAAACGTGTCGTCCCAATAAAAATCCAACCCTATTTCCCCAATGCCAACCATAGCACCGCTGTCATTCCGAACGAAGTGAGGAATCTCATCCTCAATAAGCCTCAACTTCCCCTTATAATCCTCTTTCACCTCCTCAGGATGCAGCCCAATCATAACCCTCACATTATCACTATGTTGTTCGTAAAACGCCATCATTGGCTGAATGCTTTTCTCATCGCAATTCGGCAACAACAGCATCTCCACACCAGCCTCAAGAGCGCGCTGAAACACCTCTTCGCGGTCGGCGTCGAAGGCTTCGTCGTATATGTGGCTATGTGTGTTGATAATCATGGTGTTACGTCTTAATAAAGGAAATTGTCGTATGGATATCTGATGGCATGCATGTCACGTATCTCTTTGTAAAGCAGATCTCTAAACTCTTGATAATGAGTTTTTTCCGCTGCCGAGATGAAGATGCATGGCTTGTCTTTCGCCATCCAGGTCTTTTTCCAGTCGTCCAAAGTGTAGTTTTTCTTGGTGATAGGCGTCAAATCATCGGCTTCTTTCTGCTCATATTGATATGCGTCAATCTTGTTAAATACCATTATCACCTTCTTGTCACCTGCACCGATATCTGTAAGTGTCTGATTTACAGTCTCTATCTGCGATTCAAAGTCTGGGTGTGAGATATCGACCACATGCAATAAAATGTCGGATTCTCTCACCTCGTCCAATGTCGATTTGAACGACTCCACCAGCTGTGTCGGCAGCTTCCTGATGAATCCTACTGTGTCTGACAGCAAAAACGGCAGGTTTTCAATCACGACTTTCCTCACAGTGGTGTCCAAAGTGGCGAAAAGTTTGTTCTCGGCAAACACGTCGCTTTTGCTTAACATATTCATTATCGTCGACTTACCGACATTGGTGTATCCTACCAATGCCACGCGCACCATCTGCTGGCGGTTTTTGCGTTGCACCGACTTCTGCATGTCAATCTCTTCGAGTTTCTCTTTCAGAGAAGCTATTTTGTTGCGTATTATCTTACGGTCGGTCTCAATCTGCGTCTCACCAGGACCTCTCATGCCGATACCGCCTCGCTGACGTTCAAGGTGTGTCCACATTCGGGTCAGTCGCGGCAACATGTATTGATACTGAGCGAGTTCCACCTGCGTCTTCGCGTAAGCGGTCTTAGCATTCTTTGCAAAAATGTCGAGGATGAGGTTGGTTCTGTCGAGAATGCGGCATTCGAGTTCTTTCTCAAGGTTACGTATCTGTGTGGCACTCAACTCATCGTCAAATATCGCCATGTCAATCTCCTCCGCCTTGATATATTGTTTCAGTTCCTCGAGCTTGCCTGTTCCCAGATATGTCACGCTGTTTGGTCTTTCCAACGGCTGCACAAAACGGCCTACGGCTACGCCTCCGGCCGTCTCCAAAAGGAACTCCAGCTCATCGAGGTATTCCTCGGTGCGCTCGCGGTTCTGCTCATAGGTGCTTACTGCCACCAGGACCGCTCTTTCCTGCTTTTTCTCGTGATCGATCATATATTAAAATCCCGAAGGGATTATTTTTATATCCTGTTGGGATAAGGCATGCCTTATCCTCTACGGGTTAAAATGGCTTGAAACCTATGATTTCTCTAACTTCTGTGATGGTCTTTCTAGCGCTCTCACGTGCCTTCTCAGCTCCCATGCGTGCCACCTTATTAATATACTCATCGTTTGCGTCGATTTCTCTGATGCGCTCGCGGATCGGGGTGACAAACTGGATCATGTCTTCTGCCAGCTGTTTCTTCATGTCGCCGTAACGGATGGTCATGTTATTGTATGCCTCGTCAAAGAACTGCACCGTCTCTGGCTTTGACACAATGCTCATCAGCTGGAACAGGTTCTGAATCGGCTCCGGCTTCTCCTGGTTCATCTCGGTCGGACCGCTGTCGGTCTTGGCGCGCATCACTTTCTTGCGGATTGAAGCGTCGTCTTCAGCCAAGAAGATGGCGTTGCCTTCGCCCTCGCTCTTGCCCATCTTGCCGTTACCGTCGAGCCCTGGCACCTTAACCAATTGATTACCAAAGTTAAACGCCTGCGGAATAGGGAAGTATTCCACGCCGTAGATGTTGTTGAAACGACCTGCGAAGTCGCGGGCTTTCTCGAGGTTCTGCTCCTGGTCTTTGCCTACCGGCACATAATTCGATTTATGAATCAGGATGTCGGCTGCCATCAAAGTCGGGTAGGTGAGGAGGCCTGCGTTGACGTTGTCAGGCTGCTTGCGTACCTTCTCTTTAAAGGTGGTCACGCGCTCCAACTCGCCGATGTAGGCGTTCATATTGAGGAACAGATACAGCTCAACTACCTCCGGCACGTCGCTCTGCACATACAAAGTGGCCTTCTCCGGGTCGACACCCGCTGCGAGGTACTCCACTAAAATCTGACGTACTCTGCCATGCAGGTCATCTGGATGTGGGTGTGTTGTAAGTGAATGATAATCAGCGATAAAGAAGTAACAATTATAGTTATCCTGAAGGCGGATGAAGTTCTTCACCGCTCCGAAATAGTTTCCAAGATGCAAGTTTCCTGTCGGTCTGATGCCGCTTAATACGATTTCTTTCATAGAAGTACATTTAAACTTGCAAAGTTACTAATAATTTTTAATATATCAATGAAATTTTTTTCGTCATTTCGACTGAAGCGAAGCGGAATGGAGACCTGAGCTTTGCGAAAGCATTCACCTTTGGTGAATAAATCACCGGCAAAGATTTTTTAACAATTCAAATGGCGGTGATTTCTCGACTTCACTACGTTACGCTCGAAATGACAATAAAAAGGAGACGTTTTGAGGCGTCTCCTAAATCGTAAACTGTAAACGGTAAACCGTAAACCGTAAACTAAAAAGTTATTTCGTCCCTGTTCTTGTTCAAGAAACAGCTCTGAAGGATATGGAACGACTTAACTTCTTGAATGTGAATCGTTTTGTGGTATTTCCACATCCATTTCCTTCTGATGGAGAACAGTCCTTTTGTGAGGTAGGCGTAGACAAACGGGTGAACCTGTATCGTCACTTCTTTCTCGTTTTGGTCGAGGAGGAGATACTTGAGGTTGCCTTCAATCTCATCGATGTAAATCATCGACGGTCTGATTTTGCCTTTGCCGTCGCAAACCGGACATTTTTCCTGGACGGTGACTTCTGTTTCCGGGCGCACACGCTGGCGTGTGATCTGGATGAGCCCGAACTTTGTGGCTGGGAGTACTGTGTGTTTGGCGCGGTCTTTTGACATCTCCTGTTGCAGCTTCTCGAACAATTCCTTGCGATGTTTCGCTTCGTGCATGTCGATGAAGTCGACGATGATGATACCGCCCATATCGCGCAGGCGCAGTTGTCGCGCAATCTCCACGGCCGATTCCAAATTGACAGCCAATGCATTCTCTTCTTGAGAATTTTCTTTGTTCAACCGATGCCCGCTGTTGACGTCGATGACGTGCATGGCCTCGGTGTGTTCGATGATGAGGTAAACACCATTTCTGATTGTGACGATCCTACCGAACAGCCCCTTAATCTGGCGCGCCACACCGTAATGCTCGAATATAGGCTCTTTGCCTTTGTAAAGCTTCACGATGTCGCTCTTCTGTGGGGCGATGGTGGAAATGTAGCTCTTGACTTCATCGTAAAGAGCTTGATTGTCAACGGTTATCGCATTAAACGACTCGTTGAGCAAGTCGCGGAGCATAGCCGAGGTACGGTCAAGTTCGCTCACAAGTTTGGTAGGAGCCTTGCTTCCGTATAACGACTCTGTAACCTGTTCCCATTTGCCGAGCAGGTACTTCATGTCGGCGTCGAGGTCTTCGACCTTCTTTCCCTCCGCTACTGTGCGGATGATGACACCGAAGTTGTTCGGCTTGATGCTCTGGATAAGCTTGCGGAGTCTGTTGCGTTCTTCGCCGGAGCGTATCTTCTGCGACACCGAGATGCGGTTGGCAAAAGGCACCAACACTATGTAACGTCCCGCAAATGAGATCTCTGCCGAGATACGCGGACCCTTAGTGTTGATTGGCTCTTTCGCAATCTGTACCGGAATCTGGTCGCCAGCCTGAAGATAATCGGAAATCTTCCCCGACTTGTCGGCATCAGGACTCAGCTTGAACTTGCTCATGTTCGTTTGAGCCGTCTTGCCCTCATGTGCGAGCTTCGAATACTCAATCAATGAGTTAATCTGCGGACCGAGATCCAAAAAATGCAAAAAAGCATCCTTCTGACTACCGATGTCGACGAATGCGGCGTTCAAACCGGGCAAAATCTTCTTGATACGCCCGTAATAAATGTCGCCCACAGCGAAATTACTGTTGCTCTGCTCTTTGTGAAATTCAACAAGCTGCTTGTCTTCCAACAAAACAATATTAACCTCTGAAACATCAGAACTGATGACAAGCTCTCTGTTGACTGTCGGAACTGTAGTTGTGTTGTCCATAATATTACAAAGGTTTGAATTTCAACTTAAAAGCAATAACACAACATCGTTTTTGCCAATGCTGTGTTATTGTACCGTAAGAATTAATCTTAAAGATTATTTCTTTTTATGTCTATCCTTTCTGAGGCGTTTTTTGCGCTTGTGGGTAGACATTTTGTGTCTTTTGTGTTTTTTACCGTTTGGCATATTACAAAAAGTTTATAAGACCAATATTACTTGAGGTCGTTGATGAATGATTTAGCTGGCTTGAATGCTGGGATGTTGTGTGCAGGGATGACGATCTTTTCGCCCTTGCCACCGTTAGCGCGGATGTTTCTACCGACTTTCTCTTTTCTCATCTTGCTCTTGAAGCTACCAAAGCCTCTGAGATACACATCCTCATTGTTCTTTACTGATTCTTTCACGATCTCCATGAATGATTCAATAACTGCCTGTGTGCTGCCTTTTTCAACACCAGTCTTTTCAGCGATCTTCGCTACGATTTCAGCTTTTGTCATGTCTTTAATATTTAATTAGTTAATTACTTAATTACTTTTTTTCAGCCTGCAAAAATAATAAGATTTTTTTTACCTTGGACAAAAAAATTAATTTTTTTTCATTCATTATCTTATACATACGAAAATTTTTGGTATTTTTGCATTATTAAAATATGTATTAATTGTGTAAAATTTTTAGTTATGGCAAGCTTGAACAAAGTTATCTTAATCGGGAATTTGGGCAAAGACCCAGAAGTTATTTCATTCGACAACGGAACAAAGAAAATGTCGGTATCCTTAGCAACTACTGAGCGTTTCCGCGATCGTGACGGCAACTGGCAGGAGCAGACGGAGTGGCATAACCTCGTCAGCTGGGGACCACTGGCACAAGATATAGCCGACAAACGTCGCAATTATGTGAAAGGCGACCAGATGTATGTGGAAGGTAGAATAAAATCACGCCAATACGTTGACGGTCAGAATGTTACACGCCACATCACCGAGATCGTGGTCGACAAGATGATGAGCCTCGGAGGCAACCGCCCACAACAACAGCAGAATCCTAACGCGTCGTATAATGCATACGGAAACCAGCCGCAACAGCCTCAATATCAACCACCACAACCTGTTGAAAATCAGGCACCAAGTCCTGAATATAACGGCGACGACCTACCATTCTAAACTATGATTGGAACTGTGATTTTTCAAGGCATCGATATGGTGACAGCCATCTGCCTTGCGATTTTGTGCATCCTCCTGCTGTGTTCGGCACTCGCTTCAGCAAGCGAGACAGCGTTCTTTTCTCTGCTGCCTAACGACATAAACGAGATGGAAAACTCCGACAAACGTGCCGACAAACTAGTGCTCGAACTGCGTGAGAAACCAAAACAGTTTTTGGCTACAATATTGATAACCAATAACTTGGTTAATGTGACAATAACGATATTCTCCGTGTATATCATGCGGCGAATGTTTATATTTTTAGACGATACAGTGTGGGAATTTATCATCGATGTGGTAATCGTAACTTCACTGCTTCTTATCTTCGGTGAGATGATTCCTAAGATCACGGCCGCAAAACGAGCCCCTAATCTGTGCCGAAACCTCGCCCCAACGATAAAAGTGCTGATGGTCGTTTTTAAACCTCTCAGCTCGTTGCTTGTCAAGTCTACTTCATTGATTGACAATAAGATAGCTAAGAAGGCAACCGATACGCTGTCAATCACCGACCTCACGACAGCCGTCGACATCACAACGACTGAAGAGACACCAATAGAGGAGCGTACCATGCTGCAAGGTATCGCCACATTCGGCGAGAAGGAAGTGAGCGACGTCATGCAGCCTCGTGTTCAGCTCTTCGCCGTGAAAACGACGACACCACTCGACCAGCTTATCGAACTGATTATCGAGAACGGATTCTCGCGAATCCCAGTGTATGAAGACACTCTCGATGAGATAAAAGGCATCCTTTACGTAAAAGACTTGCTGCCACATATCGAAGAAAAGGACTTCAAATGGCAGGAGCTGCTGCGTCCGGCGTTTTTCGTGCCCGAAAACAAGAAAATCGACGACCTCTTCCAGGATTTCCGCGCCAAGAAGATCCATATCGCCATCGTGGTCGATGAATACGGCGGCACATCAGGCCTCGTAACCATGGAAGACGTGCTCGAAGAGATTGTCGGCGACATCAAAGACGAGTTCGATGCCGTGGTCGAGAATCAGAACTATAAGAAAATCGACGACAAAACGTATATCTTCCAAGCCCAGACAAGCCTCGTCGACTTCTGTAAAGTGTTCGATATCAACGAGTTCTACTTCGAAGATATTAAAGGCGAATCGGATACCCTGGCTGGACTCATCCTCGAGATGGAAGGCCGCATTCCGCAAGCCGGTTTTTCGACCTCGTACAAAGAGTTTGACTTCCGCATCGAGAAAGCCGACAAACGTCGTATCATCGAGATAAAAGTGACATACAATGAGACGCCTGACAAATAGCCTTATTGCCTTGATTTTGCTGGTGCTTGCGACTTCTTGCGGCGACAAAAACCCGCAACCGAAGCCGCGTGGCTATTTCCGTATCGATCTGCCTGAAAAAGAATATGTTACGCTCGACACCATGCGTTATTATTGCTTCGAATACCCGACATACGCCACCATCACGCCCGACTACCACTCGCTTCAAGAAAAAGACTGGGTCAACGTGGAGTTTCCACGTTTTAAAGGCACCATTCATATCTCGTATAAGCCCGTCGACGGCAATCTCGGTGAGTATCTTGAAGACGCTTATGTGATGATTACCAAGCACATAGGCAAAGCAACCGGTATCCGCGACAGCGTTATAATTAATAAGGAAAGAGAAGTATACGGCCTCATGTATTACCTCGACGGCGAGGGTGTGGCGTCACCGCTGCAGTTCTACCTCACCGACAGCACCGAGCACTTCCTGCGCGGCTCGCTCTATTTCAAAGTCGTCCCAAACAACGACTCGCTGCAACCTGTCATCGACTTCATCACCGACGACGTGCGGCATCTTATCAAAACTTTGGAGTGGAAATAGATTGATAATCAATCTTTTATAAAAAAATTACAGCGAAAAAATCAAAAAAATCTTGTTTTTTTCGAAAAAAGTCCGTACTTTTGCACGTTTTTTCGTATAAAACAGTAACCGAATGTAGAATTTTATAAAATAAGAAAGGGGGACAGCATGATCGAGACCTTGACAATCGGCTCGCTGAAATGGCGTCATATCACCAATCCGGCTGACGAAGACTTTAAGTTTTTGAAGGAAAAATTCCATTTCCACCCCTTGGACATCGAGGACTGTAAGTCACTAAACCAACGTCCGAAAATAGATATCTACGACGATTACTACTTCCTGATTCTTCAGTACCCTAATTTCGACCGTCAGAACAAGTTCATCAAGACTAAAGAGGTGAAGTTTTTCTGGGGAAAAGATTACATTATCACCATTGAGAAGTCGCCTTGGTACGTGAGCCAGCTCTTCAACGAATATGAGGAGCGCGACATGAAGGAACTCGAAGCAAACCTTAAGACTTCCGATATTCTACTGTATCGTATCTTCGAAAAACTGATGATGGAGTCACTCTATCTTCTGAAAAAAGTTGGACTCGACCTTGAATTGATCAACCGCGAGCTTTTTGGTACGAAACAAGTCAAGATTATTGAGAGAATCAGCGTGACGAGAAAGAATATCATCACGATAAACACTATCTTCAAACCTCAGCTTAGGGTGTTCCACTCCTTCGAAACTGGTCAGATCCAGGGTTTCGGCGACCTCGAATACATGGAAGACTACTGGGGCAATATCCTCGACTACTATCAGAAAGTATGGGATATGACCGAGGACTACGAAGACTTGATAGAAGGCCTCTCGAAGACATTCGACTCGATGCAGACCAACAAGACCAACGAAATCATGAAGATCCTCACCCTGATTTCGTCCATTATACTTCCTTTGACGTTTATTACCGGTATTTTCGGTATGAATGTGGTGTTCCCATTTATTCCTGAAGGCTCCACAACTGCAATATGGATTATTGTTGGAGTGATGGCAGTTATGGGAGTTGGATTGACACTCTTGTTCCGTCACCGCAAATGGTGGTTTTAATCAATTGATAATGAATTATTTATAAGTTTTTATATGGCAGCAACAATTATTTATGTAGTCGGTGTCATCCTTGGTGTGGTGGCAGTTCTTGAAATCCTCAATCAACCGATTAATCTTCTTAGCAAAATCCTTGTGAGTGCTTTCGTCGTCCTCACCAGCTGGATAGGAATCGCAGTTTATTACCTGCTTTTGAGAGGCAATCTTACGAAATGGTTTAAGTAAGGTTTTCTCCACTCCCTCCGGTCGGTCGAAATGACACCTTGTCATTTCGAGTGAAGCGAAGCGGAATCGAGAAATCCTTTATAATATTATGGATAAAAAAGAATTAAGAAGCACCATCAAAACTCTCAAGAAACAGCACACTAAAGAACAACTTCTTGAGCAGTCGGAAGTCATTTTGTCAGAATTAGAGCGGCATCCCGACTTTCAGAAAGCACATGTCGTGATGATTTACAGTGCCTTGCCTGATGAGGTGCAGACTTCTGCTTTCCTTGAGAAATGGCGTCACAAAAAGAAAATTATCCTCCCCACGGTGGTTGGCGACGACATCATACCTGTGGAACTTGCTGAAAACACTGGTTTTGCCGTCGGTGACTTCAATATTCTCGAGCCTCAAAACGAGCCATACAATGGCGACTATGACCTCATCGTGGTGCCAGGTGTCGCTTTTGATAGAAAAGGCAACCGTATCGGCCGTGGCCGTGGCTATTATGACAGGTTTCTATGTAAACATCTGAATGTCAAACGTATAGGAATCTGCTTCGACTTCCAACTTGTCGATGAAGTGCCCACCGAGCCGAACGATATCAAAATGGATGAAGTGATTTCTTTATAGTCGCTAGTCTTTAGTTTTTAGTCAATTAAAATCATAAAAAAAGCTGCGATAATACAATTCGCAGCTTTAACTAAAGTCTAAAGACTAATGACTAGAGACTAAATTACCAAGCAAACAGTGGGTATTCTGCCATCATTGCGTTGACTTTCTCCTTCACTGCCTCGAGTTTCTTGGTGTCGTCGATGTGGCTGATGACGTCGTCGATCATGTCAACGATAGGCTCCATCATGTTTTCTTTCAAACCACGTGTTGTGATAGCCGGTGTACCGACGCGGAGACCTGAGGTCTGGAATGGTGAACGGCTGTCGAATGGCACCATGTTCTTGTTGACTGTGATGTCGGCCTGAACGAGGGTGTTTTCAACCATCTTACCGGTAATCTCCGGGAATTTCGAACGGAGGTCGATGAGCATCAGGTGGTTGTCTGTGCCACCGCTGATGATGTTGTAACCTCTGTCGGTGAATGCCTTAGCCATTGCTGCAGCGTTCTTCTTCACCTGGAGGATGTACTCGAAGTATTCATCTGACAATGCCTCGCCGAAAGCGACAGCCTTTGAAGCGATGACGTGCTCGAGTGGGCCGCCCTGTACGCCTGGGAACACTGCGCTGTTGAGCAATGCCGACATCATCTTGATCTCACCCTTAGGTGTTGTCAAACCCCATGGATTCGGGAAGTCTTCACGCATCATGATCATACCGCCACGTGGTCCACGGAGGGTCTTGTGTGTGGTTGTTGTCACGATATGGCAGTACTCCAACGGGTCGTTGAGGATGCCGCGGGCGATGAGACCTGCCGGGTGTGAGATGTCAGCCATCAAGATAGCGCCGACTGAGTCAGCAGCCTTACGCATACGTGCATAGTCCCAGTCACGTGAATATGCTGAAGCACCAGCGATGATGAGTTTAGGCTTGTACTGAGCCACTTTCTTCTCCATGTCGTCGTAGTCGACGCGGCCAGTCTCACGATTTACTTCGTAAGCGACTGGTTTGTAAAGGATACCTGATGAGTTGACCGGTGAACCGTGTGAGAGGTGTCCGCCGTGTGAGAGGTCGAGACCCATGAAGGTGTCGCCTGGCTGTAAGCAAGCCATCAACACTGCCATGTTGGCCTGGGCGCCTGAGTGTGGCTGCACGTTCACGAACTTAGCCTGGAAGAGCTCGCCTGCGCGGTCGATAGCAATCTGCTCGGTCTGGTCAACGATCTGGCAGCCGCCATAGTAACGCTTGCCCGGATAACCTTCTGCATATTTGTTTGTCATCACCGAACCCATGGCCTTCAACACCTGGTCGCTGACGAAATTTTCAGAAGCGATAAGCTCGATGCCGTGCATCTGACGCTCTTTTTCCTTACGGATAAGGTTAAAAACCTTTGTGTCTTTCTTCATGTTAAAATGTATTTAGTTGATATTCAATTATTTACAGATTTTCAAAAAATAAATTTGCCTTTTATTTCAAACTTCAAAATTACAATTTTTTATTCAAATTACAAAAATTTTAATTAATTTTGCACTTTATTTTAATGATGACGACTCTCGACGACATAAAATCAGCTGTTTCTGACGAACTTGCGCAGTTTGAAGAGTTTTACCAAGATGCGCTTCATTCCGACAATTTCCTGTTGGATAGGATTGGTCGTTACACATTGAAACACAAGGGGAAACAGCTTCGTCCGCTGTTTGTATTTCTCTCTGCAAAATGTTTCGGTGCCGTCAATGAGAGTACCTATCGGGCAGCCACCTTCATCGAGCTTTTGCACTCAGCCACTTTGATACATGACGATGTGGTTGATGATGCAGCTGAGCGTCGTGGCTTTGCGTCGATAAATGCTCTTTACAAAAACAAAATTGCTGTACTTGCAGGCGATTATCTCCTTTCAAAAGGCATGATGATAGCCCTCGAAAAGCATGATTATCAGATGCTTGACATGATTTCTGAGACTGTCAAAAACATGAGCGAGGGTGAGATTTTTCAGCTCGAGAAAGCCAAGAAATTCGACATTTCCGAAGACGATTATTACAAAATCATAGAGAAAAAAACCGCCTCGATGATTGGCTCGTGTTGTGCTATCGGGGCTGTCTCGACTGGCGCGAGTTCAGAGCTTGTCGAAGCAATGCGAAAATTCGGAATCTACGCTGGAACTGCTTTCCAAATCCGTGACGACATCTTTGATTATCAACCAGATAACAAATCTGGGAAAGGCTATGGCAACGACATTCGGGAACATAAGATGACATTGCCGCTCATTCATCTTCTGAAAGAGAGTTCCTCTATCGAAAGAACGTTGATAATCAGCAAGATACGCCTTAGTGGAAAGCGCAGAAGCACCATTGACGAGATTATAAAAAAAGCAAATGAGAAAAACAGTCTGCAATATTGCGAGGAAAAAATGAATTATTTTATCCAACAGGCTGATAATCAATTGAATGCAATAGCTGATAGCGAGGCGAAACAGGCTTTGAAAGAATTAATGTATTACTGTGTAAAAAGAAATATATGAAAACGAACAGAGTCGTCATTTCGAGCGAAACGAAGTGTAGTCGAGAAATCACCGACATACAATTTCTGACTAATTCAAGTGGCGGTGATTTCTCCATTCCGCTCCGCTACAGTCGAAATGACGTAAAAATAGTAACGTTATTGCTTTTAATGTTTTTCTGCATATGTGCGTATTCTCAAGCCTTCTTCGGCGGCCTTGCCATCGGCGGAACCACGTCGCAGATCGATGGTGACCATAACAATGGCTTCCACAAGGTCGGTTTCACTGGCGGCGCATTTGTCGGACTGGAGTTATCCGATGTTTTTGAGGCTCAGTTTGAGATAAAATACATCCAGAAAGGCTCACGGTCAAGTGCCGATGATCCTGATCAGTTTGTGATTCGCCTTGATTATATCGAGCTTCCGCTCGTGGCTTCAGCAAACCTTGGCTTTTTGAACATCAACGGACGTAAAGTCGACTGGATATCGTTTGAGGCAGGTGCCAGCGTCGACGTGCTTGCCTACACCAACCAGAAAAACAACGGTGCCAACGAATACGGCTCAAACCAATGGAAACGATTCTGTGTCAATGGAATACTCGGCGTGAAGTTTAACCTCGTCGGGAAAAAACTGCAATTAGATGCCCGCGTAATAACCTCGATAAACTCGGCTTACGCGGGCAACTACCTGCAAGCACTGCGGTTCGGACAATGGGGTGCGTTTAACGACGTCCTCGAACTTGTGCTATATTATCGTTTTTAACTATTTGTAAATAGTCAACTTCTTGGTAATCAATCCGTTATCTGTCAAAATATTGACAAAATACATTCCTGACTGATAATCAGTGAGTTGTAATTCTATCTTGTCGGCCATGACTTCGGCATCGTATACCATCTCACCGAGCATATTAAAGATTGTAACTCTTTGAATACCAACGCTTTCAATTGTTACAGCATCCATTGCAGGATTCGGGTAAACGGCCACTTCGGCAAGGTCAATATCACTCACATTATCCCAATTATGATTCAATGCCTCCGACCAATAAATAGTGTATCCGCCATCGATGCTAACACCATATTTGTAAAGTCCGTTAGGTAGGTTAACCCATTCATTGTCAATATATTGTGCGTTGATAACGTTTTCTGCCACCAAAGTCTGTTCGTCTGTGTCGCAATCTTTACGATAAACGTTGTATGCGTTGCCGACGGTGATATCGTCAATGTAAAATGCGTTTTCATAGTCGCCTTCGGTGAGCTGGTTGACGTATTTCCACTCAAGCATGTGGTTGCCTGGGCCTAAAGCTACAGTGTATTTTGTCCACGGCACTTTGTCTTTCAAAGTCTGTCCGTATTGTACGTTGTCAATCAGGAAGCCGCAGCCGTTCAGCGGGAAGCAGTCGACCATTGCGTAATAGCTTACTACACAAGTGGTTGGCACGTTTACGCCAAGTGTTATCTTGCTTGACGAGAACATGGCTTTATTAGTTGATCTCACGCAGTAAGAGCCGCTGTTCGGGCTCTCCATGGTCACTTCCCAAGGCGAGGTGCCGTCGTTGATCCACATGTTTTGGAGCAAATCGCCCGACTCGAAGCCGTCGTAGATGCAGTTTGGCATGTCCCACATCAAAGCAACCTTGGTGTTGTTGATGATTTCTGCTTGAATATCAATGACTTTCTCAATCGTCAAATAGTTTGAAGGCAATGTGGTGATGCCGTTGTCAAGATGTGCCTTGATGTAATAGGTGTATTTGCCCGCATACGTAAGTTGGTCGGTGTAATTGGTTGATGTTAAATTGTTTATGATGCGGACGCCGTCGCGATAAACTTCATAATATGTGGCGTTTTCAGCTGCATTCCAGTTCAAATCGACGTAAGTGCCGTCGAAATCGGCGGTGAGGCCGGTCGGGCCATGATGGAACAATGCGTTAATGGCTGCCAAGGCATCGATACGACCAGAGCCTACGATGTTGTTTTTCTTGCTGTTACCTGCTGGGACGGCCGTCAACTCGATGATAGAGTCGAGTTCGGCTGGTGTCAGCTCAGGGTCGGCTTGGAGCAACAAAGCCAAGACTCCTGCTACACACGGTGTCGCCATCGAGGTGCCGTCATATTCCACATAACCGGTGCCAGTATGGAAATTCAATGATGTGATATTTTTGCCTGGAGCTGAGATGTCGGGACGGATCAGACCTGGCTGTGAGGCATCGCCATTTAGGTACGGATAGTCATTGTAATCTCCAATGTTTGGGCCAGCTGACCATGTCACAGGGCCGACAGACGAGAAGCTGCAATGCGCATCGCCGGAATCGGTCGCTCCAACGCTAACCACACCTGAAGTGCCTCCCGATATCAGGTTCACCTGGTCAGGATGCAGCCATGGTGGAGGGCAGTTGCCAGGACACTCGATATTTTGTGGGACAGGATAGGCATATTGTGAATCACCGTCATTGCCAGCTGCCACCGAGGCTATCATACCCGCTTCTTGTACCGTGACAAAGAGGTCGCGATATGCTGCCGAAGGCCCAACTTCAGGGTCTCCAAGCGATAAGTTGATGATGTCGGCACCATGGTTCATCGCAAAGTGAATACCCGAGATAAGATCGGAATCTGAACCATATCCGCTTGAATCCAACACCTTGACAGCCATAATCTTAGCACCTGGCGCTATGCCTGTCTGGGTGCCTGCGTTACCTTGGCCTGCGATGATACCAGCCACATGTGTTCCATGGCAGTGGTCGTCCATAGGGTCATTGTCGTCATTACACATATCATATCCGTGATGAGGATAATTCTCACCGCCGTCCCACATGCTGCCTGCAATATCTACATGATTGTAATCGACACCGGAGTCGACGACAGCCACTATCACGCCATCGCCGTTGTAGCCTGATGAACCGTTGTAGTTCCACACAGCGGGTGCGTTGACTTTGTCAACATGCCAAGCGTTGTCTCTCGAAGTGGCAGGTTTTGCTGTCAAATCAGGAGTCATCTTGTGTTTTTCATCGCGATAGACGTATTCGACATCGGCACGTTTTTCAAGTTGTGCGATCACTTCTTCAGAGGCGTCGCATCGAAAGCCATTGAAGGCCCAATATTGCTCGATGCCGCTTACCTCACCTTTAAAATTGTTTAAAAAATCCATCACATCTTGCTGTGAAGCTTGGCAAAAAGTCTGTCTTTCCTGAATCACGAAAGCACGACGCTCGGCCTTGGTCATATGCTGCGTTTTCGCAGACAGACCTGTGTTGTCGTACTGTTCAGCCATCATCACAATCACTCTCGATTGTGCAAAAAGGGTGCCGAAACATAGCATGACAACCATTAAAAAAACAAGTTTTTTCATCATATCAGATAATTTTAAAAATAATTTCTGCACTTATAAATCTGCTTTCATTCTTTTCCGTAGAATAGAATTCGTATGTCGGCTGGTTGATTGAATTGTCGGTTTTGTTCCAATCAAACAAGTCATTTACATTGATTAACAATGACATGCGGTTTTTAAAGAAGTCCACTCGCAAACCGCAGTCAATGCCGTATGGCGTCTGTTTATATGCGTACAATGTCTGTGTTTTCGAATTGTAATACGCCGAAGCGTGAAACTCTAGCTTATTCCACAGTTTTGTCCATATATCAAATGTCAGGTTATAGCAAAACATGTCGCTGATAACAAGTTTATTATCGTTTTCAGGATATTCAAGGTGTGAGTTGTAAAGATTCGCGTAAAATCTGGCATTGAGCATGCCTGAAGGACGGTATGTGATGTTAAATTCACCGCCAGCATCATAATAAGCGCCGAGATTCAATGGCATATTGTAGATGACATATCGTCCGTAAATGTCGTTGTAAGCTGAGAATTGCACGTCGTTGATGTAATCGGAGGAGCCTTTGTAATAAACGTTTATGCCCACCGAGCCGAATCTCTCCCAATATTTTGTCCATTCTGCCCTGAAAACATTGGTAGAGCAGGGTTTTAGGTCCGGATTGCCAACTTCGTATGAATCTTCTTGATATAATATCCTGGTAGCGAACTTTCTAACGTATGGATAATCGGTCTTATGTGTATATCCAATACTGAAATTGTGTTGATTTTCAGTACTATAAGTGATATATAACGATGGATGAATCGTAAAAAACCTTTTGTCAAAATCATACCAATGTTCTTCAGGATACCTCGCCGTCATAACAGTATAATCAAGGTTAACGCCCGGCTTTACAGTAAAACGTCCGAAACTATGCTGCACATTGATGAGTAATTCGCTGTTGTCGGTTGAATAGTTGCGGATTTCGGTCATCAGAGAATCGCGGACATATATGTTGCCTGCAAGAGTGTCATATAGCAGCTGGTTTCCGTCAGGAGTGTGTTTTACAATCCATCCGACATAAAGCTCTCCGTTTTTCGAATATGGCAGTGTGTAGTCAATCTTTGTATTCCAATGGAAATCTGAGAATTGGTTGATTTCACGCGTAGTCCTGTCAGTGGCATTTCCAGTCTGATAATGCCTTGATATGTCGGCTTGTGATCGTCCTGGCATCAGTATCGTGTTGAAATTCAATGTAATAGAATGTCCGTTGTCGTTGAAAAGATGTTTGTAGGATAAGCCTGCACGAGCGTCATAGCCTTGATATTCATACTTTTTAGAAGTTGTGTATCTGAATATTTGTTCGTCTTTTCTGTACGTGCTGTCAAAACGCGTTGAGGTTTTGTTGTCGAATTCGCCGACTAAGTAGAAATTTATTGAATTTTTGTTGTTGAATTTATAACCTACTTGAAAATCAACGTTTAAGCTTAATGATTTTTCCTTTTCATGCCAATAGCTCTGTATCAAATTCAATGTATCGGCATGGCTTTCGTCTTGATATGAAATGCCGGTTGAGTTCCCATCGGTGTAATTGTTGTTATAAGTACATTTGGCATTAGCCAAAAATGTAAACTTATTTTTACTGTAACTATATGATAACCAAGGAGAATAGTCGAGTTTGGTATTTATTTGAAAGCCTGCATTGAGGCTGCGTTTTGATGCGTTGATGTCTTTTGTGATAATGTTGATTATGCCGGTATTGCTTGTTGTAGTGTATTGTGCCGATGGATTTACTATCGCCATTATCTCTTTGATATCCGATGCAGGTGTCTGTTGAAGATAGTTTTTCCTGGCGTCGTCGCTCAGATATGATGCCTGGTCGTTGATGAAAATCTCAACATTGTTGACACCTCGCATAGTGATGTTGCCATCCATATCGACACGCACGCCTGGCAGGTTTTGAAGAGCGTCAGACACGGTTCCGTTTTGTATGCTTTCGTCAAGCCACACTCTATATGTTACTGTTTCTCCCTCTGTGACAAAGATTTCTTGTGCTGTAACTCGTTGAGCCACAACGCTTAGTAAAATTACAGCCAATATCTTTAAAAGCTTTGTCACAGCTGTCTGTCAATGGAGTCTTTATGGATAATTTCAAAAATTTCTTTTACCGATTCACCATCCAATCCGAGTCCGACACCTTTATTAATATGGTGTTCCAGAATCTGTTTCCAGCGGCCCATCTGAAGCACCGCCACCTTGTTTTGTTTCTTGAAATCGCCTATTTTTTCTGAAACACTCATTCGTTTTGCCAGCAGATTCAGCAGTTCGTCGTCGATGTCGTCGATTTCCTTACGGAGATTATGCAGCACGATGGCGTCGCCATCGACTTTTTTCTTACGGAATGTCAAGTTTTTAAAGGCTTTTTTCAAGCTTTCCGGTGTGATCTGCTGTTTGGCATCGGTGAGGGCGTTGTCAGGGTCGTTATGTGTCTCGATCATGAAGCCGATAGTGCCCATGTCGAGGGCCTTCTGCGCAACTTCCTGAAGCAGCTCGCGGCATCCGCAGATATGGCTGATATCAGTGATTACTGGAATATCCGGACGCAGACGTAGCAATTCAATAGGTATCTCCCACAATGGCTCATTGCGATATGGTGATTCGTCGACTGAGGCGAATCCCCGGTGTATGCCGCCAAGATATTTCAGTCCTGCGCCGTCGAGACGCTCGAAAGCGCCCACCCACAGTTTGAGGTCCGGGGCTATCGGGTTTTTCACGAAGACTGGAATATCGCAGCCTCTGAGGCAGTCGGCGAGCTCTTGTACCGAGAACGGGTTTGCCACGGTGCGTGCTCCAAGCCAAAGAATATCAATGCCATAACGCATGGCAAGCTCCACATGTTCAGGGTTCGCCACCTCTGTCATGGTGAGAAAACCGTAGCGTTGTTTGGCTTCCTGCATCCATTTCAGGCCTACTTCTCCGATGCCTTCAAAGGCGTCGGGACGTGTGCGGGGCTTCCAGATGCCGCCACGCAGCACCTTCACCCTGTCGATTTCGCTAAGCCCGGCTGCTGTTGCAAGAAGTTGCTCGCGGCTCTCCACGCTGCACGGACCGCTGATGACAAGCAGATTGTCGCGGTTGTCAAACCATTTTCTTATGTCAAAGCTTTCGCCCATCAAATATATTTTTTGCAAATATAAAAATAAATTACGTTAATTCAGCAAAAATTTGTTATTTTTGTAGTTTGAAATTTTAAAAGATAAAAATCGTGAAACGTACAGAGATTAAAGCCGCTCTCGCAATGCAAGAGCTTGATAATGAGATAAATGTGAAAGGCTGGGTGCGTAACAAACGCGGCAGCAAAAACGTCGCTTTCATCGCTTTGAACGACGGCTCGACCAT
>JAGCPH010000039.1 GCA_017645275.1 Bacteroidales bacterium | reverse complement strand
TGGACCTGATGAGGAATGGCAATGGTTCATTGTCCAGTCGCCCAAGCCATCCTCGAAACCTTGTTCGATTACCTGGTCGGCGCGATTTTGCTGGACGTTAGCTCTCGTCACGCCTGTGAAAGCGAACAAGAACATCGTTAATAATAGAAAAACTTTTTTCATAATAGAAAAATTTAGTTAATAATTATGTTAATTTCTCAATTTTTCATTTTAACTCCAATAAGGAGCGTCACTTTTTAGGGTGACGTTCCTTATTATATTAATAGGTATCCCGATTACTTGACAACAGTGATGCGTTTCACGCTTGAACCGTTTTCTGTAATCACGTTGACCATGTAGACACCGGCCTCGTACTGACCCATGTTGAGGATCACTTCGTCGCCTGTGACATCCTGATCGTAGACCATCTGACCCATTGCGTTGTAAACACTGATGTGTTTCATTGCTGTAGCATTGATGTGGAGGTCGCTGCTTGTTGGGTTAGGATAGATCGCGTTGATAACTTCGTTCTCTGCAACTGCATCGTATACGAATTCAACTTCAACCATTTCTGATTCGCATTCATCGTACACTGCCACGATACCGAATGTGTAGGTACCAGCCTGGAGACCATAGATGAACACCTCTGTTTCAGCTGTTGCACCGAGGAGCTGTCCGTTAGCATAGATCTTATACTGGTTAGCTGCACCGTTCCATGTGATCTGAGCGCCTGCGCCGTATGTTGGGTCATAGCCTTCAACAGCTGTGAGGTCTGTCACAGGAGTGCCAACGCCTGCTGCTGCCACGACGACATCGCCGCATGAGAAGTTGTAGTTGCTGTCGACGAAGTAAACCTCGAAGATGTGGTCTTCTGTGTCTGTGCATGGCACTGTGTAAGCGTTGTCAGCTGTTGCACCAACGAATTCACCGTCCATGAAGATGTTGAACTTGTTAGGTGTGATAGTTGATGATGGGGTTGGGCCTGGGCCTGGACCTGGGTTGCCTGAGAGTTCATAGATTGCCACATAGTTCGGGCTCTGCTGCATGTCACCGAAGAATGCAAGCTTGCCACCGTATGTTGCGACATGGCAACCGCCTGCGCTACCATCTGCTGCACCTGGAGCATTGTTGTAGTTGAACACCTGACCACCCATTGTGTTGGTTGTCACGTTGTAGTCGTAAACACCGTTGTCAGCGTTGTTGAAGCACAACACGTGTTCAACGTTGTCAGCGTCTTTGTAGTAAGCGACACCTGATGCGCTCTCTGGAGCTGGGCCTGTGAATGTAACAGCACCTGTTCTGTCAACGAGTGACAAGTTACCTGACCAGTTACCGACTACCCAGAAGCCGTCACGCTGTGCGTCATATGAGCAGCAACGCATTGCACCGTAAGCTGATGTTGTTGTGCTTACAAGAGTATGGTTAGCTAAGTCAATGCAGTAGATTGTTGAAGCATTAGCAACACCGTAGAAGTACTCGCCGTCGTATGTCAAGTCACGGATCTGGCCGCAACCGCTGACGTTGAATTCTTCGATGAAGTTACCATCCATGTCATATTTGTAGAACATTGATGTTGAGCTTGCTGACCATGAGCTTGTGTAGATGTACTGACCGTCTGATGCGACACCATACTGATAACCTGATGTGCAGTTGAAGTCACCGAGGAGATCCCATGCTGCGTCAACTGGAGCTGCTGCTGTTGTGTAGCCGCATGTCTCAGCGTCAGCATATGTAGCTGTTTCTGGTGTTGTGAATTCAACATCATCAACGCACATGATGTACTGGTCGTTGCAGTTGAAGTGACGGATAGCGATGTACTTCTGGCCTGCGTATGAGCTGAGGTCAACTGTGTACTGATACCATGTACCGATCTTAGCGCCGTCGCCTTCGCGTGAAGCACGACCGCCGTTCATACCGATTTCTTTAGCTGACAGTGTCCACTCCTGAACTGATGTCCAGTTGCTTGCATCGTCTGATACGAACACTCCGAAGTGATCTGCTGGATAGCTTGCGTCTGTTGCTGCTGCCCAGAATGAGAATGTTGTACCGTTTGTGATAGTCTGTACAGGTGTCACGAGGTACTCGTTTGGTGTAAGAGCACCAACGCCGTTGATGTATGAACCGCTGCAGATAGCGTTTGTACCTGTTCTGTACCAGTCAAGTGTAACGCTTGCATAGTATGTCCATGTTGTTGGGATAGCGCTTGTCAAGCACCATGTCCAACCGTCGTTGTTACCGTCAACAACATTCCAGCCTGTTGGCAGACCGCTCTCGAAGCCTTCTGTCCAGCTGCCCTGACCTGGTGTAGGAGGTGTTGGAGGTGTTGGAGGTGTCGGAGGTGTTGGTGTGCCACCATTCCATGTGAGGATAACATCTGTACAAGCTGGTGTAGCTGTGAGGTCTTCAACCTGCTGCTGTACTGTAGCGCAGTCGATCACTGTGAATTCTGTTGTGACCCATTCGCTCATACCTGTTGTGTAAACAACTGCCACTGCTGCTTCGTATGTCTCGCCAACTGTGAGGCCGGTGATATCGAGCTGCATGTAGTTGTCTGTTGTCTCGCCCTGGAACACGCCGTTAAGCATGACGTGATATTTCTCAGCGAATCTGTTAGGTTCTGGAAGCATGTTGGTCCAGCTTGCGAAACCTGTTCCTGAAACTGCGAATGCCTCAACTGGCTTGAAGATCTCTGTGAAGTGAGCGTCGATCACTGTTGAGTCAGCCCAGATGCTCATTGGCATTTCGTTGATGTCTGACATGTAACCCATGAGGTCAACTGTCACTGTGTATTCACCCTTACGGAAGTCTTCGAATGTCACTGTACCTGTCTCATCGAGTTCAGCAACATATGGAGTCATGTTTTCGAAATCGTTGACAAGTGTAACAACTGCGCCAGCGACTGAACCCACTGTGATGTGAGCGTTCACTGTCACGACAGCTTCCATATTCTTTGGAAGGACATTTGACCATGTGATAGGAGTGATAGGATCGTCGTTGGTGTCGCCACCTGGAGTCTCATATGTAAGAGCGATGTTGTCAACTGCGAAGTAGTCGCCTGTTGGGTTGACGCTGCTGTCCTTTGTATATGACCATGTGAAGACGTGTGTGCCTTCTGTCACAGGGAAGCTGTAGTTGTTCCAGCCAGAGATGTTAGCACCAGCTGTGAACACTTCGTCATCGTCAATCATGAAGCTGCACTTATCCCAGAATGTGCTTGTGCCTTCGCCCATGCACTCTGCGTCGAATGCGATAGTACCTTCTGATGGGAAGTCGTATGTCAAGGTGATTATTGATGATGAGCTTGAAACGCCACCGTTGCTGCTCTTGATCACATTACCACCGTTAGCTGTAGCGATAGTCCATGGATATGTACCTGTTGTGTTGAATTCGCTTGGGATGACGCCGTTCTCGAAGTCGTAAACGACTGTTGTCTCGCTTCTGTTACCCTTTGCTGGGATTGGATAGTGAGCTGAAACACCATACTGATAGAGACCTGGCTCCATGTTAGCCCAACCGAAGTCGGCATAGTTGGTGTCTGTTGTTGTTCCGAAGTACACTGAGTCAGCTGGTGTGAGAGCAGCTTGTTTCAAGATAGCTTTTCTGTACACTGCATACTCATTGACGCTACGTGTACCACCCTTAGCTGCGCTGAGAGCGATATCGTCGACGCACATAATGTACTGGTCGTAGCAGTTGAAGTGACGGATAGCGATGTACTTCTGGCCTGCGTATGCGCTGAGGTCAACTGAGTACTGATACCATGAACCAAGTTTAGCGCCTTCGCCGTCGCGTGAAGCACGACCGCCGTTAGCACCGCTCTTAGCTGTCAATGTCCACTCCTGAACTGATGTCCAGTTGCTTGCATCGTCTGATACGAACACTCCGAAGTGGTCAGCTGGATAGCTGGCGTCTGTTGCTGCTGCATAGAATGAGAATGTTGAACCGTTAGCGATGTTCACCTGTGGTGTAACGAGGTACTCGTCTGGGTTGAGAGCGCCAGCACCATTGATGTATGAACCTGAGCAGATAGCGTTTGTACCTGTTCTGTACCAGTCAAGTGTCAAGCTTGAGTAGTATGTCCATGTTGTAGGGATAGCACTTGTCAAGCACCATGTCCAACCGTCGTTGTTAGCATCGACGACTGTCCAACCTTCTGGCATACCGCCTTCGAAACCTTCTTCAAATGTTGTAGCTGAGCCGCTGCCGCCGCTGCCACCGCCAGTGATTGTCTCTGTGAGAGACCATTTCACTCTTGACAATGTAGGATCAACTTCTTCAGCGTAGACGCTCAACACTGGTTTGTATTCCTCGTGGATCACGAAGTTAACTGTCTCTGTGCCTTCGTAAGCGAGAACAACCTGCTCTGAGTAGTTAGGCTCCATGCCTTCGAGTGTAGCTTCGCCAATGTACTGACCAGCCTTTACATTATTAATAGTATAGACACCGTTTGCATTTGTTGTGCCTTCGAATGATACGTTGTTGTTGAATTCGTCTTTACCCATGAATTTCACGTTCACGCCTGCTACTGGAGCGCCGCTGATAAGCTCAGTGACTGTACCAGTGAATGTGCCGTAACCTGAAACCCAAACTTTGACGATAGGATTTGAATGAACTGACTCACCCTGGTTGTAGACAGCTGTGACATTGATGTCGAGACCGTCTGCTGTAACATCGTATGGGAGGTTGCCGAGGAGGTATTCTCTCTCTGTGAGCAATGCGCTGTTAGCTTTGGTGTACTCATACACATCTTCGCCGTTCTTCTGGCCATAGTACACATTGTAACCGAGGAGGTTACGGGTAGCGCGGCCACCGCATGTGAATGTCACTTTCGGTAAGAAGTCACGCTGGTTGAATGTGACAGCTGCCAATGATGATGAGCTGTAACCTGATGCTGATGCACCTGTTGCATCAATACCATAGAATGAAGCTGATTTGTATGTACCCTCAACTGGTTCTTCAATACCGATGAGGAGGTTACCACCGTCATATGTATAAGGTGTGTCGAGAGTGATTGTCATTGTTGTGCCTGTGCCGTCCAATGCGCCGCTATAGACGATTGTTGCATCGGCTGAGCCGAAGTATGATGACATTGTTGTGCCAGCAACTTCTCTCATGTAGACGTTGAACTGAGCTGGTGCCCATGCTGCTGTTGCAGGTGAGCTGAGGTAGAATGTCAATGATGTGATTTCACCACCTTCCATCTCTTCAAGCATTTCAGCTGGATAGATCATCTCACTTCTTGTGAAGTCATCAACCCAGAGACCGTAGACAGGAACATATGAGCTTGTTGAAGTACCGTCAGCCACTGTCACTTCACCTGTGAAGCCACCCTGGCCAGCGAGTTTCCACTTGATCAAAGTTGTCTGGTCAACAAAGATCTCTGTCTCTGATGCTGTGACAGCGTGAGGAGCGATCAAAGTTGATGTGAAGCCTCTTCTTTCGGTTGAAACTGTGCCGTTTGAGTTTCTTGCATAGACTTTGTAGAAGTACTGTGTTGTTGGGAGAAGCTCTGTCACTACGTATGTGCCATAGTTCTCGTCCATTGGGATCCATGCGTTATTATCAGGGTTCACGATTGGTGATGTACCAAACACAACCTGATATTCTGTAGCTGTTGTCTCTTCTGGAGCCCATTTGATTGTCACAGGAGCGTTGATGCTTGTAGCACCGTCAGCTGGTGTAGGAGCGATGAAAGCGATTTCACCTGGAGCAGGGATCTCTGTGTAGTTAGCTGACACTGTTGTGATGGCGTCGCTAGCTGCAACGAGGTAGTATGTACCTGCGAACATGATTTCGTCTTCGATGACACCATTCTCACCCAAAATGAGAGGTTCAACTTCTGCTGTGAGGTGTAAATTCGACACCTTTTTATATATAGCGATGAAGTCTTCACCTGCTTCAGCGTGGAAGTGGCTGTCTTTTGCAAGTGTGAACTGATAGACAACATCCGGGAGTTTTTCGTCCATACCCCAGAGGTTGTAGTCAGCGTGCATGTTGTCAGCGCTTGGAGTGTTGGTGTAAGCACCGCCTGACCAGCTCATGATACGTGCATACTCAACAACATCAGGATATGATGCGTTGTAGATGTTAGCTGTAACAGGAACTGTCATGATGCTTCTGTTTTCTGTGTAGAACAGAGTGAATTCCTCGGTGTATTCACCGCTAGGAGTACCGTCCTGGATGCTGATTGTGAAATCAAGAGCTTCACCTGTTTCGAGAGGCATGTTGTCAATATCTGTGCTCATGACAAATGCATCCTGACCTGATGTGTTGCTCATAGAAGCTGTGATGACGGTAGGCTCGCCACCGTTGTAAATCTTAACTGCAAATGGTTCTTTCCAGACATTGCTGTTAAGAGCCTGATCGCCGAGCATGAACTCGTCTGGAGTGATTGTGAGTCCTTCTGTTGGAGGAACTGGAGGTGTTGTACCTTCAATTGTGAGTCTCACAACGCTCTTGTTAGCTGTTGTTGTACCTGACACACCAGGAGCTGATGGGTCGTACAAACCTGAGTCGCGATAAGCATAAATAGCTTGATTGCTCTCAGCAGTCATAATAACGCTAGCTGCGCCGCTGCTCCATTGACCTGTAACATCCTGGAAGCAAATAACCAGGTTGCCCATGCCAGTGTAGTTGAATGGTGCACTGAGTGTGAATGTTGTTGCGACAGGGTCTGAGATACCATTTGCCAAAGTGCCAGTGGCAACCATGTCAGCTGATGTCATTGTAATCCATGAGTTACCATCAGCAAATGCTTCTTCGCTCACTTCCTTCATGTAAATGTTGAGGTTACGAGCATAACTTGAGCTGTTTTTCAGCCACAATGTTACATCGTTGATGGTACCACTCATACCGATTTCGTCAGCAGTGTAAATCTGCTGAGTCAATGAGTAGTTGTACAACGAGTACGTTGGCAGGTAACTATTGGTTGTCGTTGCTGTAGGATCACCAATTGTTACCTCATCTGCTCTCAAGAAGCTTGTGCTTCCGAATAAGAGCACCATCAAAAAGAGAATAAGTTTTTTACTCATAATTGAATGATTTTGTTAATAATTGTTGTTAATTTCCTATTTTAAGTTTTTCAATTTCAAACTTATTTTTACACTTTTAAACTCGCAAATATACGGACTTTTTTAATACGCGCGTGCGTTTTTTTCATTTTTTTTTCAACAGACCTGCAATTTTTTTATCCGACGTGGATATTTTCTTTCACAAGTTTCATGATTTTTTCTTCGTCATTTCCGAGTTCTTTTCTCAAATTTGCGTCGTTGAAATTACGCAGATATTTGATCAGATAATCGATGATATTATCAGAAAATACGCCCTTTGCTGTGTAGATAGCGCGGTCTTTCTCGAGCTCGTCGGCTGCCCTCACGCATGAGTCAGGAAGCTGTTCGAGAGCCTCAGCCACTTTCTTGTTCTTGTCATCATGGATATTGACGCCCAGACCGACGTAAGTTTTCTCTGCAATCTTGAGTGCGTCGGGGTGTTCCATGCCGTAGCGTGCTGCTGTGCACAATGCCGCCATGAGGAGGTAGAGGTCGGCGCAACCGTCTGAGGCACGCCATTCGAAGGTCTGCTTGTCGCTGAAGTCGCGGTTTGACGGCTTCTCGCATGGGTTGGCGTCGGCAAGCATGTCCTTGCCGTTGTTGATCCAGCCGAGAGGCACACGCACCAAGGCGCTGCGGTTGGAGAACGACCAGCACAACGATGTAGGAGCTTCTTGGTGAGGAACTAAACGCATGAATGACAATGGGTTAGGGTTGCCGAATGCCGGCAGTGAGGTACCCGCCATCATGTAGCCTGCGATGGCTTTCTTGGCATAGTCGGTGAGTTCGCCGTTGCGCACCATGACGCTCTTGCCGTTCTTGGTGAACTTGCAGTGTACATGCAGACCGCTTCCCGCCTTGCCTACAGTAATCTTTGGAGCGAAGGTGATGGTGACGCCATACTGGTATGCCAGCTGACGCATAATCCATTTAGCCACAACGAGTTGGTCGGCTGCGTCTTCGATATTTGTCGGTAAGAATTCTATCTCGTTTTGCTCATAGATCTTGCCGTCTTTGGTAAAGTTACCCACCTCTGAGTGGCCGTATTTGATGAGGCCGCCTGCCTGTGCTATGAGGCGCATTGCCTCCACACGGTAGTCGGTGAACTTGTTGAACGGCGCGCTCTCGTGATAGCCACGCTGGTCAGGCACTTCGTACACTTCCTCGTCGTCGGCGATGATGTAATATTCGAGTTCGCCCATGGTTTCCATCTTGAGGCCTGTGCTCTTCTGGAACACCTGGTGAGCCTTATGGAGGATATACTCCGGTGAGCTCTCGTATGGTTCTCCGTCGCGGTTGTAGAACGAGCAGAGGATGTCGACTGTCGGGATCTCGGTGAACGGGTTACGGAAGGCTGTCCTGAACTTAGGCATCACGTAAAGGTCTGATTTTCCTGCCTCTATGAATGGGAAGAGGCTTGAGCCGTCGACGCGTTCGCCAGCTGAAAGGATGCTGTCGAGGTGTTCGAGGCTGTGGATGACGAAGTTAAGGGTTTTGAGACGTCCGTCCCATCCGCAGTAGTGGAAGTTAATAAATTCTACTTGATTTTCTTCACAATAGCGCATGATGTCGAGCTTTGTGAATTCTGCTGCCGGTTTCTGAAGATAGCGAACCAGCAGGTTTGGATTCATCTGAATTCTAGCGTCCATGATTAAGTTGCAAAATTTTATTTTTAATTTAATTTTTTACAATGTGTATGGACTGGCAAAGATACGGCAAAAAAATATACGGGCGACAATTTTTTCAACAATTTTATCAACAGGGGAAAAAGTGATGACATGGCGGCGGCATTAAGGCCATTAAAGCCCTTAAGGGCATTAACGCCATTAATGCCGCCGCAAAGGGAGTTAAGGGATTTGTTATTTCTGATAAAATTCTAATAATCTTCTCGCACCCTCGTAAGCGCTCATTCGTTTGTTTTCGACATCATTTTCAATGAGTTTCAGCATGTCTTTCACGAGTGAATTCTCATAAAAGTTACTCTTCAGCGTGCTTTCTATTGTGTCGAGCATCATCTGGACGTCCTGGCGGGCGCGTTTCTCATTGAGATAGCCTGATTTTCTGATGTTTTCGACGTGTGTCCGCACCATGTCCCACACTTCTGGCACGTTGAAATGCGTGAGTGACGAACATGTGGTGACATTGACCGGCTGTCCCGACTCTGACGGAGGGAACAGATGCACGGCGTTACGTATCTCGGCGGCGGCGCGGTTGGCGCGGTTCACGTTGTCGCCGTCGGCTTTGTTGACCACTATGCCGTCGGCCATCTCCATGATGCCGCGTTTTATGCCTTGCAGCTCGTCGCCTGCTCCTCCGATGAGGACCAAAAGGAAGTAATCGACCATGGAATAGACGGCCGTCTCGCTCTGTCCGACGCCCACTGTCTCGACGAAAATGGTGTCGAAGCCGGCTGCCTCGCAGAGTATGATAGCCTCGCGTGTCTTACGTGCCACACCTCCCAGAGTGCCAGCCGATGCTGACGGTCGGATGTATGCGTTACGTTGCTGTGACAGCTCTTCCATACGGGTCTTGTCGCCTAATATTGAGCCTTTGGAACGTTGAGAGCTAGGGTCGATGGCGAGCACCGCGATACGTTTGTTTTGCTTGCACAGCTCCATGCCGAGTGCCTCTATGAAGGTGCTCTTTCCGGCACCAGGCACGCCTGTGATACCTAATCTTAATGCTTTGCCACTATATGGTATGCATTCTGCAATAATTTCCTGTGCAAGTTTCTGATGTGCGGGAAGTGAGCTTTCCACCAGTGTGATGGCCTTGCTCAATATTGTTATGTCGCCGGCGAGGATGCCGTCGACGTATTCTTTCAAAGGCAAAAGCTTCTGACGGCCTGCCATCAGACGCTCCAGCGCCTTAGGGTTAACCTGCACTGCAGGCTGGTCGGTGCCAGTCACCTGCAATGCAGATTCCCATTCGTGCTGTTGATTCTCGAAATGTTCATTTTCTACCATGGGGCAAAAATAAACATTTTTTCGTCACGAAACTATATTTTAGTCAAAATTAAATCCGAAGCCGAGTGACATCTGGTAAATGTTGGTGTCGCAGCCGTTGAGATCTTTTATTTTCATCATGTCGGTGAGACCGCTTCTGAAGAAGATCACGGCATCGTCTAACACCAGCGAGAACAGGACGTTGAAGCCCACCGGGCTATAGTCGAGGTTATCGCTGATGGTATGTTTTGAGCCGCCGTATCTTGCGAACGAGCGCATGCCGAAGCGCCATTCGAACTCAGCGCCGGCTGCCAGCTGCACAGGAGCGTTGGCGAGGTTCCACTGGAGCTGGAACATCACAGGGATACGCAGGCTCCAGTAGCGCAGGAAGCTTCTGTGTGCGTAGTTGTTGATAGGACCATGGCCTTCCTCACCTGAATAATGGTTCAACGGATCGAAAAATGCCTTGCGGTCGGCATCAAGATTCAGCACCTGATTATGTGAGAAGAAGTTATATGCGTTGCTGATGCCGAGACCTGTCGAGATTCCGAAGTGGTTGTTCCAGGTGTGCACCACAGGACTTGTGAAATAGAAGCCCCATTCGAATGACGAAGAGCGAATCGGAACGTTGGAGGCAGGACCGAAGGTGCCGTCTAACATGTTAAGATATGAATAGTAAAGTGTCGGGAGCGGGTCGTGGATATTCCTGTTACGGAATACTTTCTCGACGATGGTCACCGAACCATCATCACCATTTGTCGTTGTGGTGACGACTTTGTCTCTTGTAATAACTGTTGTTGTTTCAGTTTGTGCAATAATGTTGGCTGTTGCCAGCAGCATGACAGCTGCGAGAAGTAAATGTCTTTTCATATTTTGATGAATTTTTTTCTTACCGAACGCAAAAATATGCATTTTGCTGCATATCTTCACAAAAAAACTCAAAAAAATTACTATTTAATTATAAAATTAAATATTATTTGATTATTCGTTATAAAATTCCAATACTTTTACACGATAAATGTATTCGTATTTTGCCTGAAGCATCTCGCTTTCCGTCTTGAAGAGGCGGTTCTTGCTCTCGTTTAGTTCAAGCAGTGTGGCGCGGCCTGCGGTGTAGCTCTCGTCGGAGAAGCGGTAGGCTATCTCGGCGGCGTTGTAGGTCTCCTCCGAGGTCTTGAATTTCTGTTCGGCGGCCACTGCGTTATAGAAAGCCTGCTGTATGTCTTTTCTCAGTTCCTTACGGGCGTTTGCTATGTTAAGTTCTTGATATTCAATGTTAAGCTTAGTCATCTCGACTCTGTATTTCGTCTGCATGGCGTTGAAGATAGGCACGTTGAGACGCACGCCGAAGCTTGTTCTGCCGTTGTTGCTCAGCTGGTCACCGAACGGCAGGTTCTCACGGCCGGACGAGAAATAATTATAGTAACCTGTGGAATAGCCTGCGAATAAGCTCAGCGACGGATACCATGCTGATTTTGAGGCTTTTACGTCACGATATGCCTGTTCCAGACGCATGTTGGCGGCCTCGATCTTAGGCTGGTGGTTCACGGCGAAGTCAAAGGTGGCATCCTGTGAAGGCAACACTGGTGCGTTGCTGCCGTCGAACGTCTCGGGCGACACCACGTCGAAGCCTTCGATGCTCTCAAGCTCAAGTGCCTGCACGATATCCAAGATACTGAGCATCAATGCGTTGTCGGCTTGCACCAATGTTGATTTGGCTGTAGCCACCTGTGCCGCGCTCTCGTAGACATTCGACTCGGCGACCTTGCCCAGCTCATAGAGCTGTTGTGTCTTGGCGTGTTGTTCCTCGGTGAGTGCCAGTTGTTTCTCAGCGACCGACTTAATCTCCTTATTAAATACAACCTGCATATAATACGACATGATGAGGAGTTTCAGATCGTATTTGGCGGCTTCCACGTCTTTGCGCGAAGCGTCGTAAGCCAGGTTGGTCGATTTTATCTGGTTGTAGATGCTCAACCCGTTGAACAGCGGCATGTTGAGTGACAATCCCACTGATGTCGAGGCTGAGTTGTCGGACACATACACTCCATATGCCGAAGGTGACTGTCCGAAGCCGAAGCTCTGGCTGGCGTCGGCTGATATTGTCGGGAGCCATGAGTTTTTCGTCATCTTGTATTGATACTCTGCATTATTCTGGCTCACAATGGTTTGCAGTATCTGAACGTTATGTTCCATGGCATAGTCGACGCACTCGTCGAAGGTCCAGACCTTCTGCGCCCGACTCGCAAATGATGCCGTTACTATTGAAATTATAAGGAATAATTTTTTCATATAGTATATAATTTAATAATTCAATAATTATTGAAATATTTCGTTACCTCTAATTTTGTCGCCTGCATCAAGACCTTCTGTGATTACGATATTGATACCATCTGAGAGGCCTGTTTTCACTGGTGTTTTCATGTCGTTTTTGTAAACAAATGTGCTATCGTTGCTGTAAATGATGCAGCTCTCGGGCACGGTGACGGCGTCCACAGCCTGTTCGATGATGATCTCACCGTTGGCGCTGTAGCCTGCACGCAGTGTGATGTCGTCGGGGATAATCATGCGGGCCTTCATCTGGAAGAACACGGCTCCGTTTTCGGAAGTGCCTTTAGGTGCTATATATTCCAGCTCGGCATCGAAAGTCTTGTCGTTCATGGCTCCGATAGTGATCTTCATCGGCATGCCCTCGCTGATGCGTCCCACCTCGGTCTCGTCCATCTTACCAACGAAAATCATGTCGCGCATGTCGGCCACGGTAGCGATTGTCGTGCCATCGTTGAACGTGTTCGAGTTGATGACGCTGTTGCCGACTTTCACCGGCACATCGAGAATCATGCCGTCGATAGTTGATTTTATTGAGGTATTGGTGTATTCGGAGGCGTTTTTCGAGATACCTTCTTTCACTATGTTGAGCTGGTCGAGGGCGTTGTTGTAATTCTCCTTCGCCTGTTCATATTCGAGCAACGACTTCTCGTACTCCTCAGAAGCTATCAACCCTTTGTCTTTCAATGACTTCTGGCGCTCATACATCTTTTCCACATTGTCGAGGTTGAGTTTTGCTATCCTGACCTGTGACTCGGATGCTGTGAGGTTGGCTACGTCGGGAATGATTTTCACTGTCGCGATGACCTCGTCTTTTTTTACCATCTCCCCTGCTTCTTTGTAGATTTGACTGATGATTCCGGACACTTGTGGTTTTATCGCCACTTCATCACGAGGGTTTATCTGACCTGTGATGACGGTCTTTTTCTGTATCGTGCCAATGGTGGCTTCGACTTCAGCGTACACTTTTTCCTGCGGCTGTGACTTCTTGAAAAGATATGAGAACGTCCATATCACAGCTGCGCCTAACGCAATGAAAAACAAGATTTTAAATACTTTTTTCATATTTTTTATTTTTAATTATATTTTTTCTTTTTTCTCTTTTTTTTCACAATTACATCGTCATTTCGAGCTTGTCGAGACCTGAGCCTGCGAAAGCATTCACCTCAGGTGAATAAATCACCGCCAAACAAGTAATTCTGTACATTCAAATGCCGGTGATTCCTCCATTCCGCTCCGCTTCAGTCGGAATGACGACACGGTATCATTCCTCTCTGATGGCATCGATAGCCTTGATTTGGATGGCTCGCATGGCGGGCAGCACTCCGGCGAGGAGGCCTGACAACACTATGATTATCGTTGCTGCAACGGCGGCGCCGAAACCGATCTGTGGGTCAAGGAACATCACATCTTCTGATGGCGTGTTGCCAACAAATCCTGACACTACTGCCATTATCGCCACGCCTATCACCAGTCCCACAATGCCTGCCAGAATCGTCAGCAGCAGACTCTCTGCCACCACTTGGCGTATTATCGATGCAGGTTTCGCACCCAGTGCACGTCTGACACCGATCTCTCGTGTACGTTCCTTGATGGTGACGAGCATGATGTTGCTCACGCCGACCACGCCTGATAGCAGCGTGCCTATTCCCACGATCCAAATCAATATTTTGATACCCAAAAACAAATAGTCGAACATGGTGAAGAGCTCCTCGAAATCGAACATCATGATGGCGCCCTCATCGGTTGGGGCTATATCGTGACGTTCACGCAGCAACGCTCCAACTTCTTTTTGTAAATCCTTGATATTATGACCTTTAGCTGCTGTAAACACAAAGAAATCAAACTTATTTCCTTTATTATAGGCTTTTTGCATGGTAGTCAGCGGAAGGATGACTGTCTCGTTGATTGAGCCGCTGATGCTCACGTTGGAGTTGTATGCCTGCACCACGCCGACAACCTGGTAATAGATGCCGTTAGCCTTGATCATCAGGCCGATAGGGTTTTTGTCGGCGCCTATCACGTCTTCGTACACCTTTTTTCCTACGACGCACACCTTACGGGCTTCAGCGACGTCAGTTTCATTGATATAACGGCCGTACAAAATATTGCCTCTGTCTATTTCATTGTAATTAGGCAGGAGGCCTTTCATGCTGAAGTTGCCGCCTTTTATGCCAAAAAACACGTTGTTTTCGCCATTATATGAGTACTCGCTCAATATAGGCGAGATGAGGTCAATTCCTTTGATTTTTTTCTTAATAGCTTGAATATCAGACATATCTGTCTCCCAGCTCCGACCTTTCTGATATCCTTTATATGCCTCTGTTGTCTGGACTGGGATGACAAACGCCGAATTTGTGGCGAAACCTTCGATCTGGGTGTTCATGCCATTTTGGAACCCGTTGCCGCTAGCTAAAAGTATCACGAGGATGAAGATGCCCCAGAACACACCGAAGGCTGTCAACAAACTGCGTGTTTTGTTGCGGGCTATGGTCTGCCAGATTTCGTTTATATTATCTAAATCAAACATTTTCATGTCTCCATATGGATAAGGCATGCCTTATCCTTACCGGTAATTCATTGCCTCGATTGGTTTAACTTTCACTGATTTCCATGCTGGTGCGAATCCGGCTGCTACACCGCTGATTATCAGCACCAATGTTGCGGAAACCACTATTTTTATATCCACTGTCGGGTTGACGAACACCGACATCTCCCCGCCTCCGGTTGCCACCTCACCTGTTTTTAGCACCATGTTGACTATCTCCATCACTCCCATACCGCAAAACAGGCCGATATAGCCGAAAATAGTAGTGATCACTAACGATTCCATCACTATCGAGAGCAAAATAGAACGAGGTTTTGCGCCCAGTGCCTTGCGGATTCCGATTTCATTGGTGCGTTCTTTCACTGTGATACGCATGATGTTGCTCACGCCGACCACGCCTGAGATCAGCATCGCGATGCCGATGACCCAGATGAAGATATTGATTGTATTGAATATCCTATTGGTTTCCAATGAGTTAACCATCTGACTATCAATCCAAACGGCACGTTTGTCATCAGGTGAAAACTCATGCAGTGCGGCGAGTTTCTTCTTCAGTTCCTTTTGGAAAGCCTCGTTGTCCTCTTTGGTGTTGAGTCCTCGGGTGATAAATGTGAGCTGATAGTATCGATTCACGTTGTATAATGCCTGCAATGTTGAATAAGGTGCGTAACACTGGCCGTAGTCGCCCCATGGCTGACCTTTGCAGACACCCACCACTGTAAAACTTAACCCATTGATAAACACCGTTTTACCTATCATCGTAGACACTCCGTTGATACGCATAAGCTCGTCACTGGTGTTTTTATCGATAATCACGACTTTCATCTTGTTTTTCATGTCGTTTTCATTGATAAAACGGCCGTCCACCATCTTTATACCTTCTATATTTTTATATATAGGCTTCACTCCTTCCATTGATACCGACTTTGATTTTTCGCCGAAGATGAGGGTGCCGCCTTGAGAGAGCACTGGCGACACCTCTTCGACTTGGTATAACGTTTCAAGGAGTTGTATGTCTTTGTTATTCAACATGATATAACGGTTTGCCTTATGACCTTTGTAAGGCAGTTCCGTAAAGCTGGCCCATATATGGTATGTGTTTTGGATACGGTCGGCGAAGTTGCTGGTGACGCCGTTTTTCAGTCCGTTGCCGGCCGAAAGCAGTATTATCAGCATAAAGATACCCCACGAGATGGCGAATCCCGTGAGTATGGTCCTCAGCTTGTTACGCCTCAGCGCCATGAAAATCTCCGACCAAAAATCCCTGTTAAACATCACTTTATCTCTTTTGTGAAATCCATTTTATCCGGGTCGTTTTCTTCTATCGACTCAATGACACCGTCTTTCAGATGCACGATTTTCCTTGTAAGGTTGGCGATTCCGCGTTCGTGTGTCACTATCACCATGGTGATGCCGGTGGCGTTCACCTCGCGAAGTATCTGCATCACCTCGGCTGATGTCTTGCTGTCCAAGGCGCCTGTCGGCTCGTCGGCGAGTATGATTTTCGGTGATGTTACAAGGGCTCTCGCAATGGAGACACGTTGTTTCTGACCGCCAGAGAGCTCGTTAGGGTAATGCTCCGCCCAGTCTTTCAAGCCGAAACGCTCGAGGTATTCCATTGCCATCATGTTGCGTTTCTTACGGTTCACACCTTGATAAAACAGAGGAAGAGCCACATTTTCGAGAGCTGTCTTGAACGGGATGAGGTTAAACGACTGGAAAATGAAGCCGATGAGCTTGTTGCGGAACTCTGCCGCCTGGTTCTCCGAGAGATTCTTCACCAGTTTTCCGGCAAGGTAATAGTCGCCTTCGTCGTAGTTGTCGAGGATTCCTAATATATTTAATAAGGTGGATTTCCCCGAGCCTGACGCGCCCATGATCGACACCAGCTCGCCTTCCGCCACCTCGAGGTCGATTCCTTTCAACACATGCAGCGGCTGCGCTCCGAAATAAGTCTTGTTGATATTATTAAGTTTTATCATAGTGTACTACGTATCTAAGACACTGCAAAAATAGTAAAAATTTTTTACATGATACAATTTTTTAAAATTTTTTTACTATTTTTTGTTATCGTTAGTAATTACAGGAGATTCCTCGCACTTCGTGCTCGGAATGACAACCATTAAAACGTCATTTCGACCGACCAAAGGGAGTGGAGAAATCACCGGCATTGTATTTTTCAGTAATTCTGAATGATTCAGATGGCGGTGATTCCTCGACTACGCTCGGAATGACGAAGTGCATGTTACTTCATTAAGTTCGATAGCAAGTCTTCCATCTTCTCGATTGGCAAGTTCTTTTCAAGAATCTTGCCATTTTTATCGATGATGAGGTTTTGTGGGATAAAGGCGATCATGTACATTCCAGCCACTTCGTTGTTCCATCCTTTGAGGTCGGACACGTGGTTAGGCCATAAGAGGTTGTCATCGGCGATGGCTTTTTTCCATCTTTCTGCATCGGTGTCAAGTGACACGCTGACGATGTTTAACCCTTTGTCTTTGAATTGGTTATAAACATTTACAAGGTCCGGGTTGACTTTACGGCAGTCGGGGCACCATGAAGCCCAGAAGTCGAGGATGGTGACTTCGTATTTTTGGATATAGTCTGAAAGCACGAAAATATTACCATTGACGTCGGTTTGTTTAAAGTCAATGTACTGTTGGCCTGGCTGTGTCTTTCTAAGGCCTTCGATATATTTTTCGACCTCTGCCTTGTAGCCGCATTGCATGCCTTCAGGAATCATTTCATACAGATTCTCCAAATCGTTGAGATTCAAAGCCCATTTGTAGCGGTACATCACGTATGTTCCGACAGGATTGTTGATGTTTTGTTTAACAAAATCGAGCACTGCGTAATAAATATCCTGTTCGTCTTCCATATTGTCGACTTCCGCCATGATTTTGTTGAGTTTTTCCTGGCTTTCCGATGCCATCACTACTATCTCATTATATTTCTGATAGTCGCCAGTTATAGTAACATCCTGATTATCAGCAAAAAACGTCAGAGGTCTTCTCCAACCGTTAATCATGATATGCAAAGCGTCTTTGTTGTCGCTCTGTTTCATTTTGAAAACGGCCTTGTTATTATTTGCCACCACCGAGTCGATAGTTGTCATCGAGCCATCTTCTAAACGGTTAAGATAGACTGTTTTTCCTGTAGAATTGTCAAGATTTACATTGACTTTGAATGACTTACAGCTAAAGCAAGAGGTCAACACTGTCATGACCAATAATGCTATCAATGATTTTTTCATATTATTTATTTTTAATCGGTTTAAAAACATAAATTACCAAAACTATTGTAAATGAAGATATTATGACGCTCAGTAAGGTCTCGAGCAATACCAGTCCGATGAGGTGGAAGCTGAATGCTTCGAGCATGAAAAGCGCCAGATTATGAATGATGAGCAGCATTATCATGTATGGGAAGAACCATTGTAGGCCCATTTCCGACACAGTAGGTGCTGTTTTGCCATCGATATCGCTTTTTCGTGTTGTGAGTGCGATGATACGTGGTCTTACACAGGCCATCAGCACTGTGGCTGCGGCGTTCAATCCCGGTGTGCCATTGAAGAGGTCGACTGCAAAACCTATGAGGAATCCGTTGACCATCAAGCTCCATTTAGGGGTATCGAACGGCAGAATCATCACATAAAGCACGTAAACGCAAGGATGTATAAAGTTTCCAAGCCGGATGTTGTCGACAATCAGCACCTGGAGGATAAGCAGTCCTACAAAACGTAATATATTGCGTATCAGTGTGTTATACATAACGAATCGAGTTCTGCTTTATAATTGTTTTTCACTACATAAACATGACGCAGGGTACTGAAATTGGTTAAAAACTTCAGTTTTGCCTTGCTAAACATCTCATTTTCATCGTAGTAGTATTCCTCTACGACGCCCACCTTTACATCTGGCGGAAACATGTTAGAGTATCCGCTTGTGACCAGAGTGTCGCCTTTATTTATTACAAGGTGTGACGGGATATCCTGTACCACGCCGTACTGATAGTTCATGTTGTCCCACACAACATTCGCAATATATTGATTATCAATAAATCGGCAGCTCACAACTGAGTAAGAGTTGAGCAGGCTCATCACTGAGGCGAAATGTGTGCTCACGTTGACTACCTTTCCCACCACGCCATTGTCGCATATTACACCAAGGTCTGGTTCAATGCCGTCGGCAGCACCTTTGTCGATAAGGATATAATTATTAGTCTTGTTGATTGTGTTTTTTATCACGTGAGCAGGCATAAATGTATATATCTCGTTGATTATCAGCGAGTCGGAGGATGCGGTGACATTCTCCAGCTGGTTCATCAGCATGGCGTTATTTTCGGCCAGAATCTCGTTTTGTGTTTTAAGATTCATGTAGTCATTCCAGTTAGCCATTGTGCGGTACCAACGTCCGGCGATGCGGTTCGACACGCTCACCATTTTTCGGCTTTGGTAAGGCAAGCTGTTGACTATCATTATGATACACAGCAATTCCAGTACGACAAATACTATTGCCGAGTGATATTTTTTTATTAAGACTAATAAATTATACATTCCTTACTTGATGAGGAACGGGAAGCCGTCGAAGTTTTTCAAAGCTATGCCAGTGCCGCGTGCCACTGCCCGCAGTGGGTCGTCGGCGACGTGTATCGGCAGTTGTGTACGGTCGTGCAGACGTTTGTCGAGGCCTCTCAGCATTGCGCCGCCACCGGTGAGGTAGATACCTGTACGGTATATATCGGCCGAGAGCTCAGGCGGTGTGGTCTCGAGGGTGTTGAGTACGGCTGTCTCGATTTTCGAAACGCTCTTATCGAGGCAGTGTGCTATCTCTTTATAATTCACGCTGACTTCTTTCGGGATACCGGTGAGCATGTCGCGTCCGTGCACTGCGTAGTCCTCTGGCGGGTTGTCGAGGTCAGGGATAGCGGCTCCCACTTCGATCTTTATGAGTTCTGCTGTACGCTCGCCCACGTTGAGGTTATGTTCTTTACGCATATATTCCACGATCTCGTCGGTGAAGTCGTCGCCAGCTATACGGATTGACTTGTTAGTGACGATGCCGCCGAGTGCTATGACGGCGATTTCCGAAGTACCGCCTCCGATGTCGACGATCATGTTACCCATTGGCTCGAGCACGTCGATGCCGATACCGATAGCGGCTGCCATTGGCTCATGGATGAGTCGCACTTCTTTGGCGCCTGCCTGTTCGGCGCTGTCTTTGACGGCTCTCTCCTCCACCTCAGTGATGCCTGAAGGGATGCAGATGACCATTTTCAGCGCTGGAGGAAAGATGCTGTGATGGAAGTTTATCATCTTTATCATCTCTTTCAGCATATATTCTGCAGCTTGGAAGTCGGCGATGACACCGTCGCGTAACGGTCTGATTGTCTTGATATTATCGTGTGTCTTACCATGCATCATCATAGCGCGTTTGCCCACTGCCATGATCTGCTGTGAGTCGCGCTGGATGGCCACGATAGAAGGCTCGTCGACGACCACCTTGTCGTTATAAATAATGATGGTGTTGGCTGTGCCCAGGTCGATTGCCAGTTCTTTATCGAAGAATGAAAATAATCCCATATTATTTGTTTTTTAATGTTTGAAATGTCTGTATCCTGTGAAAACCATGGCGATTCCGAGCTTGTTGCATGCGTCGATAGACTCTTGGTCGCGTACCGAGCCGCCTGGTTGGATTATCGACTTGATGCCTGCTTCGCTTGCAATCTCCACGCAGTCGGAAAATGGGAAGAAAGCGTCGGATGCGAGCACTGCGCCGTTGAGGTCGAAGTTGAAGCTCTTAGCTTTAGCGATAGCCTGACGCAGTGAGTCGACACGTGAGGTCTGGCCGATGCCTGAGGCATACAGCTGTTTGTTCTTTGCCAGCACGATGGCGTTGGAACGGCTGTGTTTCACTATCTTATTTGCAAAAATCAAGTCATCAACATCCTGATTGTCAATAAGTTTCTCTGTCACAGGCTTAAAATCGTCTTTTGATTCTATGTGCAGGTCGCGGTCTTGTTCGAGGATGCCGTTGAGTGCTGATTTATAAACCTTTGTCGGAAAACTATTTGATTTTAATTTCAATACTATACGATTTTTCTTAGAGAAGAGGATGTCGAGCACACCAGCTTCATACTCTGGGGCTACGCACACTTCGAAGAACATCTTGTTCATCTCTTCGGCTGTCTTGGTGTCGATTGGGCGGTTGCTAACGAACACTCCGCCAAATGCCGACACGGGGTCGCCTGCCAGAGCAGCGTCGTAAGCCTCTGATATTGAAGGTCTTGAGGCTATTCCACATGGGTTGTTGTGCTTCAATATGGCGAATGTAGGCTCGTCGAACTCACGAATGAGATTGAGGCCTGCTTCGAGGTCGAGCAAGTTGTTGTACGACAGGTCTTTGCCATGCAGTTTCTCGAACACCTCGTCGAGGTTCCCTTTGAAAACAGCCTGTTGGTGAGGGTTCTCGCCGTAGCGCAGCGGTGTGACGGTCTCACCTGCGAACCAGTTGAAGATAGCTGTATCGTAGTGTGAGCTTGTTGCAAAAGCGTATTTTGCGAAACGTCTTCTGTCGTCCAAGGTAGTGCATCCGTTCTGGCGTTCATACATCTCCATGAACTCTTTGTAGTATGCTGACGAAGGCACTATGAGGCAGTCGTTGAAGTTCTTTGCGCCTGCGCGGATGAGAGAGATGCCTCCGATGTCGATTTTCTCGATTATTTCAGCTTGGTCGGTGGTGTTACGAACGGTCTCTTCAAATGGGTAGAGGTCGACGATGACGAGGTCGAGGGCCGGGATCTCATATTGTTTCATCTCGGCGAGGTCTGAATTGTTGTCGAGACGACCGAGGATGCCGCCAAACACTTTAGGATGGAGAGTCTTTACCCGGCCTCCGAGGATGGAAGGATAGCCTGTGAGCGACTCCACGGAACGCACAGTGTCGTCAAGTTTTTTGATGAAATCGAGCGTTCCGCCGGTAGCGTAAATCTGGACGCCGTTTTTCTTCAAAAGATTGACTATTTTATCGAGATCAGTTTTGTAAAATACTGATATTAAAGCACTTTTGATTTTTTTGGATGTCATTTTCTGCTTAAGTTTTAGATTGCAAATATAAATAAAAAGTTTGAAGTTTGGAGTTTGAAGTTAAAAGTTTTTTCTTATAAAAAAATATTTGTTTTTTTATTTGGAAAATTGAATTTTATTTTGTAATTTTGCGAGTTAAATTTTGTTTTTAAGTGGAAACGCGCTGGATAATAGCAAAAGATGTAGATAAACAATTAGTTAAGAGCTTGTCGGAGTCGTTGGGCATCGACGAGAAATTGGCTATTTTGTTAGTTCAGCGCGGCATCACCAACTTCGATGAGGCGAAAGATTTCTTCCGTCCGTCGCTTGAGCACCTTCACGACCCGTTTCTGATGAAGGATATGGACAAGGCTGTCGACCGTCTGCAGAAGGCCATCACAGACGGCGAGAAGATACTCATCTACGGCGACTACGACGTTGACGGCACGACTGCTGTCGCATTGATTTACACTTACTTAAAGAACCTCGTCAACAAGAAAAAGATTGAGTTTTACATCCCTGACCGTTATGAGGAAGGGTATGGAATTTCATATAAAGGCATCGACTACGCTGCCAACCACGGCTTCGGCCTTGTTATTGTGCTTGACTGCGGCATCAAGGCGGTCGAGAAAATCGATTACGCCAACGAGCGCGGTGTAGACTTCATTATCTGCGACCATCATCGTCCGGATGAAGTGATACCGAGAGCTGCCGCTGTGCTTGACTCGAAACGTCCCGATTGCGAATATCCTTACAAGGAGCTGTCGGGCTGCGGCGTGGGCTTCAAGCTTGTCACCGCGTTATCAATGCGATTGGGCAGGCCGATAGAAGAAGTCTATCAACTCCTTGATTATGTTGCAGTTAGCATCGCTGCCGACATTGTGCCTATCACTGGCGAGAACAGAGTTTTGGCATATTTCGGACTGAAGCTTTTAAACAAAAACCCACGTCCAGGCATCGAGGCGGTGCTGCGTCACGCCAACATCAACCGTCGTGACGACAATGGTGATCCCGACAACCAGAACGCACTTGAGAGAGAGCTGACAATCAGCGACTTAGTGTTCCTTATCGGACCGCGTATCAATGCGGCAGGACGTCTGGAGAAAGCTGCTGACTCGGTACGACTGCTGCTTGCCACCAACTACGACCATGCCGAGAAACTTGCCTCGAGCATCAACGAGCTTAACGTACAGCGCAGAGAACTCGACAACACCATCACTGAGGAGGCTCTTCAGATGATCGACGCTGATGAAAAGATGCGCAACGCCAAGAGCACCGTGATTTTCAACGAGAACTGGCACAAGGGTGTCATCGGCATTGTAGCGTCGCGACTCACCGACTCATACTACCGTCCTACGATAGTGCTGACACGTTCGGGCAGTCTCATCACCGGTTCGGCACGTTCGATAAAGAATTTTGACATCTACGACGCCATCGATTCATGTTCCGACATTCTGGAGCACTTCGGTGGACACAAATACGCGGCGGGACTCTCACTGAAACCCGAGTATCTGCAGGAGTTTTCAGAGAGATTCGAGAAATACGTCTCCGAGCATCTTGAAGAAGGCGACCTCACCCCTGAGCTCAACGTCGACATTGAGATTGACTTCCCTACCATCACCCCTAAGTTTGTGCGCATCTTGAAGCAGTTTGCGCCATTCGGTCCGGGCAACATCGCGCCGGTGTTCCTCACACGCAACGTCATCGACGCTGGTTTCTCACGTGCAGTGGGTAACCGTAAGCATTTGAAACTCAGCGTGATGCAGCAAGGCAACACCGAAAATGTTTTCTCAGGAATAGCATTCCAGAAAGGCGATTTGTACGACCGTATCCACGCCAAGGAGCCGTTCACCATGTGCTACCATGTGGAGGAGAATTTCTGGCAGGGGAAGACGACGTTGCAACTTAATGTTAAGGACATTAAGTTTTAATCGTCATTTCGACTGAAGCAAAGCGAAATGGAGAAATCACCGGCATTTAGATGTTCAGAAACAATTCAGATAGCGGTGATTTATTCACCAAAGGTGAATGCTTTCGCAAAGCTCAGGTCTCGACTTCGCTCGAAATGACGGTCTGTTTGTTATCTGAAGAAAATAACCCTGATAATTAGGATTAGACCACAGAGGGCAAGGATTACTCCGGTGCCTTGGTTGAGGAGTTTCATGCGTTTTTCGGTGAAGAAACGTTTCAGCGAGTAGGCGCCGAGGATTTTCATGATGTCGATGGCAAACACTGTGACGAATGTGCCCAGGAAAAACAGGGCCTCAAGGCTCCAGTTGCCGTTATACACATCTGAGCCCGCCACCGTCGCCACACTCGTCATCCAGAAGACCCAGATAAACGGGTTGAACACGTTCATTATGAATCCTTTAGAGATATAGACATACCATCGCGGACCATCATGTTTTATATCCAATTTCTCGTCGATTTTATCAAAATGCTGATCTATTTTCTCGAATTTCTTATCCATCTCGGCCAGCTGGGCTGACTTTTTCTCGGAGCGGGCCACTATCTTTTCTGGCTTGCTATAAAACGTGAAAATGCCGAACCCTATGATTATCAAGCCTGCCGTGACGCCAGCCACCACCATATTGGCGCTGTCGTCTAAAGAAATCTGGATTGACGTCAACATCATTAAGATAACGACAAACATATCGCTCAACAACACACCGAGGTCGAACAGCAACGCAGTTTTGAACCCCTTGCTGATGCTCGTCTGGATGAGCAGGAAAAACGCAGGCCCGAATCCAAAAATCGTAGCCAACGTGATACCCATCAGTGCGCCATGAAAAAATGCCATATATTTATCGTTTTCGAAACTACAAAAATACGAAAACTTTTTCAAATGTTGTTGATTTTCTTTGCAAAATAATTGAAAATCATTTTGCGGCAACCACGACGGCTTTCTTAAAACGTTTTATATCTCCTTGTAAATCAAATAGTTCCACAAAAACAACATATATTCCTATTGGTACTACATTGCCATTGTCATCGAGGCCGTTCCACACAAAACGGCTCTGGTTGGCGATGTTTTTGCAATTGACAAGCGTCTTGACAGGCCTTCCACGTGAGTCGAAAACATGGATTTTAGCTGTGTAGTCGTTGCCGATGTCGCTCAGGTTGATGGTGGTGACATCGTCGAAACCGTCGCCATCGGGAGAAAAAACCGGTGGTATTATTTCCACATCGGCTGTAATATCTTCATTTTCAATGAAAACCGAGTTTTGGCTGCCAGGAGTGCCATGCAGGGGTGCCATTGACGAGTGCCAGTTTTCAGGGTCATCGGAGGTGATCGAGGGGCTTACACGTTCGAGCGACACTCCTTTTGTCTCGGCGAGCAGAGGGTAATGTGACTTTTCGGTATAGCTCATGCAATCGATGATATCGCCTTCGAAAAGCAGCAAGGCGGTAGCGCCGCTGTTAGGGTATGAAGGAAAGCTCTCCATAGTAACGAAATTGTCGGACGAACACTCATATTGTTCAGCAATTGTTAATGGTTTGGTGGTCAGCAAGGCATACTGTCCAGGAAGCAGTTGACGGTTTTCGGTACAAACGGTTTTTATCGTGGTATCTGGTGGGTTGGGGAACGAGGTTTTAACCACTCCAATTTGCATGTCGCTGATATTGAATACCTTATTGGAGTTGTTAAACAGCTCAAGATAGTCAGCAGCGGGGCTGATGGGATCAAAAAGAAGCTCATTGATGACCACATCGCCGCGCGCCGCCGTGCCCGGCAACCCAAACTCGCAGCTGTAGTCAGCAGGCAATGGGGTTCCCGAACAATTGGTTAAATGGTAAACTAACAATTTGTAAAAACTATGAAAAACTAACGATTGTTCAAAGACTAACGTCACACGGTCGGTTTTGTTCTCATCGAGATATGCATTGATGGGATGAGCGTCAAACTCTATGATTAGGTAGTTGTCGGTGTTCACCAATGCGTTTCGTTCCATTTTTTGGTCGAAAACTAATTGTATTACACTGTCGTTCAATACGTTAACATAGTCGACCCGAGGCATTACTGTGTTTTCGGCATACACCGAGTTGCGTGCACCTGGAGTGCCGCCATTATGATTACGAGATGCACCCCAATTGCTTTCACCAGCACATGGTGAGAAAGGGTCAATCTGCTCGAGCGACCAGCCGCCGTCGGTTTTATCATCATCGCGGTACCATGAAAGCGCGAACTCAATATCGGAAATAAGCTGTAAATCATTGTCTTTCAATGAAATATATACTCCACTGTTGACTATCGAAAAACTTGTGAAACCTATACAGTCACCATATTGTGAAAGCATCTCTATGGAGGTGTCTTTACATATAATCAGATAGCCAAGTGGTTGAATCTCAATATCTTGTGTTATCAGTTTCTCGTTTGTGCCGATTATCAGCGTCCAATCGAGTAGTTTTATCGGATGTTCGGTGGTATTGAACAGCTCTATGTATTCCACTGGAGGCAGTCCCACGACAGGCTCAGGGTCAGCCATAATCTCGTTTATCACCACATCGTATTCGTGTACGACATTGTGTACAAAAGAAAATTGGATGTTGGTAGCAACATTGCCTTCCAAATCTTGTATCTTATTTATTGTCAGTGTGTATTCAATATTTTCTTCTATTGTTTTCGAATAAGAAATAATCACGCAGGCGCGGTTGTTAGGATAAAACTCGGCGTACATCGGCGCACCTATATTATTTATAGAGTAGTTTTCACCATTTAGGGCATCTGTTTCGTCGACAGGCTCATCGAAATCGAGCTGTATCTTGTTGTATTTCAACACTGTAAGACTGACGAGACTCGGTGGTTGGGTGTCCATTATCAGAGGGCCGAAGTAAACATCGTCGAGGTACACTTTTTTGGCGTTGCCGGAGGTGAAAGTCACTTTGATCCCGAAGCGGCCAGAGACTTGGTATGTATTATCAACACCTTGAGCCTCAATGGTATAGTCATCGTTGCCAGTTTTATCGACAAAGATTTTCCACAAACCTTGTGTGTCGCGCGTGACTTTGAAAAAGGCGGAAAACGAAGACGCTATGAAGGTGTCAGTGCCTCGGCACACGCTCACGCTGTTGGTGCCGTCCATGCGACGAAGCTCGACCACATCGTTGCTTCCCGCCTCGCCAAACCGAAGGAAATAATTATCACAAAGGTAGATATCAGAGTAGTTGTTTGCCGAAGGAGCGAAGGCCTCACGAAGCCATAAATGCCATTCCATATCGTCAAAACCGGAGATGGTCTCATCGCAGAAAAGCTCAGCGTTACCTGTACTTTCCGCATACAGTTGCAGCTGTTTGTCGGAGTTGATGCGGAACGATGTGGTGGTGCCCGACCAAGCAGGATTGTTGGTAAAATCGCCGTCGGAGAAGTCGTCCCAAACCTGCGAGAGGCAGCTGAAAGGCATAATTAATAATAGGTATGCCAACGATAGTAACATTTTTGCATCCATAACAGTAAAATGTTTAAGATTTTTATGTACTTTTGCGCAAAAGTATAACAAAAAAATTATACTTGCGTTATTTTTAACATATTTTAACTTTTGAAAGGCTAACAACTGTCAATTGTTAAAAAATTTTAACATTTCGGGAGGAAAAAACATGAAAATAGCTGTTATCGGAGCCACCGGACTGGTCGGACAGAAGATGCTTCAGGTGCTTGCGGAGCGCAATTTACCCGTCGACGAGCTCATCGTGGCCGCTTCGGAGCGTTCAATCGGTAAGAAAACGCAGTTCAAAGGCAAGGAATACACCTTGATTTCCGTTGAGGAAGCCATCGAGAAACGACCGGACATAGCGATATTCTCAGCAGGTGCCGACGCTTCTTTGAAATATGCGCCGTTGTTTGCTGAAAAAGGCACTTACGTGGTCGACAACAGCTCAGCTTGGCGCAAAAAAGAAGGCATCCCCTTGGTCGTTCCTGAGATTAACGCAAGCGACATAACCGTTGACACTCATATCATTGCAAACCCGAACTGCTCGACGATACAGCTCGTGATGGCATTGGCACCATTGCATCGTCGTTATGGCATCAGGCGCATAGTTGTGTCGACCTATCAGTCGGTGAGCGGCAGCGGTTTGAAGGGTTTGAACCAGCTGCATTGCGAGCAAAATGGCGGGAAGTCGAACAATCCGGCATATCCACACCAGATTCATGAGAATATCATACCTCATGGCGGCAATTTCTTGGATGACGGCAACACCACTGAGGAAGAAAAACTGATTTTCGAGACTAACAAAATCATGCATTCAAAAATCGCTGTCTCGGCAACAGTGGCACGTGTTCCGGTTTACGGAGGCCATTCAGAATCGGTGAATGTTGAGTTTTTGCAACCATATGATTTACAAGAGATTAGAAATATTTTAGAAAATACGCCAGGAGTCATTGTGGCTGACGATCCGAGTAAGAATCTGTATCCGACGCCTATTATGGCTTATGATAAAGATGAGGTTTTTGTAGGAAGGATGAGGCGTGACAACAGTATTGAGAACGGGTTCAATTTCTGGGTTGTGAGTGACAATATCAGGAAAGGTGCGGCGACGAATGCAGTAGAAATTGCTCAGTATTTGATTCAAAAGATACTTATTTAACAGGATTTCTCGACTCCACTTCGTTACGCTCGAAATGACAAACATGAATACGTTTTATAACATAGAAGATTTTAAGAAGGTACCGCATGCGGTAGTCACCATCGGGACGTTCGACGGGGTTCATCGTGGACATCAGGAGATACTGAGGAACATGGTGAGCCGCGCGCGTGAGATTGGCGGCGAGAGCGTGGTGGTGACGTTTTACCCTCATCCGAGGCAGGTGCTGAGCAACGACTCAGGCATCAGATTCATCTCGACACAGGAGGAAAAGATTCGTCATCTTGAGGCGTTAGGCATTGATAATCTTATCATTATAAAATTTACAAAAGAGTTTGCGGCGATATCGTCGGAAGATTTCATCAAGGATTATCTTGTAAAAAACATTCAGCCGGCAGTGCTGATTATAGGCTACGACCATCATTTCGGGAAAGGCAGGACAGGCGACTTCAGTATGCTTTACGAGCTTGGCAGCCAATATCATTTCAAGGTGGAGAGGATTGAAGAGCAAGACATTGAAAATGTGGCGGTTAGCTCGACCAAGATACGTCATTTTTTGGCGTATGGCGATATCAAGCATGCCAATATGCTGCTCGGATATGAATACTCTTACACAGGCAAAGTCGTTCACGGTCAACGAGTTGGACACGAAATGGGGTATCCGACGGCAAATATCGAGGTGGCTGAAGAGTTCCAGCTCATCGAAAAACCTGGTGTTTACGCCACTTTTGCTGATGTCGACGGGCAGTCGTACCCTTCGATGACATATATCGGAAAGCGTCCCACATTGAACGATAACCGTCCGCAAAGCATTGAGACTCATATCATTGGCTTCGACAAAGACCTTTATGGCAAAGAAATAAAAATAAGATTTGTGGATTTTGTCAGAGATGATGAAAAATTTGATAATTTTGAAGCCTTGAAACGTCAGATTGGAATTGACGAACAGAGAATTATTAACATTTTAAATCAAATAGTATGAAGAAATTATTGACATTATTAGCAATTATCTGCCTTCTCGGGATGACGAAGGCGAGTGCATGCACCAACTTCCTCGTAACGAAGGGAGCATCTGTCGACGGCTCGACTATGATTTCATATGCCGCTGATTCTCATGTGCTTTACGGTGAGTTGTATCATTATCCGGCAGCTGACTATCCAGAGGGAGCCATGCGTGACCTTTACGATTGGGACAGCGGACGTTATCTCGGACAGATTCCTGAGGTGCGCCACACCTACAACGTGGTCGGCAACATGAACGAGTGGCAGCTTGCCATCGGTGAGACCACATACGGCGGCCTTGACACTCTCTGGCACGGCGATGGTTTGATGGACTACGGCACTTTGATTTACATCTCATTGCAGCGTTGCAAGACAGCCCGCGAGGCCATCCGTAACATCGCTGAACTCACAGCAAAATATGGCTATATCAGCGAAGGTGAGTCATTTTCAATTGCCGACACCGAAGAGGTCTGGATTATGGAAGTTATTGGCAAGGGCAAGTTTGAGAAAGGTATGGTGTGGGTGGCACGCCGCATCCCTGACGGATATGTGAGCGGTCACGCCAACCAGGCACGTATCACCACCTTCCCTCTCGCAAAGAAAAACAAGACCTCTTTGACATCGAAGGACTTTAAGAAATTTATGACCGACATGAACGTCGACTGCATCTACGCTGATGACGTTATCTCATTCGCAAAGAAAAACAATTTTTATGTCGGCAAGGATGAAGACTTTTCATTCTCAGACGTTTACGCTCCTGTCGACTTCAGCGGCGCACGTGGTTGCGACATGCGTGTGTGGGCTATGTTTAATAAGGTGACCGACGGCATGGATGCCTACTTCGACTATGCAACAGGCCGTGACATCAAGCGTGCAAAGCCATACGTGAAAGGCGAGGCTCAGACCGTGGAGAACTTCCCGAGCAACAGAATGCCATTGTGGGTGAAGCCAAACCACAAGATTTCAGTGCTCGACATGATGAGCTTCATGCGCGATCACCTCGAGGGCACAGAGCTCGACATGGCGTTGGACCTCGGCGCAGGCCCGTTCCACTGCCCATATCGTTGGCGTCCGATGGGATTTGAAGTCGACGGCGTGGCATACCAGCACGAGAGAACCACTGCCACACAGCAGACTGGTTTCTCATTTGTTTCACAGAGCAACTCCAACAGAATCGCTGAGATCGGCGGTATCATTTGGTGGGGTGTCGACGACGCTGCAAGCACAGTGTACTGCCCGATGTACACCTGCATGACAGAGATTCCGCTCTGCTATCGCGTGGGCAACGGCTCGATGATGGAATGGTCAGACACAGCAGGCTTCTGGATCTTCAATCAAGTGTCGAACTGGGCTTACACAAAATACGACTACATCCACCCTGAGATTGAGGCAAAACAGGCCGAATACGAAGGCACATGGGTGAAATCGGTGCAGAACATCAACACCAAGGCTGCTGAGATATACGCCAAAGACCCTGCAGAGGCTGTGAAGTTCCTCACCAAATATTCAAACACTGAGGCTACACGTCTTTGCGCCGACTGGAAGGTGTTTTATCAGTATCTGTTCATGAAATACATGGATGGCAACGTGAAGACTCCACGTGAGAAACCAGAAGGTTACAAATACTATGCTCCAAAGGTAGAACAGCCGAAATACAGCGATGAGTTCTACAAGGCGATCATTGAGCAGACGGGAGATAAACTGAAAGTTTATTAAAATTAGTCAGTCTGACTAATGACAGATGAAAAAATGCCTCATATTATTGACAATGATTTCGGTGCTGCTTCTCTCTTGTGCAGAGAAGCAGCCCGAGCCTGTCATTGCCGAGCAAGAGCCGTTGCCATATGAATTTGACGGGAACTTGCTGGCAATTGACACGTTGCTGCAAACCGATGCTGGCGATGCCCTGCAAAAACTGCTGTCATTCGACACCCAATCCGTCATTTCGACCGAAGCGGAGCGTAGTGGAGAAATCTCCGCCATTTTTAACGAAAATTACCACAAATTACTTCTTGCTGAATCCCTCTTCA
>JAGCPH010000038.1 GCA_017645275.1 Bacteroidales bacterium | reverse complement strand
TCTCAACCAGGTTACTTACGCTTACATCGGCGATGCCCGCTTCAACATGGGTAACAGCTTGATGGTCGGTGGCGCAAAGATGGGTATGGACGTCCGCATCGTGGCTCCAAAAGAGCTCCAGCCTTCAAAAGAACTCATCGATACCTGCAAGAAAATCGCTAAAGAGACAGGTGCAAAGATTACAGTGACCGACGACGTCGCGAAAGGCGTTAAAGGTTGCGACTTCCTCTACACCGACGTGTGGGTATCAATGGGCGAGCCAGCTGAGGTCTGGAAACAGCGTATCGACCTCCTCCGTCCATATCAGGTCAACCAGAAGATGATGGACATGACCGGCAACAAGAACTGCAAGTTCATGCACTGCCTCCCGGCATACCACAACCTCGAGACACAAGTCGGCCGCGATGTCAACAAACAGTTCGGTCTTGACGGCATCGAAGTAACAGAAGAGGTGTTTGAAGGCAAGAACTCAATCGTGTTCGACGAAGCCGAGAACCGTATGCACACCATCAAAGCCGTTATGGTTGCAACACTTGGTGACTAATTTTAAAATTAGATAAAACAGGAAATGCCCTGCCTCGGTGGGGCATTTTCAATTTTGAATCTTAAATCTTTAAATTTTAAATTAAAGGTATGTATAATCTTTTCACCGGTTCGGGCGTTGGTCCCTGCATTTTATACCTCGCAATTTCCATTTTTTTAGGATTGCTTTTAGGTAAGATAAAAATCGCAAATATCTCGTTAGGAATCACTTGGGTGCTTTTTGTTGGTATCGTCATCAGCGCACTCGGCGTGACGCTAAACGCCGGAATGCTCCATATCGTCAAGGAGTTTGGATTGATTCTGTTCGTCACTGCCGTGGGATTACAGGTGGGACCTACATTCTTCAACTCGTTCAAAAAAGGCGGTCTTGCGATGAACCTCATGGCGTTGACAAACGTGGCATTAGGTGTTTTGATAACCTACATCATCGCCAAGGTCGCGAACCAGAGCTTGACAGACATGGCTGGCGTGTACACAGGTGCTATCACCAACACTCCGGGACTTTCGGCAGCCCAGCAGGCTGTGACTGATGCAGGCGATCCTGATGCTGCACACCGTTTGGCGGCAGGCTATGCGGTGGCATACCCTCTCGCCGTGGTGGGAATGATTATGACATGTATCATCCTACGCCCATTGTGCAGGATTGATTTGAAAAAAGAACCTGCGGTTTTGGAAACAGAAATATCCAATAATGACACCGTAGAGACGCGATTAATTGCGTCTCTGCAGGAATCCAAACGTGGGACGTCAAAACAACCATTGATTCCGTTGTTTATCATCATTGCCATTGGTATTGTCATCGGCTCCATCCCGATTCCTGTAGGCATGGATGCTCCCGTGAAACTCGGATTGGCAGGCGGACCACTCGTCACAGCCATCATCGGGGGCTGGCTTGGCGTGAAAAAAAGATGGTTCGATACTGAATTCACCGACGGCAAAGGCGTTCACATGCTGCGCGAGGTTGGAATAGCATTGTTCCTTGCCGGCGTGGGACTCGGTGCAGGAGGCGTCTTCGTCGAGACTGTGAAACTGCACTATATCTGGGTGCTCTACGGTGTCATCATCACCGTTGTGCCTCCAATGATTGTGGCAACATTCGGTCGCCTCGTTCTAAAAATGAACTACTACACCCTTATGGGATTCATCGGGGGCTCGCACACCGACCCACCGACACTGGCATTCGCCAACAACATCGCTCCCGACGGCTGCAAACTGCCGAACACAGGCTACGCAACGGTTTATCCGCTGACGATGTTTTTGAGAATATTTACCGCGCAGTTGCTGGTGCTGTTAGCGATGTAACTATCATAATTTTTTCCGAATTTGCAAAAATCAGTCTGGATATACTTCGCATACCGCAAGGCCTGATTTTTTGCATATTCTACAAAAATTATTAGGGACAAACCAATATTTGATTGTTTATATATTATTGATTGTCAATATTTTACATCCGGACATTTTAAAATCATAGGGACAATCTGTCAAGTGAGCGCCTAAACCTCTTGACAGATTGTTTTTTTTATTTAATTTTGCCTTGATGAAAAAATGTTCGACATATTTGGTGCTTATTTTAATGGTCTTGATGCTTGCCGCATGCAACGGTCAGAAGCAGCAGGAGAAAGCTCGTGCGCTGTATGAGGAAGGTGTGCAACTGCGTGAGGAACAGCGCTCGGAAGAGGCGGCGGAATGTTTTTTGAAGGCGTTGGAAATACTGAAAAATGACGATGTTAAGACGTTTCAGGAAACGTCTCTACGGGCACAAATCAACGATAATTTAGGTGCCCTATACCTCAAACACGGCATTTTTGAAGGTGCCTTCGACGCTCACAACGAGGCGCTTAAATGTTTCAAGCAGCTTGGCGATTCCACTGGCATGATGAATGCTTATCGCAATTGCGGTCGTGCGGTGCGCGCGCAGGAACAATATGCCTTGGCAAAACAATATTACGATTCGGCATTTTGTATCGCCACCTTAATTAATGATAAAGCCATGCTGAGCGACCTTTATCTGGAAATTGGGCGCGATTATTACATGGAGATTGGTGATTATCAGACGGCAATTGAATTCGTAAAATATGCATTGTATGGCGATAATGTAGAGACGTTTCAGGAAACGTCTCTACAAAACGACAATGACGTTGACATCGCCAATATGACCTTAGGCATCCTTTATTATTATTCCAATGATTTCAATCAGGCAAAAACCTATTTGAACAAGGCCTTACGAAGCGAGCGACCAGGACTGAAAATGTCGGTTTATCAGACGCTTTACGCCATCGCTTACTATGAGGGCGACTATAAAACGGCGGTGCATTACCAGCAACTTTCCTCCGAAAACATGCTTGAATCGGAGCAGAAGCAATCGAGCGAGACTATGCAGCGATTGAAGTCGGAATACGAGCTGAAAGCACAGAAAAACGCCATGGAAAGTCTGCATCGCAACCACAGCTTGAAACTTTATCTTATAATCGCGTTATCAGTAATAGCATTTCTAATTATCCTATTGATAATCAGAAAGAAAATCAATGAAAACAAGATAAAAGCGTTAGAAAAAGAGTTGGAGATTCGCAACAAAATCATGCTGAGTAACAAGGTGTTTGTCACGGCAAAGAATCTCGGCGAACATCTCACCTCCGAGACGATGGATTTCACTTTGGACGACAACGACTGGGACGATTTCATCAGTCTCACCGACATGATTTTCAGCGACTTCTCGAAGCGGCTGCTTGTCACTTATCCCAAGCTCGGCAAGTGGGACGTTCGCATCTGCTGCCTCTGCAAAAACGGCTTCTCCAACCAGGTAATATCCATCTTGCTTGACACGCAAACCGACTCGTTCTACAAACGAAAAACGCGAATCAGGCAACAAAAAATGGAGTTGCCGGATGACAAACGGACATTTGAAGAAATTATAAATGCAATTTAAAATTTAACCATATGAAAAAAATTTTACTAATTTTAGCGATTTGCCTCTACCTCTTAACCTCGCTGGCGGCACAAAACATCTGGAAACCCATTAACGTTAACATGTATGGTGGTTTCATGGTAGCAACTTCAGACGGAAGCATTTTAGCCGGTGCCGATGTTTACGGCGGTACTGACATTTTTAGAATTTACCGTACGCAAGACGATGGCGCTACGTGGCAACTAATATTAAGTTTTTCTGATATTCAAGGTGTTCGAAATGGTTTTACAATCACCGACGAAGGAAGGATTTATTTTATTGGAGAAGAGTGGAGGCAACATGGAGGCGGAAGAGGAATTTTTCGTCTGTTCTACTCCGACGACAACGGCGACACCTGGCTGGAAAAAGAAGAACCTGTTGATGTTTTTGGCGGTGAAATAGGAGGATTCTGCGCTCCAACCAATGATCTTCTTCTTATTTGGACACCTGATGGAACTATTACTTGGACAGTTGACGGCGGCGAGACATGGGATGCCGTCTGGGCTTTTAATAACTTGATTTACGACCTTGAAATAAGCGATATGATTGTCAACGCATCAGGTGATATTTATACAAGCATTTACCATCCTTTCCTCACCTATGGCGTTGGTATTTATCACTCATCTTTATCCAACATGAGCCCTGAATTGGTGGCTTTTGAAGGAATTGCTGTACAAAATCTGGAGTTTGACCCCGAAGGCAACGTGGTGGCTGGCGGTGGCGGAGAATTCCAGCAGCAACCGGGTTTCTATCTCGTGCCTGACAAAAGATTTGTCATAGCTGACAACGGCATCGTCTATGACCTTCACAATGTGGGCGATGATGGCTATAATTATGCCGTGCTGCGCTATTCAGCAGACCATGGTGAGACCTTCTATGAATACGGCGAGGCACTGCCGCTCTATTCGCCTGCACCTGGCGGCATGGGTGACGGCTCC
>JAGCPH010000003.1 GCA_017645275.1 Bacteroidales bacterium | reverse complement strand
TACCCTTCCGCATGATGTTGTTCACAACCTTTGTGACTGTTACATCGCCGTACTTTGGATCCGGAAGGATGATTCTTTTCTTTGGTTTAGCTTTTCTCATTTCTTAAGCATTTACTGATTTTTACTTCTTTGCTGCTGCTTTTTTAGGACGCTTTGCACCGTATTTTGATCTGCGCTGACGGCGGCCGTCGACACCGGCGGTATCCAATGCACCGCGGATGATGTGATAACGTACACCTGGAAGATCCTTCACACGGCCTCCTCTAATCATGACGATTGAGTGCTCCTGTAAGTTGTGGCCTTCGCCTGGGATGTAGGCGTTGACTTCCTTCTGATTTGTCAGACGGACTCTAGCGACCTTACGCATTGCCGAATTAGGCTTTTTAGGTGTCGTGGTATAAACACGGACACACACGCCGCGGCGCTGTGGGCAAGAATCCAAGGCAGGAGATTTACTCTTGTCTTCCAATTTCTGACGTCCTTTGCGGACTAACTGTTGAATCGTTGGCATTCTTTAATTACTTTTAATTTTACTTTTTTATGTTGTTTATATAGAAATTTCTTTCTTTTTTATCTCAAAAAAGATAAATAAACTGTTGGAAATTGCACATAGAAGGGGATTTGATAAGTCACACTACCGACTTTTGTATCAAAACACGCCGTTGTCTAACTATTTGACTCTCACTGACTTACGGCGAATGGACCTATTACGTTTTACTTATCAGGTCCCTTTCTATTGTAAATGAGGCAACATTTACTACCTTTTTCGGGCTGCAAAATTACTACATTTTTTAATACGCCCAACATTTTTTTAAAAAAATTTTGAAATATTTTTTCAACAACAGGATTTATCAGATTTCCAATTGATTACATTATTTTCAATATACCTTACAATATTTTGCAAATCGGCATTGTTTTTGATGATACTGTCATAAAACCTCGGTTGCCAACCAAAACGGATTTTATTTTCGTTTGCATAATGTGTTACAGCGCGTTTCAAACCACCTATCACCGTTGATAATTTGCCCCGATGCAACGATATGTTTTGCATGTTTTTGTCAATCGTTTCGGATTTCCAACGATTCGGCAGAGACGATGTGCACGATGATGGTGGTAGAGACGATGTGCACATCGTCTCTACCACATTGTCAACACCATTGATTAATGTTATGCAATGAATATGATTGGGCATTATCACAAACAATGGGATTTCTGCATACGGATAATGATTGTTGACATTACGAAATTGTTCATCTGCATATTCCCCTATTTCAGACAAATGCATAATACCATCTGCGATTTCTCCAAAATAATGTTCTCTATTTTTTGTACACAGTGTGACATGATACAACCCGCCGTTATAATCATGCCATTCTGCACGTGTTGATTGAATACGATATTTATTATGAAATTTTGTGTCTGAAATTGCCATATTGGAACCATTTTTTTGCAAAAATATAGCAAAAAAACATTGATTTTTGGTTTTTAACAATTTTTAACACAAATTGCAGAAATATGAAAGAAATGTTAAAAAAAATTAACAATTCATGGAATGAGGCCAGGATGTAAAACACGCAGAGACGATGTGCACATCGTCTCTGCAATTACATTATTGTATTATTAATCAAGATTGTTATTTTCCGCTTTTTCTCCTATTGCATTCTTTACAGAGCATCTGGCAGTTTTCGGCGATGGTTTTGCCGCCAAGATGCCAAGGTGTGATGTGGTCTGCCTCCATTTGCTCTATCTCGAAATGTTTGTGACATATTGGGCAAACACCTTTTTGTTTTTCATAAACTTCACGTTTGGTGTTGTCATCAAAAGCACGGATACCCAAATGATGTTCGTCGCCATCAAGAACATAAGCATAGATACCAGCTTTTCTTTGAACATCACTATCTTGCATAAGTTTTGATATACGATTTTCAAGTTCATTGGCATCAAGTTTATCATATTTGTGGACGTTATATAGCTCGCCCCAAGCCACACCTTTCATCTCTTTGCGATACTTCGGAAACTTGGCTTGTACCCAGTTTATGACATTTTGAAAATAAAGCCATAACTCATCTGAATTTGGATCATGTTGATGCGACGACATATATTCTGATATCTTTCCATCATTAATCCAAGATATCACTGTTTCAAGATAATCCTGACGGATACAGCTGCCACCAAGATATCGATTCCCCATCTGATATGCAACGCAATTACTTTTACTAAACTTGCGTTTGGCCTCCGTCACGAAGCTACCAGCATATACTGCATTACGCATCTCTTGATCAGTAAGTTTTTCGCCTGCAATGTTGATTGTACGGAACCAGTCCAGCTTTTCACTCGGACTCCCTGTACAAATATACACAGTAAGTTTATAATCCAATATGCGTTTTTGACGGTCGGCTGGTAAATTGTTAAAACCATAAGGATTCTTATCTCCCTCAAATACCACTGAAAAGTTTCCGTCTAAATATTCACATATAGAGAGAGTACGTTGTTGACCATCAATAACTTCGAATGTACCATCTTCTCGTTTAGCCCAATACATCACATTAAGAGGGAAGTCTTTTGCCACGGTACGTATAACTGCCTGTTGTTGCTCAGGTTTATATATAAATTCGCGTTGATATGGTGGACGAATATCCAACAAGCCGCCATAAGCGCGTACTCCGTTTTCATCATTATTTTCATAACCTTCCACAAGGTCATGGATGCTGATTTCTGTAAACTTTATTTCCATAATTTAATGTTTCTTGCGGATTAATAATTTAGCAAATGTCGGTTTCAACTCACCATTTACCCAATAAGTTGCCCGTCTATTCAAATCTCCATATTTAGGAGTATCATATTTGGTGTATTCTTTGGTTTTTAAACCATATTCATCCCCCCGATCTGTTATTCCCAATATTTCAAACTGATCTGGATTATATATTTGCATAAATGTAATGGGGACACCCATGATATCGTCATAATCACAAGGAATATCCGAAACCCTACCAACCTCTATAGCAGCATAATTATCATAAGTTGGATAATCTTCAGGTGTATAGTGCTTATAAAGATCCAGTTTATCATGCCTTTTATTATGATCAAGATTGGTAAACCAACAGATATTTCCAAATTTAGCATATTTGCGTCCTTCTTTGATATAGGTATTGTTTTTTTCAAAACTCATTGGCACTTCAAATTGTTGTGATCCAGATTTACATCCAAGCCATATAGTGTTGTTCATTAATAATGGAAAGATCTCTTTGTATGTTACATTATTTTCATTACCAATAATTAAAAACTTCTTTTCATATTTCATCAATTGAGCAACATATTCGCGAAACAATGAAAAAGGCGGATTTGTTACAACTATATCAGCTTCTTTTAATAATTCCACACATTCATCTGAGCGGAAATCGCCATCACCATTTAAACGAGTAAGAACATTTTTGTCATTTTTAATCAACCATTCAACATCAGCTAAATTAGTCGCTCCATCTCCATTAAGATCTGTAACCTCCGTTATTATGATTTTATGTGGAACACTAGTCTTTGACTTTTCTTGTGGTGAATCGTCAAACAGGGCCAATTGTTTTCCAGCCACAAACGACTCCGAATAGCAGGTGGCTATTAGTTTTTTCAATCCCAACTGATTGAAATTCATTGCAAAGTATTTGAAGAAATTGCTTTCATATGGATCATCACAATTACAAAACACTGTTTTATCTTTAAAATGTTTCTTGTAATGCCGCAATTCATTTTCAATATCAGGCAATTGAGTATAAAACTCATCCTTTTTAGCCTTATTTGCTACATTAAGATTGCCATTCCCTGCCATAATGGATTGATAGATTTTGCAATGCTATCAATCCGCAAACGCAAAAAGAAAAAGATGCAAGACTTACTCTTATTGCGTTTAGCTTAGAGGCGGCCTCGCACGGAAACCTCTACCGACAAATAAGATGCTTACATCTGTTTGATGCAAGCTTAGCCTTATTTAGTCGGTAGGAGCTTCCATTAGGAAGACTGCCAGATATTATTTCTAATTGTTTATTTCCAAATAGTTTGCGAGGCTCTTGGCTAAACGCGAAATAATAGCTAATGCTTTGTTTTACAATATGTTATATTTGTTTTACTTTGCTATTTCTTAAAATTATCATTGTTAACTTTGCAAAATTACAAAGTTTTTGGAATAAAATGAAATTTTTGGAAACTTTTTTAAACTAACGAACAACATTTATGGGACGACGGTAAAAATTTTGTATCTTTGCAAAAATCATTATACTTATAATCATGGCAACAATTAAAGGAACTTACAAGGGCAATTTGCGCAATGAGATGACGCATTTGCAATCGGGGAATACTATAATCACTGATGCTCCAACCGACAACCACGGCAAGGGCGAGGCCTTCTCTCCTACCGATTTGGCATGCGCTGCGCTGGCTGGCTGCATGATGACCATCATGGGAATCACAGCACAGAGCAAGGGCTTCAACATCGATGGCACCACCTACGAGATTCAGAAGACCATGGCCGCCGACCCGCGCCGCATCGGACAGATTGACATCACCATCACCTTCCCGAAAAACGACTACACCGACGCCCAGAAGGCAATGCTTAAACGCGCCGCTGACACCTGCCCGGTCGGAAAATCGCTGCATCCGGATGTGAAGGTGAATCTGGAGATGAAATTTTAGTATTTTTCGTGTTTTTCGATGTAAAAAATTCTTATCTTTGCATCGAAAATTTTGAAACGTGTCAGACATCCTTAAATATTTGAATGAGCCTCAGCGTGAGGCAGTTACGACGATTGAAGGCCCAGTGATGGTCATCGCGGGAGCTGGCTCGGGCAAGACCCGTGCCCTCACCCACCGCATCGCATATATGATCGAGCAAGGCATCAACCCGTTCAGCATCATGGCGCTCACGTTTACCAACAAAGCCGCCAAGGAGATGAAAGAACGCATCATGCAGCTCGTCGAGCCGGGCGCCGCACGTAACGTGTGGATGGGCACGTTCCACTCTATCTTTGCGAGGATTCTGCGCATCGAAGCGGCAAGCCTGGGCTACACCTCAGAATTTACAATCTACGACACCGACGACTCCAAGACACTCATCAATTCTATTTTAAAAGAAAGAGAAATAGACACCAAGGCTTATCCCGCAAAATATATCTTACACCGGATCTCGATGGCAAAGTCAGCGCTATACACCCCGGAAGACTACTGCGAGAACGCCGAGATTCAGGAGCAGGACCGCCGAGCCAACAAGCCGCTCATCGGAGAGATTTTCAAGACGTACAACAGCCGCCTGAAACGTGCCAACGCCATGGACTTCGACGACATACTGTTTAACACCAACGTGTTGCTGCGCGACTTTCCGGATATCCTACTGAAATACCAGCGTCACTTCGAGTATATCCTAGTCGACGAGTACCAAGATACCAACTACGCGCAATACCTTATTATAAAACGTATTGCAGCCATGCGCGAAAACATCTGCGTGGTGGGCGATGACGCACAGTCGATATACGGCTTCCGTGGTGCGAACATCCAGAATATTCTGAACTTCAAGATAGATTATCCTGAACAGAGACTCATCCGCCTCGAGCAGAATTACCGCTCGACCAAGACCATTGTGAAGGCGGCAAACAGCGTTATTGCCAACAACAAAGACCAGATAAAGAAAAACGTGTGGTCAGATAAAGAAGAAGGTGAACTCATCACGCTTCTGCGCGCCACATCCGACAACGAGGAAGGCACACTCGTCGCCAACTCGATATTCGGATACAAGATGTCGCGTCAGTTGGCAAACAAAGACTTCGTGATTCTGTACAGAACAAATGCACAGTCGCGTTCGCTTGAGGAGGCGCTCCGCAAGCAGGATATACCTTATAAAATATATGGAGGCCTCTCGTTCTACGACCGTAAAGAGGTGAAAGACCTCCTCGCCTACTTCCGCGTGACAATAAACCCCACCGACGAACAGGCTTTGCTGAGAATCATCAACTATCCGGCACGAGGCATAGGTGACACAACAAAACAGAAGCTGCAGGTCATCGCCGACGAGCGCAAATGCACCGTTTGGGATGTCTTGACATCGTTGAACCAGCAATCGACAGAGTTCAACATGGGAACCGTCAGCAAGCTAAGCAACTTCGTCACCATGATACAGAGCTTCCAGACTCAAATCGACAAGATGAACGCCTTCGAGCTGGCGAAACACATCACCGAGACCGTCGGAATCATCAAGGTTTTGAAGGAAGATGAGAGTCCCGACGGCGTGATGCGCGTGCAGAACATCGAAGAGCTCTTAAATGCCATCCAGGAGTTCAGCGACAAACAGGTAGACGAGATGACAGGCGAACAGATGACAGTGAACCTGCCGAAGTTCATGGAAGACGTGGCACTCCTCACCGACCAGGACGAGAAAGAAGACGAAAACGCCGACTATGTCACGCTGATGACCATTCACAGCGCGAAAGGCCTTGAGTTTCCTTACGTTTACATCGTGGGACTCGAGGAAAACCTTTTCCCTGGCATACAGTCGTTGAGCACTCGCGAAGACCTCGAAGAGGAACGTCGTCTGTTCTACGTCGCATTGACGAGAGCAGAGACCAAGCTTATCCTCAGCTATGCTGAGAGCCGTTACCGTTGGGGTAACATCACCCTCAGCGAGCCGTCGCGTTTCATTGAGGAGATCGACCCCGAGCTCATCGAACGCCCGAAGAGAGCCAACTTCAGAGGAACGACGATAAAAGAAGATAGAAGCTTCAACCCGTTCAGCTCAAGCAGAGGAGCATGGACATACAGCGGAGATAAGAGATATGAAAACAATCGGAGTTCTGTGAGTACTCAGAGCACTCCGAAAGCGCAGGCTTCTTATCCTAAGGTCTCACCAAGTGATTTCATCCCTGCCGACGCCGACGAAATCCAAGCCGGCATGCGTGTCCTCCACCAGAAATTCGGTCAGGGAACGGTAGTCAAAGTGGAGGGTCTCGGCCCGAACCGCAAGGCTTCCGTCGACTTCGACGAGGGCGGCAACAAGATGCTCATGCTCAAATTCGCACGTTTAAGCATCTTAAAACAATAATTTTGAATATTTTAAGTTAAAAATATAAAAAAGAAAACCATGGAATACAATACAGGACGCGAAAAGATAGTGATTTCGGAATACGGACGCAACATCCAGATGATGATACGTCATCTTTTGGAGATCGAGGACCGCAAGCAACGCACTGAAGCAGCATATTTCATCGTCAGCGTGATGGCGCAGATGAACCCGCAGGTCAAGGAGTCGAACGACTACATGCACAAGCTCTGGGATCATCTCTACATCATCTCCGACTACCAGCTCGACGTGGACGGCCCATACGAGAAACCGACACCTGAGATGCAGAAAAAGAAACCCGAACACGTTGGTTATCAGAAGAATAACATCCGCTACGGACACTACGGACAATATATCGCCGACATCGTGAAGAAGGTGAAAGAGATGGAAGAAGGCCCAAAGAAACAGGCTATCCTCGTCAACATCGCTAACCACATGAAACGCGACTATCTGAACTGGAACCGCGACACCGTCAACGATTTGCTTATTCTTGACGACCTGTACAAAATTTCCGGCGAGGAGATTGCGCTCCCGATGGAGACCAAGCTCACCCCTACCAACGAGATTCTGAACAAACAGCCGCAGCAGCAACAGCCGCAGCAGAAGAAGAAACAGGGCAACAAGAAAAACAACAATAACAACAAGAATAACCAGCCGCAGGCTAAGCAGAACAACCCTAACCGTCCAAACAAGAAAAACTAACATCATGGCATCATTCAGAGTCACAGGAGGCAACAAACTCAGCGGCACCATTGTTCCGCAAGGCGCGAAAAACGAGGCTATGCAGGTGTTGTGCGCCGCATTGCTCACCGACGAGCCGGTAACCATCACCAACCTGCCCGACATCCTCGACATCAACAACCTCATCGACCTCATGCGCGGCATGGGCGTCGACGTCGACCGCAAGAGCCCGAGCGAGGTGACGCTGCAGGCAAAGAATATCAACCATGAGTATTTCGACACCAAGGACTTCCACGAGCGCGCCACAAAGCTGCGTGGCTCGGTGATGATACTCGGTCCGCTCCTCGCCCGCTTCGGCATGGGTTACATGCCACGTCCGGGAGGTGACAAGATCGGACGCCGTCGTCTCGACACCCACCTCATCGGCTTGATGAACCTCGGCGCGACCATGGAGACCGTCGGGATGGAACACGTGTATCGTTTAGTTGCACCAAAAGACGGACTCAAAGGCACCTACATGCTGCTTGACGAGGCATCTGTCACCGGTACCGCCAACATCGTGATGGCAGCCGTGATGGCTAAGGGCGAAACGACCATCTTCAACGCCGCCTGCGAGCCTTATCTCGTGCAGCTCTGCCGGATGCTCACCGCCATGGGCGCAAAGATAGAAGGCATCGGCTCTAACCTCTTGAAGATCAAAGGAGTGGAGAAGTTACACGGCACCACACACCGACTGCTCGCCGACATGATTGAGGTGGGCTCATTCATCGGTCTGGCAGCCATGACAGGCTCCGACATCACCATAAAAGACGCCGGGATCAAGGATTTGGGCATCATACCGAGCACCTTCCAGAAACTCGGCATCAAGATGGAGTTCATCGGCGACGACATACATATCCCAGCACAGGAGCACTACCAGGTGGAGACCTTCCTCGACGGCAGTATCCTCACTATCGCCGACGCGCCGTGGCCAGGCTTCACCCCCGACCTCATCAGTATCGTGCTGGTGGTCGCCACACAAGCTAAAGGCACCGTGCTCATCCATCAGAAGATGTTCGAGAGCCGTCTGTTCTTCGTCGATAAACTCATCGATATGGGCGCACAGATAATACTTTGCGACCCGCACCGCGCCAACGTCATCGGACTCGATCGCAGCCATCAGCTCAAGGCAGTTAGAATGGCATCACCTGATATCCGTGCCGGTGTGGCACTGCTCATCGCAGCACTGTCAGCGGAGGGCACCTCGATAATCGACAACATCGACCAGATCGACCGCGGATACCAAAATATCGACACGCGTCTTAACAATCTCGGCGCAAAGATAGAACGACTGTAAAAATCAGTTTTTCAAAAAAATTTCATGCCAAAGTGATGTTTTTGTTCATTTTGGCATGAATTTTGATTGTACCTTAATAATATCATTGAGCAAAGTAAAAACAAAATATATCATGGGAGACAACAAAAAGAATAAGAAATTTCATCAAAACATTGACAACCAATCAATTAAAGATGAAGAAAAACAAAATGATAACGCTGTCAAAGAGGATGCCAAGGAGGTAAAAACAGAAAATTTCGAAGAGAAATTCAACGAATTGAATGACAAATACCTCCGTTTGTACTCCGAATATGACAACTATCGCAAAAGAACTGCCAACGAAAAGGTCGATTTGATAAAAACGGCCGCTGAAGGCACCATCTTGGCGATGTTGCCGGTCCTCGACGACTTCGAGCGTGCTCTTTCAACCATGGAGAAATCGGAAGACAAGGCTCATTACGAAGGTATAATGTTGATTTACAACAAATTGAAACGTACATTAGAGCAAAAAGGTCTGGAAGAGATCAAAGCCATCGGCGAGCCTTTCAACACCGACGAGCACGAGGCGCTGACACAGATCCCCGCCCCTGACGAGAGCCAGAAAGACAAGGTCATCGACGTGGTGCAAAAGGGTTATAAATTGAATGGCAAAGTCATCCGCTACGCGAGAGTTGTTGTAGGATGTTAATTTTTTACAAAAATGGCAGAAAAACGTGATTATTACGAGGTGCTGGAGGTAGCGAAGAACGCCACAGCCGATGAGATAAAGAAAGCATACAGAAAAAAGGCTCTTCAGTACCATCCTGACAGAAACCCGGGTGACAAAGAGGCAGAAGAGAAGTTCAAGGAAGCCGCTGAAGCTTACGGAGTGCTCAGCGACCCTGACAAACGCGCGCGTTACGACCGTTACGGTCATGCCGGCGTAGGCGGACAGGACTTCAGCGGGGCCTCGATGAACGACATCTTCAGCCAGTTTGGCGACATCTTCAGTGACCTGTTTGGCGGAGGCTTCAACTTCGGCGGAGGCTTTGGTGGCGGCTTCGGCGGCGGTCCCCAAAGACCAGTCTACCGTGGCTCGAACCTCAGACTACGTGTCAAATTGTCACTTGAAGAGATAGCCACAGGCGTGAAGAAGAAGGTGAAAGTCAACAAATACGTGACATGCCAGAAATGCAACGGCAGCGGCTCCGAAGACGGACAGATGGAGACCTGCAAGGCATGCGGCGGCAAGGGTCAGCGTGTGATGCGCTCAGGATTCTTCACACAGGTGAGCACATGCAGCGCTTGCGGCGGCGAAGGCCAAGTCATCAAGAAGAAATGTACCGCATGTAACGGCGACGGCATCGTCAAGGGCGAAGAAGTCATCGAACTCGACATCCCGGCCGGCGTGGCAGAAGGCATGCAGCTGTCGGTGCGTGGCAAAGGTAACGCCGGCGCCCGCAACGGAGTTGCGGGCGACCTGCTCATACTCATTGAAGAAGAGAAACATAAGGACTTCGAACGCGACGGCAGCAACCTCATCTATAACCTCTTCATCAGCATGCCTCAGGCAGCACTCGGATGTAACGTCGACGTGCCTTGCATAGGCGGCACAGCAAGCGTCAAGATTCCGGCAGGCACACAGAGCGGCGACATAATCCGTATCAAAGGCAAAGGCCTGCCAGAGATCAACACACGACGCATAGGCGAACTCATCGTCAACGTCAACGTATGGACACCAAAGAAACTGTCGAAAGACGAAGAGAAGATGATGCAACAGCTGCTCGAAAGCGAGAACTTCAAGCCGAAACCAGGCGCCAACGACAAGAGCGCATTCGACAAGATAAGAGACTTCTTCAGCTAACCATTTGTCACTTAACCATATATGAACTTCCTAGAAATCAAAGACGTCAACAAGACGTACGAGACCAAACAGGTGCTGCACGATATCTCTATCAGCGTGCCAAAACAAAGCATCTATGGTCTGCTCGGCCCTAACGGAGCCGGAAAAACAACTCTCATCCGAATACTCAACCAGATCACCATGCCCGACAGCGGACAAATCTTCCTTGACGGCAAGCCATTGAGTAAGAACGATATAGCTAACATCGGATACCTTCCTGAAGAACGCGGACTTTACAAAAAGATGAAAGTAAGCGAACAAGCTATCTACCTCGCCCAGCTCAAAGGCATGGACAAACAAGAAGCCGACAAACGACTTCGTCACTGGTTCGTAAAATTCGGCATCCAAAACTGGTGGGACAAGAAAGTGGAGGAACTCAGCAAAGGCATGCAGCAGAAGATACAGTTCATCGTGACTGTCATCCACGAGCCCAAGCTGCTTATCTTCGACGAGCCATTCTCAGGCTTCGACCCCATCAACGTCAACCTGTTGAAAAACGAGATTCTCGAACTCCGCGATAAAGGCGCAACAATCCTGTTTTCAACGCATAACATGGCATCGGTGGAGGAGCTTTGCGACAACATCATGCTCATCAACCAAGGCAAAAAGATTCTCGAAGGCCGCGTGAGCGACATCAAACAGCAGTACAAACAGCACAAATACGATGTCGTATACAAGCCTTTCAACGGCAGTGAAGTGACACAACTCACCGTCAATGCGACGAATCCTAACGAACTGGTGCGCGACATCATCGAAAAAGGCGAAATCATATCGCTAAACGAAATCTTGCCATCGATGAACGACATCTTCATCAACCTTGTCTCAGCGTCAAACAATTAAAAATCAAAATGTTATGAAAATAGGCATCATTATAAAAAGAGAGTATCTCACTCGCGTGAAGAAGCGTTCATTTATCATATTGACCATCCTCGCGCCTTTGTTTTTTGCAGCTCTGATGTTCCTTCCGGCAATTCTGATGTTGAATTCCGAGAAATTTGACGAGAAAAAGACCATCGCAGTATGTGACGAATCGACATTATTTCACGGAAAATTCGACAACACCGACGTCAACACCTTTATTTATATAGACAGCGACATCAGCGACGCCAAGAACATGGTTCGCGAAGGCGTGTACGACGGCGTGCTATACATACCGCGCACGGAGCTCAATCTGCCAGTAAACGCTGAGATTTACAGCATGAAACAGATTCCGATGACATTGTCGGAATACATCAACTCGACCATGCAGAAGACGATAGAACATCAGAAGTTGCTGGCATCGGGCATCGACCCAGACATAGTTAAAGCCGCCCACACCTCCATCAACGTGCAATCTATCAGGATGAGCCAAGACGAGAATGTGGAGAAAAAGACATACAGCGAGTTTGAGTTCCTGCTCGGCATCGTGCTCGCCATGGTGATTTATTTTGTTATTTTCATCTTCGGCGGACAGGTGATGCGCGGCGTGATAGAGGAAAAGACCAACCGTATAATCGAGGTGATTATCAGCTCCGTCAAGCCTTTCGAGCTGATGATGGGCAAGATTATAGGCATCGCCTTCGTCGGACTGACGCAGTTCCTGCTTTGGGGTGTGCTCACGCTCGGAATCTACGGCATCGTCTCAACTTTTCTGCCTGTTCAAGATGTGTTCTCGACAGGCTCTGTGATGAGCGAACAGATTGTGGAAACTGCAGTAAACACAGACAGTCAGGAGATGTTGACACAGGTGTTCGATGTCATCCACTCCATCAATTTCAAGGCCATCTTATGGTGTTTCCTCTTCTATTTCATTGGAGGATATTTCCTGTATTCGGCCATGTTTGCCGCTATCGGCGCAGCTGTCGACAACGAGACTGACACCCAGCAATTTGCGACGCCAATATCGTTGCTTCTGATTATCCCTATGATATGCTCCACCGTCATCGCCAACGCCCCTGACAGCGCATTAAGTGTTTGGTTATCAATGATTCCATTCACCTCCCCTGTCGCCATGATGTTACGAATACCGTTTGGTGTGCCAATATGGCAGGTCGTGGCGTCGGTAACGTTGTTGTTCGCCACGTTTGTCGTTTTCACATGGCTCGCTGGCAAGGTTTATCGCACCGGAATTTTAATGTACGGCAAAAAGGTGTCATGGAAAGAAATCATCAAGTGGATAAAATATTGAAAAAATATTTTGTTCGCATTGAAAAATGTTGTATTTTTGCACGCTAAAAATTTCGGTATTGAAAATATTAAAAATAGTTTAATTATAAAAATTTGATTTACAATGCAGAACAAAGGAGTTATTAAGCTTTTAGCACTCTTGCTGGCACTCTTCACAGTGTATCAGTTGTCATTCACGTTCGTGACAAGGCACTACGAGAAAAAGGCCAAAGAGTACGCTGAGAGCCCAAAGAATGCCGAATTAGCCAGACAGATGGCTAATAACGACAACGATGCGTACGAGTACTATCTCGACTCGATCAGAACAGCAAAAGAGACTTATTATCTTGACTCACTCGGCACAATCAAGATTTACATGTGGCAGGATTACCGCAAGTGCAAGGAGCAGGAGTTGAACCTCGGCCTTGACCTTAAGGGTGGTATGAACGTCATGATGGAGATTTCGGTGCCTGACATTATCTACGCTCTTTCAGGAAACAGCGATGACGCTACATTCAGAGAGGCTATGCGCCAGGCTGAGGAACAGCACCTCAACAGCCAGAAGGACTTCGTCGACCTCTTCGGTGAAGCCTATGCAAAGCTTGATCCTAATGCCAAGCTCGCCCCTATCTTCCTCTATGAGTTCAAAGACAAAATCACCGTCAACTCGACAAACGACGAAGTGTTGAAGGTCATCAAAGACGAGACCGACCTCGCTATCGACCGTTCATATCAGATTTTGAGAACCCGTATCGACCGTTTCGGTGTGGCACAGCCTAACATCCAGAAACTTGAGAGTTCAGGACGTATCCTCGTCGAGCTCCCTGGTATCAAGGATCCTAAGCGTGTCCGCAAATTGTTACAGGGAACAGCCCAGCTCGAGTTCTGGGAGACATACAACTTCAACGAGATTGCACAGTACTTCGCAGAAGCCAACGAGCTCCTCGCCAAGTCAAACGCTGTCAAAGCTGAAAACGCCAAAGAGGAAGAAGTGAAAGAAGGCGAAGACGTCGCCCTCCTCGACCAGATGACAGCTGACGACTCACTGAAGAAAGCTCAGGAGCAGGCTAACATGGTGACATTCAGCAACTACATGCTCTTCTCAGTGAGCGAGACTGGTGTTCCTTACCAGACAGCACGCGTCGGTATGGCAGCAGTGAAAGATACAGCCAACATCAACAGAATGTTGAAGATGACCTCATCGGTGTTTCCACGTAACATCAGATTCGCATGGTGCGTGAAACCTAACAAGAACACTATGAACGGTATTGAGCTCATCGACCTCGTAGCACTCAAGGCTAACCGCGAGAACAAATGCTCACTCGGTGGTGAAGTCGTTACAGAGGCACGTCAGGACTACGACCAGAACGGCCGCGTCGAGGTGTCAATCCAGATGAACGCCGACGGTGCAAGAGAGTGGAAACGCCTCACCGGTGACAACATCGGTCGCCAGATCGCTATCGTGCTTGATAACTACGTTTATTCATACCCTGTCGTCAACGACGAGATCCCAGGCGGTCGCTCACAGATCTCAGGTGGTGACATGACAGTGGAAGAGGCTCAGGACTTGGCCAACATCCTGAAGGCCGGTAAGTTGCCTGCACCAGCAAGAATCCTCGAGGAGAACGTCGTGGGTCCTTCACTCGGTCAGGAAGCTATCACATCAGGTTTCTGGTCATTCATCATCGCTTTCTGCCTCGTGCTCATCTACATGATATTCTTCTACAGCAAGGCAGGTATCGCAGCCGACATCGCATTGATCGTCAACATCATCTTCTTCTTTGGCGTCATCGCATCATTCGGAACAGTGTTGACACTGCCAGGTATCGCGGGTATCGTGCTCACCTTGGGTATGGCTGTCGACTCTAACGTTATCATCTTCGAGCGTATCAAAGAGGAAATCGCAGCAGGTAAAGGCATCCGCCTCGCTGTCGCCGACGGTTTCAAAGCAGCTTACTCAGCTATCCTCGATGGTCAGATCACAACCTTCTTGACAGGTTTCATCCTCTTCGAGTTTGGTACAGGTCCTGTCCAGGGCTTCGCTACAACATTGATGATCGGTATCTGCACATCATTGTTCACATCAATCTTCATCACACGTCTCATCCTCGATCGTTGGCTTGACAAGAACAAAGATATCGCTTTCTCAACCAATATCACACGTAACTTCTTGAAGAACACCAAGTTCGACTTCATCAAGTTCGGTAAGACAGCTTTTATCATCGGTGCCCTCATGATCGTCATCAGCGTCTGCTCATGGTTGACACTCGGTCTCAATCTTGGTATCGACTTCCAGGGCGGTCGCAACTATGTGGTCCGTTTCGACAAGGAAGTTTCGGTTGCTCAGGTCCGCGAGGCTCTTGCAAGCGTTGACGAATTTAAAGATGATGCTCCAGAAGTGAAGACATACGGTCCTAGCCGTCAGGTTAAGATCACTACCAAGTATAAGATCAAATCAAATGATCCTGACGTCGACGCCGAGATCCAGGGTATGCTCTACAATGGTTTGAAGCAGTTCTACACCAAAGAAATGACATATGACCAGTTCACATCTGACAGCGAGAAGAGCGATATGATGCTCGGTATCATGTCATCACAGAAGGTCGGTCCTACTATCGCTGACGACGTGACACGCAAGGCTATCATCGCCGTTATCATATCATTGTTCGTGATCTTCGCTTACATAGCAATCCGTTTCAAGAGATGGCAGTATGGTGTGTCGTCAATCATCGCATTGGCACACGATACCATCATCGTTATCGGTATGTACTCGTTGCTGTACAGCGTCATGCCATTCTCAATGGAGGTTGACCAGACATTCATCGCAGCAGTGTTGACCATCATCGGTTACTCAATCAACAACACAGTGGTTATCTTCGATCGTATCCGTGAGAACGTCACACTCTATCCAAAGAGAAGCTGGTATGAAAGAATCAACGACGGTGTCAACAGTACATTGCTCCGTTCAGTCAACACTTCAGGCACTACATTGGTTGTGTTGCTCGCCATCTTCATCTTCGGCGGTGAGACAATCCGTGGCTTCGTGTTCGCTCTGTTGGTTGGTATCTTAGCAGGTACATTCTCATCACTGTTCATCGCATCACCTATGGCTTACATCCTCTTCAGAGGCAAGAAGGAAGATGCCAAGATGCTTGAAACAGCTGACAAGAAAAGAAAATAGGTATTGACACATAATTGATGTAGAGACGCGCCATGGCACGTCTCTACATTTTTTTTGTAAAAAACATCCTTATTATACAATGATTTTGTATCTTTGTAGTTTATATTGAAAAGGATTTTTCTATGTCGAAAAAACTGTTATTGATATTATTTGCGATATTACTCGGATGTGCGCAACCTCTTGATGCTCAACGCCGTAACCCTGCCAAGAATGCCGATGTGGCGTTTGAGAGAGGTCAGTACAGCCTCGCCATCGACCGTTACAAGAAAGCTGTCAAGAAGTTGAAAAAGAAGAAATACGAAGGTGAACGCACACGAGTGTATTACCAGCTTGCCGAGTGTTACCGTCTCACCGAGAACACCAAGCAGGCCGCATCGTATTACAAAAGAGTCGGAAAGACTGAGTTTCCTAAAGGAGAGCCTATATATTACCTTCATTATGGCGATGTGTTGAAACGCAATCAGAAATACGACGAGGCGCTGGAGTGCTATAACATGTACACCGAGCTTGTCCCCGATGACCCACGTGGCCAACGCTCAGCCGACGACATAGCAAAGATTCAGGAATGGCTTGAATATCCTTCGAAATATGAGGTGACACGCGTCAAAGCGTTGAATTCCAAGGCCTCCGACTTCGGAGTGGCATGGATCACGAGCGGCTTCAACGACATCATATTCTGCTCCACACGCGAAGGTGGCGTGCACAAAGAGAAAGACGCCATCACAGGACAACATTTCTCCGATTTCTATGCATCTCGACAAGACAAAAAAGGCGTATGGGACAAGCCGGAGCTCGTCGACGAGGAAAACGGCATAAACACTAAAGGCAGTGAAGGCACACCGTTCTTTACAAAGACATTCTCCGACGTGTATTTCACACGCTGTCCGAACGACAAGAAACGTCAGTCGGGCTGCCAGATCATGAAGTCCAAACGTACAGGAACATCATTCTCAGAAGCTACTGTGGTGGAGATTGCCGGCGTCGACTCCCTCGATGTTGTTGGCCATCCTACTGTTACATCCGACGAAAGCATCATGTATTTCGCCGCTGACCGCAAAGGAGGCTTCGGAGGCAAAGACATCTGGGTGACAATCAAAGGCGAAGACGGTAAGTTCGGCCGCCCGTACAACCTCGGCGAGGTCATCAACACAGCCGGCGACGAGATGTTCCCATACCTGCGCAACGACACCACACTGTATTTCTCATCTGACGGCCATGGCGGCATGGGCGGTCTCGACATCTTCGTGACCACCATCGACACTGCAGGTTACTGGTCGGAGCCAGAAAACCTGAAATCGCCAATAAACTCTATCGGAAACGACTTCAGCATCATGTTCCATCCCGACGAGGAACGTGGCTTCTTCGCCTCAAACCGCGACAGCCGTAACGGTCAGGATGATGACATATATTATTTCATCGAGCCACCTATCACGTTTACCGTCAACGGAACGATAAAAAACAAAAACAGTCTCCAGTTTGTGGGCGGCGCCAACGTCACGATAGAAGGTACCGACGGCACCAAATCCACTACCCTGTCGAGCGACAAAGGAGCGTTCCAGTTTAACGAAGGCATAGTGAATATCAACAATATATACGTCATCACCATTGACAAGAACAACTATTTCACGGTAACAGACACCATCAGCACCGTAGGATTGGAGTTCAGCCGTGATTTCACGCCTAGCTTCGAGATGGAGATGATACCGACAGGCACCGTCGTCCTTCCTGAGATACAGTACGAGTTTGGCAAATGGGACCTCCTGCCACAGTTTGAGGACTCATTGCAGGGCTTGATCGAGATTTTGCAGGTCAACCAGAACATCACCATAGAGCTGGGCTCACATACCGATAATAGAGGTTCGGAAGCAAGCAATGACATTTTGTCACAGAAACGTGCCCAGTCGGTATGCGATTACTTGGTGATCAGAGGCATCGACCCGTTGCGACTCACCGCCAAAGGATACGGCGAAAGAGTGCCGAGAACGCTCAACAAAGACTTCGTGTACAAAGGATTTACCTTCAAAAACGGCACAAAACTCACAGAGACATATATTAACGGCCTCGCATCGGAGGACCTGAAGGAATATGCGCATCAGCTCAACCGTAGAACCGAATTCAAGGTGCTGAGCCGCGACTACAAGCCTCGTGAAGACATAAGCGACGACCAGATGGCGAAGATCAGGGTGAATCCTGATGACAACAAAGTGCCTTTCGCACAGGACAAGACAGGACTGTTCTCGTTTAAGACATACGTCAACGCCTACACAGAATACGTTACCTACGACCGCGACGCCGACTTCAGCGTCTCACAAAGCAAAGTCATGCAGCTGCTCAACGACGGCGTCATCACAAAAGACGATTTCATTGGCGACAACATCGACAAGATCATCACAGCAGGTGCCGTCAGAGACCGCAGTTCATTCATTATCAAAGAGATGCGTATTGCCGACAGAACCGTCGAAAATATAGAAGTGACCGTAGTCAACAGCCTGCGATACGACTGGGTGATTGGTCAACAGGATTTGAAGAAATTTGGTAATTTTGAATTTAACACCGACGAACTTAAATTGATATTTAAATAAGATGCCAGTAGAAAAACGTTATCAGCTGCGCGGCGTTTCAGCCGAGAAGGAAGATATCCACAACGCCATCAAGAATCTTGACAAAGGCTTGTATCCCAACGCTTTCTGCAAGATTATCCCTGATATTTTGGGTGGTGACGACCAGTATTGCAACATCATGCATGCCGACGGAGCAGGCACAAAGTCGTCGTTAGCATACCTTTATTGGAAAGAGACCGGCGACCTCTCGGTATGGGCAGGCATAGCACAAGATGCTGTGGTGATGAACACCGACGACCTGATGTGCGTGGGCGCCACAGATAAGATGCTCCTCTCCTCCACTATCGGACGTAACAAGAACCTCATCCCAGGCGAGGTGATCTCCGCTATCATCAACGGAACCGAGGATTTCTTAGCAAAACTGCGTTCACTTGGAGTAGGCATCTACCTCACAGGCGGCGAGACAGCTGACGTGGGCGATTTGGTGAGAACCGTCATCGTCGACAGCACAGTCACAACCCGCATGAAACGCTCGGAAGTCATTGAGAATCACATACAACCAGGCGACGTCATCGTAGGATTCGCATCATACGGACAAGCCACTTACGAAGACAAATACAACGGCGGCATGGGCTCCAATGGCTTAACATCGGCACGTCACGACGTTTTGGGACATTATCTGGCAGAGAAATATAAAGAAAGCTACGACCACTCTATTCCTGAGGAACTTGTCTATTCTGGCAATCACACACTTACCGAGCCGACTAAGGTTCCAGGCGTGGATGTCGGAAAGCTCGTCCTCGCCCCTACCCGCACCTATCTGCCTATGATGGTGCCGATTTTGGCAAACCTCAGAAGCAAAATCAACGGTATCATACATTGCAGCGGCGGCGCACAGACCAAGGTGACACATTTTATCGATAAGTTGCACATTATCAAGGACAACATGATTGAGCTGCCACCATTGTTCGAGATGATTCAAGAGTCATCGGGCACCGACTGGCAGGAGATGTACAAGGTGTTCAACATGGGTTCACGTCTTGAGATATACACCGACGAGAAATCGGCAGAAGAGATGATTAAGATTGCTAACTCATTCAATATCAAGGCACAAATCATCGGTCACGTTGAGAAATCTGACAGAAAACAACTCACAATCAAGAGTAAATACGGAATTTTTGAATACTAATGGAAATAATTGACAAACTAGAAGCGATAAAAGAACGCTGGGAAGCGTTACGCGAACAATTGAACGACCCAGAGTTGATGAACGACATGAAGCGTTACGTCAAGGTGAACAAGGATTATAAAGACCTTGAGCCTGTAATTGAGGCGTTCAACCAATACAAGACATATCTCGCCAACATCAGCGAAGCCAAGGAATTGCTGAAGACTGAGAAAGACGAGGACATGCGACAGATGGCACAGGAAGAACTCGACGAAGCTACCGAGAAAGTGGCTAAGCTCGAGGAAGACATCCGTCTGATGCTCATCCCTAAAGACCCTACCGACGGCAAGAACGCCGTGATGGAAATCCGTGCAGGCACTGGTGGCGACGAGGCTGCTATCTTCGCGGGCGACCTCTACAGAATGTATCTTAAATTCTGTGAGGCGAAAAACTGGAAAGTGGAGACCGTCGATGCCAACGAAGGCACTGCAGGCGGCTTCAAGGAGATAGTGTTCAACGTCATCGGCGACGGCGCCTACGGAATCCTCAAATTCGAGTCAGGAGTGCATCGCGTGCAGCGTGTGCCGAAGACAGAGACACAGGGACGTATCCACACTTCAGCGGCATCAGTGGTGGTGCTTCCGGAAGCTGAGGAATTCGACGTGGAGCTGCTCGACAAAGATATCAAGAAAGAGGTCTACTGCGCAGCATCAGGACCTGGCGGACAGTGTGTGAACACCACATATTCAGCTGTGCGTCTCACCCACATCCCTACAGGCGTGGTGGTGAGCTGTATCGACGAGCGCTCTCAGGCCAAGAACATGGCGAAAGCTATGAAGATCCTGAGAACACGTATCTATGAAGCTGAATACAACAAATACATGGAGGAAGTCTGCTCGAAACGTAAGACCATGGTGTCGACAGGCGACCGCTCAGCCAAGATCCGCACCTACAACTACCCGCAGGGCCGCGTCACCGACCACCGTATCGGATTTACAGTGTATAACCTCACCGCTGTTATGGATGGCGACTTGACCTCATTCATTGAGAACTTGCAAATGGCAGAAAATGCTGAAAGATTAAAAGAAGGACTTGAAGAGTAGTTAGTAGTTACCAGTTAGAAGTCAGAAGTTTTATGAATAAGAATGATATTATAAGCCAAATTAAAGCGAAGAAATCGTTTCTTTGCGTGGGTCTTGACACTGACATCAAGAAGATTCCTCAGCATCTGCTGAATGAAGAAGATCCTGTTTTTGCGTTCAACAAAGCCATTATCGACGCCACATCAGAATATGCCGTTGCTTACAAGCCAAACACCGCATTCTATGAGGTCTACGGCGCCAAAGGATGGGCAAGTCTCGAAAAGACAATCAATTACATAAAAGAGAACCATCCTGAGATCTTCGTCATCGCTGACGCAAAACGTGGTGACATCGGAAATACATCAGCTAACTATGCACGAGCATTCTTCGAGACGTTGAAAGCCGACGCCCTCACCGTGGCACCATACATGGGTGTCGACTCGGTGGAACCATTCCTCGGTTTCGATGACAAATGGGTGGTATTGCTGGCCTTGACATCGAACAAAGGCTCAAAAGACTTCCAATATCTCAACGCTGAAGGCAAAGAGTTGTACAAAAACGTTCTGATGAAGTCGCAGGAATGGGCCGACGACAACAAGATGATGTACGTGGTTGGAGCCACACATCCTGAAGAATTAGGCGAGATCCGTCAGATGTTGCCTAACCACTTCTTCCTTGTGCCAGGCGTTGGTGCTCAAGGTGGTGATTTACAGGCAGTTGCAAAATACGGCCTCAACGACCAAGTCGGATTATTGGTAAACTCGTCAAGAGGAATAATTTATGCTTCCAACGGCGAAGACTTCGCTGAGAAAGCAGCTGGAGAAGCCAAGAAGCTGCAACAGCAGATGGAAGAGCTTTTAAAGGCCAACAACCTGATTTAAAAGGCGAAGCCGAGCATAAAACGGTGATCCTCAGGAATCTCCTTAGGCACGTTTTTCTCCCGGTCGATGCAAACAATAACGCTGTGACAAACGGTCAGAATGTCGTTTGTCACAGCGTTTTTTAGGTATTGACGCATCTTGAAACTTGTATGTCCCTTGTCGTACACCTCTGTCTCGCACACTATCTCGTCGTGGATGCGCACTGGCAACTTGAAATCGAGCTCTACATGCACGAGAACGTATTCAAAAGTCATCCAATCAATTGCTTGATTGAAGATGTGTTCAAAAAATTTTGAGCGGCCGTAGTCAAAAAGATTGCATTGTGCCCCGTTGTTGACATGGTCAAACGGGTCCAAGTCGCTCATACGGATTTGTATAGGACAAGAGAACATAAACCGTTATAAATCAATATTTTATCAGTGAGCAATCGAGACTTTCTTGGTTGAAATGCCGTTGTTGCTGACCACTCTCACCACATAGACGCCGTTTTCGAACGATGCCACGTTGACAGTGGTGTATTCTTTTGCCCCTTCAACGGTCAATACTTTCTGTCCCAATGAGTTATAAATCTCAACAAACTCCACATTCTGTCCTTCCACCACAATCATGCTGTTTGCAGGGTTAGGATAAATATTGAAATCTGAAGCCATGTTGTCTTGAACTGCATCCGGTCTCTTCTTCAGCATGAACGAATGAGCTGCCATTGCTCCAAAGCCGCCATTGCCCTCACCACCGAAAAGGACTTGGTTCTCACCATCTTTCACATAATAATAGCCATTGCCATAGTTACAGCAGATGCCGTTACTGTTATTGTCATAGATTCTGAAGAGATAGCACTCGTCGACAGGGACATCGTTGACAATCTGAGTGTTAACACTTGTTTGTGGTCCACCTGTCAAGTGTGCATATGGGCCTCCAGAGGCAATGACATCACCATTTGAATTAATGATTTCCCATGTGGTCTGCTCGCCGAACTGGTCTTGAATGATGAAAACTTTCAATGCTGTAGTGTTTTCATCATATTCTTTCTCGGCCCATTCTGCACATTCTGCATTGAATGATACCGAGCGCTCGTATGCTTGGCCGTTAGCTTCTATGATAATGATTACTCCCTCGTGTGTGCCGAAAGGAATCTCCATCTCGAAGTTCATGTTTGTCTTATCACCGGAGGCAAGTTCGCCGTTCCATTCAAATTCATAAGTTGATTCTTCAACTACAGCATTGAATTTCAATGATGTCAATGACTCTGTTCCGATATTGGCGATTTCCATTTCGAATTCTTTCATCTGGCTGCATGATGCGTTCGAAGCTTGCGACACATTTGCAATTGACGGATAGATAGGTTCGTCGGTCAATGTGGTCTTCTCAAGTTCGCAACCAGTGAGGATTGGACGTGTTGCCGTACCTTGAGTTCTTTCAGAAACCCATGCCAGGAAGAAGATGTTGTTGATGTCAACGTCAACGCCGTTAGGACTGCCAATGACTTCTGGAATAGGATATTCATAAGTCTTTGTAATCAAAGTGCCTGCTGTCGTTGGAGAGATTGTCTCACCCCATGCAGGTGTGATGCAATCGCGGAGGATATGCATGTGCACATACTGTCCGTTGAGCCACTGTGTAGGGTTGTAGTTGCCGTAGTCGGCCTGTGAGCCGAGTATTGAATCCTGAAGCATAGCCACAGTAAGGTAGTTCTCGCTGACTGTGCTGTTGCCTGTGTAGTAAACCTCAACAGTGATTGTAGCAATACGTGTATCAGGATTGATTCTTGCGATACCTGCTACGTTGCATTCAGCTGCTTGGTTCATCTGAGTGTTTGCCTGTCCACTCCACTGGCCACGGTCAATACCGGAACCTGTTGATCTGTTGACGACACCTGTTGGATAACCGCTGATGCTGAATCCGCCGTGGATGGTGTTACCGTCTGATGTAATCATGTTAGGATACGATGTCTGGGCATAACCACCAGCATGGATGTTGATAGCCCAAACACGACCAGGATTGGCTGCCATAATCTGGTTAGCGATACGGTGACCATCAGTGCAATAGCCACAACCACGGCCTGTGAATTCCTCAATGATGACATTTCTGTTGGCTGGCTCCGTAGAGACATACTGCTGAGCTTTTGTCATGTAACTCATTGACAATAAAGCTATTAAAGCTAAAGTAAATTTTTTCATAGTGTTATTTTTGAGTTAATAAATATTTTCCAATCTGCAAAGATATAAAAAAATAAAAAACACGCCACTAAAAAATGACGTGTTTTAAAAAAAAACGTTATACTACAAAATTAAATCTCAACGATAGTGTTCCAGCCGAACTCGTCTTTCTCAAGACCTGTCTGGATGCCACGGAGTTTGTTGTACAGTTTCTGGCTCCATGGACCTGGTTTGCCGTCACCGAATGTGTATGACTTGCCAGTCTCAGGATCGTCGATGCGTGAGATTGGGCTGATGACTGCTGCTGTACCGCATGCGCCTGCCTCTTCGAATGTAGCAAGTTCTTCTTCTGCCACTGGACGACGTTCGACCTTCATGCCGAGAGTCTCAGCGATCTGCATCAAGCTCTTGTTGGTGATTGAAGGAAGGATTGATGTTGACTGTGGAGTGATGTATGTGTTGTCTTTCACTGCGAAGAAGTTAGCTGCGCCAGCCTCGTCGATATATTTCTTCTCTTTTGCGTCGAGATAGAACTCGCAAGCGTACTGACCGCCATGGCAAGCCTCAACATGAGCGCGCAATGATGCTGCGTAGTTACCGCCGACTTTGTAGACGCCAGTTCCGAGAGGAGCTGAACGGTCATATTTACGTGTGATGACGTATGGGTTAGCCTGGAAGCCGCCTTTGAAGTATGGTCCTACTGGTGTTGCGAACACGATGAACAGATATTCGTCTGCCGGTTTCACACCAACACGTGCACCTGTACCGATAATTAATGGACGGAGGTACAATGAAGCGCCGCTCTCGTATGTAGGGATGAATTCCTTGTTGAGCTGCACGCATTTGATCATAGCTTCCTCAAATTTCTCCATTGGGAAACGTGGCATGCAGATGCCATCGCATGATGACTGCAAACGTTTTGCGTTCTCGTCGAGACGGAAGATACGCACTTTGCCGTCAGCGCCACGGTGAGCTTTCAAGCCTTCAAAAGCTTCCTGACCGTAGTGCAAGCATGTTGCTGCCATGTGGATGTTGATTGTTGTCTCTGAGCTGAACTCTAACTCGCCCCATTCGCCGTTTCTGTAATAGCAGCGGATGTTGTAATTTGTTGGATAGTAACCAAATGGGAGTGATCCCCAATCGATGTTTTGCATGATAAAAATTTATTTTTAGTTAATATTTTCTTCGTTTTCCTGGACTGCAAATTTACGATTTATTTTAATACGTGCGACAATTTTTCCATAAATTCTTCCACAAATAATGTTCCTCTATGCCGTATTGTTCCATCAATGCTTTAATCTGCTTCGCAATTGCTTCTTTATCAACAGGTTTGTCGGTTTTTCTGCCGACGAGAAGCACGTTTTTCGGAGTGTTGTCGATCTCGATAAATTCCATCACCTGGGTCTTGTAGCCGCAATATTCGAGCACCAAGGCACGGATGGTGTCGGTTATCATAACTGCTTGACGCTCAAGGAAGATGCCATACTTTGTAATGGCGTCGGTCTTGCCCGATTTCTCCATCTCGTGGCGAATCTGCTTATGGCAGCACGGGGCACAGATTATCAGCTTGGCGTTGTTGCGGATACCTTTTAATATTGCGTCGTCAGTAGCGGTGTCGCAAGCATGGAGGGCGATTAACACATCGATATTTGATGGTTTGTATTCATCGATGGAATTCTGCACGAAATGAATTGTTGAGACGCACGGCCGTGCGTCTTTACATTTTTCAATTATATCATTGATTTTCAAGACCAAATCTTTACGTATCTCCACCCCTTCCATCACAATTTTCTTGTCGTAATGTGTGGTTAGGTATTCATAAAGCGCAAATGTCAGATACCCCTTGCCTGCGCCCATGTCGGCGATATGGATCTCGTCGTCGAACTTGGTCTGGCGCATCACGCCGTCAACGATTTCCACGTATTTGCAGATCTGCTTGTATTTGTGCTGCATGTCGGCTGTCACCTTGCCGTCGCGCGTCGTCAGGCCGAGCAGATGCCACCATGGGTTGGTCGGGTCGATGAGACGCTGCTTCTCATGGTCGTGGCTGAAGTCCTGCTCACGGTTTTCCTGCACCTTTTTGCACATCAGAGTGGGCTTGCCTTTCTTGCTGACAAGCAGTGTCACATCTTCTGTGATGGTAAAAAGTGACACGTTTTGGAACACTTCCGGAACGAGACTCCTCACCTGCTCAATCGTCTGCGTGGCATCGAAATTCTTCGTCTCATCACGACGCTCGTAACGATAGGTAAACTGATACATCTTATTGTTTTTCAATAAGATAGGCTTTACATAGATATTTCTCAATTCGCTATTTTTTGACACGGGTTTTGACATTGTCATTTTGACTAAAATGTCATTTTTAATAGCCAAATCGAGTTTTTCGAAGAATTTTTCCATCAGAAATACTTTTTTGCAAAATTACAAAAAATTGACAATTTGTCAGTACAATTATTTTGGCATAAAATTTGATACGTCATTTCGAGCGCAGTGTAACGGAGTCGAGAAATCACCGGCATCTGAATGTTTGCGAAACGATTGATAGGCGGTGATTTCTCCATTCCGCTTCGCTCCAGTCGAAATGACGGAACACATTGAATATTAACAAATTATAACGATATGCAAACAGGAAGTATTGGAGTCAAAACGGAAAACATTTTTCCGGTGATTAAAAAGTTTTTATACTCGGAAAACGAGATATTTTTGCGTGAGATAATCAGCAATGCCGTGGATGCCACCCAGAAGCTGAAAACATTAGCATCTGCTGGCGAATTCAGCGGCGAGCTCGGCGATTTGACCATTAAAGTGGAGGTCGATAAGAAGAAAAAGACCATCACCGTGCGCGACAACGGCATAGGCATGACAGAGGAAGAGGTCGACAAATACATCAACCAGATAGCGTTCTCGGGAGCCACCGAGTTTGTTGAGAAATTCAAAACCAACAGCGAGGCGGAGGCTGCCAACATAATCGGACATTTTGGCTTGGGCTTCTACTCGGCGTTTATGGTTTCATCGAAAGTATCGCTGATTACTAAGTCATACACTCAAGGCGCTGACGAAAAAGGCGTTATCTGGGAGTGCGACGGCTCACCTGAGTACACGATGAATCCTATCGCGAAAGGCAACCGCGGAACTGACGTAATCCTTTATATATCAGACGATTGCGCCGACTTCCTTGAAGAAGGTAAGATTCGTGAATTACTGAACAAATACTGCAAATTCATGTCGGTGCCAATCCAGTTTGGTACGAAGAAAGTGCAGGAACCTATCGAAGGTGAGACCGACAAAGACGGCAAACAGAAGACCAAAGAGGTCGAAAAACCTTGGATTATCAACGACGTGGCACCACTTTGGAAAAAAGCCCCGTCGAGCATCGAAGACAAGGAATACAACGAATTTTACCACACATTGTATCCGATGAACTTCACTGAGCCGATGTTTCATATCCATCTGAATGTCGACTACCCGTTTAACCTCACGGGAATTCTTTATTTCCCTAAGATTTCGAACCGTTACGAGTTCCAGCGCAACAAAATCCAGCTCTATTGCAACGAGGTGTTTGTGACCGATTCCGTCGAGGGTATCTTGCCTGACTTCTTGAGCTTGCTGCATGGCGTGATTGATTCCCCGGATATCCCGCTGAACGTCAGCCGTTCGTTCTTACAGAATGACCAAAACGTCAAGAAAATCTCGACTTACATCACTAAGAAGGTTGCGGAAAAGCTCGAGGAGCTCTTCAAGAAAGACCGCGAAGATTATGAGAAAAAATGGGACGACATCAAGATTTTCATCGTCTATGGTATGATAGCCGACCCGAAGTTCTTCGAAAGAGCTGAAAAATTCATGCTTTTCAAGGATACTGACGGAAAATATTACACCATAGAGGAATACAGAAAATTAATTGAAGAAAAACAGACCAACAAAGACAAAAATGTTGTATATTTGTACGCGACAAATCTCGACGAGCAATATACGAACATCGAGAAGGCGAAGGAGCACGGCTACAACGTCCTGATGCTTGACGGAATGTTGGATTCGCACTTCATCAGCACGTTTGAGCAGAAGTTTGAACACACCTCATTCGCAAGAGTCGACTCGAACACTATCGACAAACTCATTGAGAAAGAGGACGTTAAGAACGAATCAAAGCTCGACGACAAACAAAAGGAAGAGGTAAAGAAGGCGTTTGAGGAGGTGATTGACAAGACGCATTTCAACGTCGAGTTCAGCACTCTTGGCGAGGACGACGACCCCGTGGAAATCATCCAGAACGAGTGGATGCGCCGTTACAAAGAGATGAACCAGATGGGCGGAATGCCGATGTGGGGCGACATGCCTGACAGCTACACCCTGATGCTCAACACCAACAACGCGGCGGTCGCGACACTGCCGGAGAAGAGCGATGAGGAGCGCAAAGCGGTGATAACACAGCTCTACGACTTGGCGAGATTGTCAAAGAACTTGCTGAAAGGCAAAGAATTGAGTGAATTTATAAAGAGGAACTTTAAAGGTATTAACTAAAATTATAAAAAAATGAAAAAGAAAAGTTTAGTTACAATTTTGATCATCGTCGCCGTTGTACTGGTGATTTATTTGTGGTTCAAGTCAGGTTACAACGCAATGGTCGAGAAACAGGAAACCGTATCGGCACAATGGGCACAGGTTGAGAACGTCTATCAGCGTCGTGCCGACCTCATTCCGAACCTCGTGGCAACAGTGAAAGGTTATGCACAGCACGAACAAGGCACTTTGACAGCTGTCATTGAGGCACGTGCAAAGGCAACAAGCGTCACTATCGACCCTACCAACCTTGATCCGGATGATATTGCGCAGTTCCAAGCAGCACAAGACCAGTTGTCTGGCGCATTGAGCAGACTCCTCGTTTCGGTGGAAGCATATCCTGAACTCAAGGCTAACGAGAACTTCATGGCATTGCAGGCACAGCTTGAAGGCACAGAAAACCGCATCACAGTGGAACGCCAGAAATTCAACGAGAAGGCTATGGAGTACAACCAGTACATCCGCAAGTTCCCTCGTAACATCATCGCCGGCATGTTCGACTTCGAGAAAGTCGGCTATTTCAAGGCTCAGGCAGGTGCTGAGACAGCTCCAAAAGTTGAGTTCTAATGCTGAAAAAACGTTTTTGCCTCGTATTGGCAATAATATTAATAGGTGTGACAGGTTTCGCTCAGAAAATCCCGGCGAGACCTGTTCCACCACGTTTGGTTAACGACTTCGCCAATATATTGAGCGACAAAGAGGAATATGCTCTGGAGACGAAGCTAGTCAACTATAACGACACCACCTCCACTCAGATTTGTGTGGTGACGGTGACAAGCCTTGACGGCACCACATCTGACGATTTCGCCCAGAAGCTTGGCGAGAAATGGGGTGTCGGAACCAAAGACAACAATGGTGTAGTCATCCTTGTGAAGCCCAAGACCGCCGATGAGTTGGGCGATGTTTCGATTCAGGTAGGCTACGGCATGGAGCCATACATCACCGATGCTGTGAATTACGTCATAAGAACCAAGGAGATGATCCCCGCTTTCAAGGAAGGCGATTATTATACCGGCATCGACAACGCTGTTGACGCTATCATCGGCCTCGCATCAGGTGCCTTCACAGCCGAGGAATACGCTGATAAAGACGGTGACGCTTTGGGTATTTTGGTGATATTCTTGGCTATAATAGTTGTCATCGTGCTCATCAGCTCATCGGGCAAAGGCAAAGGAGGCCGCAGGAGCAGCGGTTTCTGGAACGGATTCTTCCTTGGCAGCATGTTCTCAGGAGGCGGTGGCAGTTCTTGGGGCAGCGGCGGAGGCTCCTGGGGCGGAGGTCACGGCGGAAGCTTCGGTGGCTTCGGTGGAGGCCATTTCGGCGGTGGCGGCGGCAGTTCAAAATGGTAAAAATACGGTATTATGAGCAGCGTGATATCAATAAAAAACGGTAGCGTGTTTCAGCACGACCGACTGATTTTAAGAAATGTCAATCTTGAAATCGGCCAAGGCGAGTTTGTGTACCTCATCGGACGCAGCGGCTCAGGAAAATCATCGCTGCTCAAGACATTGTACGCTGACTTGCCGGCAAAAAGCGGCATTTTCAACATAGCAGGCTTTACCCTTAACGACATACGCCGCAAAGATATACCGATACTGAGACGCAAAATAGGCATCGTGTTTCAAGACTTCCAGCTTCTCTATGACAGAAATGTCGAACAAAACCTGTCATTTGTGTTGAAAGCCACAGGCTGGGACGACGAGACTAAGATCAACAGACGCATCGACGCGGTGCTGCATCTCGTTGGTCTTCAAGGCAAAAGAAAGTCGATGCCACATCAGCTGTCAGGCGGCGAACAACAAAATGTAGCCATTGCACGTGCTTTATTGAACAGTCCGAGTGTCATTTTGGCAGACGAGCCGACAGGCAACCTCGACCCAGAGACCACCAACGACGTCATGAAACTCCTCACGGAGATCTGTGACAACGGCACCACCATCTTGATGGCGACACACAACTACAACCTTATATTGAAATACCCTTCACGCGTGATAAGCTGCGCCGACGGCACCATAAGTGAATCAGCCAAGTAGCTCGACCAAGCGGTCGGTGGCACGTGAAGAATTATAGAAAGCATCCATCCTACTCTTTCTGATAGCGACCTGCTCCTCAACGAAAGGCTTCGTCATGAGGTCAGCGACGACGATTTTTATCTCGTCGGCAGTGTTAGCCACGACGCATAAGTCATTGATATCCAATCCTTCAACCATCTTATCGTTAACCACACAATAACGTCCGTTGAACAATGCGTTCAGCAGCTTCAGCTTCAGTCCGGTAGACTGTGTTGTCACCAGGATATTGATATGCGCATTGCGGATAAGATCCTGTAAATCATCGTCTTCCGGGTTCTCGATAAGCTCAACATTAGGCTCGGCCGCAGCACATCTCACCAGATGACTCGGCGGGTTCATACCTGCAATCTTCAACTTGATATCAGTGCCTTTAAACACATTCTTGATAAGGAATTCGGCAGCGTTGTAATTCTCCGAAACATCAAGTTTGCCGTGGTAAAGCACAAAATCGCCCTGCCCTTCAAGCACATCCACTTTGTCGAAGCCTGCGTAAGCCGGAATCAGATATACATTGTTGTAAAACTGCTTAAAATAATCGTAATCTTTGTTCGAGATGGCAAAAATTCCAGTGGCTTTCGCCAAAATCGGCTCAAATTTGCGTAGTTTGCGTGCCTCTATCTTCAAAAACACTCGTTTTCTAAGACTTTTCTCCGTATCGGCCAGATAACGATAATATTCGTGTTCGAGGTTATGGGCGCGGACAAAAATCTTGCGACCTTCCATCCTCGGGTCAAGCAAAACGCCACATGTATGGAGCCCCTCAAGCAGAATCGGATAGTCGTCTTTCAGCAGATCTTTGATTAAATCCTCTGATATTCTTGAAGTTACGATGAAAGGCTTTTTACTGAAAAGATTGCCCAGCGACATGTCGCGTTTGTAATAATGCGTCTCCACGCACAAAGCTTCAAGTCGTTCGGAATGCTCACGTCCGTACTCAAAGCAATGGAAATGCACCTTGAAGCCACGCTCCACAAGGGCTTTCAGCTTGAAAAACACGTCGATGACGCCTCCGTAATTCACCGGACACGGGACGTCGAAACTTACGATATGTATATGATTATCAGACGTATTTCTCATAGATTTTCAGCAGGACAGCCTCTTCGTTTTCCCAACAGAGCTCCTGCGCTGCAAATATAAGATTATTTTTCCATTCTGCCAACTTCTTTTCGTCATTTAACGCATTTTTAATTGTGTCGGCGATGGTCATGGGCTCATGATTTTCGATAAAAGTACCTATGTTATAATGAGTTATGATACGTTCAATCTCAGTAAGACGCGATGCGATAATCGGAACATTGGCCTGAATGTAATCGAACAGTTTGTTCGGCAGACTGAAGCGGTAATTGAGGTTTGTGTCCTTGTCGAGGGTGAAACCGAGCGCCGCCAGCTGCGTGATAGCCATCATTTTCTGGTAAGGCATGCGCGGGAAGAACTTCACACGGTCGTCCCAGTGATTAGCTGCCACTTTCTCTTTCAAAATCGGAAGCACATCTCCCCCACCGATTATAACCAATTGACAATCAGGAAGATACTCCATCGCATCGACAAGTTCTTCAGAGCCACGATGGATGTTGATTCCAGAGCCCTGAAGCACTAAAATATGCTTTTTAGGGTCCAGTCCGACTTCTTCGCGCGAGGCTGGCGCAGGGAGCATCTTTCGCATCGGAATATTGCGGATGACATGTACTTTGATGCCATATTTCTCGTGGAAAAGGTCGGCAATCGATTGGCAAACCGTAATCATCTCCTGCATCTTTGGCAGGACGTAACCTTCGATACGTTTCCAAACCTTTTGAACACGCGGACGGTTCACCAATTCAGGCACTTCAGTAAAATATTCGTGGCTGTCATAAATCAATTTTACGCCTTTCAGTTTCGAAATCCAGAAATTAGGCAAAAGCGTATCTAAATCATTAGATAACAAGCAGTTGCAGCGATGGAAAAGCAGAAATAGGAACAAACGGAAATTGAACTCGGCGTAGAACAGCGGCCCTTTCTCGAACAGTAGTTTCATGCGGTGCGATTGGTAAGGCCGCTCATCCATCGGAGGCGATTTGCGTTGCTTACGACCAACAAGAAGCACCTCAAACCCAGCCTTCTGGAGGGTCAGACATGACTTGTTGACACGCTGGTCGGTCACTAAGTCATTGATTACCGATACGATAACACGTTTCAAAGTGGTCAAATTTTCAAGCTATAAAATTACGGATTTTTCCGTTGTCGTTTGATAAATTTTGTTTATTTTTGAAAAAAATTTCGGAAATGGAGAAAAATTTTTCGTTGCGAGAACTAAACACATTCGGATTTGACGTGACAGCGCGGTATTTTCAGGAATTGAGAACATTAGATGATGTCCAGGAATTGTTACATGATCCTGAATTTATAACGTGTAGAGATACGATGAATCGTGTTTTGATCCTTTCCGGCGGTAGCAACATCCTGTTTTCCGATGAATTTTACGATGGTTTTGTGATTTACCCGAATCTGAAAGGCATAGAAATCGTTGAGGAAAACGCAGAAACCGTTATGATTAGATGTTATTGTGGCGAGGTCTGGAAAGACTTCGTCGATTATACCGTTTCCTTAAATTTGTACGGTCTTGAGAACCTCGCCGATATTCCTGGTAAGGTCGGGGCAGCGCCGGTACAAAACATCGGAGCGTATGGCGCAGAGGTAAAAGACACTGTGTATCAGGTACATACAATTGATTTGGCAACAGGCGAAACCAAGGTTTTCAGCAACGAAGAATGTAAGTTTGCATATAGATATTCCATATTTAAAAAGATGGGATTATCTATGGGGATAACGCATGCGTTATCCCAACGGGATGTTCTGTCTCATCCAGTTGGGACAAGACATGTCTTGCCCCTAATATATGCCGTCGATTTTGTTTTAAAGAAAAATGGTAAATTAAAATTGGATTACGGAAATATACGTAATTATCTGATTGCCAACAACATAACCAATCCGACATTGAAAGACGTGGCGGCGACGGTGAAAGCTATCCGTGCTGAGAAACTGCCCGAAGTGGGTGTTGTTGGCAGCGTCGGCAGTTTTTTCCAGAATGCGATTGTGACGATGGAGAAGTTTGAGGAGATTAAGAAAATGTATCCGGAAGTGCCGTCATATCCAGTTACTGCCGAGCCGAATGAGATTCCTCACTGCGTTCGGAATGACAGGGTGAAAATACCAAGTGGCTGGCTCATTGACAAGGCTGGTTGGAAAGGTTATCGTGAGGGACATGTAGGCGTATGGGACAAGCAAGCCTTGGTTTTGGTTCACTACGGAGGCGGCAAACCAATGGAAATCATCGAGTTGATGCAAAAAATCCAGAAATCAGTTTATGACAAATTCGGTATTGATATAAAACCGGAAGTTAACATCGAATAAAAATGTGGAGACGTTCCCAAAAAACATCTCCACAAATTATCAATTATCAATTGTCAATTCTCAATTATCAATTATCAATTATCAATTCTCAACCAACGATCATTCCCCCAACAAGCTCGTTAACATCGCTAACTCCTTGTCTCTCACAATATTCCACTATGCCTTTTGCGACTTTGGCAGAGATTGCCGGGTCGATGAAGTTGGCTGTACCGATTTGTATCGCAGAGGCTCCTGCAAGCAGGAATTCTATAGCATCTGTGGCTGATGAGATGCCACCAAGACCGATTACCGGAATCTTCACGGTTTTCGACACCTGCCACACCATGCGTAGCGCCACAGGCTTCACACAAGCGCCTGACAATCCGCCAGTTACCATCGAAAGGACAGGCTTTCTGGTCTCAGCGTTGATAGCCATACCAAGCAAAGTGTTTATCAGAGAGACAGAGTCGGCACCGGCAGCTTCGGCAGCGAGTGCAATCTCGGCGATGTTGGTGACATTCGGCGAAAGCTTCACCATAAGGTGTTTGTGATATACTTCACGGACTGCCTTCACCACCTGTTCGATGCCGGAGCATGTCACGCCAAACGCCATACCGCCTTGTTTCACGTTAGGGCATGAGACGTTGAGTTCGATTGCAGGGATATCTTCGAGTGCATCGATTTTTGCGGCAGCGGTGACGTAATCGTCTATGTTTGAGCCACTTACGTTGACAAGCACATTGGTGTCGAAATGTCTGATTCTCGGGTATATCGTCTCAATGAAATAGTCGACGCCTTTGTTTTGGAGTCCCACGCAGTTGAGCATTCCCATCGGAGTCTCAGCCATACGTGGATAAGGATTACCTTCGCGGTGATGCAAGGTGGTGCCTTTCACTATGATGCCGCCAAGTTCGGAAAGGTCAACAAAATCAGTATATTCCTCACCGTAGCCGAACGTTCCTGACGCTGTCATGACGGGGTTTTTGAGGGTTAATCCCTTCAGTTTTATCTCAGTCTTTACCATAGCAGCCTCTCAATATTAAATACAGGACCTTCCTTACACACGCACAGATTGCCTTCCTTGGTGTTTTCGACGCAGCACAGACAGGCGCCTATACCGCATGCCATCTGGTTTTCGAGTGACACCTCGCACCAGATGCCTCGTTCGCGTGCCTGTTTCGCCACCGCCTTCATCATCGGCATGGGACCGCACGCATATATCTTATTGATTTTCATCGTATTCCAAAGGCTATGCTCGGTCACGAAGCCCTTCTCGCCCATCGAACCGTCGTTGGTTGTGATGGACACGTCGCCTTCATTGCGGAAACGGTCAAGGAGCATCAGGTCGTCACGTGTGCGGCCACCTAACAAAAAATTGACTTCGGAATCAATTTTTTTGGCGAAATACAACAATGGTGCGATGCCAATGCCGCCGCCCACCAACAACACGTTGTCGTCCTTGTCAGGCATGGAGAATCCGTTGCCAAGAGGCAGCACCACGTTCACCGTCGCCCCGACAGGAAGAGCACAAAGTTTGGTTGTCCCTTCGTGCTTTTCCTGAATGAGCAGATCGATTGTATTGTTTTGATAATCAACGTCATGGATGGATATCGGACGACGTAGATAGGCCTTGTCGCAGCCGTCGACAAGCACGTTGACAAACTGTCCTCCGCGAATCTCCGGCAGGGGCATGTCGCTTTTCAGTTTCAGCAACGCCGCCCGTGGGAACGACTGCTTCTCAACTATTTGAAAATCAATTATTTTTTTCATTAAACCTTCTTCGGTTTTTTTGTTGACTTTGTCGCTGGAGCGGCGGCGGCTTTCACGTTTTCTTTTGCTGCTGCCTTTGGTGCCGCTTTCTTTGCCGGAGCCTTCTTCACCTCTTTCTTCTCAGCTGGTGCTTCCTCGGCCTTCTCCTCTTTCTTTTCTTCAACGGTGAAATCGAGGATGCCTTTGTCGTTAAGGAGCTGATACCATTGGAAGACTTTCTTCATATCTGATTGATACACAGCGTCTTCATCGTATTCAGGAAGCACAATGAGAAATTTCTCTCTCAGCTCGACTGGCGATGCCTTTTTCGGGTCGAAATCGAGTTTGTCGCCCATTTTCTCATGGATGCTCATGAAAACTTCCTTCAGAGGCTTGTCCTCACCTGTCGTGAAGATGCTGATTTCCTCGAGGGAGCTGATTTTATCGTTTGCGAAAGCTGGGATACGCTTTCCATCGATCAATGACTCAACAATAAGTTTTCCTCCACCGTTTGTTGTGATGAGGAAAAGACCCGGTTTGCCAGAAATGGCTACAACTTTACTTAAATCCATAGTTTATTTTTCTAAATTTATCTAGTTTATAACGTAATATTCTAATTTTAATTGTTAAACGACTGCAAATCGGTCAGACGTTTGTACACGCCGCCTTTTTCGATGAGTTCCTCGTGTTTGCCGCGTTCCACTATCTGCCCTTTCACCATCACGAGAATCTCGTCGGCGTTCTGAATTGTGGAGAGACGGTGTGCGATAACGATTGATGTACGGTTTGTCATGACCTTTGCAAGTGCCTCTTGCACAAGGCGTTCCGACTCGGTGTCGAGTGATGAGGTAGCCTCGTCGAGGATGAGGATTGGAGGGTTTTTCAGCACTGCGCGGGCGATGCTTATCCTCTGTCGCTGTCCTCCCGAGAGATTCATGCCGCGGTCGCCGATGACGGTGTCGTAGCCGTCTTCCATCTCCATGATAAAGTCGTGTGCATTGGCAATCTTAGCTGCCTCGATAACGGCTTCACGTGTAGCGTGCTCCAGTCCGAACGCTATATTATTAAATACGGTGTCGTTGAACAGGATGCTCTCCTGCGAGACGATGCCCATCAGGCCGCGCACGTCGCTGATCTTGAAGTCTCGGATATCGGTGCCGTCGATGAGGATATGGCCTTCGCTGACATCGTAGAATCGCGGTAACAGGTCGACCAAGGTGGATTTTCCGCCGCCGCTTTCGCCAACAAGAGCTATCATCTTGCCTTTCGGGATGGTCAGGTTGACGTTATGCAGCACGTTGACTTCGTTGTAATGGAAGCTCACATTATTATATATAATTGAGTCCTTGAAATCAGGAAGCTCGAGAGCGTCTTGTTTTTCAACGATAACCTCTTCAGCGTCAAGCACTTCAAAGATACGGTCGGCTGATGCCATACCTTTCTGCAGGCTGTAAAAACCTTGCGAGAACGACTTGGCCGGCGAGATTATCTGCGAGAACACCACTATATAAGCGATGAAGTTGGCTGCTGTGATGCTCGGCTCCGCCCCTGGAGTGGCTGCCGCGTCAAGAATCAAGGTGGCACCGAACCACACAACGATAGATATGATTATCGACGACAGGAACTCGCTCATCGGGGAACTGAGGTCGCGCTTACGGTTAACAAATTTTATCACTCTGGTGTAAAGCCCGTTCTGTTCGTTAAATTTCTCGCTTGAATAATCGATGGCGTTGAATGCCTTTATGATACGCAGTCCGCCTATGGTTTCCTCAATGGTGGCAAGCATTCCCGCGAAGCGGTTCTGTCCGTCAAGGGAGTCTTTCTTCAACGATTTTCCTATCGCGCCTATGATAAGACCGCCAATCGGCAACAATATCAGTACAAACAAAGTCAGACGCCAACTCACGCCCAGCATGTATGCGAAATAAGCCAAAATGGTGATCGGTGACTTGATAAAAGTGTCAAGATAACTGATGATAGACACTTCTATCTCCTGAACATCGGTGGTGATTCGCGCCATTATGTCGCCTTTTTTATGATGACTGTAGAACGACAGTGGCAGGATCATGATTTTTCTGTACAGGTCGTTGCGGATGTCCTTGATGGTGCCGGCACGTGCCCCGACCATGAAATAAAGTGCGAAATAGGTGGTGATATTGCGCAGGAAAAACGCTATCACAAGCAGTAAACAAATGAAAATCAACGCTGTAGACTGACCTTTCAGTATGATGATATAGCTCACATAATAGTCGAGCATCGCCAGCAAAGTGTCTGTGTCAAGGGCAAATTCCGGCTTGACGGTGGTGAGGTTCTCCGGGTTGAACAGGAGGTTCAAAAACGGCACTATCATCGAGAACGAGAACAGTGAGAACACTATGGCCAAAATATTGAACACAATGTTCATCATTATGCTGAACCAGTACGGCTTGACGTAATGCAATATCCTGCGAAAATTTCTTTTTTTATCCATTTCTCTTCATTTTAAAAATTAAAACCGGTGTAGTTTTCCGGTGTGATGGCATGCATCTCTTTCTTAACCGCCTCATTTACAGGTAGTTGGTCGATAAATGCGTCAATAGACTCGCGCGTCACCTTTTCGTTGGTACGTGTGAGTCCTTTCAAAAGTTCGTAAGCACCCTCAACCTGTTCGCGACGAAGGATTGTCTGGATGGCTTCTGCCACGACTGCGTAGTTGTTTTGCAAGTCGGCGCGAAGCTTGGTCTCATTGAGGATCAGCTTATCCAAACCTTTTGACAATGAAGCTGTTGCAATCAGAGTATGAGCTAGCGGCACCCCGATGTTGCGGGTCACTGTCGAATCGGTGAGGTCGCGTTGCATACGGCTTATCGGGAGCTTGCGGCTGAGGTGTTCGAAGATGGCGTTGGCCATTCCGAGATTGCCTTCAGCGTTCTCGAAGTCAATCGGGTTGACCTTATGTGGCATTGCTGACGAACCCACCTCGCCTGCTTTGATCTTCTGTTTGAAGTAGTCCATCGAGATGTAGAGCCAGATGTCGCGTGACAGGTCAATTAATATGGTGTTGACACGTTTAATGGCGTCGAAATACTCGGCCATGGTGTCGTAATGTTCAATCTGCGTTGTCGTTTCCTGACGTTTCAGACCGAGTTTCTTGCTGAATTTCGCTGCAAAAAGCTTCCAGTCGAATTGCGGATAAGCCACTTTGTGAGCGTTCATGTTGCCTGTGGCGCCGCCGAACTTATTCTCAAATGGCAGTCGTTTTAGCTCATCTAATTGATTCTCAAGGCGTTCAACGAAGACATATATCTCTTTGCCGAGATGTGTCGGGCTAGCCGGCTGACCGTGTGTGTGTGCCAGCATCGGTACGTCGCGCCATTCTTCGGCGAGTTCGCGTAAGCGGTTGATAATCTTTTCAATAGCAGGTACAACAAGCTCACGATTAGCCTCTTTCATGGTGAACGGCACCGCGCTGTTATTAATATCCTGTGAGGTCAGGCCGAAATGGATGAACTCTTTAAACTGTGTGAGGTTCATCTCGTCGAAACGGCGTTTCAGGAAATATTCAACAGCTTTAACGTCGTGGTTGGTGGTCTTCTCTATCTCTTTAATCTCTTGAGCATCAGCGACTTTAAAGTTTTTGACGATATTTCTGAGCTTACGGAAATCTTTAGGATCAAAATCTTTGAGTTGCGGCAGAGGCAGTTGGCAAAGCGCGATAAAATACTCCACTTCCACCATCACTCTGGCGCGAATCAGTCCAAATTCCGAAAAATACTCGTCAAGACGCTCAACTTTCTTACGATAGCGGCCGTCGACAGGCGAAATAGCTGTTAATTCTGATATATTCATTTCAAATAGTCATTGTCTTTCAAACTTGCAAAGATATGAATAAATCTTATATAAAATAAAAATAATTTCACAATTCTGTGACGGCAATGATTTCTATTTGATTATCAAAATATTATATTATACATTTTTTAATAAAACGACTGCAGATTTTTCACATCAATGCCATATTTTTCACAGGATTTGATGATTTTGTCGAAAGCAGTCTCGTCGTAAGGCAGTTTCTTTGACATAATCCAACACTTTGATTTTCTTTTATTTGACAGGGCAACGATTTCCGCTGTTTCGTCATAATCGACGACGAGGTATTTTTTTCGCCACAGTCCATTACGGATAATTAAATAGTTTTTTCGCATTCTCACGACAAATTTTCCGTGATAGCACCGCATCAATCGGCGGTTAATTTCGTCGTAAGACACATAGAGCAAATTGAATGCATTGTCGTGAGTAGCAGACAGATACAAAAATACGTCAAGTTTTTTAAAGAGACTTCTCTCCAGGGTGCAGGCCACCACATACCATTTCTCCGACACGCCGGAATACGACATCGGCATGAGCGGATTATTGAAATAATCAGCTAACATAATTAAATAATTTTAAGGAACGATTTTTTTGGTTTATTGCTTTTTGGCAAATATTAACATGAAGAAAATTCTCCACTAACAATGTTGCAAAGATATGAAAATTTTTTGTAATTTCGCACCATAAAATTTTAAAAATAAAAAATATTTGTAAATTTAACATAAATCATTGATAATCATGAAGTACGATGTCATTGTAATAGGTAGTGGTCCTGGCGGTTATGTGGCTGCTATCAGAGCTTCGCAGCTCGGAAAGAAAGTTGGAGTTGTTGAAAAGGCTGAAATCGGCGGCACATGCCTCAACTGGGGCTGCATCCCGACGAAGGCTCTCTTGAAGAGTGCGGCTGTGTACACATATATGCAACACGCTGAGAATTATGGCATTAAGCTCGAAGGCGAGGTCCATCCAGACATGGAGGCCGTGGTAGCTCGCAGCCGTGGCGTGGCTGACGGCATGAGCAAGGGCGTGCAATACCTCTTTAAGAAGAACAACGTGGAACTGATTCCGGGTCTCGGCTCACTCACTGCCAACAAGACAGTGAAAGTGGTTGATGCTGAAGGCAATACCACCGAATACGAGGCCGACCATATCATCCTTGCTACAGGCTCAAGAGTGCGTCAGCTGCCAGCGATGCCTATCGACGGCAAGAAAATCATCAGCTACCGTCAGGCTCTTGTGTTAGACAAGCTTCCGGAGACCATGGTGGTCGTCGGCTCAGGTGCTATTGGCTCAGAGTTCGCTTTCTTCTTCACCTCGATGGGCGTGAAGGTGACATTGGTGGAATTCCTGCCTAACGTCGTGCCTAACGAGGACGAAGAGGTCTCGAAGCAGGTCGAGCGTTGCTTCAAGAAGCTGAAGATGACAGTGATGACTGAGGCTTCCGTCACCAATGTCGACACCACAGGCGAGAAATGCGTGTGCACCATCAGCACCAAGAAAGGCGAGAAAGTCGTTGAAGCAGACATCGTTCTCTCTGCTGTCGGCGTGCAGACCAACCTCGAAGATTTGGGACTTGAGAACCTCGGCATTGCCAGCGAGCGCGGCAAAATCATCGTCGACGACTACTATCGCACCAACGTGGAAGGCGTGTATGCCATCGGCGACATCGTCCACGGACCGGCATTGGCACACAAGGCATCACACGAGGCTATCATCTGCGTGGAGAAGTTCTGCGGCATGAATCCTAAGCCATTGAACTACAACAATATACCAGGCTGCACATACATCACTCCTGAGGTGGCTTCAGTTGGCTTGAGCGAAGCGAAAGCCATTGCTGCCGGCTACGAGGTAAAGATTGGCAAGTTCCCGTTCACAGCATCAGGTAAAGCTGCTGCGGCAGGCAACAAAGACGGTTTCATCAAGGTAGTGTTCGACGCCAAGACCGACAAATGGCTGGGCTGCCACATGGTGGGCGAAAACGTCACCGAAATGGTCGCCACAGCAGTGCTGGCACGTGAACTCGGAGCCACAGGACGTGACATCATAGAGAACATCTTCCCGCATCCAACAATGTCGGAAGCCATAATGGAAGCTGCAGCCGCAGCATACGGAGAGGTGGTTCATCTGTAATCGGTAATGGACAACAAAAAGATTTTTTTGGTACTCCAGATTGTCATCTTGGCAGTCGGACTGGCCGCCATAGCGGCGTGTATCGTCGGCATCAAGGCTTTGAAGATTGCCGAAAGCAGACCCGTGTCGCTTGAGCAGATACAGCTTCGCAGCAACGACATCGAGTTCACCGAAGACATCACCTTCGCAGGTGAGCGGGTGCCACTTGAGATGTTCAACATACGCGAACGTTACGAGCGCGAGCTGCTGTCGACATGCTATTTCCACAGCAACACCATGCTTCTGGTGAAACGCTCGTCACGGTGGTTTCCAGTGATAGAGCCTATTCTGGCAAAGTACGGCGTCCCCGACGATTTCAAATACTTATGTGTCGCTGAGAGCACACTCACAAATGCCGTGTCACCAGCAGGAGCCGTGGGTTTCTGGCAGTTTATTGAGAAAACTGGCAAGGAATACGGCCTTGAGATCAACAAAGAGGTCGATATGCGTTACAACGTGGAGCTTGAGACAGAGGCAGCATGCCGTTATTTCCTGAAATCGTACGATATTTACCATAACTGGACGCTGGTGGCGGCATCGTTCAATGCTGGGACAACACGCCTCAACAAGTTTCTGAAGGAACAGAAAGTACACTCATACTATGACTTGCTGATGTCAGACGAGACAGAGCGTTACATCTTCAGGATTCTGGCTTTCAAGACCATACTCAGCAACCCTGAGAAATATGGCATCTACGTAAGTAAAAATCTTGAATATCAGCCATTTAAGTATAAAACAGTCATCGTTGACAAAAGCGTTGACAGCTGGGCTGATTTTGCTCTCGAACATGATATCACGTACAAACTTTTGAAGATTTTCAATCCTTGGTTGAGATCTCAGTCATTGAAAGTCAAAAAAGGAGAGGTTTACGAGATAAAGATACCAAAACGTCCGTTTAACCTCACTGCCGACTACTGCAACGAAGCGACAGGCGGCAATATCATGAATTTTGAAAACGACACTATCATCGAGGATTTGTATTGATTTTGATGACAGAAAAGGACAGAAATATTGCCGAAGACGAATACATCGAGATCTACGGGGCGCGTGAGAACAACCTAAAAAACATCGACTTACGCATTCCGCGCGATAAGCTCGTGGTGATAACGGGACTCAGTGGTTCCGGCAAGTCGTCGTTGGCTTTCGAGACTATTTACGCCGAAGGTCAGCGTCGATATATGGAGTCATTTTCAGCCTATGCCCGCCAGTTCATCGGTAGCATGGAACGCCCAGATGTCGATGAGATCAGAGGCCTCTCCCCTGTCATTTCCATCGAACAGAAATCGGTGAACCGCAACCCACGCTCGACGGTGGGCACCATCACTGAGATATACGATTTCATGCGACTGCTCTACGCACGCGCCGCCATACCTTATTCATATAATACAGGCGAGAAGATGGTGCGTTACTCGGAGGAGCAGATCACGGGCATGATTTTCTCCCAATACAACAATAAAAGGGTCAATATCCTGGCTCCAGTGGTAAGAGGCCGCAAAGGACATTACCGTGACCTGTTTGAGCAGATCAGGCAGCAAGGATACATGAAAGTCAGGGTCGACGGAGAGATACGGGAAATTGTCTTTGGCATGCAGCTCGACAGATACAAAACCCATGATATTGAGATAGTTATCGACCGGATAATTGTCTGTGACGAAATTAAAGAGCGTATTATAAAGTCGGTTGAGACGGCATTTCGTCGGGGCAAAAACATGATGATGGTACAAGAAGACGGCACCACGGATGTGCGATATTTCAGCAAACTTTTGATGTGTCCGACGACTGGAATCGCATATCAAGACCCGGAGCCTAACACTTTCAGTTTCAACTCACCTTACGGTGCATGTCCAAAATGCAACGGCCTCGGCACCATCATTCAGGTCGACATGAACAAGATCATCCCCGACCCCAGTCTGAGCTTGAAAAAAGGCGGACTGGCACCTCTCGGAGAGTACAAAAACAACAGTGTTTTCAGTCAGCTTGAGGCGATAGGCACACGTTACGGATTCACGCTCGACACGCCAATCAGCGAGATTCCGGAGAACGCCATGAGCATCATCTTGTACGGCAGCAGCGAGTCGTTCACCGTCACGAGGGAGTATCTAGGCACGTCGTCGACATATTCATCGCCGTTTGAAGGCATCGTCAACGTGATAAGGAAGATGAGCGAAGACAATGCTCCGGCCTCCATTCTGAAATGGGCGAACAGCTTCATGAACGAGGTGGAATGTCCTGAGTGTCATGGACAAAGACTCAAAAAAGAGGCACTTTATTTCCGCCTTAATGGGAAAAACATAGCCGAGTTAGCGAACATGGATGTCAACGCACTCTCTAAGTGGCTCAACGAGCTCCCCAAGCATCTCGACGAGAAGCAGAAAGAGATTTCGCACGACATTTTAATTGAAATCAAGAAAAGAATCAGTTTCTTGCTCAACGTAGGCATCGACTATCTGAGCATGAACCGACCGGCGAAGAGCCTCTCAGGCGGCGAGTCGCAGCGTATCAGGCTGGCGACACAGATCGGCTCACAGCTGACAGGTATCCTATACATCCTTGACGAGCCTTCCATCGGATTGCATCAGCGTGATAATCATAGACTTATCGACTCGTTGAAGGAGCTGAGAGACATCGGCAACAGCATCATTGTGGTGGAGCACGACAAAGACACCATGCTCGCCGCCGACCATATCATCGACATCGGTCCGGGAGCTGGCGTGAATGGCGGAAATGTTGTGTTTGAAGGTACTCCCAAGGAGGCGATGCGTGGCAAAGGACTCACCTGCGACTACCTCAAAGGCAAGAAACGCATCGAGGTGCCGGCGACACGCAGGAAGCCATTCGAAGGGCAACACCTTAAATTATATAACGCCACCGGACATAATCTCAAGAACGTCGATTTGGACCTTCCGCTAGGCGTAATGATTTGTGTCACAGGCGTTTCGGGCTCGGGCAAGTCGTCACTCATCAATGAGACGCTCTACCCTATCCTGAGCAAGCATTTCTACCGTTCGGAGAAGAATCCGTTACCTTACGGCCGCATCGAAGGCCTTGAGTTTATTGACAAAGTCATCGAAATCGACCAAGCTCCTATCGGCAAGACGCCACGTTCGAACCCAGCGACATACACCAAGGTGTTTGACGAGATAAGAAAGCTGTACGGCGAGCTGCCAGAATCGAAGATAAGAGGCTATAAATCAGGACGTTTCTCATTCAACGTGAAAGGCGGTCGCTGCGAGACATGCCAAGGAGCAGGAGTACGTGTCATAGAGATGAACTTCCTGCCCGACGTGCAGGTACAGTGTGAGACATGCCAAGGCAAACGTTACAATCGCGAGACGCTGGAGGTGCGTTTCAAAGGAAAATCGATAAACGATGTGCTGAATCTGACCATAGACGAGGCTGTTGTCTTCTTCGAGAACTTCCCTTCTATCCTTCAGAAAATCAAGACGTTACAGGATGTAGGACTTGGTTACATCACCTTAGGTCAGCCATCCACCACGCTATCAGGCGGCGAGGCACAACGTGTGAAGCTCGCGACAGAGCTGGCGAAACGTGACACTGGCAAGACGCTTTACATCCTCGACGAGCCCACCACCGGCTTGCATTTTGAGGACATCAAGGTGCTGATGGAAGTGCTGAACAAACTCGTCGACAAAGGCAACACCGTGCTCATCATCGAGCACAACATGGATGTCATCAAGATGGCGGATTACATCATCGACATGGGTCCGGAAGGTGGCGAGAGAGGCGGCATGATACTCGGTCAGGGCACACCAGAGGATATCGTGAAAAACAAGGTCGGCTACACCTCTAAATATCTTAAAGAGGAATTATAATCTATTGATTATCTTAATCTTATCTCTTGTCCAACAGACAGGACAGAGTTTTCGTCGAGGCCATTCATCTTGAACAGGCGTTCAAGTTTGATTGCATAGAGTCGCGACACATAGCGCAGTGTCTCGCCTTGCTGAATCTTATGATAATCATAGCCTTGCGGAGCTTTGCGGCGTTTTGGTCCGATGTAGAGCACCTCGCCTTCGGTGAATGTCTTCTTACTGCCGAGGTCGTTATATTTAACCAATTGATACTCAGCGATTCTAAGCTCTTTAGCTAGTGTCGCCAGTTCGTCGCCTTCTTTTGTCAAGACGAACTTCACGCCGAAGTTTTCGCGGATATAATGATGATCTGGAGTCATGCCGACGACAGGGCATTCGGCAAACACAGGTGCCACGGCTAATACAGCATTCGGCTTAATACTCTTGACCTTCGGTTTTTTGACTTTCTCTTTCTTAGCCTTCTCTTTCTTAGGTTTTTCAGGCTGTGGCTCATCGGTCTTAGGCTCTTCTTTCTTGATCTCTTTCTTTTTGCATTTGAATTTGCCGCTCACCACCATCTGGTCGTATTTCTGCAGATCGTATGTCTCGATGAGGTTTATAAGCACGTTGGCGTATGTGGGAAGTGTAGCGTAGCCAGCCTTTTTCAGACCTTTTGCCCATCCTTTGTAGTCGGTGATTTTCAAATCGAAAAGTGCGGCATAGCGGGTATTGTTTTTCAGGAATATCGAGTGGTCGCGGAACGATTCTTCGGGTGTTTTATATACTCGGAAACACTCTTTCGGGGCATCGTCGTCGTGCCGCATCGTCTTGCCATTCCAGTCGTTATGGCATTTTATTCCAAAATGGTTGTTGCCTTCGGTGGCAAGTCGGCTCGTACCGTTACCCGATTCCAGGATGCCTTGTGCCAATGTTATTGAGGCAGGAATCTTATCTTTGATCATCTCGCACATCGCTATGTTCTTATATTTTTCAATATAATCGAGGGTGACCTTCTGTTTTTGGCCGTTTTGCGCCAACAAACCGAAACTGTTGATAATCAGCAGCACAAGGATAATATGTCGGATTTTTCCAGCCATTTTCGTTTGATAAAACGTGTAAAATTACAAAAATTATATGAAAGGGTTATAAATTTTTTCAAAAAAATCGGCTTAATTTATTGTAATAAATTATTTTTCGTATCTTTGCAGATTATTCGTCATTCCGAGCGGAACGAAGTGTAGTCGAGGAATCACAGCTTTTCAATTGATTCCGCATCATTAAGATGCCCGTGATTTCTCCATTACGCTACGCTTCAGTCGAAATGACAGATCGAATGATATTGAAAATGAATTGTGATATTATAAAAAAATACTTCCCGGACTTGACTGAAGCGCAAATGGCTCAGTATGAACAGCTTGCGCCGCTTTACGAGGACTGGAACAGCAAGATAAACCTCATCTCGAGGAAGGACATGGACAGTTTTTACGAGCATCATGTCCTGCATTCGCTGGCTATCGCAAAATATTTCGAGTTGTTGCCGGGCATGAAGGTTTTGGACATTGGCACAGGCGGCGGTTTTCCGGGAATCCCTTTGGCTATAATGTTTCCACAGACCAAGTTTTTGCTTGTCGACAGCATCGGAAAGAAGATCAAAGTGGTTCAGGATGTCATTGAAAGGCTTGATTTACAGAATGTAACAGCCATTCAGGAACGAGCTGAAAATCTCAAGGAGAAGTTTGATGTGATAGTGAGCCGAGCAGTGACACAGCTCCCCGATTTCGTGAAATGGTGTAACAACAAGTTGCGTGTGACCAACGACATTGAGGCAGGTGGCATTTTGTATTTAAAAGGTGGCGACATCGAGGAAGAGCTCAGAAATGTGCCTAAGAACTGGAAACGCAAGAGCACTTCGATCACGAAATGGTACGCAGAGCCTTATTTTGTTGAAAAATATGTAATTCACCTTTTTTAGTTGAAAGTTGATAGTTTAGAGTTTAGAGTAGTTTTTAAGTTTAAAGTTTGAAGTTTAATAAATAAATAGTTTTAAAAATGAAAAAATTCCTATTATCAGTGCTGTTCATTGCCGCAATGGCGATCAGCAGTTTCGCACAACAGGCAATGCCTTGTCCGATGGACCCGAACGTCCGTGTAGGCAAGCTTGACAACGGATTGACTTATTACATTCGTCACAACGAGAAGCCATCAGGACGTGCCGATTTCTACATCGCGCAGAAGGTCGGTTCGGTATTGGAAGAAGAGAGCCAGCGTGGTCTCGCACACTTCCTTGAGCACATGGCGTTCAACGGAACGACCAATCTTCCGGGCATGACGCTTCGTGAGTATTTACAGAGCCGCGGCATCAAATTCGGTGAAAACCTCAATGCAGGCACCGGCATAGACCAGACAGTGTATATGGTGACCAACGTCCCCACCAATATTCCAGGTTTGGTTGACACCTGCTTGCTCATCCTCCACGACTGGTCGAGCTTCATCGCCCTTGAGGAGGCCGAGATCGACAACGAGCGTGGTGTTATCCTTGAGGAGCTCCGCACACGCGAGGACGCTAACGAGCGTATCATGAAAGAGATACTTCCTATCATGTATCCTAACAGCCCTTACGCAAACCGTCTGCCAGGCGGTCTTCCAGAGGTCGTAGCCAACTTCGAATACCAGACACTCCGCGACTACTATCACAAATGGTATCGTCCTGACCTTCAAGGACTTATCATCGTCGGTGACATCGACGTCGACGCCATCGAGGCACGCATCAAAGAGATGTGCGCTGACATCCCGACATCTGTCGACCCGGCACCGAGACCACAGTTCATGATCGAGGACAACGACGAGCCTATCGTCGCCATCGCATCAGACCCTGAGGCCACCAACTACAGAGTGAACCTGTACTACAAACAGGAGACCACACCTCTCGAGATGCGCAACGACATTAGCTACTGGATTGCACAGTACATGCTTGCTATCATCTCCGAGATGGAGATCAACCGTCTGCAGGAGCTTGTACAGAAGCCGAATCCTCCGTTTGTCTATGGATATAGCTACTATTCAAACTATTATATCGCACCTACTGAGGACGCTTGGACGAGCATGGCTATGGCAAAAGACGCAGCCGGCATCGACGAGGCCATCACAGCCCTCGTGACAGAGAACAAACGTATGGCTCAGTTCGGATTCACAGAGTCGGAATACGAGCGCGCCAAGGCTGACTTTATGAAACGCATTGAAAGCCAATATAATGAGAGAAACAACACTGAAAACGAGAGATATGTCGGCGAATGCCTCAACAACTTCCTCAGCAATGAACCTATGATGGGTATTGAGAAGGAATACGCTCTGTATCAGCAGTTTATCCCAAACATCCCGCTTGAGTACATCAACGGTTATGCCGCACAGCTCATCCCTGAAAACAACCTCGTCATCACAGTGACAGCGCCTAAGAAAGAAGGCGAAGTGCTTCCTACAAGAGAAGATATCTTGAGTTTCTACAACGCAGCCAACGCTATTGAGGTCGAGCCTTATAAAGAAGAGGTGTTCGATGGTCCTATCGTTCCAAAAATGCCAAAACCTGGTATGATCATGGCAGAAGCCGATATGCCTGAGTTTGACGCTAAAGTGTTGACACTCAGCAACGGAATGAAGGTCTATTACAAGAAGACCACCTTCAAAGAAGACGAAATCCGTTTCACAGCCAACAGCTGGGGCGGTCTCTCAGCACTCAAACAAAAAGACTTCATCACATTGTCGAACATCGACGATGTCATCACACTTGGCGGCGTGGGCAACTTCAGTGCAACCGACCTTCCTAAGGTTCTCGCAGGCAAGAAAGTGCGCGTGGCTCCTTACATCGGCAACTACGGTGAAGGCATGAACGGCAACTGCTCGCCACAAGATCTCGAGACAATGATGCAGCTCATCTATCTGTATTTCACAGCACCACGTACCGACAAAGAGGCTTTCCAGTCGTACGCCCAGCGTGCCAAGGCGGCTCTTGAAAACACCGAGCTCAACCCGATGACCACATTCTCGGATTCATTGGTGAAAGTGCTTTACGGCAACCATCCGCTCCGCATGAGAATGAAAGCCGAAGACGTCGACAAGATCAACTATGCCAAGGCAATGAAATATTATAAGAAGTGCTTCGCTGACCCGAAAAACTTCACATTCTACTTCGTTGGCAACATCGACGAGGAGACATTCAAGCCATTGGTGGAACAGTATCTTGCATCATTGAAAGCAGGCAAAGGCGAGAACAAATGGAATGACATAGGACTCGGCATTTCTGAAAAGGACGTCATCTGCCACTATGAAAAAGAGATGCAGAACCCTAAGGTCACTATCTATATGACTATCAACGGATTGATGGAGTACAACTATCGCAATATGATTTACATGGATGTACTCAGCGACGTTATGGACATCTACTACACACGCACTATCCGTGAGGAAGAAGGCGGAACATACGGCGTTGGCGTTTATGGCACAGTAACAGAAAAACCGAAAGAAGCATATCTGTTCCTCATCGCATTCGACACCAACCGTGACATGTACGAGAAGCTCATTGGCAAGGTACGTGACGGATTGAACGACGTCGCCACCAACGGTCCGGCTCAGGAAGATTTGACGAAAGTCGTTGAAAACCTTTACAAGAAACGCGCCGAGCAGAAGGAAGAAAACAGCTTCTGGATCAGTGCCATGTCGGATTTCGTCGAGGATAACATCAACATCGACGCTGAGTTCGACGCCATCGTGAAGAGCATCACACCTCAGACTATCGCTGATTTTGCAAAAGAAGTGTTGAAGGGATATAATAAAGAAGTGGTGCAGTTGCCTACAGAGTAGTTTACGGTTTACCGTTTACAGTTTTGAAATTTTAAAAAATTAAAAATATGACAGAAAAAATTCAGACTTTACGCGACAATGCGGCCATGAGATGGATCGCTTTGCTGCTGTTGGCGTTGGCAATGTTCTGCGCCTACATTTTCATGGACATCCTATCCCCTATCAAGGACCTCATGATGCGCACCGTTGAAGAAGGCGGTAGAGCTTGGGATTCGACAGCATTCGGCACCATGCAGGGTTCCGAGACATTCCTCAACGTGTTTGTGTTCTTCCTTATCTTCGCAGGTATCATCCTCGACAAGATGGGAGTACGTTTCACCGCGGTGTTGTCAGGCGCTGTGATGCTCGTTGGCGGCTTGATTAAATATTACGCCATCAGCGAGAGTTTCTTCGGCAGCGGTCTTGAGAGATGGTTCACCGACAACCTCAACTACATCCCGATATTTGACTGGCTGGGTGTCTCTCCGTTCTATAGAGGGATGCCGGCATCAGCAAAACTGGCAGGCATCGGCTTTATGATTTTCGGATGCGGCGCTGAGATGGCAGGTATCACCGTCAGCCGCGGTATCGTGAAATGGTTCAAAGGCCGTGAAACAGCATTGGCGATGGGTTCAGAAATGGCTTTGGCCCGTCTTGGTGTTGCCACATGTATGATTTTCTCACCTTATTTTGCAAAACTCGGCGGAACCATCGACGTGAGCCGTTCAGTGGCATTCGGCGTGGTGCTTCTCTGCATCGCCCTCATGATGTTCGTGGTTTATTTCTTCATGGACAAAAAACTCGACAGCCAGACTGGCGAAGCAGAAGAGAAAGACGACCCATTCAAAGTCAGCGATATCGGCAAGATTTTGTCGAGCCTCGGATTCTGGCTCGTCGCATTGCTCTGCGTGCTTTACTACTCAGCCATTTTCCCATTCCAGAAATACGCTGTCAACATGCTCCAGTGCAACCTCACACTCGTCGAGGCTGATCCTACAACATTCTGGGGCGGAAGCTCAGTGACAATTGTGCAGTACATCGTGATGCTGCTAGTCGCCATTTGCTCATTCGCAAGCAACTTCTCAAAGAAGCAAGGTATGAAAATCGGTTTGATGGTTCTCGCAGTCGTTGCCTTGGTGGTTTACTGCTACATGGGTTACATGCGCGGTACTGCTGAGACAATCTTCGCAGTGTTCCCGCTCCTTGCAGTGGCAATCACACCAATCCTTGGCAACTACGTCGACCACAAAGGTAAAGCCGCTTCAATGCTTATGATTGGTTCATTGCTGCTTATCATCTGCCACCTCACATTCGCTTTCATCCTGCCTATGTTCAAAGGCAGCGCAGCAGGCGGAACCATTGTGGCTTACATCACAATCCTTGTGCTCGGTTCATCATTCTCATTGGTACCTGCAGCATTGTGGCCAAGCGTTCCGAAGCTCGTCGACGAGAAAATCATCGGTTCAGCTTACGCTCTGATTTTCTGGATCCAGAACATCGGTCTGTGGCTGTTCCCATTGCTCATCGGAAAGGTGCTCGACAACACTAACCCACAGTTGGTGGAAGCTGTCAATAACGGCACACTCGACCCAGCAATTGCAGCAACACAATACGACTACACATGGCCTCTCGTCATGTTAGCATGCCTCGGCGTAGCCGCATTGCTCATCGGTATATACCTCAAGGCTGTCGACAAGAAGAAACACCTTGGTTTGGAAGAGCCGAATATTAAGGAATAGTTTACGGTTTACCGTTTTATTTGTAGAGATGCGCGACCGTGCATCTCTACATTTTTTATTTTTTTCTTGATTTTTTCATATTTGTTTTGTAACTTTGCGAGGTTCAACTGGTTAAAATTAGTCTGAATATGAAAAAAATCTACATCTTTATTATTACCTTAGCCCTTGTATATGCTGCGAAAGCCCAATGGGTCGACGACCCGGCGAACAACACTTTCATCGCTAACAGCGTGAGCAGTGCCAGCGAGATACGCATCGCTTCACATCCTTATTGCAATGGCGACATGTTTGTGCAATGGACGAGCATGTCGGAGAACGGCTGGTCACAGAAACTGCAACGTCTTGATTATTTTGGCAACACTCAATGGGGTGCCGACGGCATCGCCATCACGACGCCAAACCTCGCCACCTGGTCGCCAGGATATGCTATAGCGGCCTTGAGCGATGGCTCTGTCGTCACCATGAACCGCAGCGCCGACGCGCATCACTGGGTAGTGAAGATCAATGCTGACGGCACTACACCTTGGGGCACCGATGGCATGATGCTGTTTGATGGCGCTGGCGGCGGTCGCTCTGAATTGCTTGCCGACAATGACGGTGGATTCTGGGCACTCGGCACCGACATGGATATATCCTATCTCCAATATGTCAACGCCGACGGCACTTTGAGAACGATGGCCACCATCAGCGACCCTGCGAAGAAATGCACCAACGGACAACTGGTGCCAGCCAATGACGACGGAGTGTTTGTGGTGTACGCCAAACAGACAATCCAAGGTTATACCAACTATGTGAAAGAGATCTACGTAGCGAAATACAACAAAGACGGCGAACTGACAATGCCTGAGACCTTGCTGTTCAGCCAGCAGACTGTGGGCATGAGCTACATACATTATGCGATATCCGACGGCAGAGGCGGCGCATACGTGTATCAGTGGCACAACGGCCTAAATGGGGCATATAATATCTACGTGACACATTTCAACGAGAACGGCGCTCCTACCATCTTTGACACCAACGGAGTGGCGGTGCATACGCCAGACCCAGCAAATTATTATATCAGTGCGTATGCCACAATTGACCCTGTGAGTCACGACATACTGTTAGTGTATCGTCAGACAGAAGGTATGACTCAATCGGAATACAAAATCTGGATAAACCGCATCACTATGGATGGCGAGAAGCCTTGGGGCGACGGCATCCTCGTGCTTGACAACGGCACCAGCCAGTGTCTCGGGCTGCGCATCGATGCCTTCAATTTTAACACTGGCTTCTCGGTGATATATCACAAGGCCGTTCCCGGCATTTATGGTGAGACCGTTGAGGCTCATGGCTTCGACGGTGACGGCAACATGACTTGGAGCACCACGATGTGTAGCAATACCTATCCTAAGAACGTTGATGAGAACACCTCGGGATACTTTAGTGCACAGAATGTCGTGGTCTGGGTCAACGCACAAGACGGAGGCCTTTATGGCCAGAATATAGGCGAAAGCGGCGAGATGGGAGAAATCATAATACCTGTTCCGCCAGTCCCATGCTGCTTCGCGCCAGACAACTTCCAGGGTCATATCGATACCTATCAAGGTGTTTACGGAGTGTTCTTGTCATGGGATCCACCTGCGACACAGCCAGAGCATTACAACATCTATTGCGACAACCTGCCTGACGGCGTTTATGCAGTCGACGCACAATACAACGTGGCCTTCATTGATGGGGAAATAATCGGCCTGGGTGAATGTAGTGGTGACATCATATTCAGACTCACTGCCGCATATGCCGACGGATCTGAATCAGAATACGCATTAACACCTGAAGGCAACGATTACGTTGTGATTGACGGCGGCGAGTCAGTTCCCGAAATAGAATATTCGGAAATCGTCGATATCATTGCGATATACAATATCAACGGTCAGATTTTAAATCATAAAAACATCGAAAATCTGAGCAGCGGCATGTATATCGTGCAAGGCTCGACGGCCAATGGCAAGATTATCACAAAAAAAATTGTTGTCAATAATTGAATTTTATTATAACTTTGCAATGTTAAACAAAAATTTATCTGAAATATGAAAAAGCTATACCTATTAATTATTGCTTTGGCAGCGTTTCTTACTGTGGAAGCGCAGTGGGTCAACGATCCAGTAAATAACACATTCATTGCCAACACCTCGGCTGATGCCGGTGAGATTTATCTTTCCACCGACCCTATCACGGGTGACACTTACATGCAATGGTCACAGTTCGCTTCAAACGGATGGGTTCCGAAATTGCAGCGTCTGAACTTCGCAGGCGAGCCACAGTGGGATGTCAATGGCATGGAGCCTTCGCATCAGTATGCTATGCCATCATACTCTCAGGGCTTTGCGATGACGGCCACCACAGACAACGCAGTAGTTTCTTGTTTTGCTACGGAGGCAGGACATAGCATAGCTGTGAAGATCAATGCTGACGGCACCTATGCTTGGGGTGAGCAGGGCGTGATGCTGTTCGGCGGACTTGGCGACTCACGCTGTGAGGTGATAGCTGCTGCTGACGGCGGCGTATGGGCTCTCGGCTGCGACGGCCTTCAGCTTTATGTCCAATATGTCAACAGTGATGGCGCACTTAACAATATGATAACCATCTCCGACGCAACAGGCAAGAGCTGCATGTATGGACAGCTCACCTTGAGCAACGACAACCGGGTGTTTGTGACATATGAGAAACTTGGTAACGGCGCTGGCTTGTACAAGGAAAAAGAGATTTACGTGGCAGGCTATAACCCTGACGGTTCGGAATACAGTCCACACACCTTATTGATGTCGGGAAAGACATTCCAGTCGACATACCGACACTATGCCCTGTCTGATGGCATGGGCGGCGGCTATGCATACATCTGGCATGCTGGAGGCACAGGAAGCAGTTTCAATGTGTATGTGTTCCACTTCGACCAATTCGGAGCCAACACACTCTCTAACACCGACGGAACTCCTGTACACAAACTCGACGTCGACAACTTCTACATCAGCGCTTATGCCACCGTTGACCCGATTAGCCACGACATCATACTGGTATATGAGCAGACCGACGCCCAAAATCAAATTAATTGCAAGATCTTCATGAACCGTATCACACAATTTGGCGATACGGTATGGGGCGATGGCATCCTCGTACTTGATAACGGCACCGTCCCTTGTGGTGGCTACCGCATCGATGCATTTGAATACGGCGAAGGATTCTCTGTGATTTATCATAAAGGTATTAGCATGTCAAGTTACGCCTCGACTGTGGCGGCACATGGCTTCGACATGAACGGAAACGAGATCTGGAACACCACGATGTGTTCAAGTACATATAACAAGACTGGTGATAAGAACAGCACCGGCTTCCACGGCGGACAGAATATCGTGGCATGGGTAAAGAGCGACTCAAGCGGTCTTTACGGACAGAACATCGGCTGGGACGGCACCATGGGACAAGGATTCACTCCTCCTACCCCACCGGCGCAATGCCCGGCTCCGACAAACTTCCAAGGCGAATACACCTATACCAACGACATGTTTGGCACTACACTCTCATGGGATGCACCTGAGACCACACCTCTCCACTACAATCTTTATTGCGATGAGACCAAAGAAGTAATAGAGATTGAAGCCGAATACACTTCATGTTTTGTGGAAATGGCGCAAGGCGACTATATATTAAAACTCACAGCAGTTTACGACGGCTGCGAGTCGGACTATGCTTTGACACCAAACGGCGAAAACTATATCTTAATAGAAGTAACCTCAGTTCCAGAAATTGGATATGAGGAAATTGTAAACATCATCGCGATATACAACATAAACGGACAGCTCGTCAACGCAAACAACGTCAACGAGCTGAATCAAGGTATGTATATTGTTAAAGGTATTACGACTTCCGGAAAAACCGTCACCAGAAAGATCGTGAGATAGCTTTCATTACCGACCAACTAAGGTCGACGACATTTTTTTCGGATTGCATAAACGACGCCTAATGCGCCAAGGACGACCAGACCGCTGCCTAACGGAGCGTTCTGGTCGTTGTTTTCGCCATGCGACGAAGGCAATGTGAAAAACTGACCATTGTCGTAATATCTATCGGTGTTCTCATCGGTGTTGTTCCAGCCGAAGAAACCATCTTTCTGGGCGCTGGCACTGACACTGAGCGTTATGATCATAATAATTGCAAATACTATCTTTTTCATTTTTAATAATTTTTAATCCTTTTATGTCATTCCGAACGGAGTGAGGAATCTCATTATATTCTATTTGATAACAATTTTTTGTGTCTTCTTTTCATTTCCAATCAATCTGATAATGTAAACACCAGTCTGCGGCGCGTCGATTATCTGAACTCCGCTGATTTCATAATCGGCAACATGTCGTCCGAGGACATCAAACACCTGCAGCTCACCTTCACCATCAACCACTATTTGGTCACCGTTCTGATAAGCGAATGTCTCAGAGCCGGTCTCTGAGCCTGTCGAAGAAAACACCAATTTGAATCTGTCGGCATTGTCGACTGCCGATGCAGTGAATGTATAATACGGTGTAGCATTCAAATCAACAGTCACATTTTCAAATTTGTCAACCAATTTTACATCTCTCATATCATCGCCTTCAAAGCTAATGGTATATTTGCCTGTTGTTTTGGCCTTGAAATTGACAGGGATTTCCCCTTCACGTTTAGCGTAGACTATAGCGTAATCCTTGTCATCCTGTGGGATGTACAGCTTCGCGTTGTTCTCGTTGAAAATGAATTTTCCTAATTTGGCATCCTCGTTAAAGCTCACAATGGCTTTATCTTGATAATCCCCTACCTTCGACAATGTCATAGCGATGCAACCATTGTCGATCGACCGCGACTGTTGTGTCTTGCTGAATCTGACAGTCTCGTCTTCACCGTCAGCGCACACAATAATGCCGTCACACATCGAGACAGGCAAAGTCATATAGTTGTCAACTGGCTCGATGTCGTTGCCTATGTCATTTATCACATAATATGGTTTGTTGACGTAGGCGTTGGCCATCAACGGGTTACCGACAAGGTTCCAGCCAGGCAGACCGGCACTTGCATCATAAGCGAGCGCCACATCTTTGCTATTGTCGATATTGACAGCACCTGCAAATTGCAAAGTCCTCGTATATCTGTTGGCATACAGATAACCCTGTCCGTCATTAAGTGTGAAGCCGTTTTTGTGTGCCTTGTAGTTCTCCCACTCAGCCTCAGAGCTCTGGTTGTAACGGTACAAATCATAGTCAGCCGAAGCCGTATTTGGAACCTCGTTTACCAACGGGAACAGGTTGGTCACATTTTCCGGCATAGCATAATATTTCATAGGAGCCGCTATGAAACTCCACGGACCGTTGTCGGTGTCGGAGCCATAGCCTTTCACATATTTCGTTATCGGGTCGATAACAGTGGCAGTGAGGTCAAGACCCGCATAGTTGAATGCGTAATCTGAATAGAAACGCACTAACATCTGGTTGCCGAAGGTCACCAAGCCTCCGATGTTTTCGCCGCCGTTAAGATGCGAGCCATACATATAGTAATCAATAGGTTTGGCATCGGTATTGCCTTCGTAAGGCACCATAAAGTCAGTATGTCTCTCCGAAATGACCACGCCAGTGAGCAGCAACACCTTACCTGCTGGCGCCGTCACCAACAAGTAGCCGTTGCATTTGTCCGAATAGTTTGCATTAGGACCGCCGTCGTCGTATATCTTAAACAACGTAACACCTTCTGGCACAGTGACTTCCATCGGAGTTTGGGCAGTGTTAAGCTTGGGCATATTAACATATTGATTGCCTTTTTCGACAAATTCGTAAGTTATTGTAATATTTCGTGCCGGCATAGTGAACGTAGCCAAGGTATTGTTGCCGTTGTACCATGCCAGACCTTGCGACAGCGCTATCTCGTTGCCGTCGGCATCTTTCACCGATATTGCTTCAAGCAGATGATTGTCGTCACGTGTGACATTAACAATGATATCGTCGTTGACATGTGCTACGTAATGAGTTCCCGACACACTTTCATAACCCGAGATAGCAATGCCGCAATTGGCTGGCGCATTGGAGCCGTCAAAAGTTATGATGTAAGGATAATCCTCGTTTGAGACCTCCACCGTCAGGTCGAGACCGCGCATGCTATTGTTACCCGTATGGAAATAGAGCATCATCGAGCGTCCGCTGCTTGTCAACGGCCCGAAATTCAAGCCTGCAGTATTTCCGAAGCCATCAGGATTGCCCAGAGGCGTATCGTCGACATCATCTCCGTCATAAACCTTCAAAAAGTCATTATAAGTGCCCTTGTCCTGGCATGTCACGTTGCCCGAAAGACGGAGCACGTAGCCTATAGGAGCTGTCAACACCATGTAGCCATCGCAATATGTACTGTAGTTGCCGTCCTTGCCACCGTTATCGTAGACCTTGAACGAGGTGACATCGGAAGGGATATTAACCGTCTTCGGCGCATACGAATAGTTGCTTATCGGCATGTTGATATACAAGCCACCGTCTCCAGACGTGAAGTTATTGGTAAAAGCCGGTGTTATCGCCACATCATTGGCTGGCATCACAAACGATGCCTCAGTTGGGTTTGCGTCATGCCACAAACCGCCGTTGACAGCCACTTCATAATTGTTACCATTCACCGTCTGCGTCACCTTCAACTCATTGAGCCTGTAGCTATTAGATGGTTCGATCTGCAAATTGATATTGTCACAAACCTGCGCTGTAGGCTGGTTTGGAGTGATAGTTCCTCCCGTAGCAGTTACCGTCGGGATTGTGTAAGAAGCATCAGGGTCAAGAGGCCGTACAGTGATGTCAATGCCTTTCCCACAATTGCCATCATCGCTCACAAAGAGCAGAAGCACCTGATTACCGCTCGAGACAAGCACTCCGATGTCTTTATTGTCTTTGTCGCAATAACCCAGAGAAATGTTCATATTATCGCCATCGTAAGCTTCAAAATAAGCGCCTCCGTCAGACGGATCGATAGTGCCTGAAATCTGCAAAATCTTGTCATCTGGAGCGATAAGCAGCATATAAGATATGGTGTTACGACTGTAACCGCCTTGGTAACCATAAGCATTATAAACCTTAAACGACGTAATCTCTTCCGGAACAAACACCTTCATGGCATCAGCCGGATTGTCAATATTATATGGCATATTGACCGACAACGCATTGGTTGCCGCAAAAGCCGGCATTACCGTGACATCGCCGCTAGACATGATGAAAGTGGCCGTCGTCCTCTCGTCATCCTGCGTGTCAGGATCATCCAAATACCACAAACCGCCATCAACATTCAACACTTTTGTTTCAACCATGGCATTGATGCTTTGCAGCATATATCCACTATTTGGATTGATGTTCAACACAATATCAGTGTTTATCAGCACATCCTCAGTCAGTGTTGTAGTGACGTTGCCATTATCAGCACCAGCGATATCAATGTCATGTCCAGTTGTCGCACTGACAGGTGTCACCAACAGTTCCATACCATATGTGTTATTCACATCGTTGGATATAAAGTGAAGCAACATATCACGTCCCTTTGTATTCATCAACTGAACGTTTTGGCTGTCTTTAGTACCATAATGAAGATCACCAAGCACAGGGTCATCCACATCGTCGCCGTCATAAATCACGAGATAATCGTTCGGATAGCCTTCGCTACGCACATAGCCTTCAACCTGAAGCACATAGCCTTCCGGCGCATGAATCACAAGCTTGCCGTCACAGTTCGGAGAGTAATACTTACCAGGACCGCCATCGTTATAAACATAGAACGACTCCGTAAACGGCCTCACATCAGACGAAAGATCCAAAGTGGTCTGCCCTGTTGCCGGCATCTTTACATAATAATATGTATTCTCACCATCATTCGTCCAAACCATCGGGTCAGGAAGATCAGGGTCGGTCACCACAAACGAAGTCGATTGCGTGCCATAGAACATGTTATGTCCTGTGATAGTAAAGGTGTATTCACCTGATCCTATCACTTCAGAGACATTCTCAGTCTGTACTCCATATCTTCGAGTTATTGTTTTTGTATAATGAGAATTAGCACCTTCCACCAACTCGTCACCATCATAGTCAGTCACCATATAACGGAGCGTGATGGCGCTACCAGTATGTTCATAGTAAGGCAACAACCCGCTGATGGCGCAGTTGGCCAAATCATGTTGGTCGTTCTCCGACAACACACCGAAAATCCTGATCTCGCCCAACTCAAACGCAAAATCATTTTCATTGATCACCCAGCCACCACCAAATAATCCGTTCCAATACTCATCCTCTCTCTCAATCTTATCAATCTTAAGCCAGAACTTATTGTAGTCGGTGGTGATACTCTCATAGTTTTTCAACAAAAAAGCTTTGTCAGCGACGTTTTTTTGCGGCAGCGAACCGCTTGTATGATGGTCAAGCAAATCCCAATTATTAGTGCTTGTATTCCATCCGTAGAACTCCCATTCCTTCGGCAGACGGTCGGGATGATTTTCCACGTCGCTGCCAGTGGTAAGTATGTAGCCTTTCGGAATAAAGCTTTTGTCATAATTAAAATACACGCTAATAGGCACCCAAGAATCATGCGTGCTGTAAGGATAATACACACACCATTTTGTCGCCTTGTCGCCATCGACGACCTTTCCGTATGCCTCATTGGAGTTGTTATTGGCGTTATATCTCACATCACAGCTATATGCATTAAAACCGGAGTACAGAGTGCAGTGATCCGCCACCATGTTGATAGTCACAGGGATAGGCTGTCCTGCTTGCACAACCCAGTTGCCCAAGAACGATGCCACAGATTCAGGAGTTATATAATCCAAAATAGTGATTTCGCCTTGCTCGTCGCCGAAACCAGGGTTCTCATAGAGTGAGTTGTGGCAGGTGTAACATGGTACTTCACCAATATCATAACCGAATTTGCAGAAATTATGATTATCATCTGAATAATTGATATACAAATGTGTCGGATTGACATAGCAGTCCTCGAAATAAGCCCATCCGTTATTTGCCTGATAACCCAGCATACCGCAGACACCGGTGACTTCACCTCTGTAAACACCGCGGTAGAGACAGTCATTCATGTTCAAGAAGACATAATGGCCTGAATATCCGACAAATCCGCCAGAGCAAGCATCGCCTGCATAGGTCTCATACAAAATATCAACATATGAAGTGCAACGGTCAATGCCGACATATTTGCTGTTAGTCGAGCTTCCTTCACTAATATAAGAAATGAGAGCCGCCGCATATTTATAATTGGTATAAATCTCGCCTCTTACGATAAGGTCGTGTATCTCGCAGCCATGGCTCGCATATTGAAACAGCGCCACTCCATGACTTGAATCCTCACTCGGGTTTACGCTGGAATCATCCTTAACATATTTGATCCAGATGGTATGTCCGTTGCCATCGAAGGTGCCGCAAAATGGATATCTCGAATCTTTGGATGCCCATGTCGTCACCCTGTCGTCCGGATTGGTGCTCTCACTGCCGAGATCAGCGCCTAACCTGAAATGCTTGTCGCAATAATAAGGTGCATACACCGGGTCGTTGAGCAGATTCGTAAACATGTTCCAGTCGTCCATATCCCCGATGGTATACGGATTGGTACAAGAACCGTCGCCGACGAGCGTTCCATGATAGCCCCACGCCTGTCCCGTCGCCAGCAATGCCAGCAACAGCAGCATGCAACGCATGTCTTTCTTGTTTCCCTTACTCATGCCGTAGACAATCCCCACAGCACAAACGGCCATAAAAATCACGCCGATAATCTGAAATGTTGTCATATCTTAAATTTTAAATGTTTATTCAATTTTCGGCTGCAAAAATATAATAAAAAAGTGCCTTAGTCTTTAGTCTAAAGCACCAATTTTTAATTTTAAAGCACAATCGTTTTATTTTAAAACAATCATTTTTACTTTAAAACAACAAAATTTTATTCTGAAAAAGAATTTTTATTTTCGATGTATTCCCTTGGCGTAATGCCCTTTATTTTCTTGAAAACCTGTGAGAATGCACTTCCCGACGAGAACCCCGATTCCAACGCGATCTGCTCCATCTTGCCATGCGAATCATCGCTGAGCATTTGGCATGCATGCTCAACCCTCAACGTGTTGATGAGCCTGTAAAACGATTCGTAGCTGCCTCTCGAGATGACCTCCCCCACATAACTTCTGTTCACTCCCATCTGATGTGCCAACTCGCTCATCGTAAAATGGTCAGAGAGATATAGCTTCTCGTTGTGCAACATATCCATCATTCTTCCCTCTATCTCTTTACATTTCTTTTCCGAAAGATGCCACTTCACCGGCTTGTTTTCATCCTCTGCCACCATCTCTTTATCCACAGCCTTGGCCACCTCAGGACGTACCGTGCGATGCGGATTCAAGGTGTAAAACACAAACCACACATTCGCCACTATGCATATGATGTCGCGCACAAGCTTCGCCACAGGATGGTCGATTACGAAACAGGCGTACATCAAGGCACAAACCGACAGCGGCAGCCACTCTATACGCTTCGCGAACTTCAGCGAGAAATCGCTCTCATTCGAATACTCAACCTCCTCTATCCTACTGATAACCCTATGAATCCTATTTCTAAAATGTACCAAAAAGAAGATATACGACACACTCACCACCGACACCACACAAAACATCACAATCTTAAACGTGTCGCTGAATTCTATCACGCCCACCACCGGCAACAACAGCACCAGCCAGCATATCACCACCGGCAGCATAAACACCAGCATCCTCTTTGGACTGAACAAATCAAGGAAGAAATAGCCTTTCACCATCACGTAGGTGAACGACGAGAAAAACATCACCGCCGTGCCGTTCACGTAAAACAACGCCGCGGGGTCACCTATATTAAAAAGGTATGGTATCTCGTAAAGATGCAGCAGATAAAACGTCGCCACCATCTTATGCGCCGGAAACAGCTTCTCAAACTGCTCCTTAAAAGGCGCCGGCACATAATAACGTTTCAGCAACCAACCATACAGATTAGTCAAAAGAAGTGCGAAAGTCGCTGAAAACAATATTATTTTTAGTCCTATCATCGTGGAGCTGGAGGGAGTCGAACCCTCGTCCAAACAAGGAACAATCATGCTTTCTACATACTTATTCTGTTGTTGGTTTTCGAGCTGTGCAAGGAAACAGACATCCTAATCGCAACCTTATCTCCTTGAGTTTCACGACGTTGCCAGAGCTTCCGCGTCGCTATCCCGAAATTGCTGAGCACCTCGTTGTCGGACCGGAATCGGGAGTCTCCATCCGCGAGATGTCTCGTCCTCTCACCTTGTGAAAGGAT
>JAGCPH010000037.1 GCA_017645275.1 Bacteroidales bacterium | reverse complement strand
AGGAAGATAGAAATCTCTTTCTGAATCTTCTCCTTGTCAGGTTTTACGTTGACGTTGAGGCTTGCGTTGATTTTTGTAGGGATAGCGATGTTGTCGTAGCCGTAGATGCGGAGGATTTCCTCGACGAGGTCGGCAGGGCGGTACACATCGACTTTGCATGTCGGGATATCCACTGTGACGTAGGCGTCGGTGAGCTCAACCACTTGACAGTCAAGGTCTTTGAGGATGTTGACAGCCGTATCTTTCTCTATATTCTGACCGGCGATTTTGTTGAGATAGTCGAATTTGAGCTGCACGCGGACAGGGGTGAAGTCGCCGTTGACCACGTCTTTCACCTCTGATGACACGGTGCCGCCTGCCAGTTCTTTCACCAGCAATGCCGCGCGTTTCAGTGCATACATAGTGATGTTAGGATCGCAGCCACGCTCGTAACGGAACGAGGCGTCTGTCTGAAGCCCGTGGAAACGTGCGGTTTTACGTATAGAGGTAGGGTTGAAGTAAGCGCTCTCAATGAAGACATTCTTGGTCTCCTCGGTGACGCCTGAGTCGAGGCCTCCGAACACACCAGCGATGCACATAGGCTCTTCGGCGTTGCAAATCATGAGGTTGGTGTCGCTGAGCTTACGCTGTACGCCGTCCAAAGTGGTGAATGGAGTGTCTTTTGCCAAGCATTTGACAATCACTTTTTTACCTTTGATTTTATCGGCATCGAAGATATGCATCGGCTGGCCGACTTCCATCAACACGAAGTTGGAGATATCGACGATATTGTTGATTGAGCGGATACCCACTGCCTCGAGGCGGTTTTTAAGCCATGCCGGTGAAGGTCCTACTTTCACGCCACTGACGGTGACGCCGGTGTAACGAGGGCAGTTCTTGGTGTCTTCCACGATGACCTCGATGTTGTTATTGGTGTTTTCCACCTTGAAAGCGTCCACTGAAGGGCGTGTGATATGGTATTCGCGTGTGTCGTTCTTATGGTTGAGGGCAGCCACGATGTCGCGGTCGCAGCCAATATGCGAGGTGGCGTCGGAGCGGTTGGCGGTGAGGCCAATCTCGTATGTAAAGTCTTCTTCCACAGGGAAATAGAACGAGGCAGGCTTGCCCACTTCGTAATTCTCTGGCAGCACCATGATGCCTTCGTGTGATGGTCCGAGTTGGAGCTCGTCTTCGGCGCAGATCATGCCTTCCGACACCTCGCCACGGATTTTGCCTTTCTTGATGGTGAAGCTCTCGTCGCCGCTCCACAGCTCGCATCCTATTGTTGCCACGAGGACTTTCTGTCCGGCAGCCACGTTAGGGGCGCCGCACACTATATGCAGAGGCTCAGGTTGACCGACGTCAACTGTGGTGATATGAAGATGGTCGGAGTTAGGGTGGTCGATGCATGTGAGCACTTTGCCGACGACGACGCCTTTGAGGCCGCCTTTCACCGACTCATAACGTGTCATGTCTTCCACTTCGAGACCTGTTCCTGTCAATGTTTTTCCAAGTTCCTCCGCCGGGAGGTCGCATTTGATGTACTGTTTAAGCCAATTATATGAGATTTTCATTGTATATGATATTTATTTTTTTTCAATCCATGCCGGTGATTTCTCGACTTCACTTCGTTTCGCTCGAAATGACGAGAACAGTCAGTTGTTTTTTTCGTCATTTCGACCGTAGTGGAGAAATCCTTTTTAAAATTAACGTTTGAAAAAGATTTTTCGACTACACTTCGTTTCGCTCGAAATGACAAGTGAAACGATACAAACTGCAAAAATACAAAATTCTGACAAAATGTCAGTTAAAAAAGAAAAAAAGTTTAGTAAAATAGACTTTTATCTATTTATTGCGTTTGCGCATTACTGCGTAGCCTGCGCCTAATGCAGTGAGGATTAGCAATCCGCTACCGAGGGGAGCTTCGCTGTCGTAATCGTAGCCATGGCCGTTTGGCAATGCAAAACTGATGCCGTTGTCTATATCGCGGTACGTCTCATTGTCGGCATTGTTCCATTTGAAAAACGCGTCGCTTTGTGCGTTGGCACCAAATGCCATTGTCATTAAAATAGCTATTGTGAATAATATCTTTTTCATTGCGATTCCCTCCTAATTATTTAATGACAATTTTCTGTGTTTTTCCTTCTAGTTTGAAAATGTAAACGCCTGTTTGCGACGGTTTTGCAATGATTTCAATGTCGTTGACATATTGTTGTGAAACCAGACGTCCCATTACATCGAAGATTTGCAGTTCACCATTGCCGTTGACGATGATGTCGGTGCCGTTTTGGTAGGCGAAATCTGAACTTTCGAAATTCTCAGAGTTCTCGAACCGGATGATGAATCTGTCTCTGCTGTCAGCAGGCGTGCCAATGAATGTGTAACTGTTCTCAATACCTAAATCAATAACAACGTTTTCAAATTTATCTATCAATTTCACCCCTTGTAGAGATGCACAGCCGTGCGTCTCAACGGAAATCGTATATCTTCCTGTTTCTTTTGCCTTGAAATATACTGGCACCTCGCCCTGACGGTTGCTGAACGCGATGGCGTAATCGTTGTTGCTTTTCGGTATGTAGAGCTTGGCACGACCTTCTAAGAGGTCGAATTTCGGCATGCGTTCATTTTCATTAAAGCTCACGATGGCATTGTCGATAGTGGTGGTATGCGTTTCGCCACGGGTGGTGACTGTCTGCGACAAGGTCATCTGAATGTTGTTGCTTGGCGCCGATGAGGCTTCGCCAGGAAGTGTAAAGCCAAGGGTTCCGCCATTTTCTGAATATACTGCGATACCCATACCTGGGGTGATCTCGCCGCTGCCTGCTGTAACAGCTGTGGTTGACGCAGCATTGACAAGTGTGAGATAGCTCTGGTTAGGAACCACATTGCGTGTGAACGGGTTGCCAACCAAGTTCCAACCCGCCTCAAGAGGAATGGTATAGGTGGATTCGTATGGGATAGCTTCGCCGCTGAATTGCAGCGTGACGTTTTCTTCGTTGGTGGCGTAAAGATACCCCGTGCCTCTCTGGAATCCGTTTTCAAACAGTGATGCGTTGGCGACGTTCTTTTGGTTGAGCCATAGGTTGTTCGCGTTGTCAAATCGGTAAAGGTCGTAGTCGCCAGTGGTTACTGTGCCGAAGCTGGCACCGTCGGCAGGCGATGCTATGAAATACCAACCGTCGGGGACGTAAGGACTGGCAGGGTCTGGCTCGCCCCAGTTAGTAGCTTTTTCAGGGTTTTTCTCTGTAGTGACATTCATGGTGTTGCTGTGGATAAGCTGACCGCCGTCCTCGATGGTAAGGCTTCCTCCATCGGCGATGGTGATGTTGTTTGCATTGGCAATGTAACCACTCGGGATGGTGATGTCTGCGGCGATGGTGACATCAGTACCATCTGCTGGCACAACGCCAGTGTTCCAATTGGCAGCGACATTCCAATCGCCTGCTGCGGTGAGGTTCGAATAGGTGAATGTTTCTGTTTTCACTGGACCCCACGCGCCTTTGGTGTCGCTCACTCGCCAGCTGAGGGTATGGGTGCCTTCTGAGAGTGCCGAGAAGTCTATCCCGATGGCGCTGCCGGTAACGTTGCCCGTCACACAGTTCGCCACATTGCCGTCAATCCAGTACATGTAGCGTGCAATTGCCACGCTCGATGATTCCGTTGCCGATGGTATGATGAAATATTTGGTTACAGCCGAACTCCACCGACCGGCGTCGTCTTTCACGCGAACGGAAAGCGAGTGCAGACCCGACGAAAGACTGCCAATAGAAATGACCGCTGGCGATTCACCGAGTGCAGTACGAGCTGCCACGTTGCCGTCAATCCAATATTCACGCTGAGCTATGGCGGTTGCCGCTGGCTCATAATAAGGAATGACAAAATACTTGGTAACTATCGAACTCCAAAGCCCGTTTGAGTCTTTTACACGAATGGAGTAGGAGTGTAATCCTGGCAAAAGGCCGGATATATCAACTGTTGATGTCACTGCCTGTGCCGAACTGATGTCACCATCCAGCCAATAGAGCTGCTGGGTGATGGCGTTCGGCGTCTGTGCCATCATCGTCGTGCAGACGACAGTGGCGACAGCGAGCAATATGCTTCTTAGTCTGTTCATAGTCGTTTGCAAATAATGGTTAGCGTGTCTCCGCATCGAAAGTTACATTCAGATTTGTACCATCAACATCAAGCTGCAGGCTTTTCACTACAGGCGTTGCCGGCACTCTGCTCCAAGGATAGTTGCCTCCGCTGACGCCAATTTGTGTCCCATCCGTGCCAAGCCATACTGTTGGTTGTATCAGTGTAAAGGTTCTGGTTGGGGTATATGTATCATTGTTAGCATCGCTAAAAATTTGGGTACCCCTTTCAACTTGTATGAGGTCATATGACGTAAAAGAAATATTGCCCATGTGTTGTCTGTAAATACAATTATAGACAGTAGCACCTACGCCAACTCTATTATAATTATAATTACTCCACTGGGAAGTAGAATTCCACCATGTGAAAACACAGTTTTTCCAGGTAAAAGCTGAGCAGGCTAAATCTCCAGTTATATTGCCACTCGAATATACAGCAATGAAACCAGTGATAATGCAATGGTCAATGAGTACCGTGCTTCCCAATTGGAATGCTCTCACACAACCGTTGACATAACAATTTGTCACCAATAAGTTAGTGGCCATAATGTCAGAAATGCCGTATATGGAACATGTATAGCAATCGCAGAAAGTGACGTTTGTAATTTCACTGCGAATACTTATATCACGTCTAAAACTGCATTTTTTGATAGTTACATTAGTCAGAGGGGAAGATTCGTTATTGATAACGTAATCATAGAAATACACACCCTCAATATGAACATTGCTCAAGGTTTCGTCAGTCACTCCAATATTCAGATTGCCGTTAATCTGGGTAATTCCAGTACCATTGGTCTCATCTTCTTCAAACCCAGAGCCATAGATGTTTACCGATTTGGTGAGGTTCGTCGCATTAAATTGTCCAGGAGAAAGTGTAATCACATCGCCATCAACGGCTGCGGCGTATGCATTGGCAAAAGCCGTCTGGGTTGTGAATACGGTCACGTTGTCGCCATGTTGCAAGGTGGCGGTCATGACATCGGTTTTTTGAGCCTGTGCCATCGTCATGCAGCACAGTGCAATCACTGAAAGGATAAAGCTTTTAGTTTTCATTGTATGTTTGATTTAATAATTTTAAAAATAGGAAGTTGCAAAACTAAATAAAAGCTTTGAGACAGAGGTGTCAAAGCACAAAAAATCGACTCTCATTTTGCATATTGAGAGTCGATTGTGTAAAATGAGAGTTTTTTGTTTACAAATTGAACTTTCTTAAGTATCGATTAACGTAAATTACTTGATACTTGAGTTTGCACACCACTCCTTTGGAGTTAGTCCTGTGGTGGTTTTAAAAACTCTGAAGAAGGTCGCCTCAGAGGCAAATCCCGACTCGTAGCAGATGTGGGAGATCTTAATGTCGGTGGCCTCGCTGAGCAGCTTCTTGGCGTGCTCCACACGATATTCGTTCACAAACTGGTTGAACGAACAGCCTTTTTGCGCGTTGATGCATGCAGAGATGGTGTTGCTGGATACATTAAGCGAATCGGCAACATCTTTAACCTTCAAATCTTGGTTAAGATAAACTTGCTGCGTTTCCATCAGCTGGATGATGCGAGCTATCAACTCATTGGATGTGGCGTCAGATTCAGGCTTGGAGCGATGCCGCATGTCGTATCGGATAGCCGCGATAATCGCCACTGCCAACAAAAAGCTGCCAAGCACCCAAAGCCAAGTCAAATCACGGCTGGTTTCGGCCTCCACCAAGGCTTTTTCAGTGCCAATATGTATCAGCCACACCGAGGCCAAAGGCGCGAAGTTGTCGTCGATAATGCCTCCTGCGATAATGAGGTTGCCGTCGGGTGTCAAAACAGGAGTGGCATCGCCGAAATCTTCCAAAGGACCGATATTATATAAGGTGAGCGGAGCAGGATGCTTGTCGTATTCAACCGCTACTACATAAACTCGGTTTGTGGTGTCGTTTCCTACCAAATATGCACGTTTTGCACTGCGGTCGGCGATGGCGGGACGGTCATATTTTATGCTTCCAAATTCCGTCATCGTAGGCACTGGAATTGTGGTCTCCAAAAGCGAAAAAACGGTGTCTTTAACATGGATGAAGGCAACTTCGCCATTAAAATTCTTTGCCGCAATGAGATAGGAGTAGTCGCCAGTGGCTTCATCTCCGATAAACGATTCGTTGGCATGGTTGCTTTGGTCGTACAAAAATGGCATCCAATCGTTCAGCAGCGGCACGGTGAACGGCTCGCCATTGAGGCGGTCGACGGTGTCACAAGGCTCGAAACTTCCGCGCCAGACGGAGCCGAAAGAGATGACATCGCCGTTTTTAATTGGCAATATGTAAGGCGATGAGCGCCAAATGCTTACATCTTTTACGAAACTAAAAGACTTCTTGCCGTCGAACACTTCAAAACCATCGTTGTCTTTGTGGTTGCCCGATATCAGTACTTGTCCGTCAGTGAGTTCTACGCCTTGTGCCAGCGCTCTGTTGCGCTCGAGACTGCCGAAGCCTTCGAAGGTGTGCGTCAAGCTGTTGTACATCTCCGCCTCGAAGCTCTGTCCGATGCCGAGGTTCTTGTCGTGACCTCCTGCGAGGAGTACCCTCTGGCCGTCGCTCATAACCACCGCCATCCCGTCGTCATGATGATAAACCGTAGAAATCGTATGCCATGTGCCGTCGCTGAAATATTCGGCTGTCGGTGTCATAACAAATCCCGAGGTGTGACCGCCGACCACCGTCAGCTCGTCGTTGACATAAAACACGTTATGTCCGGCGCGAGGTATATTAAGGTCGGGCAGACGCTCGAAATCAAACGTCTGTCCGACCAGCGATATCGCCAATACCAATAGTAACGATAAGACAAGAAGTCTTTTCATTTTATTTAGAAAACCCCAGGGATGTGGATTCCGCCGTTGTCTTCGGCGCAGCATCTCTCAACGTCTTCGACGGTCTTCGGGATAGGTTTGCCCAAGATTCTGTTGCCTGTCTCGGTGATGAGGAGGTCGTCTTCGATGCGGATTCCGCCGAAGTCTTTGAATGTCTCAAGCTTGTCGTAGTTGATGAAATCCTTATGTTTTCCTTGTGATTTCCAGATGTCAATCAGTGTAGGGATGAAGTAGCATCCTGGCTCGTCGGTGACCACGAAACCTGGTTTCAGCACCTTACCGCAGCGGAGGCAGCTGAATCCTTCCTGCTTCGAACGTGGAGTCTCTTTGTTGTAGCCCACGTTGATCTCGCCGAGGCCTTCCATGTCATGCACGTCCATGCCGAGCATGTGTCCGAGGCCGTGAGGCATGAATAAGAAATGTGCGCCTACTGCGAGAGCGTCGTCGACGTTGCCTTTCATCAGGCCGATGCCCTGCAAGCCCTCGATGAGCGTGCGTACCGCGAGTTTGTGCATCTCCATGTAACGGATGCCTGGCTTGGTGTTCTTTGCCACTTCCATGTTAGCCTTCAACACTATCTCGTACACGTCTTTTTGGCGTGAGTTGAACTTGCCGCCGACTGGGGTGGTACGGGTGAAGTCGCTGACGAGGTAGTTCTCGGTCTCGGCACCGCAGTCGCACACCATCATACGGCCTTCTTTCAGGATGTTGCCGTGATAGTGGTTGTGCAGCGTCTGTCCGTCTTGGCTGACGATGTTAGGGAACGACACTATGCCGCCACGTGCTATGGCGATGCCTTCGATGGCGCCGCTGATTCTCTGCTCGATGACACCTGGCTTGCACATCTTCATGGCTGTGGTCTGCATGAAATAAGCAGTGTCGGCTGCCTTGTCCATCTCTTGGATCTCGATATCGCTCTTGATTTCGCGTAAGCTCACGATGGCTTCGATGAGGAGCTGGCTGACGTAGTTTTCCACCTCATGAACGTCGATGTCCATGTAGTTGGCGATTTTTATGGCCATGCCGCCACGGTATTGTGGGGTGATGTGGATCATGCGGCCTTTCTCCATCTGTTCGCGGATGTATTCCGGGAAACGGTTGATATCGCGGCAGTCTTTGATGCCAATCATCTCGCCTTGTTCCTGCAACGATGGCAGCGGACCGCACCAGATGATGTCGTCGATGGTGACTTCCTGGCCGAAGAGTATCTCCTCACCGTTCTCGAAGTCGATGACGCCCACTAAATCAGGGTGATTCAGGCCGAAGAAATAGGCAAAATTACTGTCCTGACGGTAGTGATAGGTGTTGTCAGGGTAGTTTTGAGGTGCCTCGTCGTTTGACACGAATATTGCCAAGCCCTTGTGCATCAATTTCTTAAGGGCTGCTCTGTGGTTGATATAGAATTCTTTGTTGAACATGGTGTTTTTTTTTTGATTATTTTCTAATGATTGATGTATTAGAATATCCACTTCAAGCCGAGGCAAGGCGACACGTTGAAGCCTTTGTTGTCGACATATTCTTTGCGCCAAGCACCTGCGAAGTTGTATGCCAACTCTATCTCGCCACCGATGTGGAGGTTAGGGCAGTTGAAGAACTGTCCGACGCGGTACCAGAGCTGTGGCTCGCTGATGAACACGCATGTGGTCTCCTCGAACATAGGATTGCCGTTGGCATCGATCTCTTGCACGCCGTTAGCGTCGAGGATTGGAGCCCATTGGAGTGTCTCCCACCAGAAATCGGCGAAGCCACTGAATGTCAAGCCTTTAGCACCAAATAAGTCGCTGATGCCCCACACGATGGTGAACTGAAGCGGCACCTCCTGTTTGGCTTTGGCGATGGTCTTGTACAACACCTCGCATGTAAGTGTGTATCTGTAGTCTTTCGAATGGAAGAGGTACTCGGCACCGAAGAGCCATGCGTTGTTGGCAAACTGGCCGCCGTTCCATTCCACGTGAGCGCTCAGGTTGCCTGCCTTGGTGTTCTGCCAGAAGTTCAAGCCACGGGCAATCTCAGTGTAGTAACCTGTCGGGCCGTTGGTGTTGTTTGGGTGATAGATATCGGTGAAGAAGAACGTGCTTCCCCAATTGTCTGGCTGGAACATTTCCAAGGTTGTTGTGAGGTGCTCACGGTTAAAATCGTACTGTTCCTGAATGTTTGTCTGTGCCTTTGCGCAGAATGCTGTAGCTACGAGAGCTGCGAATAATAAAAGTCTTTTCATTTTTATAATTTTTATTTAATTTACTTTGTTTGCGTCATTTCGACTGAAGCGAAGCGGAATGGAGAAATCACCGGCATATAATTGTTCAGAATCAATTGATTGGCGGTGATTTCTCGACTTCACTACGTTGCGCTCGAAATGACATCTGGTTCTATTGCCAAGTCTCCAAATAAGTTAACTGGCTCATTATCAGTGATTAAGATGTCGTCTTCGAGACGTATTCCGATGCCTTCCTCGCGGATGTAGAGGCCTGGCTCGCACGAGAGTATCATGCCTGGAGCGAAAGGCTCGTATTTGTCGAGGTTGTCGTGGCAGTCCAGTCCGATGTGATGTGCCATGCCATGCATGAGGTACTTACGGTACAGTGGATTCGCAGGATCTTGATTATCAACGTCTTGCTGGGTAAAGAGGCCAAGTTTTATCATCTCTTTCTCCATTAGCTGATAGGTCGTCTGGTTTATCTCGTCGATGGTATGGCCAACTTTATAAAGCTTTGTAATCTTTTTTTTCACCCTCAATACGGCCTCGTAACACTCTTTTTGTCGTGGCGTGAACTTACCGTTAATAGGTATTGTCCTGCTCAGGTCGGAGGCGTAGTTTTGGTATTCGCAACCCATATCGAAGAGCAGTAACTCATTGTCGTTCAATATGCTATCGTTTTTCGAATAGTGCAGACAGCAGGCGTTTTTGCCGCCGGCGACGATAGGGTGGAAAGCGTGACCCGAGGCGTTGTTCATCTTGAAGATGTATTCCATTTCGGCTTGCATCTCGTATTCGTATCGTCCAGGTTTTACAGTGTTTAAGCAATGTAAAAACGCTTTCCCGGTGATGTCGCAGGCGTGTTTTATGACTTCGATCTCCTCTGGAGATTTTATTTTGCGAAGTTTATTTAAAATCGGAGCTGAGCGGTCGAAGGTGTGGAGCGGATATTGCTCTTTTATCTCCTTCACGAAACGGTCTTGTATTGTCGACACTTTGGTCTCGAAGCGTGCGTATTCGTAAAGGTTGAGATATACCTTTGAGCTGCTGAGTATCAATTCTTTAAGCACGTCGTTGAAGCTGTCGGCGTACATCACGTTTGGGCATCCCGAGATGGTTTTCGCTTGTTTTGCGTCGAGCATCTCGCCTCGCCAGATGGCTTTCGTCTCGCTGTAAGGCTCGATGAAGAGAATCTCGCGCATCTCGGGTTTCGGATGGTCGGGGTATATAATAAGGTATGCCCCCTCTCTGTCGATTCCGGTGAGGTAGAAGAAGTCGGAATTCTGGCGGAAAGGGTAGCACTGGTCACCGTTGCGAGGCATCTCCTCGTTGGCAGTGAATACAGCAAGAGCGCCTTTTGTCATCATCGAGGCGAAATTCCTGCGATTTCTTACAAAAAGCGCACTTGGTAGGCTTGTTACTGACATTTTACAAGAACTTGAGGCCAAGAGTTATGGTAAACACGTTCTGTTTTGTCTTGTCGAGATGGACACTGCCGCTGTATTGTCCCACACTCCAGTTGACATCGTCCGATTTGAAGAAATTGGAGAGACCGAAGCTGTAGTTGACGTCGAGAGTGAGTTTCCACACGTCGAGACCGATGTTGAGAGCTGCGCCCCATGTCATGCCTTTTGCGTCAAGGTTGTCGAAATCAACACTCTGAGTGTTGCCATCATTGTCGACAGTTTGCTTCTGATTCAGAACGAAATACATCACAGGACCCACGTTGGCTCTCAGTTTCAGGATGCCACCGTCTATCTGATAGCCGAGGAAGATCGGGAATGCGAGGTTTTGTCTGGTGAGTGTTACTGTTGGGTTGAGGGCGACGTTGACGCCGTTGTTGACATTGACCGAAGGATCAACTTCGAAATTGAACACCTGACCGCTCTTGAACCATAACAATTCAGGCTGGATGATGAAGTTGTTGATGGTGATTCTTCCGAAGACACCAACTGTGAGATGGTCTGAAAAACCTTTCTTGATTTCAGCTTTTTCCAATGAAAGCTTAGTTGTCTGATAACCGACTTTCGGTCCGATGCAGAAACCGAAACCTTCTGCTCTTGCCACGTTGGCGAAGAAAACAACTGCTAAAACGAGTAATAATTTCTTCATATTTTTAAAAATTTTAATATTGTTCTACTAATTTTTATTATTTTTGCAAAGATATTTAAAAAAATTAAATGTTCGACAAAATATGAAAAAGAAATTTTGCTTATTGCTTTTCACAGTGTTACTTTCCTTCGTCGCATCAGCGCAACGTTATGAGTATCAATTGGGTTTGAAAGGTGGACTCGGTGTGGGATTTTTAGGTTCGTCCGACAAGAATGTTGTGAGCAAAGACACCGGATTCAGCTACCAGTTTGGCTTTACAGGAATTTATTATTTTGGTGAAAACTATGGTTTTTCATCGGGATTCAGTGTCGTGGGCAATACGCTTTCGTACAAATATAAGGTTGTCGATGAGTTTGGAGTTGAGATTATTGAAGACAGAAATATGAACAATACATATCTGCAGATCCCGTTGATGTTGAAGATGCGCACCGATGCTATTGCCGACCGTTTCCGCATTGTCGGAGAAATCGGTTACGGCTTCAATATTCTAGCCAGCAAGCACGACAAAGGTGATTATATACATCCTTACCGCGACATCTGCAGCTCTTTGATAGTGCATCTTGGCATGGAGATGGAGGTGCTCAACCATAGCACTCTGCAGTTTATGGTGGCATACGACGATTTCTTTTCAAATCTGATGTCGAAAGACAATAACAAGTTGACAATGAGAGACTTGCATTTTGAAATTGGATTTTTATTCTGATGAAAATAACTTTAGCACAGATAAAATGCGTGGCCGGCGATGTTGACGGCAACGTGAAGAAGATAGTAGAGGCGGCACATAAGGCAAAAGCCTCTACTTTGGTAGTATTTCCTGAGCTTTCAGTAAGCGGATGCGACTGTGGCGACCTTTATGGTGATGCAGATTTTATAAAAAAATGCGAAAAAGCTTTGGATACCATCGCTTTGGAATGCGAGACTGTGGGAGTGCTCGTGGGCTGTCCCGTCGGTAAGTTCAACGCTGCTGTCTATATGTTTCAAGGACAGCGTAAGGTGTTCAAAAAGAAGCAGTTAACCGAAGCTGATAAGAAATATTTCGTACCTGCCGACGAAGACGATTTGCTTCAGATAGGCTGTCATAAGTATGCAGTGACTATCGGCTCGGACCTTGCAAACACTAACGATGACGAGTTTCTGCTCCAGAACCGTGTCGACGAGCTCATGCCGCTGGGTCCTGATGTCATTATTAACATAGGTGCAGAAAAATGTGGCGTTGATCAGTCGAGAATCCGTCGTAACACATTGAGACAGAATGTGTTGAAGACTGAGCGTCCGCTGGTGTTCGTGAACAATGTGGCATCAAAAAAAGAAGCCACCTATGACGGCGGCTCTATGATTTTCGGCTACGAGAGCTATGTCGTGGCCTCGGCTCCGTTCTTCGGAGAGGCAGTGGTCGATGTTAACCTTGAATGTCTCATCTCGATGAAGCACGAAGACATGCAGGAAGACTATGTTTTATAACCTCTCCAGGGTCGTTTCAATCAGTTTCTCAACGTAAGGATGGTAGTTTGCCGCAAACTTCTCCGTGACGCGGTTTGCTATTGCCACGCATATGGTTAAGCAATTGTGTCCCAGCATCTTACCTAAGCTGAACAATGCCGATGACTCCATCTCGAAGTTGCACACTTTCCAACCATTGTAACTAAACTTCTCAATGTCCGGGTTGATTTGCGGATATGTCAGCTCCAGACGTAGCGAGCGTCCCTGAGGTCCATAGAAACCTGGCGAGGTGGCTGTGATTCCCTGATGATAACCTGCTGCCAGACGGTCAAAGAGCTCCTTTGAACTTTCCACGATATATGGTGTCGGGAGGTTCTCCGGGTAGTGCATGTCGCGGATGAAAGCGTCGGTCATCTCTTTGTCAATCACTTCGTTATGCTCTTTGTAGAAGTATGCGAGGCCGTCGAGACCGATGGCATAACGTGATGCCACGTAGCTGTCTTCCACCCCGATTTCAGGCTGGAGTGCGCCGCAGGTGCCCAAACGCACCATGTTGAGCGTGCGATGTTCGGTTTTCGGAGTACGTGTCTTGAAATCGATGTTGGCAACAGCATCCAGTTCGTTGACGACGATGTCGATGTTGTCGGTGCCCATACCTGTCGACAGAGCAGTGATACGTTTACCTTTGTAAGTGCCTGTATGCGTTACAAGTTCGCGGTTATGACGCTTGTATTCTATGGTGTCAAAATACTTTGAAACCATCGCGACACGGTCGGGGTCGCCAACCAAAATGATGTTGTCGGCGAGCATCTCCGGAAAGAGATTCAAATGATATATTGCACCTTCGTTGTTGAAGACGAGTTGTGAGCCTGGGATGGGTTTAGTGTTCATGTCTCTCTAGAATGTTAAAAATTTTTTACAAAAGTAGCAAAATTTTGAATATTATGTTAAAAAATGTTAAAAATGAACATCGTAAAATATTAATGTTTAATTTTGTAACGTTTTTAATAAAAAAATGTTGTTCAGGAGGTTAAAAATGAAGACAGACAACAATTTTGTGAAGGCTAAAATCATCTCTATCGGCGATGAACTGCTGATCGGACAGGTGATTAACACCAATGCCGCTTGGCTTGGTAACATATTGACAAACAACGGAATAGAGGTAATTTCCACTTTGACGATAGGTGATGGGGAGAAGGATATCGTGGGTGCTTTGGATGCCTGTTCCGACGTTGAAATTATTGTGATGACGGGCGGACTGGGACCGACGGCAGACGACATCACCAAGCCGACGCTGTGCAAATACTTCGGCACTGAGCTTGAGTTTTGTCAGGATGCGTATGATAACGTGATGAGTATCTTTAAGTTACGTGGCTATCAGATGACTGAACGCAACCGTGGTCAGGCATACATCCCGAAGTCGTGCACATATATCCCAAACCGTTATGGCACAGCGCCTTGCATGTGGTTTGAGAAAGACAAATCGGTGTATATCTCGATGCCGGGCGTGCCTTTCGAGATGAAAAACGTGTTCGAGCAAGAGATTTTGCCTAAGCTTCTGGAACATTTTAAGGTGACACCATATATTAGTAAGGTGGTGATGACAACTGGTGTTGGCGAGTCATTCCTCGCTGATGCCATCAAAGACTGGGAAGAAGCGTTGCCTGAGTTTCTCTCACTGGCGTATCTGCCGCAATATGGCATGGTGCGTCTGCGTCTAGACGGCCGTCATCCTGATCGCGCATATTTGCAGCAAACAATTGATAATGAGATAGATAAGTTATCTAAAATCATCGGTCAATATATCTTTGGATACGATGAGAAACCTATTGCGGAGGCTGTGTTGGAGAAACTCAAGGCTGCTGGCAAGACCTTGGCATCGGCGGAGAGCTGTACTGGCGGCACTATAGCTAAGATGATCACAGCAATTCCAGGCAGTTCTGATGTTTTCAAAGGTACCGTGGTGTCGTATGCCACTTCTGTAAAAGAAGAAGTCTTGGGTGTGAATCATGACGATGTAGAGAAGTATACTGTTGTAAGTCAACAAGTTGCGGAGCAGATGGCGACAGGAGTGAGGACGTTGTTGAAGACCGACTATGCTGTGGCGACCACCGGAGTGGCGGGTCCAGGCGGAGCTACCGAGGAAAACCCTGTCGGCACGGTGTGGATTGCGGTGGCAGGTCCGAATGGAGTTGTATCGAAAAGATGTAATTTTGGAAAAGACAGAGGAAATAACATTGAAAGAGCGTCGATTACGGCACTTGAGATGGTCAGACAATATGTCATTTCGACTGAGATTAAAGATTAAAGTTGAGAGTTTAGAGTGTAGAGTTTAGAGTAGTTTTAAAGTTTAGAGTTTGAAGTATGAAGAAGAAGTGTTTTATTTGGGTATTTGTTTTGGTACTTGTTTTTGTATCATGCTCAAAATCAGCTGGTTACAAGAAAAAATTGAATGTGCCGTATCAGAAAATGGAGCCGAAAGAGGTGACGATTGTAGAGTTCAACAAGGCGCTTTTTGCCATCGACACTGCCAATTTCGAGGAGGAATACCTTGCGATATTACCGCAGTTCAGCGATTTTTTGATAGATGACCCTGACGAGGTAGAGGTTGGGTATATGAAAGATTTTGTGACTGATACATTTATGCTGAAAATCAATGAGATGGTGGATGAAACTTTCCCTGATATCGAGCTTGTGGCGGATGAGGTGAGAGACGTTTATCAGCATTACAGATATTATTTCCCGGAGTGGATGCCAGTCCCGACTTATACTTACGTGTCGGGTACATATTACAACAGTCCTATAAGTATAGGAGATGAATGTGTCATGATAGGACTGGATTTCTACTTGAGCAACAAAGACTTAGTATACGACCAGATTGGATTTCCAAGGTATCAGTCAAGGCGCATGCAGCCTGTTGCGTTGACGAGGGATTTGGCGGAAGCCTTTTATTATCATACATATGGCAAACGTATAAACCAGAAGAGTGTCCTCGCAGAGATGGTCGAGCATGGCAAAGAGCTATATTTCATTGAGGCCATGAACCCGTCGCTGCCCGACTCGGTGATTTTGGGCTATTCAAGGCAGCAGATGGAGTGGGCTGAAGACAATGAAGGCGCTGTATGGGCTGCTATTGTAGGCAATAATATGTTGTATAACAATGTGTTAGATCATCGAAGACTGCTGTTTAATGACGGTCCGTTTACAGCAGCATTTGGCAATGACTCACCAGCACGATTGGGTGACTATATCGGATTGCAAATAGTACGCTCGTTCATGACGAATAATGATGTTATGTTTAATGAAATGATGCGAATCACTGATTATCAAGATGTTTTAGAGCAGTCGCAATACAAACCGCGGAAATGAGACCTTAGACTATAGACCTTAGACTTTAGCATTTATTGAAAAAATCTAATTAATAACTAAAAACCAACTATCATGTTAGTAAAAACTTTTGGGAGTGCCTTAAATGGCATTGATGCTATTACTGTTACTATCGAGGTCAACAGTGACCGTGGAGTGCAGTTTTTTCTGGTCGGATTGCCCGACAGCGCGGTGAAAGAGAGCCAGCAGCGCATTGAAGCGGCATTGAGTAACAATGGGTTAAAGTATCCGAAGCGAAAAATCACGATAAACATGGCGCCGGCTGACATCCGGAAGGAAGGTTCGAGCTACGACCTGCCTTTGGCGATAGCAATCCTTGCAGCTACTGAACAGGTTAGCGTCGATTTGCTTGACAAATACATAATAATGGGCGAGCTTTCGCTAGATGGCGGCATCAACCCGATAAAAGGAGCCTTGCCGATAGCGATAAAAGCCGCCGAGGAGGGTTTCAAGGGCGTGATTGTGCCAAAAGCCAACGCCAACGAGGCTGCGGTGGTGGAAGATATCGAGGTGTATGGCGTGGAGACAATTATGGATGTCATCAACTTTTTCAATGGTTTCCATCATCTTGAGCCTGTGAAACTAAACATTGAAGAGGAGGTGACCGACAATGTCTATGACTTCGATTTTTCGGATGTTCGAGGGCAGGAGAATATAAAACGTGCTCTCGAGGTGGCAGCTGCAGGATCGCATAACGTGATTCTCATAGGTCCGCCTGGTAGTGGCAAGACTATGTTAGCCAAGCGTTTGCCTACTATTTTGCCTCCGATGACGCTGAAAGAGTCGCTTGAGACGACTAAGATTCACTCTGTGGTCGGGATGCTGGGACATGGTGTCTCGCTGATGCGCACCCGACCGTTTCGAAGTCCACATCACACTACGTCGTATGTCGGCTTGGTGGGTGGCGGCACCTACCCGCAGCCAGGTGAGATATCGTTGGCACATAACGGAGTGCTTTTTCTTGATGAGCTGCCGGAATTCAAACGTCAGGTGCTTGAAGTGCTAAGGCAGCCGATGGAGGACAGAATGGTGACTATTGCCCGAGCCAAGCAGACGGTGGAGTTTCCGGCGAATTTCATGCTCGTGGCGGCGATGAATCCTTGTCCGTGCGGCTATTACAACCACCCTACAAAAGAATGTACCTGTAAGCCAGGACAGGTGGAGACGTATCTCTCTAAGATTTCAGGCCCTTTACTTGACCGCATCGACCTGCATATCGAGACGTTTCCGATTTCTTACGAGGAGCTTGCGCAGAAAAAACCGGGTGAGAAGAGTGCCGATGTTCGCGAGCGTGTCGTCAAAGCTAGGATGATACAGGTGAAGCGCTTCGCCGACGTGCCTGGCATTCACTGCAACGCTCAGATGACTGCAAAAATGATTCAAAAATATTGCGATTTGGATGAGCAATGCGGACTTTTGCTGAAAAACGCCATGGAACGATTAGGTCTTTCAGCCCGTGCCCGCGACAGAATCCTCAAGGTCTCACGCACAATTGCCGACCTTGCCGGCTCAGAAAAAATACAGCCCGAACACCTCGCAGAAGCTATTCAATATCGCAGTTTAGACAGAGACAACTGGGGAAAATGATGTTGTAAACAAATTTATAGTAAATTATTTTACTATTTTTCGTATCCGTTTCAAATTTTAGTCGTATCTTTGCAGATTATTTGATTGAATTTTGAAAAGATTTTGTAACTGGTTGATTAAGAAATGATTACGGATAATTTCAGAATAGAGAGTGATTTGCTTGGCCAGAAACAGGTGCCGGCTGATGCGCTTTATGGCGTACAAACTGTTAGAGCAATAGAGAATTTCAATATAAGCGGTAACCTCATGTCGAGTTACCCTAACTTCATAAAAGGCATGGCGTTGACGAAAAAAGCCGCTGCCATGGCCAATTATGAGCTCGAGATGATTAACCGCGAGCAATTTGATGCCATTTGTCAGGCTTGCGACGAGCTTCTTGAAGGCAAACATCACGACCAGTTCCCAATCGATATGATTCAAGGCGGAGCAGGCACTTCCACCAATATGTGCGCCAACGAGGTCATCGCCAACCGTGCCCTCGAAATCATGGGACACAAACGTGGAGAATACCAGTATTGCTCACCAAACGACATCGTAAACGCTTCACAATCAACGAATGACGCTTATCCGTGTGCGATTCACCTCGCCATGGTGCTTGAGCACGAGGCGTTCCTGCCACATCTTGTGGATATGATTGGCGCTCTCGAAAAGAAAGCCGAAGAGTTTAAAAATGTCATCAAGATGGGGCGTACACAGCTTCAGGATGCCGTCCCGATGACTCTCGGACAGACATTCAGTGGTTATGCGGCAGCACTCCGTGGCGAGCTGAAGACTATCAACATGGCGGCACGCGAGTTTCTCGTCGTCAACATGGGAGCGACGGCTATCGGAACGGGTATATGTTCCAAGCCAGGCTATAGTGGCGCATGTATCAACGCTTTACGCAGAATAACAGGCTGGAACATCACCCTCGCCGACAATCTTATCGAGGCTACGAGTGCCACCTCATGCATGATTCAATATAGTGCCGCAATGAAACGTTTGTGTATCAAAATCAATAAGATGTGCAACGATTTGCGCCTGATGAGTTCGGGTCCGAGATGTGGCCTCAACGAAATCAACCTGCCACAACGTCAGCCAGGGTCGTCAATCATGCCAGGTAAGGTGAACCCTGTTATTCCTGAGGTGATGAACCAGATCTGCTACAAAATCATAGGCAACGAACTCACTATCACCCTCGCTTCAGACAACGGACAGCTCGAGCTGAATGTGATGGAGCCTGTCATAGCATACAGCTTATTTGAGTCTATACACTTGTTAACCAATGGTTTAGACACGCTGAGAAAGCTTTGTATCGAAGGTATCGAGGCCAATGCCGACCATTGCCGCAGGATGGTTGAAAACAGTATCGGTATCGTCACAATGCTCAACCCGATTATCGGTTACAAAGAGTCGACAAAGATTGCGAAAGAGGCAAGTGAGACTGGTCGCGGCGTATATGAGCTCGTCCTCGAACATGGTCTTCTCACCAAAGAGCAGCTCGACCGCATATTGAGGCCTGAGAATATGATCAAACCTGTGGAAATTAGACTTTAGTCTTTAGTCGTTAGTCTTTAGTATAATAGGGACTAAAATTGATTCTTTAGAATTCCATGATAAGTTTTAGATTTAACTGTCTGCCAGTCAGATAGTTAGGTACGGCGTACTGCACATTGTACACGTCGGTGACCCACATGTATGAGCTCACGTTGTTGATGCCCAAGAGATTGAAAATCTCCAGACTTAACCAGCAGTTTCTTATGTAATTCAATGGGTTACGAGGGTTACGGAATGTTGTCTCGTCACCAATCAGTTGTTTGCTGAAGCCCAAATCGACGCGACGATATGGCGGTGTCCTGTATTTCTGCTGATAACGCTCGCTGTCAGGCGGTCCAAATGGCAATCCTGTTCCGAAAATGAGTTTCAGGTTGACCTTAAACGACGGAATTATAGGAAGATAATCTTGGAAGAATATCGCGAAGTTAATGCGCTGGTCGGAAGGGCGTGGGATACCAGAGATTATGGTGTCGCGCACATAGTCGGCACCGTTGTGTACATCTGTCTGAGAGATGATATTTCCTTGATAATCAATGAAATACTGAATATTTTCAGCTGTCTTCATAAACGATAGTGAAGCCCAGCTCTCGATGCCTTTCACAAACTCACCGTTGATTTTGAAGTCGACGCCGGTGGCATAACCCGTAGCTTTCTGGTCGGCGTAGTACCTAATTCTAATATTGTCGACCTCGTAAGGGATGATGTCTTTGAGATATTTGTAATAAATCTCTGATGTCAGCATAAACGGGCGATCCCAAGCTATGAACTGATATTCGTGGCCGAAAACCACCTGATACGATTTCTGCACCGAGGCATATTCTTTGTCGACCAGACTGCCGTCAAACATGCGAATCTCACGGTAAAATGGCTGCTGCACGTATTGTCCACCCGACAGACGGAACGTCATGTTGGGGCGTTTCTCGGGCTTGAAGGCTATTCCGACACGCGGGCTGATATGCACCGAGTTGTTGTAACCCCAGTAGTTGGCACGAAGTCCGGCTGTCAGCACCCAAATGTTGCCTTTCTCTGACTCGAACTGCCACGAATTTTGTAGATATCCGTCTAATGTGTTGACATACAATTCGTTATGAGCGTGTGCGACGTTCTTCAACTCCAGTGGCGTCTGCATCGGGTTGTTGGGGTTAAGGATGGAGTCGACAGAATGTGGCTGTGTGTAACCTGCCGAGTCGCTCATCTCCCATTCGTTGACGATGTCGTCGAACATCTGGTTTTGGTAACGAAGACCCCATTTCAAGATGTTGTCGTTGTATTTGTATGCGCCTTTGTGGTCGATGGTGTAAACACGTGAATAGAATGAGTTTCTTGCGTGCTCAATATACGTTCCAACTCCTTGATTAGCAACCACATCGCCATATTCTTCGCTTCCTGGGTTTGTCTCTAGAAGTCCAATCCAATACTGTCCTTGGATGTCGTAAGTCTCCGATTCCACTGTTGAGAACGCCGAACCGATGAGTTTGAGGTTCAGGTCTTCGTTAGGGCTGAAATTAAACGTCACGGCGCCAAGTCCTGTGGTGTATTTGCTCAGTTCCTGGCCGTCGAAATAAATCTTCAGTCGGTATGATGCCTGCAGGTTGCCAAAGTCGGTCTCGCGAGTGGTCGGGATCATGAGATAGCTGTTACGCGAGTAGTATCCGAGGGCTGAGATTTCGAATCTTGGCGAGATGTTATACGATATAAGTGCTTGAACGTCAGCGAAGTTTGGCTGATAGTCGGCCTTGGTGTCCATCTTGCCGAGCAGGTATTTCGTGTTTTTGTAACGTGCTCCGATGAGGTAGCTCATCTTGTTTTTGAATGCCATGCCTTCGGCGTGTGCCTCGGCACCTAACAAGCTGAGTGTCAACGATCCCGCTGGGATGATAGGCTTCTTATATGTGATATCGAGCACCGACGAGAGTTTGTCGCCATATTCCGCTGCGAATCCGCCTGCCGAGAAGTCGATGTTTGATACGAGTCTCGAGTTGATGAAGCTGAGACCTTCCTGCTGGCCGGTACCTACCAGGAAAGGCTTGTAGATCTCTATTCCGTTGACGTAGATGAGGTTTTCGTCGAAGTTGCCGCCTCGCACATTGTATTGCGAGCTCAGCTCGTTGGTCGAGCTCACGCCGGCGAGTGTCTTCACCAGGTCTTCCACGCCGCCTGCGCCTGCCGATGGCAGCAGCACCGTCTCGCGTGCGTCAAGCCTAGTGATTGTTGACGATTTGATGGATTGGTCCTGCACCATCATCTCGGGCAGCATAGTCGAGGCAAGTATCATCGTCACGTTATGGTTGCGCCTTTCGCCAGGTTTCACGCTGGTTTGCAGCTGCACCTCCTGAAATCCGACGTACGAAAACACTATATTTACCAAGGTGTCGGATGGCAGTCGCAGGTTGTAGCTTCCTCGCGAGTCGGAGACCACGCCATACGGTGTGTTTTGCACTGCCACGTTGACAAATTCGATGGCTTTGCCGCTTTCGTCGGTGATTTTTCCATACAGCACGCCGTCCTGCTTCTGCCCGAAGACAAAAGAGGGGAGGAGTAACAATATAAAAAACAGCAGCTTCCTCATCATGTTTCCGTCATTTCGACCGACCGAAGGGAGTGGAGAAATCACCGGCATTGGGATGATTCTGCATCAATTATTGGCGGTGATTTCTCGACTTCGCTCGAAATGACATATTATTGTTAACGTTAATAATACACTTTTATTATAAAAAAAAGCCGCCTTGATGCAGACGGCTTCTTTTTCAAATAGTCATATCTTACCAGCGGTTGAGGTTACCATCTTTTGCTGCGTCGACCATTGCCTGATAAACGCCTTTCTTGTCGATGGTGCGCAAACCTGCTGCAGAAACTTTCAAAACTACCCATTCATCCCACTCTGGAACGTAGAATCTCTTGATCTTCAAGTTAGGACTGAAAGTTCTCTTGGTCTTTCTGTTTGAGTGTGAAACGTTGTTTCCACTGATGACCTTCTTACCTGTAATCTGACAAATTCTTGACATTTTTCTAATATTTTTTTGTTCTTATTTCCTTTTACGAAACGGACTGCAAAAATACAACTTTTTTTGATATGATTTACATTTTTTTTGAAAAAAATAAAATTCTTCTTTCTCTCACAGATTACACAGATGTCACAGATAAATTATACCGCAATTATTTGCTCGCTAAAGCGAGAGATTTTCACAGATTTGAGGAAGAAAAGAAAAAAATCAGTGTAAATCTGTGAAATCTGTGAGAAAAAATATTATTTTTGCGCTTTAAAACTTAAAAAAATGATGAAAATCCCAATGGTTGACCTCGTTGGTCAATACAACAAAATCAAACCGGAAGTTGACGCTTCCATCCAGCAGATATTAGCGACTGGCGGTTTCATCGGCGGTCCTTTTGTACAGAAATTCCAAGAAGATTTGCAACAATATCTCAATGTAAAACATGTGATTCCGTGCGCCAATGGCACCGACGCTTTGCAGGTGGCTATGATGGGTCTCGGCCTGAAACCGGGCGACGAGGTCATCACCACTTCGTTTACGTTTATCGCGACAGCTGAGGTGGTCGCTTTGCTGCGTCTCACACCAGTGGTGGTGGATGTCGACATGGACACCTATTGCATTGATCCTGTTGCAGTTGAGAAGGCTATCACTCCTCGCACAAAGGCTATCGTGCCGGTGCATCTGTTTGGCCAGTGCGCCAATATGGATGCCATCATGGACATTGCGAAACGCCATAACCTTTATGTTGTGGAAGACAACGCACAGGCTATCGGCGCTAATTACACTTTCAAAGACGGCACAGTGAAGAAGTCTGGAACTATCGGAAACATCGGCTGCACCTCGTTCTTCCCATCGAAGAACCTCGGATGCTATGGTGACGGTGGCGCTATATTCACCAACGACGACGCTCTCGCCGACATGATGCGCGTGGTGGTGAACCATGGTATGAAAGTGCGCTATTATCATGATTATGTGGGAGTTAACTCACGTCTCGACGCTATCCAGGCGGCTGTCTTGGACATCAAACTGAAACATCTTGACGAATATATCAAGGCACGCCAGTATGCGGCGGCATATTACGACAAGGCTTTCGCACAGACCGACAAGATCGTGACTCCGAAAGTGGCGTCGTTCACCGACCATGTGTATCACCAGTATGTGGTGGTTCTCAAGGGTTTGGACCGTGCCAAGGTGATGGAACATCTGCAGTCGAAAGGCATCGCATGCGCCATCTACTATCCGGTGGCCTTGCATATGCAGAAGGCTTACGCCGACCCACGCTACAAGAAAGGCGACTTCCCGGTCTGCGAGTACCTCTGCGACCACGTGATGGCATTGCCAATCCACACCGAGTTCACCGACGAACAGCTGAAATACGTCACTGACGCGGTGCTGGAGATGTGCTAAGAATAGCTTTCTAGACTATAATGTCCCCGAAAAGCAAAGTTATGTCATTCGGGGACATTTTATTTGAAAGGTTACATGATTTTCCAATGACCGGTCTTATTGCTTCCAACTCTAACGATAACTCAGTCATTAGTGATGTTGAGCAATAATTCAAAGTCCTGACTGCAAAAATTGGAACAAACCCATGAAACGGATTCCTTTGTTGTCGGAATATTCGGCTATATCCTGCCCCACTATGACAATTTTCTGGAAACTGTCATCTATTTTTAACAATGATTTCATCTCTTGCTGACGTTTTTCTTCGTCATCAATGGCATAAGCCGATTGTATATAGTATTTATTGATGCCGTTGCTGGCTATAAAATCTACCTCATATTGGATATATTCCTGCTTGCCGTTGCGCATCTCACGTGATTCTATCACTCCGACATCAACAGCATATCCACGCATTCGCAATTCGTTATATATCACATTTTCCATTATATGTGTTACCTCCTGTTGGCGGAAATTAAGTTTGGCATTTCTAAGACCGACATCGACAGTATAATACTTCTTTATACTCTCAAAATATTTGTTACCCTTAATGTTATAGCGTTTTGCACCTTCAAAAAGAAAAGCCTCTTCCAAATAACTAATATAGTTTGATACCGTATCAGGGTCTATTTTCACATTTTGGGTACTTTGAAGGATATTGCTGACACGATTCGGATTGGTAAGCGAGCCCACTGAAGAGCAGAGAGCATCGACCAAAGCATCGAGAGCTTCGCGGTTTTTAACATGATGACGTTCAACAACGTCATCCAGATATGTCTTGTTCCAAAGGCGTTGTAGGTAAACGATCTTTTCTTCCGGAGTTTGATGCTTACGAAGACCTGGCATACCTCCGTAAGTGTAATACTCCTTCCAAAGTTCATTTGTCGGCTCAGTACGGCCAATACAGAATTCCTTGAACGAGAACGGATAAACCCTCACCTCATCGCCACGCCCACGGAAAATGGTATTTATATCGGAAGAAAGGAAATGCGAATTGCTTCCAGTCACATACACATCAACATTATCTTTTGCATTCAAGCCGTTCACCAGTTTCTCAAATCCCTCAACTTCTTGAACTTCATCAAGGATGACGTAATATGGCTCTTCTTTCGATGTAATACGGCTATAAAGATAAGATTTCAATGCCTGACGGTCGGAAAGATCGCCGTTTTCCTCTTCATCGACGTCGAAAGACACGATAATGATATTCTTTTCAGGAATGCCATATTTTATCAGGTAATCCTTATATATTCTGTTAAGCAGCCACGATTTACCGCATCTTCTCGGGCCGGTAATGACTTTGATTTCGCCGTTGTCCTTGCGGTTTATCAGTTGTTGCAGATAGCTGTCTCTATTAATGTATCGCATTATCTCTATTCGGAATTTTCTGCAAAATTACAATAAATTCCGAATATTGAGGGGTTTTACTCGTTTTTTTTTAAAATATTTTATTGGGTGACTGACAAGCCTTGATTTTTATAAATTATCGGGTCAAAACAAGACCTGATAAGTACGATTCTTATTGCCACCATGAGCTTTCAGATAGCCAAACTCGGTTAGTTGTCGCAGATAGCGTTTCGCTGTAGTGGCCGTGAAATCGAATCGTTTTACAATCATCTCGGTGGTTATCGCATCTTTATCGGCCACGAAATCCAAAATATCGGCCATTCTCTCTGCTTCGGAAGGCTCTTTTGTACAATTATCGACCATTTCAGGGGCAATTGGATCTGGATATAGGTCAGAAAGAGCTGCGGAATTGCTAATAACTGAGTCCAGATAGAACTTCTGGTAGTCTATCTGCTCCGCGATGCCCAGTTCTTTGTATTCCTTGAGCGCGCTCAACAACTCGTTGGCAAGTTCCTGTTTCATTGGAAACAACAATATTGAAACATGCAAAAATAGTAAAAATAATTTATGTTGCAAACAACAAGATATGAATTTGATCAAACTTATACGATTTTGTACTTAAAAAACTCATTAACCAAGCTTCTATACCCTAATCTTTTTATATCAGAATACTTGGTCCTATAGTTGGATTTATTATGTTTTCCTGTGGTTAAGTATCGGATATTTTGCTGGATGTAATGGTCTATTTCCTTCAAGCCTTCAGCTTGGTTGATTACGGGGAAAAACCATCTAGACCAGTTGAGTGTTTCAGGATCGTCTGACTCGTAAAACCGGATGTTTATTGATTTAATGAACCCTTTTATGGCCTTGTCTGCCGAAACGTTGTGTTTAGTACGCCAACGCATCAAAGCATGCGCTTTGCGTCGTATCTTGCCTTTGATTTTGGCTTTTGTGGAAGATGAAATATCGATTTTATCTTCTTGACATTTGAATCCCAAAAATTCAAAACCATCATCAGGGGTATGGGTTTTCTCCTTTTTTGGATTGATTTCCAGATGATATTCATTAAAGAAACCAAACAACGTGTTTTTGTATTCCTGCAAGGTTGTTTCATTTGGGGCAAATATGATAATATCATCTGAATACCTGGCATATATAACGCCTTTTTCTTCAAAATATTTATCGACTTTCATCAAATAGACATTAGCCAGAAACGATGCCGTTGGGGTACCAGCCATAACGCCCTTACTTTCTTCCTCGGTAATAACTCCATTCACATTAACTCTTTTATTCGTCAGCATTTTTTCAAAAAAGTCGTATAGAGATTTATCATCCGAGAATATATCAGAAAGCATTGGAAGAAGCAACGAAATGTCTAATGAATTGAAATAGTTGTGGATATCTGTCTTATATGCCCAAAATCTCTTGCCTCTAACTGCTTTTTGTATTTTAAAAACAGCGTCGTGAGCCGTTATGTTTTTTCTGAACGCATAGCAGTTTGAGGCAAAGATATTGTCGTATTTGTACAAAAGGGAAGCGATTACTTTCAAAACGAGCACCTCATCGTTGGGATAAGTGTAAACAACTCGTTTTTTATCAGTGCCGCTTTTGTTTATAAGCTTTTTGGTCGGGATACTTAACCCATCGTCCAACAGCTTGGAAATAGTGGGGAGATATTGTTTCTGCTCCACAAAAGAATCAAGCTCGTCAAACTCACGCCAATTAAGGCGACCTTGTTTTAGGCGACAGGCTAAGTATTCCTCCCACACTTGCTGATTGGCTATCTGATGCAGAATGCTTTCCATAACAAAAAAAGAAAAGGAGGAATTGCTTTGAATTGTCAAAGTTTGACAATTTACGAGATGATACATTGTCGGGTCAGCCTGCAAAACCTGTTGTTGACAATGCTGCATCCGTTGCAGGCACGGCGAAAGCCGCATCCTCCTTTTTCTGTTTAAAATTAAATGTTATTGTTCAAATACTTGTTAACACGCATTATCACATAATCCTTTTCGTTCGGAGCTTCGGTCCAGAATGTAACATAAGGAATGTCGCATTTCTTGGCGTACATCTTTGATATAAGATATTTTACATTTTTGCACATTTTACGACCGTCGCCAATCATAATGAGGGCTTTGACTTCATCGTTTTGGTAAAGGCCAAATGTGTAAGGGTTGCCCCACTCTGCTTTGTAAGCCTGATATGGCCGTGTCTTGTAAAGCTGAAACTTCTCATTTGCATAGCCTGCAATGTCTGTGACAGCAACGTTTTCACGCACTTCAAAACGGCTGAAATCAGTACCGAAAATGTTTTTGAAATAGTACTTTGTCTCGATTTGAGTGTGATGGTTAGTTTGCACTTTTGGCTGAGTCTCTGGCTTGACACTTGTATTCTTCACGTTCTCTTTATCTTTGATTTCAGCCACAACTGGCTTATCGCCGTTAGCGGTTTCTTGTTGTTTGTTATACCTTACGATTTGTATAATATCAATAATAAGAAATATGACACCAACAACGACGAGAGCAATACTGCTTTCAGTGCCTATAAGCACAAAATTTCCTGATAATCCGGCAATAATAATGCCGATACTAATGATAATACCTAAAATTCTTCCAAACATTTGTTATAGATTTAATAATTGTTATATATTTATTTATCGGCAGAACAGACAAGGCGCACAGAGCACCCAAAGTCGCAGCGCCAGTAATCGTCAGCTGCCCTGAGATAACCCTCATCAAACCATAATATGTATGCATCACTGCCATGAACCGTAGCCGACCAGTAGTAGCCGCCTGCACCGACATAGTAGACATCCGTTCCGAAGCGATAGCCTGCGACAGGTATGAAGACTGCTCCGTTGGACTCAAACTTCTCCGCCCATATTGCTTTTGAGACCCTGTTGTTTGTAAAGCCTGCCTCGCTGTTGTTAGTGTTGCTCAACGTGTAATAGCTGGCATTCCAGTTGTCGGGCAACAGGATTAGTCCATTAATACCATTAACCACCGCTTTAGCGTATCTCATCCCACTGTTTGTACTTCTTGAGTTAAATACATAATCCCATTCGTCTTTTGTAAGAGTGAACCATCTCTTGCCGCCGCCGTTGGAAATGGCATTATTCCCCCAATCATTAAATGTGGAATAATCGCTCCAATATGTCGAAGAGTTTGTCGGGTTATTGCCAGTACCCCATCCGAAAAGGTCTATCCAGCCGCTGTAGTTTGAGGAGATGTTCTTGTTGCCGTCGCCTATCATATCCCACTGATGCTCTGCGAAACGCCAAGTTTTTGTTGATGCTTGGTACTGAAGATTACCTTGTGAGAATTGCACTTTCTTATTACGATTAACGGAAAATGTACCACTTATCACACCTCGTGTAGCATTTTGTGCATAAATAGAAGGCACTAATGCTAGCATAATAGTTATAATTAAAAGCTTTTTCATGATACTGATATTTTTGTTAATAATTATTAGAAGTTTAATGTCATATACATACCGTTTCCAGTAAAACCGATATCAAACGAAGAATCTATTTTGCCCTTGTTATTTTTTAAATTAAAAAGCTTTTTAATTATCCCCTTCAAACTGTTGGTTTAGCAGTATACCATCCAACATTGTGAAAATGTATTTTGAAAATGCGTCATCTTGAGAATAGAAACCGATTTCATCAGACGAATACTTACTTGGAAATGCCAATACAGCCTTCATGTTAGTTGTGCTTTTCACCATCCAGCAGCTCATGGTAAGGTGTTCGTCCAATGGCACCAGTTTGATACCTCGTAGCTTGTATGCGTTAGCTATAACAACGCTTATTTCGCGATTCATATCTTCAAAATCTTTGAAAGTGATTTGTTTTTGATTTTTTCTGAGATATTTTTCTTTGATTCTTTGAATCTCCAAACACATATCTTTGGCCATCAAAGCACCTTGTGAATTTTCGTTTTCGCCGAAATCAATCAACTCTGTGCTCAAATATTTGTCAACACTTTCTGAGAATTTTTTAAAATCATTAGCAATGGTTGCCTTGAAGTACTTATCACACAAATCATATTCTGTTTTCATAACCAGATCATATTTGTCTTTGCCCCTTACATTTGTCAATGTTTTAATGATACTGTCGCATTCTTTTTTCATTTTGGCAAGGTTATCAAGGCTAATGAGCTCTTCTTTAATCATATTGTGAAAAATGTTCTTTGATACAGGCACACGGGTTTGTTCAAAATTATAGTAAGCAATTGTAACAGATCCATCCATCATGGCATGGTCAAACAGTTTTTTGTTCATATCGTAGAATTCTTTTGGCTTGCTTTTGAATCCGTAATAAAGCACATCCTCCATAATCACCACCGAGTCAGTCTTTTCAATGTTATCGAACAGCTCCCTGATCTCTCTTATATAGCCAGGGAAAATGCCCAGTGAGCGCGTTGACAGACCTTTCTCGATCTCATCCAATTTCTGAATAGATTCGTCGAGTTGTATCTGTTGCTGGATGTTTTCATACCGGTCGAATGCGAAGCAAATTACGGCAAATATCAAAGCTACGGCCGCTGATTTGAGAAATGTGCTTACGTAGCCCACCATTTTGTGGCTTTTTGATTCTTGAGAGGTGTTTTCCATGATATTATTAAATAATTGGTTGTTTTTATTATTATTTCTATTGTTTTTATTATTAGGAATTCGTTATGGCAATTGAGATAATAGGACACTTCATTTGGTTTATTTATTAATATGTAGCCCTACATTGTCAATGTCAAGATAAAATTGGTCAGTACAGTTAAAATGACGTATAGCTATATAAATATTGCTACCAGCATACGAACTTAAATCAACATGACAAAAATACCACGCGCCTTGTTCGTTTAATCCTCTTTCTTTGGCGTTGGAAATTTTCTTGGCTTGCAGATCTCCTTCAATAATTGTAGTAAAAGTTGAAGCGTCAGTTTGGCTGGTGAACGATATTGCAACACCAAAATGCTCTGTAGGATAATTGCTGTCTTGTGCACAAGCGAAGAAACCAAATACGGACCCGTCAACTATATGCATTAAAGGGGTGACAAGATAATTGTCTGGTGTTAATGCTCCAATTTCGTTAATATAGGAAGCCGATATAACGCAATTACCTCCATTATAACCAGAAAATTCTGGCTCAGTGCCCAATTCAAATGAGTATCCGTCACCATCGGCATCAATCGTCGCCCAATTTGCAGGAATGCCGTTATCGAAAGTTTCCAAAAAATCAGATCCTGAAGAACCACCACTACCAGATGTAATAAAACCGATAGGATCTCCATAAGCAGTTCCAGCACTATTAGTGGCATAGGCTCTGACATAATAAGTTGTACTTCCTGTCAAACCCGTAATATTACTCGTGAAAGTGCCAGCTCCAGTACCATCTGTTGTATGGTAGTCTGATGTCGTTGGGTTATGGTTTGTAGTACTCCAGCACACACCTCTTGCAGTTATTGTGGCTCCACCAGATTCAGTGATATTGCCGCCACATGTCGCTGAATTAGCGGTAATATTTGAAGGATCTATCGTTGAAACAGAAGGAATGGTCGGTGTACTACCGTTTATAGGCCTTATTGGACGAACCAGATGATCATAATCATCACAATCTATGCTGCCGCTATAATAAAAGTTGACCTTATTATGATTGTTTCCTTCACATGAAGTAGAACTCCAATAAGAACAATAAGAAGCATAAGAAGAAAAACCTCCTATTGAGTTTCTTTCAGCATACATTTGAATTAGTTCGTCTAATGTTGGCAATCTCCAGCCTGATAGTCCATGTAATGTTAGATTATTACAATATGAATCAGCGTTCACCCAACTCATTGAATTTCCAGGGTCTGGCGCCACTTGATAAGTATTCCCACCATATTGGAATGTTGGGAATATTTCTGTTGTAAACGTAACCTCATCGCCGTAAGCTGTGCCTTGTGAGTTTTTGGCGTAAGCCTTAATATAGTATTTTGTGTTATTGGTAAGATCTGTCATATTGCATGTGAATGGACCGATACCTGTCCCACATTCTATAATGGTGTTGTTGATGTTAGGGTTTGGTGATAAACTCCAACAAATTCCCCTTTCCGTCACATCAGCACCGCCATTATCAGTTACATTACCGCCGCACAATGCAGAATTTGTGGTTATATTTGAAGGTTCTGCTGTCGTAACAGTAGGGGTGGCCTGGGGCGTGCCGTTAATAGTTCTAACAGCTCGAACATAGTGCTGATAGTAAATACTATGATAACTATTAGAACCATCATCAAAATTAATCATATAGTATTCGTTGTAGTCGGCGGATGAAGACGACCAGTAATATTCATCTTCGAATCCGCCAATAATAGGTTTGTTTTGATATAAAATCATTAACTCTGCTTGTGTTGGCAATCTCCAATCATTATATTCTGCTATATGTGAATTTTGGCATGCTGTTTGGGCGGCATTCCAATTCATACACCCTAAATCTATTTTTTGAACCATCAGATTCGCAGACGGTAGCTCAATGACAAGGCTATTCGTTACTTTTTTTGCTTTAACAATCAACTCGTAGTTGCCTTTATTGGGTGTAGTAATTAACAAAATAGTACTATTGTCACCATTTGACAGCAAATCTCTGATTATATGAACAGTTATTGTCGATGAGCTATTAGGAGTTAATACGTTTGATAATGGATTTATATTATCTATCCATGCTGCCGTGTTTGTTATTGTAAAACTTACGTTTTGATTGGTATTATTATGTAGTTTAAATGTTTTTTGGATAGAGGTTTCATCCGAGCCAAAATTCAATTCTGTAATTTCAGAGCCGTTGCTATTAAGAATTGAGAGTGATGGATTTTTGCTTGCTTTGACGATAAGTTCAACACCACCAACTGTTTCAGATTTTATTATTATTGATGAAGTGTTTAATCCATCAACTAGTTTGTCCCTGTTAATTTTTAAGACTACAGGACAATTACCATTTACTGGAACGGTCCCAGATGCAGGTATTGGATTTTCAATCCAGTCAACATATTTTTCAATGCTAAAGCTAAAAGATTCTATTCCTTTGTTATATATTTTAAACGTCTTACTTATAATTCCAGCATCTCCTCCAAAGTTCAATTCTGTTACTGGTTGTCCGTTATTATCCATAATCTGTAAAGAAGCCGGTAACTTCTCAATCTGCACATCACCTTTTGCTGTTTCTCCTGATTTTACAGTTATAGTATTCGATTTCAAATCTTTATAACCTGTTTTTGTGATAAACAAGTTGTAATCTCCAGGGTCTATCTGTGTGAACTGGAAAGAACCATCTGAACCAGTGACAGTCTTAAGACCTTTAGGCATAAGTTCAACGCCTGCAGTTGCTACGCAGTCGCCTGTTGATTTATCTGTTACTGTGCCATAAATGGAACCAGGAGATATAGTTGTTGTGGTGTCTTTTTTACAGCCCGTAATAATCAATATGATTATGGCTATAGCTATAATGACTATTTTTTTCATGTTTGTTGTGCTTTTTAATAATGCATGCTGGTTGAGTATTTTATTCATTATATTATTCTTATGGCGCAGGTATACCCGATCCCTCTATTTGTGCACTGATTATCTTCATTTTATCATGTTTCCCTGCTTTTGTTTGATTAGAAACATAAGTGTGAATGCCCCAGGTATTCGGTCGTGATTGTCCCAAATCCTCCCATGTTCCGCTACCATCAGAAATCCATCTTCCATTAGGATTACCAGAGTCGGCACAGACTCCTGCAGGATACTCGCCTGCAGAATGGGTCTTGCTAAGCACAATCCACAAGTTTTGAGATGTGTTTAAAGGAACTGCATTGGGTAAAGCTATATAATACCATCCAAAATCTGAATAATTATGGGTGACGTTTATTGTAGCCACTAAAGAATTTGGAGAAGATGTTCCTCCTGAATAGATTTGCAGTGTATAGGTGCCGGCTAAATTCAACAATGCTTCTATTTCGACTATGCTTGTACCTGCATACTGGCTAAGCATTGATGTGGGGTACATGTTTGCCCAATAAATAGTTCCTCCATTAGTAAAACCGAGAGCATCAATTCCGTTGCCATCATCATATTGTAAAACTCCATTTGTTGGTTCCATGTTAGTTGTAAATGAGACCTGAGCTCCATATGCTGTGCCTTCGCTATTAATAGCATATGCCCTCAAATAGTACGTTGTGCCTTGATTAAGACCTGTCATATAACAAGTATATGAGCCAGTGCCACTACCACTTTGCGCAACCATATCGGATGTCGTTGGATTTTGAGATGTACTATAACATACACCACGTTCAAACACAGTTGCTCCGCCATCAGATGTAACATTTCCTCCGCAAGCTGCTGAATATATGGCAATATCAAATGGTGTTCCTGTCGTTACTGTTGGTACGGTTGCAGAACTTCCGCCGCTGTTAGTTGTAAAACTATGTTGTGTACCGTATGCTGTGCCTTCGCTATTGATAGCATATGCTCTTACGTAATACGTAGTGTTTTCAGCCAAACCAGTTATATTACTGGTGAATAAGCCTGTACCTGTGCCATCAGTAGTATGGCTCCCGCTCATTGTTGGGTTTTGGCTTGTACTCCAGCATACACCTCTTGCTGTTACTGCGGCTCCGCCATCTGATGTTACATTTCCACCACAGGTAGCAGAATTTGTTGTAACATTTGAAGGAGTTGAGGTTGTGACAGTTGGAGTTGTTGTTGAACTGCCGCCGCTATTTGTTGTAAAGCTTTGCTGCACACCATATGCCGTTCCTTTGCTATTAGTTGCATAAGCTCTAACATAATATGTTGTGCTTTCTGCCAAACTGGTAATGTTGCTTGTAAAAGAGCCTGTACCAGTGCCATCTGTTGTATGGCTGTTGCTAATTGTTGGATTTTGGCTTGTGCTCCAACACACACCTCTTGCTGTTACAGTGGCTCCACCATCTGAAGTTACATTGCCGCCACATGTTGCTGAATTGGTTGTAACATTAGAAGGTGCTGATGTTGTAACAGTCGGGATTGTTGCTGACGTACCGCTATTTATAGTGCGAACAGCTCGAACGTTATATGTGTTATTACTATAAACCCAACCCAAAGAGCCATCATGAAAATCAATTGCAATTGGGTTGTTACCAGATGTATCCGACGACCAATATATTGCATTTGTAAATCCGCCAATAATTTCCCTGTTATGATATAATGTCATTAATTCAGATTGTGTTGGCAATCTCCAATCGTTATAGCCACCAACTATAGATGATTCACACATCGTTTTTGCCGAACTCCAATTAACACATCCAAGGTCTTGTGTCTGAACCATTACATTTGCACTTGCAAGCTCATATATTCCATTTTCATTTGTTATTGTCCTTACAGCACGGACATAGTATTGATAAGAACTATTATTATAGCCTATTGTCCCATCGGCAAAATCCACATAATAAGGATAATAATCCGTCCATGAAGAAGACCAGTACCGTTCTGTTGTAAAACCACCTATAAGATCTCTGTTGGTATACAAAGTGCTCAATTCTTCCTTTGTAGGTAATCTCCAATCATTATAACCAGCAACAGTTGACGATTCACACAAAGTTTTTGCCGAGCTCCAGTTTACGCATCCCAAGTCTTCCAGCTGAACCATCAAATGTGCAGATTCTAAAACAAAAACATCACCCGAATATCCTCCTTTTCTTGCTTTTACAGGAAGTTCTACACCGCCATCTTCAGATGTTATAATTATCGAAGTTGTATTTAATCCATCAGAAAGTTTTTCCCTGTCTATTTGTAATATTATAGGACAGTCTCTATTAACAGGAATAGTTCCATTTAATGGCGTTATACTTTCAATCCATGCAACATATTTATTAATTGTAAAATTCAAGGTCATAGTACCTCTGTTGACAATTATAAAAGTTTTGCTGACGATACCTTCCTCTCCACCGAAATCAAGTTCTGTTATAATGTTGCCATTGTTATCCTTTATTTGTAGTGAAGCTGGTAATTTTTCAATCTGCACATCTCCTTTTGCTGTTTCGCCAGGATTTACTGTTATAGTATTTGACTTCAAATCTTGATATCCTGTTTTAGTAACAAACAAATTATAATCTCCCGGATCAATTTGTGTAAATTGGAACGAGCCATCGGAACCTGTTACGGTTTTCAAACCTTTAGGCATCAATTCCACTCCAGCACCAGATACACTGGCTTGAGACGATTTGTCTACAACTGTTCCATATATGGAACCAGGCTTTATGGTATCTTCTTTCTTTTTGCAACCTGCCAATATGATGCAGGCAATTGTAATTGATAATAAAAAGTACTTTTTCATCTTTTTTAGATTAATCTTACATCATTGTCTATTTCTCAATGTATTATTAAGATACTTTTCTAATAATTCTTTATCATAATCAATATTATTATCTTTGATTTCATCTAATATGGAAGGAATAAGAGTGTCAATCACAATGTCGAGTGTGATATAAGAATTTTGTTTAGTCATTTTATAGCAATCAACTTGGGTATATGGTTGAATATGAATTTCAAAACTCCCTTTAATCTTTTTCGTAGTAGCTGCATCCTTATTGTATTTTTCAACTGCATCATGAACTAATCTGTTGATGTAAATAAATGCATTATTATGTGCATCTGACACAGCTGTTCTTCTTAACGATGTGGCATTTCCAAAACCCACGCCATATGCTGTTATATAATTGATATCATTATCACTTATTGAATCATAGCATGGATGGTTTACTTTTTCACCATAATAATGCCATTTATCGTAATAATTGTTTTTAGGCTCCGCGTTCATAATGTCTTTGTTTGAAGCACAACCAACCAATACAATTACAACCAGTATTAACTGAATAATAAGATAAAAGTTGTTTTTCATGGACTTTTCAATTATCATTCATTCTTTTTTAGTGCAAAATCATATCTGTATGATTCACCAGCAACCAAGACACTCGTGGATTTGTTATCTGTTTGATAACCATCTTTGCTCACCCAAATATTATAATCTTTAGCTTCGGTTACCGTAAACCTATATGAACCATCATTACCAGTGTAAACATTTATGGATTCTGGTTTCAGTGTTACTGTCGCACCTGAAATTGTGGCGCCAGTTGCTTCTTCTGTAACAGTTCCATAGATTATGATATCTGTGTCAATAATCTTTTTTTTCTTACATCCTAATGATAGAAACGTAATTAATATCAATGATAACAACCAAATTTTTTTCATGATTTTTTAAGTTTAATTAAAATTTATAAGACATTGATAAACCTATGTTATTATTATTGCCTTGAGGATATGCAATAATTCTTTTAGCACCTGGAGAAAACCAAGCATCTACAAGATTGACAATATACACACCAGCTGTAAAGGCTATACAACCCCAGTTAATATTTGTCCACATATCTTTAGAGTCCTGATACTCTGTTTTGTGTTTGGGATCTTCTTGCATTAGTCTATCATATGATGATATTTGAGTTAAACTTGTAACAATACCAGCGGCGCCAATTAATTCTAAACCGATAAAAGCCCAGCCCTTCTTTTTGCTCCCTTTGTATATTTGAGCTGCGCCAGGACAAAACGGTCGAATACCTAAAAATGATGCACTATATTTTTTAGATAAAGTGATGTCGTCAAACAAAGGACTATGAAGTTGTGATATTGCATATAGTTTTGTAACTTGGTAATCACCGAGTTTGTTAATTTCCCAATAATCATCAATTATCAGTATGTATATTTCACGTTCATTACCCTTAGCTTCTGTTTTTATTAAAGAACTCCTTTCTATAATCTCGTCAAGCTTTCCATTAATTATGGTTTGATTACTACGATCTGTTGTGGTGTAATCCGACCAGATAATTGCGCCACCGGCCATGGATAAACTATTTATAATATAATTATCACAAGACCTTCTGGCGTTTTCTAATGTTTTACCCGTGCCAGAGGCTGTCCTATACTCAAAAGTATTATTGGTGGGTTTTGGAAGTTCTGATATCCATTGTGGCGGAATATTATCAGACTTCTGAGATAATGCTGCTGCATTAAAACACAGCAGCATTATCATAGTTAGTAAAGCTTTATTTGTATTCATTTACAATAGCTTGATTCTTTGTCCTTTTGTATTCGTTGAGACCTTCAGAAACTTCTTCTTCGAATTTTATAGCTTCGTATTCTGTTCTTAAAACGTCGTCGTCGCTGATGGTTTTTGCAACGGTTTGTGTTAATTCTTTTTGGCTAACTTTCATTTCTACACAAACATATACCTGGTATTTTCCGTCTGATGCTTGCTCAATATACATGTCAATTCTTGGTGAATTTGCCACTTGTTCAGCGACGTATTGAGTGTATGTTGATTGCGCCAATCTCTTGGAGGCTACATCTTGGTTAATGCCGACTTCTTTTGCATAGCTTTTGTTTGCGCCCTCAACTGACACTCGGATTGAGTTGGCAAGTTCAGTTCTTGCTTCGGCTGTGGCCTGTTTAATTGCGTTAGATTGGTCATAGCTAACATACACTCCAAGTGCTCTGAGATTTGGTGCGGTATCATCAATTGATTTCATAATGCAGTGATTTAATTGCACTTCTGAATAATCATTGTTTTTGTTTGTCGGATTGTTTGTCGGTTGTTTTATATCATTCTTAATGGCTTGATCAGTGTTTTGATCATCTTTGCTAAACTGATCGCGAACATTTTGCTGATAACTTGGTTGCTGTGGTTGATTGTTAACCATCTGTTTGTTGCTTCCGCAGCTTGCGAAAGCCAATGCGATAATCATCGTCATTCCAAAAATGTAAGATTTTTTCATGATACTAAAATTTTAATTGTTAATAAATTAGTTGTTTATAGAATCTAGTTGTAATTTGAATCTTTCTAACATCGTTATTGTGTATTCTTTCAGCCCTGTTGTATCTACTTCGTCTTCCACTATTTCCTCATTCACTGATTTGTTATATACTGGATTATACGGTTGGAAGTTACCTGTCACATAAGTCGAGGCATTAAATCTAAGGCATATATCATTATTTCTGTGGTTATCTCTATATCTTGTTATGAGTTCACTTGTTTCTTTGTCATATTTATAATCATTTTCCTTAAAGATTTTTATTCTTTCGTTGATATTATCATAATAAGGTCCACAACAATATCTTTTTTCTGTATCATCATCATTCCTAACGGTAGTCACATCTAACATGTTCGCATATTCAATGGCTAGTCCAACAGCATCATCCATAATTGTTATTGGTATTTCCAACACAATATCCGACCTATATATATTGTCATTTTTAACAATGGTCTGAGAGCATACAACATTGTAATCATCCATAATAGATTCATCATAAAACTGGAAAAGCATAGGATAAACATGCGAAAGCCATTCTGCTAATAATAAATAGTAAGCGTGTTCCTTGGCCATTTGTATGGAATGAATGGAATCATCGCTAATGCCATATCCCCATTGACGGATGTTTTCAACATTGTTTTCATCTAACCATGCATTTAAACATTGTGGTGATATATCGAAAACACTTTGCGATAAATTGATTGTATCTCTACTATCTTCACTGTTAGGTGTTAGTCCTAAATGTTTGTTGTCATTACAACTCAATATAGTTGAGGCAATAACAATCACTATACATATTAGTCTTAAAGCTCTTGACATGTTTTATTATTTAATGGTTGTTTATAGTGTCTTGTTTCTGTTTCTTTTCTTTGTATTCCTTAAGTGCCTTTTCCATAGCTTCTTCAAACTCTTTTGAACCTCCACTCCAATATAATTTATCCTCTTTTGTAATCTTGTTGGCATTTCCCATATTCTTTTTAAAAAATTCACTTTCTTTAAGCGCTCCTTCAAAATAATTCTGAAATTCCTTTCTTGATACTACAATTTCGAAATTGGTGTTTGTAATTCCATCCGTCGTTTCTTGATATAACTCAAACACGTGTTTGCTATGGGTAATAGCAGAGTCAACAGCCTGAATAATTTCCGGATACATCGCTGCCAAAAGATTTAATAGCAATTTGTCGGCGATGTCACACTGAGCCGTTTCTAATGCAGATTCATTTTTTTCAATTGATGTTTTTGTTGTTATTTTGGCATAAATAGTAGTATCGCTTACTAATAGTACGTTTGTTAATGGTCCTTCACCTATTATATATACACTTTTGTTGTTGACCTGACGCTGTTTGCATTTGTAAAAATCCAAATTATACTTATAGCCCTTAATTGAATATTGTTCAATAGTATTATTACCATCACTAATGTATGAGTGAGCTTCATCATTTTGTGCATTGCAATTAGAAATTACAGCAATGATAAGCAAAAAAATATAGAGAAGTTTGGTTGCTTTCATAACACTAATTTGTAAAGTTAAAAAGTGGCAAATAATGCACACCACAAATTTAGACCATACCAATTAAAAATCAAAGCCTTACGCCACTACTTAAATTATCGGAAAATATGAAAATAATTATAGGAAAAGTAAGAAAATTAGTTTGGTTTTTGGCTCTGATATGAAAGTTATACTATGATTAATAGTAATTTTCTGTATAGAAACTTTAACTCTTATAGAAATGGTGTAAAATAAACAGGCAAAAGCAATGTGTTCCCTTCAGTTTGCAGGTCTTTTGTGTAAATCATAACACGCTGACCGATGCGTGAAGAATATTTCTGGCAAAAAGCATCCAAAGAAGCGTGTGTTTTATATCCTGATGACTTCACTTCTATTGGCATAAGCTTGTTTCCTCGTGAAAGTAAGAAATCAATTTCGTAGTTGTGCTTCTCATCTTTGGGGAATGTATAATAATACAGATTGTTTCCGGAAGAAGCAAGCATCTGTGCCACTGCATTCTCGTAGATATATCCAAGATTTGCCTCCAACTTGTCAGATAGCAATTTTTGATAAATGGTATTTTCGGTATAATCCTTGTCCCAAAAACAAAGTGTGACAAATAATCCGGTGTCAGCCATGAAGATTTTAAATCTCGACAAATCTTTGTTCAAAGACATGCCAACGGATGGATCGGCGCAGCGGTAACAGAAAAGCGTGGTTTTGCTGTCGGACAGAGATTGCAGCAATTCAGCCATTTTGTCCTCGCTTTTATTTCCAACGACAGGATATGGCTGATAGCGTGACACGTTGCTGTTTAGTTGTGCGGGGATGTCACGAAACAGCTTCTCCACATTGCCGCTTGGATCAATCTTTTGGAAATCATCAAGATACAGGCGGATAATGCCACGTTTTGTCTGGTCAACCAAACTCAGATTATTGGTTTCCAAATACTCACTAACAGCTTGTGGCATACCACCGACAAGCATATACAGGCGGAAATCGAACATCGCTTTCCTATTAGCAGCATTCAACGGAATCTTTTTATCATAGAATTGTCTTAACAAGTCTATTGAAGCTGTGTCGCCCAACGCCCATCTGAACTCCTCGTAATCCATCGGAAACATTGTTATACGTTCCTCCTCACTAGGGATTGTGATGTCCTTCGTGTTCTTTTTTATACTAATGAGCGAACCTGTTTCAATATAGTCGTATCTGCCATCAGCAACCAAATATTTTATTGCTTGACGAGCCTTTGGGCAGTTTTGAACCTCGTCGAAAATGATTACCGACTTGCGTGGTTTAAGAACCACCTGGTAGTTTTGTTGCAGCTGTAGGAATATTTTGTTCAAATCGGTTAAATCTTCAAACAGACTCTTTATAATTTCAGATGTTCTGTTGAAATCGATTAAAATATGGGATTCATATTCCTTTTCGGCAAATAATGTAACCAAAGTTGATTTTCCCACACGTCTTGCACCTTCTATCAGCAAAGCCGTTTTTCCATGACGTTCGGTTTTCCATTCAAGCAGTCTGTCGTATAATTTTCTTTTGAATATAGCCATAATAATACCTTGTTAATTCTCTGCAAAAATACAAAAAAAAGTTTTCCCCGAATTTTTTTTATTAAAAATCAGTGCTGACCCCTAAATTTGAAGCGCAAAAAATCTAACTGACCCCGAAATGTCAGATATATGGCTATTCCCCCTTTTGACTCTCAAACCACTCCGAACACTCCTTGAAAAAATCGTAATTCAACGCCTTGCTTATCTTGAAAAGCAACGGCATCGTAACCCACTGCTGGTTAAAGATTTTGTAAAGGTTCTCGGGCGTGCAGTTTACCTGCTTAGCTAACCAGACTGCCGTGCGACCCTGCTTAGTGAGCTCCTGCTTAATAAGCTTTCCAAGGTGAAAGTTGTCTATGGTTGTTTCGTGTTTCATGTCGCCCGCCTTTCCGAACCACGTCCTGCAAGCAACAAAAAAGGCGTTCACCGTTTGTCGCTTATCCCTATTGAAGGCGTCTGGAATAGCCCAAGTGTGAACAAGCTAAAACAGTTCACGCCTGTAGCGTGAACCTCGCCTGCTTGTCATCACACTTTTCAGTTTTCCAGACTTCTCAATAGGATAACAAGAGCGTATAGTCCTAAATTATTATTGTCTTATCTTTTTTCTTATTACGATGCTTTATTAATGCAACTGCAAATATACAAAAAAGTATAATACGATTGAAAAAGTTTATTTTTTGTATAAAAAACGTAGAGGCGTCATAATATGGCGTCTCTACGTTAAGATTTCTCCATTACGCTTCGCTCCGGTCGAAATGACGGGGGAAGAAACGGATTAGAAGAACAAAACTCCGTTGTTCTTTACGTTGGCGTTGTCGAGCATCGCTGAGTAATGCGAGCCGTTGAGGATGGCGTTGTTAAACTTCGACACGTATTCTCTGCGGATTGCGTCGTAGTCGGTGGCGCCGGCTGGAAGCTCTGTTGTGGCCTTTACGATGGCGATAGCGTTGCCGCCTTCGATAGGATCAGTGTACACGCCTAATGGCATTGCCAGTGTGACACCGCCAATCTTCTCCTCGACACCCAGGCTGCCGTAGCCACGGCCTTCCATGGTGATGTTCTCGACATTTGTGAGCTCGCCGTTGAGTTCTTTGATCATCTTGTCGTAATCAGTGCCGTATGCCTTGGCTTTAGCTGCAAGATATTCGCCCTTCTTGACTTTCTTGATCTGGGTGGCGTTGCGCTCCATGAGGTCCTCGTAAGGGATGTAGCCTTCAGGGACGATCTTGGTCAAAACGGCCACGACGTACATGTTTTCAAGCTCGAACACCTTCGACATGTCACCGATCTTGGTGTTGCTGTCGAATGCCCAGCGCACGATCTCACGCGGGTTGCTGATGCCGGCGATGCGGTTGGTGTTCTGACGGATGGTCTGGTATGTACGTTTGTTCAAGCCCTGTGCCTCGATGGCTGCGTTGAACTGCTCCTCTGTCTTGTTCTCAGTGACGAACTTGTTGACTTCGGCGAAGATGGCCTGGTCGGTAGCTGTGCTCACTGTGATGTCGCGTGACACAACCGCTACCTGAGCCCAGAGAGTGTCGTTACGCATCTCTTTGCCCATGATTCTTGCGATGTTGAAAGCCTCGTTGTCCTCGTATGGACCGTAAACGAAACCGACGTTGTTGTTGGCGATGGCCTGCTCAAGGTCTGCATTGAAGTCAGTGGTCTTGTGCCATGCCTCATCGTACATGCCGTCAGAGTTGTTTGTGACGTAGTTGGCGACATTGTCAACAGTTGCGAACTCGTCTTTTCTCTTCTCGACAAATGATTTTGCATTGTCTCTGTCGGCCTCTGATGGCTTCACGTCAAACACCACATAGTCGATACCGCGTGTTGCATCGGTAGGATATTTGGTCTTGTATTGTTCGTAGTATGCCTTTTTGTCCTGGTCGGTCACGACTATTGTTGAGTCGGCGATTGTGTTGTAACGCACCAGATAGACCTCGGCTGTTCTCTTGAGGTTCTTGTTGTCGTTGTAACGGTCGGCGAGTTTCTTAGGCATATAGAAAGCGTGTTTGAGGAGGCTTTCATATTTGCTGTTCATGATATCATCCTCGATAGCGTCGACGAAACTGTTCCACTGCATGCGGGCTTCTGCGCCGTATGCGCCGCTTTCGACATCGTTGATGTAGGTGATCAAGCCTTCTCTGTCGAACTGTCCATCTTTCTGGAAGTTGCTGGCCACGTACTGGTTAGGTTTCTCACCAATGAAGTTGTCGGTGAGCTCATCCTTTGATACGCCAAGTCCGAGGGCTTTGTACTGGTCATCCATGATGATTTCGCGGATCATCTGGTCGAGAGTCTGCTGACGGATGTTGAAAGTCTGGTCGTTGGTAAGCGTGCCGTACATTCTCTTCTGATACTGAAGGTTTTGTTCAGCTTTGTTGGTATAGTCCTGATAAGTAATCTTATCACCGTTCACCACTGCCACATCGGTCTGTCTTCTCTTGCTGGTGCTCTTGAACAAGTCGCCCAAAACGAAAGCTAAAAGAGCTACACCGATGATAATCACTAAAATACCATAGTGTTGTCTGATTTTTCCAATTGCTGCCATAATTCTATTTATTTCTTAATATTTATAATCAAATTTTTTAGCCTGCAAATTTACGAAAATTATTAATATAATTGACATTTTTAATAAAAAATGTGCTAACTCATTGATTATTCTTGATTTCCACTTCTTCGAGCTTGGTGTCGGAGGCTTTCAGGATCTTGAAAACATAGTCTCCGATGACGATTTCTTCGCCTGTTTGCGGGATACTTTCGTGATAATGTATGATATAACCCGCCAAAGTCTCGTAGTCATCCGACTCCGGAAAATCGTATTTGTAGGTCTTGTTTAGGTAGTCTATTTCCAGTCTCGCCGAGAAGATACGGTCGTTCTCGTTGATGGTCTTTTCGGTGTCGTCTTCCTCGTCGTATTCGTCCTCGATCTCTCCGAAAATCTCTTCCACGAGGTCTTCTATAGTGATAATGCCCGCGGTTCCACCGAATTCGTCGACGACCACCGCTATGCTCTGGCGTGTTTTCGACAGATGCTGCAGCAGGTCTTGGGCTCCGTAAGTCTCGGGATAAAAGTCAATCTGGCGGACTTTTTTCTTTATGCTGGTGGCTTTTTTCAGCAGGTCGTTGATATGGATATAGCCGACTATATTGTCGATATTGTCTTCATACACAATGAGTTTCGAGTGCTTGGTCTCCTCGAAGATGCGTTTCACCTCTTCCATCGACTCTTTTATCTCGACGGCCACGATCTCGTTGCGCGGCTGCATGCATTCACGGAGCTTAACTGTCTGAAAATCAATGGCATTTTGAAACAATTCAAGACCTTGCTGTATGTCTTCGTTCTCCTCGTCGTTTTCGGCGTATTCTTTGAGGTAGTCGTTCAAATCGACGGGACTTAGTTTGTAGTCTTCAGGATCTATTTTCATCCTGAAAATGTATCGTATGATAAGCTCGGAGATGCCTATATATATGAAAATCAGCGGGTAAAGCACAATGTAGAATACCATCATCGGGATAGCCATCACCTTCATCAGCTTGTTGGGGTTGATGCGGAACAGCGTCTTCGGGATGAACTCGGCGATGAACAGCACGAGCAGCGTCGATATTATCGTCTGGCAGAGCAGGATGGTGAATTCGTTGGTTATCGCGTCGGGTAACACGCTGATAATCACTGGCTCAAGCAGTTTTGCCATGGCGATGCCGTAAATCACGTTGGCGATGTTGTTGCCGAGCAGGATGCAGCCCATAAACTGCGACTGATGTTTCACAAAATGTGTGATGAGCTTGGCTGAGAAGCGGTTTTTCTTGAGGTCGAGCTCGAGTTTGAGACGATTTGAGCTCAAAAACGATATCTCGACACCCGAAAAGAGCGCCGAGGCCAGCAATGCTATTATGACGATAATCCAATTACTCATCTTCGTCGATTTCGATAGTGGCTCTGATGCCGAAAATCTCGCGTCGTGTGAAGCTCTCGTTGGCCGTCATACTGTCGCCGAAAACAATCTTGTCGGGACTTGATATCTTGACCATGCTTCCGGTATAAAGCCGCTGGTTTTTCTGGTCCCAATATAGACTTTCGGTCTCCAGAAGTTCTTGAGTTTCAGTGTTTTCGACCACCACGTTGTGTCTGGCCATCATCAGTTCACGGCGTTCGTAGTTGACACCATAATCGCCGCTTATTTTTGCGGTTGGAGTGGTGTCGCCGTCAAAGATATATACCACAAAGCCTTTGGGGAATTCAAGCATTGAGCTGTCATTTTCGCTGACGCTGTGCATCACGGGAGCGATGAGCTTGGCTGTCATGCGTCCTGAGTCGCTGCGGACGATCTCCACCTCGTATGCCGTTAGACCTGAGATGGTGTCGTATTCGATGAACTGCTTGACTTTCTCCATCGAGTTCTCACAAGAAATCAACATCACAGCATGTGCTATGATGTTGATTCCCAATAATATATAAATCAGTCTTTTCAATTATTTGAAAATCTTGCTTTTGTGGTCTCGTTGATCCAGCATTCGATCTGGTATTCGTCGCCTTCAAACACGTTGTAGAAGAACGCGTCTTCGCTGGTCGGGAACATCTTCGAGTAGTCGCGGATCATCTCGTTGGCTTTTGAAGCCAATGACGGGTCGACTCTCTTTGCCTGTTCGAATTTGTCGACAGCTGCCCAGAACACTGATTTTGCCTGAAGTGGGTTAGCGCTGCAGTCCTTGCCGCTTGATGCGTAGAGGTAGCCGATGATCATATAAGGCTCGCCGTCGGTCTTGTCGAGTTCGATAGCTTTTCTTGCGTATGCGCGGCCCTGTTCCCATTTGCTTTCCTTAAGCATAATCTGTGCGAGGTATTTGTAAGCTTGTGCTGCTGACTTCACATCTTGTGATTTTGTAGCTTCGAGGAGGTAGCTTGTAGCCTTGGCGTATTCCTGGTCGGAGAGGTATCTCTTGCCGATGAAATATGCTGACTCAGGTGATGGGTTGAGGCGGTGCAATTTGATTGCCACGCTGAGGTAAAGGTCTGACTTGTCGCAGTTTCTTGCTGAGAGCACTGTGGCGATCTTGTTGAGAAGCTCGACGTTTTCAGGGTCGGCGTCATATTTCTTCTGATAGATGCGGACGAGGTCCTCGCAGTTGGCGTATGGCTGTACCATTCCTTCGAGGTTAGCCTTGGTCTGTGAGAAGTTTTCCAAAAGTTTCTCGTTGCTTTCCTCGGTGTATCTGTTGATGTTGAATTCAGCGATGTCCATGAGGTGGCTGTATTCGTCGAGGATGACAGACTCGTCGAGTTTGCCGGCTTTCACCATGTTGATGATGGTGGTGAAATAAGCGTCGATGAATGCGTAGTTGGTGTTGTTTTCGTCAATCTCGATAGCTTCTTTCAAGGCATAGTAGGCCTGTTCCATACGTGATGGGTAGGCCATGAGGTCGATACCCATACGTCCTTTGATGTTACCGACTTGGTTGCCAGTTTTTGTCTTTGGGAAATATTGGATACGTGCTTCGTACACCATGACGAGGGTGTCGATGTATTTCTCTTTCAAAGCTTCGTCTTTGGTGCTTCTCACGAGTGCGTTATTGACGATTTTCACACCGTCGGTGAGTGTTCTTTCCTTGTAGCTTGGGCATGTGAGGAACACTTTTCTCCAAGATGAAATCATTGTCGGATTGGCTGTTGAAGCCTTGCCGTCCCATTGTTTGAATGCTTCTCTGTAAACAGAGATGTCAGCGTCGCATTCGCTATTCTGTGCAAATGCCAGTGTTGACATGCAGATAACTGCGCCGAGAATTAAAAAATTTCTGAGTTTCATTTTGTTATAATTTTATGTTATTTATATCTTCGTTTTACGAACCATCGGTCGTGTATTGACACGCCGAACGAGATGTTGAAATAGTTGTCTTCGATGAGGTTGCCTTTTGTTGTGCCCATTCTGCCGAATTCGAAGGCGAAGTTGAGCATTGTCATTGAGCGTAATATAGGCATTCCAAAGCCGAATGTGACTCCGTATTTGTTGATTGATTGTCCGTAGATGTTGAATATCGTCTGGTCGTAGTGGAATCCGGCCCGATAAGTCATCTTCCTAAAGTAGCTTGACAGGGTGTTGTTTGACGGTGTATAGCATCCGCCGATGGCGACGTTCCAGCTGTTTTGCAGTGAGTCGCTCACGCCGTTCATGCGGAAGGCTTCCCAGTTGCCCCAGTTGAAGTCGACGCCGATGAGCCAGCTGTCGCCTTTTTTGAGTGTGATACCTGTCCCGATGCTCTGCGGATAGTCGATGTTGACACGTTGCATGGTGGTGTAGACGATGGTGTCGACGGGTGTTTCGGTGTTGAGGGCATAACCTTTGTACATCGTACGTATGAACATGTCGCGGTGGCCTTTCCATCTGGCTGGGATGCCGTAGGTGAGACCTATGCTGAGCTGGTAGTCGTTTTTGAAATCGTGTTTGTACATGAGGCCTAGCGTGAATGTCGCTTCGCTCACCATGAGTTTGTCGGTGCGGCGTTCATTCAGGAAATAAGGCTCGCTTGGGAAATACAATGTCGTTTGGTCGATGATGTTTCCCCAAAGATAATCCATTCTGACGCCGAGTGAGAGGCCTTTATATATCTTGAAGCCGTTGGCCCAATAGATCTTGTTCAGACCGCCATATCCTTCATAATCAATTTTATATTGATGCATCCAGTCGAATGTGGCGTTTGACACATAGTCGCGGCTGCTCAGAGGTGTGAGTCCGAGGCCTGTCTTCCACCATTTTGTTATTCCGAAGCCAATGTCGAAGTAATCGAATGAGGCGTCGGAGCCTTTTTCGATCTGGTCGGCGGTTCGGAAAGTCGAGTAGCGCATATAGAATCCGGCGTCGAGGAGGAATGTGAGGGAGTCGACATCGGCGTAGGCGGCAGGGTTGGAGTTGTTGAGCATATGCTTGCCGCTCATGGCGTTAGCGATGCCTCCCATGGCCTGCAGAGCCGCGTTCGACTTGTTGGTGTTCATCGAGCCGAGACCGAAACGTGAGTACGGCGAAGAGATGTCATTTTGGGCAAAAACACCGCTTGTTGTCATGAAAATCATGACAACTAAAATCAGTATTTTTCGTAACTTATTGAATATCATTATATTCCAAAATCAATCTTAAGCCGTTAAACATAAAGTTTGAACTTGCAAAGATACAAGAATTTAACTTATTTTGCAAGAAAATATTGTCACCTCCTGATATGAAAACGTTTAAGTCGTTGAATTTCAATGAGTAAAGGTTGATAAATTCTTTTATTTCGTGTATAACTCCGAGTTGCACGCCGCTGTGGAGGCATTCGACGGTGTTGTCGCAGATGATTTTGAGCTCGTCGGTTGTTGGTGTGCAGAGTGGGAGCAGGGCGGTATGTTCGTGCATTGCTTTGAAGCGCAGGTTCATGCCGGGGCTTATCGGTCCACAGAGGTGACGGTCGTCGTCGGTGAGGATGTCGTAGGTGATGCATGTCCCGATGTCGATGACGAGGCTGTTTTGGTGTGGTTTTTCGGCGTAGGCGGCGGCGACAAGGGCGATGCGGTCGGCTCCTATCTGGTTTTTATTTTTGTATGTCAGCGCGAAAGGGAGTTTGGTTTCGCTTGAGAGCACCAGCATTTTGATGTTTTCGAGTTGTGCGAGGCACTCTTTGGTTTTTCCGCCGACGGATGATATTATACCTTTATTAATATAAGGATATTTTGCCAAAAGCTGCTTGAGGTCGTCGCTTTCGGGTTGAAAAACGTTGGATTCGACGATGATTTTATCGTGAAACACGGCGTATTTCGCTTTGGTATTGCCGATATCGATGGTTAGAATGTCGTTCATAATCAAAAGAAAATGCAAAAATAAAAAATATTTTTCAAAAAATGTTGTGGGAATAAAAAAATGTTGTATTTTTGCAGCGCGAAAAAGGGGTACCATAGCTCAGTTGGTAGAGCAACGGACTGAAAATCCGTGTGTCGCTGGTTCAACTCCCGCTGGTACCACGCAAAACGCTGATTCTTAATGAGTCAGCGTTTTTTTATTGCAAAATTTTGAACATTATGTAAAAGCACAAAATTTTTATATCTTTGCAACGTAAATCTTAGAAATGAATATGGAAAACAAAAATAACAACCAGAAAAAGCCGCCAAGAAAGAGATGGTGATGATGCTGATTTACGACTTCGACAGCCTGCGTAACAAGATTATCGGTGCAATGACAAAATCGACCACAAAGTTTCAGGAAACCACGGAAAAGATTTTCTCGTCAACTTATACGATTATGCTTTTGATAATTTCGTTTATCTGGAGGACATGAAAGATCATCGCAACAACTGCATGAAAATGATGAACATCACCGAGGAGGAAGTGGAAGAATTCAGCAAGCTGTATGTTAATAACGATGAAAAAGACGATGACTATTGGATTAAGGTCGGTGAGATGCTTAAGGAATCCTACGAGGTTGATGCGCTGATCAAACAGGCTCGGGAGGAATACAAAGACAAATAACCGGGAACATCACCATTTTTTACTACCTTTTTTGAAAAATATCCCCAAAAAAGGGGATAGAGCCGCGCGTTTGTATGATGTATTTTCGCATTATGAATAAACGCGTTATTTTTTAAATATGAAAAGGCTTTTTTTATCAATTTTAACACTTACGGCCATTTTTGTTTTTTCCTTGACGGAAAATGCGATGGCTGCTGAAAACGACACGATTCGAACTGAAAACCAAAAAGTTACAAAATCAAGACTAACCATCGGAGGCTATGGCGAGGCGGTCTACACACGCACTTTCTATAGCGACAACATGTTCCGCTACTCGCATCCTGAGCGTTACAAAAACTCCGACGGATACGGTCGCGTCGACCTGCCGCACGTGGTCATCAATATCGGGTATGACTTCGGTCACGGCTGGACGATGGGTAGCGAGATCGAGTTCGAGCACGGCGGCAACGAGGTGGCCATCGAGATTGAGGCCGAGGAGACTGGCGAGTTCGAGCATGAGATTGAACGTGGCGGCGAGGTTGCACTTGAGCAGTTCTGGCTTCAGAAATCGTTCTGTAATGCATTGAATATCAGGATGGGACACATTATAGTGCCTGTCGGGCAGACCAATTACGCACACCTTCCGACGCAGTTTTTCACCTGCTACCGTCCTGAGGGCGAGTTCACCATCATGCCGAACACATGGCACGAAACAGGCGTCAGCATCTGGGGAAAAATCGGGAAATGGCGCTACGAGGCAGTGGTCGTGCCAGGCCTGAACTCCAACATGTTCAACAACGCCAACTGGGTGAAAAACGGTGCCGCATCGCCATATGAATTTAAGGTCGCAAGCAAGCTTGCTGGAGCGTTACGCATTGATAATTACTCGATTAAGGGCCTGCATATCGGCGTGAGCGGCTACATCGGCAACTCGTTCAACAACGACATCGTGACCAACGAGGCCGACAAATATAAAAATGTGAAAGGCACTGTCTTGATTGGCACTGCCGAGTTTGACTACAAGGCACACGGTTTCATCGTGAGAGGCAACTTCGACTACGGTCATCTCAATGACGCCGATGTCATCTCCACCTATAATAAAAATCAGAACCACCAGAGTTTTTCGCCTTATCCGCGCTCGTTGGTGGGAGAGGAGGCCGTGGCTATTGGCGGCGAGGTGGCTTACGACATCTTCCATGGCATGAGACGCACCGGCGAACGCCAGCTCTTTGTTTTCGGACGCTATGACTACTACGACAGCTACATCCCTTACGAAGGTGCCATCACCATGTACGACTGGACAGAACGCCATGTGGTGACAGCTGGTTTGAATTATTATCCGATCAAGCAGGTTGTGATAAAAGCCGAGTTTTCGGAAAGATTCCTGAAGGCGCAGTATAACAATGAGCCGATGGTGAATATCGGTGTGGCGTATAGTGGATTCTTTGTGAGATGATTGCGCCGCCCTTAACGCCATTAAGGCCCTTAATGCCATTAAGGCCGCGCACCGGACAATCAATTTGATTATTAACAAATTATAAATTATAGTATCATGAAAAAATTCTTCAAAACCACTTTGCTGATAGCATTTTCAGCATTGTTCGCAATGAGCTTCAACTCATGCAAAAAGAGTAAATCAGATCCAGAACCTGCAACAGACACCAACGCTGTCAAGACCACCATCATCAACCAGTTTTTGAACCACACTGTGGCTCCGACTTACACCAAGCTGGCGTTGTACAGCGACGAGCTCGTCAACGACCTCAAGACTTTGAAAGGTGATATGACCCAGGCCAACGTCAACAAAGCTACAGAGTCGTTCCTCGAGGCACGTCACTGGTGGGAGATGAGCGAGGCGTTTTTGTTTGGTGCCGCCTCCGACTTTGGCATCGACCCGCATATCGACTCATGGCCGCTTGATGAGGACGCTTTCAACAACCTCATGGCAAGTCCAAGCATGTTGGCCGCTTTGGACACTGAAGACGGCGACATCGTGGCTGGCGAGCAGCTTGGCAACGCCCTCCTCGGCTTCCACGGCATCGAGTATATCCTTTTCCGTGACGGTCAGGCACGCCCGGTGGCAGAGATCACCAACGACTACATGATTTATGCTGTGGCGGTGGCAGGCGACCTCCGCAACCGCTGCTTCCAACTCGAGGTGAGCTGGGTGGGTGACGCCGCTCCTGCATCACACGTCGCATTGATGGAAGAGCTTGAATTCAACACTACCGTCAACGGCGGCGACTTCAGCTACAGCGAGAACATGCAGAAGGCTGGACAGGCTGGCAGCACCTACGTGACACTCACACAGGCGCTTCAGTCGATTATCGACGGCAGCATCGACATCTCTGATGAGGTCGGCACATCGAAGATCGGCAAGCCACACACCGGCGAGGACCCTACATACGTCGAGTCGCCATACAGCCAGAAGTCGATTCTTGACTTTTTCGACAACATCACCTCTGTCAAAAACGCATACATGGGCGGCAACGAGGGCGAACATGACGAGAGCAAGTCGCTCCACGCATACGTGCAAGGCATTGATGCTCAGTTGGATGGCAGAATCATTGAGGCTATCAACAACGCACTTACCAAGATCAACAATATGGCTGCTCCATTTGTGAACAACTATGCGGACCCGAGTGCAGGCGAGGCTATGGATGCATGCCAGGAGCTTTCAGATGTGCTTGCAGAGGCAAAAGTCGCTATCCAAGACAACTAACCTAAACTAATCTTAATATGTTTAAATTCAATCAATTAACACTTTTTGCTGCAGCCGGATTGCTGGCATTGGGTGTGGCATCTTGCAAGAAAGAAAACAAGAGCACCCCTGCGCCTACGCCGACTCCAGCCGTAGTGGAGGGCACTTACGCCGGCGGTGAGTTGGGCACCACGTTCAACAACACCCAGACGGCCTACGAAGACCCTACTCCAGCCACTGTGAACGCCGGACTGACGGCACAGTTCAAGTATGGCGAGTACTTCTTCGAGCGCACCTACACTCAAAACAACGAGCCGTTCAACGGCTTGGGACCTCTTTACATCCGCAGCTCGTGCATCGCCTGCCATCCAGGCTACGGTCACGGAATGCGTATGAACCGCTATCGCGCCGACGACTGGGGCAACGGCTATCTGTTGGTGTTCACTGACAGAAACGACACCTACCTCAGCTCGTACACCGGCATGCCACAGACTAAGGCTGTCGCGCCGTTCAAGGCACCATTGGATGAGACGAAGATCCAGATCAGCTGGCTTAACTACACCGACGAGTGGGGCAACCGTTTCGACGATGGCGAGACCTACAGCCTCACCTATCCTGAGGTCTACATCCCTGAGGATGCATTCTACGTGCCTCTCGAAGTGGGCGGTAACCCTATCTCTTACAATGAGTTCGTATGCAGATTGGAGTCTACTATCGGCATCTACGGCACTGGCTTGATCGACGCTATCCCTGATGACTCGCTGAAGGCACAGTATCAGAAAGAGTTCACCGACGGCTACATGCAGAACGGCATCAATCCGGGCATGTGGGCTGGCAACGACTGGGCTCCTACTGGCTTGTACGGCAACACAAACCACCCGAAGCGTTACACCTACGCCCTTACACGCGGTCCGCTTCAGGATGCTCCAGGCGCCAACGCCATCTGGAACATCACCAACGTGACGCACCGCACCAAGATGGGACATTACATGACAGCGGCTTACGCCACCAAGGCATCGCAAGACCCTGACGTGCAGGCCGAGTTCTATAACTACTTCCCACAGTACAACCTCACGGGAGATGTTGAAGCCGACATCTACAACTACTTGATGATGAACGACCAGATTCCTGCGGATATGAAGGTCCCTGAGATGAAAGACGAGGACTACGTCAACTTCATGGTATGGCATCGTGGCTTGGCTGTCCCGGCAGCACGTAACCTCGATGATCCTGAGGTACAGCGTGGTCGTGAGCTCTTCACCGAGATGGGCTGCGCCTACTGCCACCGTCCGTCGTGGGAGACTGGCGACGACGTGTTCACCGACCCGGCAGGATTCTTTGCCGACGCCGACTCACGTCTGCCACGTTATCCGCACCAGAAGATTTGGCCTTACAGCGACTACATCCAGCACAAGCTCCATATGGAGAACGACATACGCACCGGATGGTGCCGCACTACCCCGTTGTGGGGTCGCGGACTGTCGGCCATCTGCACCGGTTCGAGCGACAGGTTGCATGACTGCCGCGCACAAACGGTCATCGAGGCCATCATGTGGCACGGTAACCCACAAAGCGACGCACGCCGCACCGTGGAGAAATTCCGCCAGCTGTCGAAACAAGACAGAGACGCCGTCGTGAAATTTATTGAAGCTATTTAAATAAAAAACATTATTTTTGCGGATTCGCAGAGACGCGCATTGCGCGTCTCTGCGAACCGTAACAAACATTTAAAACTTTGGCTCAATGAAAAACAACAAAGCATCCTTGATAATCTGGATTGTAACAATCATAGTGATGATTATCAGCACATTGGTAAAAACACCCATCTACGACAAATGGTGGTTCGTGACACTATTGTTCGTGTTCGCCGCATCGGTTTTGTACAATATTGTCAAGACAAAAATGTGGAAAAACATGCTGGTTTTCGGCATCCATGCCTCGATTCTGATAATTTTGCTCGGCGGCTTGCTGACATTCACCACAAGTCAGAATGGAAATATGCATATCGCTGAGAATGAGTCGGTTAACACTTTTAAAATTGGTAAAGACCAAATCCAAATGCCATTTTATGTGACCTTGAAAAGTTTTGATGTTGTCTACTACCCGGGCACCATGTCACACGCCGACTACGTGTCGAATGTGGTGATTTCCGACGACGGCAACATCCTCAAAGAAGGTAAAATCTCAATGAATAACATATTGAAATACAAAGGTTTCCGTTTCTTCAACGAAGACTTCGACGAAGATTTGGGCGGTGTCACTTTGACGGTGCAGCACGACCCATGGGGCATCACAGTGACTTACATTGGATATATTCTGATGATTATATCCATGTTGGTTTTGTTCATAAAGAAAATTACTACAAAAACCGTGCCAAAGTCGAAAAATTTCGCTATCTTATTGATAATGATGATGATAGGTGGCTTTGCCACGGCTGCAGAGCTCAAGACTTTGCCGAAAGACGTGGCTGCCGATTTGGGCGACATCTACATCTACAACAGCGGCCGCATCGCGCCAATGCAAAGCTTTGCGAAAGATTTTGCCTGCAAACTATACGGAAAACCTAAATACGAAGGCTACACTTCGGAACAGATCTTGGCAGGCTGGATGTTTTACCCGAATTACTGGAAAGGCACTGAGCGTCAGAAGAGTAAGCGCGACGAGGTGAAACATCTGGTCGAGTCGTTCCTGACCGGCGCTATGATGAAGATTTTCCCCATCCAGATGCCAGATGGTACTGTGAAATGGGTTAGTCCGAACGACAACCTTCCAGAAAATGTGAGCGAAGAAGAGTGGGTATTTATCAGAAAATCAATAAGTTATCTCAATGAGTTGGTTGTAAAACAAGACTATGCCGCTTTTTCGGAGACTTTATTGAAAATCAAGGCATATCAGCAGAAAAACGGCGCAGGTTCTTTGCCTTCGGATTTCAGGTTTAAGACCGAGAAAACCTACAACGTTTGGGCAAAATACAACTATGTGGCATACTTTATGTTGTGCTTCGGGCTGCTGTTTTTCGTGATTTTCTGCGTTTATACCGCCATTGGAAAGCAGATTCCGAAACGGATTACAACTGTTTCAGTATCAATCAATTGGATTATCTTTGCATTTTTGACATTTTTGATAATACTCCGTTGGATTGTGGCGGGGCACATCCCGTTGGCGAAGAGCGCCGAGACACAGCATTTCATGGCGTGGGTGTCGCTGTTGATAGCAGGCATCGTTGCCATGAGGCGTAAAAACGGCGTCAACATCGTCGCTACAGGCATGATTGTCGGCGGTTTGATGATGCTCGTTGCGGTGATGAGCTCTGCCAACCCGAAGATCACGCCGCTGGTGCCGGTGCTTTCGTCGCCGCTCTTGGGCTTGCACGTGGCAGTCATCATGATTGCATACGCTTTGCTGGGCTTCATGTTTATCAACGGTTTGGCGGCTGTTATTGTACGCATTTTCAACAAAAACGCTTCGGAAGAGATCGAGCGTATGGCTGAGATTTCACGCGGGATGCTTTATCCTGCTGTGATGTGCCTCGCTTTCGGCATCATCATCGGGGCGATGTGGGCCAACATCTCGTGGGGCACCTACTGGGGCTGGGATCCGAAGGAGACATGGTCGCTGATCACGTTGATGGTTTACGCCACCGCATTGCATAAAACCATGGCGCCGGGGTTGCAAAAACCGATGAATTTCCATATCTTCTGCATATTCGCATTCCTCAGCGTTCTGATGACCTATTTCGGCGTAAATTATATTTTAGGCGGAATGCATAGTTACGCAGGTTAAAAATTTTTTATATCTTTGCAGAGGAAAAAATATGCTGATGATGGTGCTTGATGTGGTGATGGGGTAACTGTTTCAATAAAGTATTATGAAAAAGCTTAGCTATCATATCGTTGACGCTTTCACAAGCCAGCCTTTCGGCGGAAATCCTGCTGGAGTGGTGCTTCTTGAGGAAGACATTTTTCCTGAAGAGGATTTGATGATTAAAATTGCTGCCGAGCTGCGATATTCGGAGACGGCTTTCGTTTTGAGGCATTCTGAAAATGAATACACTGCGCGGTATTTCACCCCGAAGGCTGAAGTTGACCTTTGCGGTCACGCCACTATCGCGACGTTTGCGTTGCTTCATAGCATGAAACTGGCTGCTGGGTCATGTCTCTGTCACACTAAAGCCGGCGACCTCACCATAGAAGTTGGGGAGCGCGTGATGATGCAGATGGCGACACCGAAAATTGTGGAAACCATTGAAAACACTGAAGAAATATATCGGGCATTGGAGTTAGGCGGCACAACTCCAAACTTACCAATACAAATCGTCTCGACAGGCTTGCCCGATTTCATGATACAAGTAGCGGATGTCGCCACGCTCAACAGCCTGCGACCCGACATGGGGGCTGTTTCCGCCATCACGAAAAAGCATAACGCTGTGAGTTTCCACGTATTCGCTTTCGGCGGCGACGGCCACACGGCGCATGTCCGCGACTTCGCTCCTTTATACGACATCCCCGAAGAGTCGGCGACAGGCACTGCCAATGCCGCTTTGACGCATTATCTTTCGGTAAACGGCGTCATTCCTGCAAAAGGGCATTTCTCATTCTTGCAAGGCGAAGCGATGGGCCGACCTTCCGTCATCATGACCCGCATCGCTGAAAACGGCACGATTTACGTCGGCGGGAGCGCCTATATTTTGGCAAAAGGAGAATTATTTGTGTAAAATCAGCTCTTTTCCAAACATTTCTCTATAACTTGTCGCAAGTTCAGAAATGTTGTGTATTTTTGCACGTAATATTATTTTATCTGAAAAGCAAGACAAGTCGTGAGTAAGAAGAGGCTGATCTGGAAAATACCTTGCATCGTTGTGGGTGTCATCGTGGGAATAGTGCTGTTACTGCTGGTTGCCGTGACGGTCATTCTGGTGACACCTGGAGCCCGCACCGCTGTCTTGCAAAGATGCGTGGCGGAAATCAACCAGCGAACCGACCTGGATGTGAATCTGGGACGGCTGTATCTTTCTCCTTTCCATCATTCTCCTATGGTTCTCTATCGCGCATACAAGGGCGAAGAAGATCTGCCTATACACATAGAAATAGACAGTCTCTATATTGGTCGTCGCAATCAGGACACGATGCTCTACCTGCGGGGCTTACATTTGCGAGGCTGTATGAAAAAACCTGGAGATGATGAGCCGAAAGACGACTTTATGGCCCGTACAATCCTAGTGGACCAACTGCTGCTGGACCAAGGGACGGTACACTCCGACACGCTGATAGACGGAATAGGCATCGACGCTATCGTAGGGCATCTGGATGTTAAGAGTCCGGGACTCAACATTACGGAAGGACAGTACCCGTTGCATGACTTGAAGTTGGCGGATGCGTTTGTGTGCGTTGAGCTGCGCGACAGCGACACCGTTACCGAGGACACAATCTCAACCTCTAGCCCAATGGTCATAGAGGTGGCTGACGGTGAATTGAACAATATAAGGTTTGTGCTCAACCCGATGGATCTGGATTTACGTGTTGGCTCTTTGTCCACGAATGTGTTGGCGGACGTGGAAAACGACCTCTATAATGCACGCCGCCTGAATATTGGAAATGCCTCGTTTACGCTGGAATCATTGTACTTGCCATTTGACACAATCTATGGAGATGCGCTGGTGGATTTGAGCACCAATTTGATTAATTCTAATGGATTACACGTGCGCTCCGACTCATTAGGGGCGGAAGTGGACCTGATGGCCACGAAGCTAGATATGGAGACGATGCGTGTGGACCTGGCAGGCAATGCGGAATATCATGGTAGTAAAATCAACTTGGGAGGATTCTATGATATTGATGATGAGGCGTATGACATGTTGGTGGATGTTGAGAAAGTTGACATAAGCCCATTTCTACAAGACAGTCACCACGTGGAATTGGCAGGCGAAATACATGCGCAAGGCACAGGAATAGACCCTTATTCACCAGCGATGAAATGCAAACTGGCCATGAACCTGACCGATTGTATCTATGACAGCATTAATGTGTCAGGCCTTATGCTTGATGCCGAGATGGCCAATAAAACAGTGGCCGGCACACTGCATTTGCCAGTTACGATGACTGACAGTGTCATGCGGATTAAGGCGGAGACGGAGCATCATTTCCTGGTATCTGATTTCTTTACACCGGAGCAGATGAACGTGGACTACCACACGCAGATGAAGAATATTGTTGCACACGTGGCAGGCGAAGATTTTAATGTCGACTCCCTGCACCTTGACTTCACTACAGATACCGCCACATTGTTTAATCTTGTCACACAAGGACTTACCATCGGGGCACAAAGTCCGATGCATGTGCTCAGACTGGTGGACGAGGTTCAGCCCATGTTGGGTGTCGTAACAGACTCAACCTTTGTGCAGTCCATCGTCTCGTTACAAGATTTGACTATGTTGGACACTCTCCGACGGCTTATTCCAGCCATACAGGCGGAAATAGAGTTGGCGAAAGGCAGCCCAGTCCAAGGTATCATAGAGGGTATGGGGCTGGATATTGATGAGATGACGCTGTTGCTGAAGTCCGATTCTATCCAATCCGACTTGGCCCTTGATGCTTCCATTCCGTATATTAACCATTTGGACGAAGACAGTACGGGAATGCATCTGCCTGAAGCTAAGGCCACGTTGCGGATCAACATGACGGAAGGCAAGACCACCGCCTCGCTCACGACCAAGACCAGCATTAACGATGGCGTTATGGATGTAAATAACCTCAGCACCGATGCCGCGCTAAAACTTGACTTGGAACGGAATGGGAGAGAGCTGAGCGGCACTGGACATCTTGCGTTGGACAGCCTCGTGTATGATGGAATGAAACTCGGAAACCGAACGGCAGACATCCTGATTTCACCATCGAAACAATATGAGAACGCCTTCCAGGCAGATGTGCGCTTGAACGACATCCCGCTTGAGCTGGTAAGCAGCATTATTCAAATGGATGACATCGACTTGGATGGTTTCGTGCGGGCTAAGGCTACCGTAGATGGCATGCCTGATCAATTTGACATCTCCGCCGAAGTGCTGCCTAAAAATATAAGCGCCTTATACAAACCATACGATATTAAGTTTAATCTGGGGGAAACGCCTATCGTGATGGAGCATAATAATGTGAAATTGAACGATGTGCGTATCTATAGCGTCGATAGTTCCTATCTGGCTCTGAATGGTGGATTGGATCTCAACTCAATGCGTCTGGATGTCGGTTTGACTGCCGATAGTTTCTCTCCGATAAAACTTGAGCAAAATGGCACTTTCCCTATCTATGGTGACCTGGCAACCGATATCCGTGGACGAGTGACGGGGCCGCTGGATAGTATCCATGCCGACGTGGATGTCACAATCCTTCCTACTACCGACTTAACCTATCCGATAGATAAAAAGAATCTGGCGCAAGTCAAACCAAACGGCACGGTCAACGTACAATTTAACACCGCCGACGGGGAACTTAACTTAGGTGGAAGGGTCAATGTGGACGAAGGAGTGGTTCGCTATTCGCCCAAGTTATATCCAATGATACCTTTCAAAGTGGATCCAGGAAGCTATGTCGCCTTCAACGGTCCAATAGGCCAGACATTTATGCACCTCTCCGCTTCGCAACAGGTGAAAGCTGATGTGCAATCGGAGGGCGAAGAGATGCGTCGTGTGGTTTTCAACACTGGCGTGCGTGTGGATGGTGTGCTCGATTCGATAGGCATTGGCACTGTAGGCTTTTATATCGAAGCACCAAATGACGAGACCATCACGCGTGAACTCGCCTCAATGGATGAAGACACCCGCGAAGGTATAGCGGCAGCATTGCTGGCTACCGGTATGTATGTTGGCGAAAGCAACGTGGCAGCACAGAAAGACGGATATGCACTGTCCAGCATCTTCAACAGCCGTATCAATGCAGCTATGGCGAATTCCAAGATAGGAAATATCGTGGATGTGGATATCAGTAGCGGAGAAACAGTACATGAGTCTGGCAAAACCAGTGACATGAACATCACCATCAGCAAAGCTCTGTTCAGTGAAAAACTGACCGTCACCGTAGGCTCCACCATCACCGACAACCCCGAGGTCAACAAAGCCAACGGCTTGCTCAGTCTTATATCCGCGGACTATAAACTCACCAAATCAGGAAATGTTTTCTTACGTGCGTTCTCACAGCGCGATTATGAAAACATCTTAGAAGGTGAACTTAACAAGTCAGGCATCGGTGTGGGGTCTAAAAAACAATGGAAGCGTAAAAAATACATGTCGTCTTTGGGCGATACCATCATGCGCACATATAAATTGCTGGCGGATGCGGACATCACCTATCGTTCCAATCACAGTCTCGGCCCGAACCTCACCCTTGGCCATTTGACAAATAACCTCTGGGGACACGGGGAGACATTCTCAATCAAGGGCTATGGGGCGTACTATTGGGCGCTGAAAGACCGACAGCCAGGAGATCCGAGAATAACCGACACCTACAAATTCGGTATTGATGCCGCACTCATTTTCCCATATCTGCACTTTGGAAAAGGCAAAAACCTTGAAGGCGACACCCGTTACCGACTAGGATACAAGTACGAGAACATTGCCGGTGGATATGGTGTTAACAAGTTCTATGGATCCTTCTCGTATTTTATCCGTACGTCTCCTTATTTTACACATGTATTAACACCTTTCTCGCTTTCTGTGATCAGAGTGAAAGCCGAATCGCAAAGGTTGATCGAAGCTGCGGCTAGCCATCCTGAGATCCTAAAAGTGCTTGCCGGAAACGAGTTTGTTCCTTCTGTCGGCTACGGAATCACCTATAGTGACTACCGTTTCAAACGGGCGGTCAACACCATGATTGAATTTGATATTAAAGAAGCAGGCAATCTGATAGACGCCACCTATTGCCTCTTCGGATACTCGTGGGATGAGTTGGACAAACCACTCGTCGGTGTCCCTTTCAACCAGTTCGTCAGGTTGTCGATAGAGTTGTGGAACAAGTTCAACTTTACGGAGCGGACATGTATCGCAACGCGACTTTTTGCAGGCTCCAATATAGCGCTGGGCAACTCCGAGTATGCGCCGCTTTCCGAATCATTCTATACCGGCGGTCCTAACAGCTTGCGAGCAGCCGAACCATACGCCTACGGACCTGGTAATTTTCATAGCCTCAGATTCAACCAGAATTTCTTCCATGCCGGTGATATCAAACTCGAAGCCAACTTTGAAGTGCGCTTCCCACTCGTTTGGAAGCTCAATGGTGCCGTTTTCGTCGATGCTGGCAACGTATGGAACTGGGAAAACACTTTTGATTATCTCAGTAGCGAAGATTATGAGGCATATTGCGAGATTATGGAGTTTACTGAGGAAATATATGACGGAATTATTGATAATCCGTATATCGCGAAGCAGATAGCCTTGGGTACTGGTTTCGGACTCCGCCTCGACATCGACGGACTCGTTATCCGCCTTGACTTGGGCGTCGGCATCCACGCACCTTACCAGACATACAAATATGACAAGGAGCTCAAGCCTGACCTTACTAAGCCGATCAATACCTATTACAATATGCCTTCAGTCCTTGATGGCCTGCGTTTAAATTTCAGTATCGGCTATCCATTCTAAATTTTTATTATTATATCAATATTTTTATTATTTTTGCAATTGTAATTATTTAAATATGAAAAAATTATTAACATGCATCGTCGTCGGATTACTGGTTATCCTTGCGGCATGTACCCAAAACAACAAGAAAATGGCAACGATTTATGACTTTAAGGCCTTGAACAACAAAGGCGAAGAGGTGGAAATGTCGCAATACAAAGGCGACGTCCTGATGATTGTCAACACCGCCTCGAAATGCGGATTCACCCCACAATACGACGGCTTGGAAGCCCTTTATCAGAAATACAAAGACCAGGGATTCGTCATCTTAGGCTTCCCTTGCGACCAGTTCAAACACCAGGAGCCGGGCACCGACGAGGAGATTGCCGAGTTCTGCCGCATCAACCACGGCGTCACGTTCCCGCTGATGAAGAAAGTGGAGGTGTTCGGTGTGAACGCTCACCCAATCTTCAAATATCTGACTGAGCAAGTGCCTACTGAAGAGGTCCACGGCTTCAAAGACAAAGCCACGATGGCTCTCGTCGACAGCCTCAGCCGCTCTGAAGGCCGCAAAGAAGGCGAAATCCGCTGGAACTTCACCAAATTCTTAATCTCGAAAGACGGCACCGAAATCAAGCGTTTCCCACCTACAGCAAAGCCTGAGGAAATGGAAAACGACATCGAGGCGATGCTGAAATAATATTGATATCACCGTTCTTCTTTACTATGCCCCGGGCCTTTGGGAAACCAGCCCCTGTCAACGCGTTTGCGCTGCTGGAAGAGCTCGAGGATTGACCAAAAACATGAGAATGCCACCACGCCGAAGGTTATCACCACGCCACCTATCACTGCCAAAAGCGGACAGATGATGCCTCGCAGCGAACGTGTCATGATGAGCATCACGATGTCGGGCGATATGTTGCTGGTCTGCTTCCACTCGTCTTCCGAAGGGAAGGCACGCAGTTTCACCAAAATCCAAGCGTTTTTGCCGTCTTTTGAGATGAGTTTGCGCGCAACATGGGGCTTGTGCTATAAGCAAGAGACCGGATCTGCTCCATCTCTGGCGACCCGGTCTCTGGAATCTCATCAGGCACGATTTGTACAATCTCCATGCCGTCCTCCGAACCCAGCATAAACTCAAGGTCAACCAGCGAGGTTATCTTGTCGCCGTACGAAAGCGAGTCGAGCAGCTCCTCGCCAAGCTCACGCATCAAAGTGAGGCTTTCTTTTGTGAAATGGTTGTCGCATTCCGTAAGAATGCCAATGAAGTAGTCGTTACCGAAGTTCTCTTTGAACTCATTGGTTTTCACCAACATAGGGTCGCCTTCGATGAAATAGTCGTCGAACGAGGTCTGCTGCACCATCTTCGACATCCCAATAAACGACACTATCAGGATTACTGCAAACAAGGCAATGGCGGCCCAGCGCCATCTCAGGAGGAAGGCCGCATACCTTCCAAAAAACTGGTTAATTTTATGCGATTTCATGGTTTAATAATTTATGATTTGACTAATTTTACAATCAGGTTAATTTTCCGACTGCAAAATTAGAATCATAAATATTATCCCATCATCACCATTTGTTGTGATTTAAACCGTTTTTATCATAAAATTTGATGATTCCAAGGTTTTATCCCTGCTTGATCCACACGTCTCTTTGCGGGAACGGAATCTCGATGTTGTGCTCGTTGAGCGTGTTGTAGACGAGCTCTTGCGCACGTGCGATATACGGGGCACGCTCTTCCACCAAGACGTATTGCTTGAGGCAGATGTTGACACTGCTGTCGCCAAAACTCTCGAAAAACACGTTGATGCCGCGTTTGGGGTCGACTATCGGACGGTTGTAACTGTCTTTCGTCATCAGCTTTTTAGTGGCCTCGTTAAGCAGTCCGCGTACCATATCTACATCGGTACCGTATTTTATACCTACCACAAGCTTTAAGAATTCGTAGTCGCCGTTACGGGTTAGATTCTTGAAGTTCTTGTTGAACAAAGTGGTATTGGTGAACGCGATGACAGTGTCTTCCAATGTCTGAATCTGTGTGGTCTGATAGCTGATGGCTGTCACCTTACCGCGGACGCCGTCACATTCGATGTAGTCGCCCACGCGCAGACGCCCGCCCATGAGCTGGATGCCGTAGATGAAGTTGTTGAGGATATCCTTCATAGCCAAACCGATACCGGTGGCAAGACCTGCTGCCACGATGGATAATGCCCCAATCGGGATCTTCAGCACCACCACCGTAATGACGATGAAACTGCCCCAAACCAAGATGCCAATCACGTTGTCGGCCAAAGTGAAGTTGATCTCATTGGCCTGGAAATGTGTCTTACCCTGCTTGTGCGCCAAATTATCAAACTTGACTTTGCGGTACAAAGCTTTCGAAATGTAACTGAGATAACGGAAAAAGAACACCATGACAGCCACAAGCGTGATGTTGTACAGCGAGAAATTCAAGATGGCACTTCCGTCGTCGTCGACAAGGTTGAAGAACGACCTCGTGAAGATATCCTTGCTGATCTCTCCCAAATCAAACACATCGCCGGCGTAGAACAAACACATCGGGATGGTGATAATAGCGAGCACCGGCAACGCCACCTGTTTGATAAAGTCGAAGCGCCAGGTCACGGCGATGTAAGCGTCTTTGCGCTCTGGCTCGTATATGGTATGGTCTTTTTGGTATTCCAACTTGTATAGTTTCATCTTCTTCTCGTCATAACGGTCAAGCAGGATGTACAATGCCGTTATCGTCTCGATGGCGGCGAGCTGGAAGAGCCACCATATGAATACCTGAATGCCAAGCAGCACATAGCCCGACCAGATGATTATCGTGCCGACAATCATAATGCCGAGAGTAACCCAGCTGTATGTCATGTCATGACGCGCCTCCTTGATGCGGTTGACTTTTCTGCATAACAAGAGCTGCCAGATAGTGCATATCAGGACGATTGGCGGGAATATCAGGTTTACAAGCTTGTTCGGGATGAAGATGATTCTGAAAGTGATCACTATCAAGCTGAGCACAATCATCGGGAGGTAGAGCTGCCATACCTTTCTAATCGTCGCCGACGGGATGCGTATGAGCAACGACAATAAGATGGAAGCCACCAGCCATGCGTATGTCAACAGCAGTCCTGACGCCACTTTAAAGAAATTCGATGAGGTGAAAGCTGATGCAATCATCACCGACAAAATGAAGATTATCACACCGCCGAACAGGCTGATAAGATGGCTGCGATCCTGCGATGCTACGGTCCTGAATCGAAGCGATCTCTTATTCAGAACACGCATGATAAGACTGCTCAACAAAGTTGCGATGCCTATATAAACCAAGATTATCACAATGAATCCTGACACCTTGGCTCCACGCCAGTCGCTCTGCCGTAAGGCTTCCGAATCGGTGGTGGTATCGCCAATGCCGTATTTCATGGCTGCGTCGTGGACAGCTCTCTTCTTATAACGCGTGAACGATTTCAACACCTTGAAGTAGTTATCCTGACCGTCGATGAAGATGTGTTTCTGGATGAGACGATAGCGTTTTACGGCGTAGTTGTAGCTCTCGTCGAGACGTATGCTCATCAGTTTGTAGTGCTCGCCGTCTTGTGTCACCTTTTCACGCGCGTCTTTGTACATGTCAAGCAACGTGAGGGTGTAGTAAAGACATGAGTCACGGTCTATCTGTCCCTGTTCGTCAAGGAAAAATGGGGAGTCCTCGTCGTAATGCAAGATGTTTCCGCTCAACAACAGAGCGTCCATCACCGACGACAGACTGTCGGGGAGGCCATCAATCTTGTCGAGCATAGGCGGCAGTCGGCGTAGCGATTCAGCCAAGTGCTCGCAGCGTTCTATCTCCATGTTGAGATTCGCCAAAATCTCGTCGAACGGGCGACGTTGGCTGTGGTAGTTGTCGTACTCGCGCGTCACCTCGTCGAGGGCGTAGGTCATGTCGAAAGTGTAGTCCTGGCTTTGCGAATATAGCATCAACGCCAGTTCATTGCAGCGTTTTGTCATATTGACGAGTTCCTGGTGTTGCATCTCGTTGCGCTGCTTTATCCAGTTCTGCCTGCTTTCCAACTTGACATATTCCTGATGCAACTCCGAACGGAGGATGCTCAGCGTCTTCGCGATATCACTTTCGTTGAACACAGCCCATGCCGGTATAGCCAAAGCTACGACCAGCATGAACGCCATGAATTGTCTTATGATTTTTTTCATAAAAATTATTTTTTGATGAATCTCATCATGTAGTTCCCAGTTTTAACGGCATAAACGCCCGGAGCCAGCGTGCTCGCATTGAGCTGGCCTGCATAACGTGTCTGCATCACCATACGGCCTGTCATGTCGAAGATGCTGACATCAACACCATCCATGACATTCAAATAGAGCATGTCATTGGCTGGATTTGGCCAAACGGCAATATTTTTCGCTGTCTGCTCGGCAACACCGTCGTCAATCACATAGAAATCGATGGTGAAAGCCCAATAGTCGTCTCCAAAAGTGGTGCCACTGTCGAACAATGAGCTGTCACCATTAAAATAGACTGTCGGATGAGGGTCTATCTGATAACCTTCTTTTGGAGTGAACTTGGCTGCCAGATAATAGGCTTTGTTCTCATCGTCGAAATACTCGTCCGGACCAACCGTCGGATCCGACATTCCCAACACATAGTGCCAAGCGAGGTCGGTCAATCTATATGGCTCATTTTCATCCACATACATGTCATAGTCTGGATGCTCGTTCCATACAGGGGCTGAGAAACCTTCAAGGTAAATCTCGGTGATAATCTGAGGTTGCGGTGGAGTGGGCTCCGACACCATAAACAAGCCCGTGAGCTGTGTGCCGCTGCCGATAACGCCGAGCGAGGTGGCAGCACCTGTTGTGGTATTCACTTGATACAGCCCATTGTCGCTTGCAGTGGCAAACTGCGCCCAATAAAGTTCATTGGTGTTCATGTCGAACGCCATACTCTGGGTGTACCAAACCTCTTTTCCTGTGGCTCCTACCACTGTCGTCGTGGCATCTTGGAGGTTTATTCTGTGCAAATTACCTTCTTCGTAAGCAACACCGAAAGCCTCTCCTTGGCTGTTGATGGCCAAAGTCCACATGGTCACGCTGAAATCACCAATATTTTCAACATCGGCAGGTGTGGCAAGACTTGAGCGTTTCAAATTACAGTGATATTGACTGTCTTGACATAAATAATACATCATTCCATCAACAGGATTGTATGCCATGTCGATAATCAGGTTATATGGCACTAATTGTTGCACTAATATCTCGTAAGCGCCAATAGTCTGGGTCTCCTCGTTAAAAGGTGCCTTGCACAGACTTCTTGTCACGGTGACAAACCACACGTATCCATCATAGTAGGTGGCTGCCCAAGTCTCAGGGAATGTCTCGGAGACAGCTTGCACCTCACCAGGATTCTGCGCTGTGAAGGTGATGAACTTGTTTTGCCAGCTTTCTCCGTTGATACTCGTGCGGGCAAAGCCGTACCATGGTGTGCCTTGTGCGTTGGCGAAGCCGAAAATGCCTGTCAACACTATTATTGCCAATAAACGTAAAGATGTTTTCATATTAAGTTGCCTCAAATCATATCAAAAAGTTAAAAACCAGTCCAGAATCTCTCCCAGAATGAGTGTTCCATCTCTTTCCAGGTCTCTGCCGTCGCTGCCTCGAAGTCGGAGGTGTAGCGGTTGAGGAGCTTGATGGCTTCTTCGCGGTCGCCTTTCTTCAACATCTTCTCGACCTTCTTCTCGAGCTCAGGCATCTCTTCCATGGCTTTCACCTCGTAACGCTCGATGTTGCCGTACATCACGTCTTTGCATAATCCCCAGTTGACCTGAGCAAGCTTGTTGGCTTTTCTGTAACGCCACAATGCTGTCTGCTCGTCAAATCCGCCGTGGCCGCATCTGTCGAAGCATGAAGGCATCTTGGTGCAGCCGCTGTATACAGGGATTCTCGGGCTCTGACCTGGGTTCTCCACGCCGATCCAGCAGATGCCGCCGGTCTCGTCGGGTTTCCAGTCGCGGAGCTGTGCCACAAACGAATATGAGCACCACGACATTGCCACGCCACGTTTGAATTCGATGGTACCTGGCTTCAGCATGTTGTACACCTTCTGCTCGTTGCCGCCCATCCATGGGTTGGCGGTAGGGGAGACGATGGTGTCGCCTTTTCTGTCGACAATCTTCAGGTTACGTGTGATGTCCATGTCGGTGCCCTCATAATAGCTGCGGAGCAGACGCATCACGTCGCGCACGTCGACTTTGTTCTCTGGCTTCACTGAGAATGGGAGCTCATCGCCGTCTCTGTCGAGCTTCAACGATGGTGCCAACTCATTGAAGATGAACCACTCACGCTCGCGGAAGTTCTTTCCGTTGGAGTAGCTGCTGCCGAATGCCTTGTACCATACGAGGTCGCCCTCGCCGTCCCAGAGGCCGTATTTCATTGCCACCTCCTCCACGTTCTCTGAGCAGAGGAAGTTCTTGCTGTCTTTTCTATTTAAGTATTTGATTCTCGGGATGTTAGCCGACACGCTGACCTCTCCGTCAGGCACTCTCTGTGCAGCCCAGATGCCACCGATCTTGTCAGGGCCTTCACCCATGATTTCCATGAGCCAAACCTCTTTGGTGTCAGCAATGGTTATGGCCTCGCCACCGTCGCCATAGCCGTACTCTTTCACGAGCTCGCCAATGAGCATGATGGCATCACGGGCGTTGTCGCAACTCATCAAGGCGACGCGCTCGAGCTCCTCGATCTGGAACACTCCGTCACTGTTCACCAGAGTGTCAGGACCAGAGAATGTGGTCTCGCCGATGGCCAGCTGTTTCTCGTTGAAACAAGGATATGCGGTGTTAAGATATGCGTATGTGTGGCTCGGCATTGGGATCTCTCCTGCTACCTCCAAGCCCTTGGTCTCTCTCGGACTGAAAGTGTGCATGGTGCCTTTGTAAATCTTCATAGTGGCGCCTTCTTCGTTGTCAGCTGCCTGCTCCCAGCGCATCCAGGTGCGATACCAGCTGTCGCAGGTGTGCGACGTCATCACCGAGCCGTCGGTAGAGGCTTTCTTGCCCACCATGATGCTGGTGCAGTTCGCGCCCTCAAATTCATATTCGTCAATATTGACCTGAGCGTTCAAGCTTAATGTCATTGTTGCTAAAAGCAACACAATCAATAGGTTAAGTTTTTTCATAGTTTTTATTTTTCGGTTGTTATTTTATCTGAAAAGAAAGTGAAATTCACTTTTCCGTATTTTCTATGGTCGTAATAATGCGGATGCTCGCTGAAATCAACGGTTCTGTCGTGTTCAAGGACGAAAATCCCGTCTTCGTTGAGCAACTCATTTTCAAAAATTAGGTTCACGAGCACGTCATAATGCTGGCAGTCGTACGGCGGGTCAGCAAAAATGAGGTCGTATTTGGCCTTATGCATAGGCAAAAACCTGAAGACATCTGATTTTACCACCGATAACTCGTTCATATTCAGCTTGTTAGCTGTCTCGCGGATGAATCTTACACAGTTGTTGTTTTCGTCGACGGCGGTCACATGAGGGCATCCTCGCGAGACGAGCTCATACGAGATGTTCCCTGTCCCGGCAAAGAGGTCGAGTGCCGTGGTCTCCTCCAGATCTATCTGATTTTCAAGGATGTTGAACAGACTTTCCTTGGCCATGTCGGTCGTGGGGCGCGTCGGAAGGTTGTCTGGCGCTATAATCTGCCGTCTCTGATGTCGTCCTCTGATGATTCTCATATTCTTTCAGTTTTAAAGCGCACGTCGCGTATGTATCTGGTAATGAGCTCCACCACCTGTGAGTCTTTCTCAATCATGCCCATGAAATAAACCGGAGTTATTTCCGCGTCGAGATGCAGCTGCTCCATCGAGAAGAGCACGAAATACAGGAAATCTTCTTTTGTCTTGAAACGGAAAGTGTTGTCAAACAACAAGTTAGCCGCTTTCAGAATCATCATCTCGAAGCTATTGTTTTTCACATTCAGATAGACTCTAGTGTCGTCGATACGTTCGAGGTTCTCCTTGATCAATTCCTCCAGAAGCAGGGTGGAGGCATGACGAAACTCTGTGTTTTCTAGATTTTTCAGCTTGGCGTGTTCTTTTTTCGACACGTTGTAAATATTATACATGTCGACTGGCTCGAGATAGTCGGCGCAGACCACGCTGTTATCTTCCTTAAGTCCAAGAAAATCAAGGTATTTCGACTTTTTGGTTTCCTGGTAAAGGGCCGCTGGCACGAAAGTGTGCTTGTCGCTGTCGACGACAATATACGAAAAACCATCCGCATAATTTCGGATGGTTAATTCGTGTGAGTTCAGGTTTTCAGCAATTGGGGACATATTATTCCCAGTTACCGTTCAACGAAGGCTCGTCCATCGAACCGACTTTCAAACCTGCATATTTGTCGAGGTCTTCCTGCTCGGCTCTCAAGTTGTTGACTCTCTGTGGGTCGAGGTCCCAAAGATATACCCAGTAAGGGGTCTTAGCCTCAAACACAGCCACTTTCAAACCACCACGTGTGATGTAGCCAGCCTGCAACTCGAACTGCACCTTCTCGTTCTCTGAATAAGGAACGTAGCGCAAACTCTCGACATTGAAGTTCTCTCTGTTTCTGAACAGCGAGTCAGCAACGGCGATGTAACCGACTGTATCGTTGATGGTCTTTGTAAATGTTGTGTCGTTAGGGTCGGCCACGATGTTGACCACAGGAAGCTTACCGGTCTTGATATAATCGATAAGTGAATCGAAATCAGCGGTGTATCTGTTGTAAGTCTGCTTGAAAAGAGTCTGAGTGCTTCTGATGTCCTTCAAGTTCTGAACCACCTCGAGTTCTCTCTCTTTACGGATGTTTTCAAAGACTACAGGTTCGCTGATGCTTTTGTAAATCAAATAAACTAACAACAAAGCTATAAGAGCCAAAGCGATGTTGATGATTGTCAGATTTTTATTATTCATGATGTTAAATTTTATTTACATTTTTTGCGTTGCAAATTTAGCAATTTTTTTAATAAGAACGAAAAATTTTAAAAATATTTTATGAATAATATTCTACATTGAGTCCCAACGACTTAACTTTTTCGGCAATCTTCGCCATCTCATCCGTCGAAAGCTTCTCTAGATTCTTCTCCGGTGTCTCTCTGTCGATGACGTAAATCATTGTTTTTCTTGGTTTTATCTTTTTTAAATGCTCAAGCCAGAGATTGATCTCCTTGTCGGTGGTGTTGTCAAATCTCACGCCGTTATGCTCGCCGCGAAGGAACAATGTCTGTATAATCACCTGACCCTCAAAGCGTTGCAGATCTTTGATGTATTGCTCTAGGTCGATTTTCACATTCGGGAGGTTTACCTTATTAATAATATCGAGCGTTCCGCCGTCGAGCTTGCAGATGTTGTTGTCGATTTTTTGCAATGCCTTGAAGACCTTCTCGTCGTGAATCCTGGTGCCGTTTGTCAGCACGCTGATGACGGCTTTTGGCACGTATTTGTCTCGCAATCTTACAGTTATGTCGATGATTTCCGGGAAATCAGGATGCAATGTCGGCTCTCCGTTGCCTGAAAATGTGATGCTGTCGGGTTCTTTGGGTGTCCCGACGAGATTTTTCAGCGCATCCTCCAGTGTTTGCTCGTATTCGCGAGGTGTCGGCAACTTGGCGTGCCCGTCTCTTTTCTCCGGATTCCAGCCGCATTCGCAATAAACGCAGTTGAAAGTGCAAATCTTTCCAATCTTTGGTAACAGGTTGACACCCAGTGAGTTGCCAAGTCTTCTGCTGTGTATCGGTCCGAAAACTAGATCTTCTGTTAAAAATGCCATTTCCAAAAATTTTTGCAAAAATAATAAAAAATACGATACGTTACTCCGTCATTTCGAGCGCAACGAAGTGTAGTCGAGAAATCACCGGCATTTGAATGTTTCGGAACAATTCAGAGGGCGGAGATTTCTCTATTCCGCTCCGCTTCAGTCGAAATGACGGAGAAAAATTTCGTGTATTTCGAGTTTTTAGATGTGAAAAAAAAGAAGAATAAAAAATCTGTGGCAATCTGTGTAATCTGTGAGAGTTTTTTCATATCTTTGCAAAAAATTGTATCATGAAGACAAAACAGGAAATCACGGAAAACTGGCTGCCGCGCTACACGGGACAGAGCATCGACAAGTTTGGAAAATACATTCTTTTGACCAATTTCTCGCATTATCTGGAGCTGTTTTCGTTTTTCAGCCAATCGCCGATAGTGAGCCGCGACCGCTCTATGCCGTGCGCCACGGCGGGCGACATCACCATGATCAACTTTGGAATGGGTAGCGCCAACGCCGCAACTGTAATGGACCTGCTGAGCTGCATCCATCCGAAAGCCGTGCTTTTCCTGGGCAAATGCGGTGGCCTGCGACCTAAATACCAGGTCGGCGACTTCATGTTGCCTATCGCTGCCATCCGTGGCGAAGGTACGTCGAACGACTACATGCCGCCTGAGGTGCCTGCACTGCCAGCCTTCTCGCTGCAAAAAGCTATCTCGACAACCATCCGCGACCACGGCCACGACTACTGGACTGGCACCGTATACACCACCAACCGCCGCGTGTGGGAACATGACGACAACTTCAAGGATTACCTCCGCCAGATCCGCTGTATGGCAGTGGATATGGAGACTGCGACAATCTTCTCCGCCGGCTTCGCCAACGAGATTCCGACAGGCGCACTGCTGCTCATCTCCGACCAGCCGATGACACCGGAAGGCGTCAAAACAGAGGAAAGCGACAAAAAAGTGAGTAGCATGTTCGTCGACGAGCATATCAAAATAGGCATCGACGCTCTTCGTCAGATTATTGATAACAGATTGACTGTCAAACACTTGAAGTTCTGATGACTTACGAGCAGATTCTTTCCGATATAAAAAACAAGATTTACCATCCGGTGTATTTCCTGATGGGCGAGGAACCGTATTTCATCGATTCCATCAGCGACGCTATCGAGAGCACCGTGCTGGATGAGGCCGACAAGGCTTTCAACCAGATCATCCTTTACGGAAAAGACGTCAACGTGCATGACATCGTGACGCAGGCACGTAACTTCCCGATGATGGGTAACTACTTGGTAATCATCGTGAAAGAAGCTCAAGATGTGAAAAATATCGAGTCGATGGAGCCGTTCCTGGAGATGATTCCCGAGACGACCATCCTCGTCCTGAATTACAAATACAAGAAGCTCGACAAACGTCTGAAGTTCGCGAAAACACTGGACAAAGACTATGTTCTGTTCGAGTCGAAGAAACTTTACGACAGGGACATACCGAAGTGGATCGTCAATTATCTTGGCAATCACAAATACAAAATACAGCAAAAAGCGTGCCAAATGTTGGCCGATTACCTTGGAACCGACCTGCAAAAGGTGCGCAACGAGCTTGACAAGCTGATGGTTGCGGTGCCTAACACTAAGGAAATCACTGACTTTGATGTCGAATATAACATCGGAATCTCCAAGGATTTTAACATCTTCGAGCTTCAGAAGGCCATCAGCTACGGCGACTTCCCGAAGGCGGTGCAAATCATCAATTATTTCGGCGACAACACGAAGGATAACCCGCTAATCGCCACAGTGATAATGCTTTACGCTTATTATTGCAAGCTTCTGAAGCTGCATTACGCCACCGACAAGAGCAAAAACAACGTCGCCAGCGTCCTCGGCGTAAGCCCATTCTTCGTCGAAGACTACTTCGAGGCCGCCCGCCGCTACAACATCAAAAAATGTGTCGATAATATCGCCGTTTTGCGTGAATTTGATTTAAAATCAAAAGGTTACAACACCAGCAGCGACGTGAGCCAGAAAGACTTGTATCGGGAGATGATTTACAAGCTGATGAGATAAAAAAAGGTGGTTTTGAAACCACCTTTTTCATTGTTATTTCTTATTTTTCTTAATCCAATTCAACTCATTCACAAACGCCTCAATCCATGGTGCCACTTCATCATCTTTGCGGTTTTGCGGATAGAATGCCCACTGCCATGGGAAGAATGCTCTCTCGAGGTGCGGCATCATCGCGAGATGACGACCGTCGGCAGAGGTGATGGCCGCTGCCGACCACGGTGAACCGTTAGGATTTGCCGGATATCCGTCGTAGCTGTAGGTCAACGCGATGTTGTATTTCTCCTTGCCGTAAGGGAAGTTGAACTTGCCCTCGCCGTGTGCGATCCACACGCCAAGACGACGTCCTTTCAATGTCGAGAGCATGATGCTGTTGCTGTCCTCGATGTTCACGTTCACAAATCCCGACTCGAACTTGTGTGAGTCGTTGTGTATCATGCGCGGATGCTTGTCGTGGTCAGGGTAGATGAGGTCGAGTTCCGTCATGAGCTGGCAGCCGTTGCACACGCCGAGACTCATGGTGTCGGGACGTTTGTAGAAGTTCTCGAGAGCAGTGCGTGCCTTCTCGTTGTAGAGGAACGCTCCCGCCCATCCTTTTGCCGAACCGAGAACGTCGGAGTTGCTGAAGCCGCCAACAAACACTATCATATTCACGTCGCTGAGGCCTTCACGTCCGCTCACGAGGTCGGTCATGTGTACATCCTTGACATCGAATCCGGCAGTGTAGAGCGCGTAAGCCATCTCGCGGTCGCATTGGCAGCCTTTCTCACGGATGATGGCGGCCTTCACGCCCGAAGGAGTGCGACGGTGCATGTCGATGCCCAGGTCTTTAGCCTTGCCGGTGAAGCTGCCGAAGTCATAGCTAAGTGCCTGATTCTTATAGTTTTGATAACGCTCCAAAGCCTTCGCTTCGCCACTCTGACGGCGGTCGAGGAGATATGAGCTCTTGTACCAAAGGTCGCGTAATGCGTTGATATCCAAGGTGTAAGACTCACCGCCTTTCTTCAAAGCAACGGCTCTCTTATCTGAAACCTTGCCGATGACAGCATATTTGATGCCTTCTTTGTCGAGTAACTCTTTGACTTTCTTGTCTTTAACCTGAATCACCACACCTGGCTGCTCGCTGAATGCCACGCTGATGAGGTCGTTCTTTGCAAACGCGCTGAGGTCGATGTCCATGCCGCCTTCCACGTTGGCGAAGCACATCTCTAATAAGGTGGTGATCAAGCCGCCTGCCGACACGTCGTGACCTGCCATCACGAGACCTTGCTCGATGAGCTTCTGCAAGGTGTTGAAGCATTTCTTAAAGTATTCAGTGTCAGCGACATCTGGAGTCTTCTGGCCAATCTTGCTCAAAATCTGTGCGAAGCTGCTGCCACCGAGGTTGAAGCCGTCTTTCGAGAAGTCGATATAGACGATTTCAGAGTCTTTGTCGTTGACAATCACTGGCTTGACGGCCTTTCTGATGTCTTTCACCTCACCGGCTGCTGTCACGATGACGGTGCCAGGAGCTAACACCTTCTGTCCGTTCTTGTATTTCTGTGTCATTGAGAGGCTGTCTTTGCCTGTCGGCACGTTGATGCCGAGTGCTAACACGAAGTCGCTCAATGCCTTAACTGCGCGGTAGAGTCGTGCGTTCTCGCCTTCGTTCTTGGCTGGCCACATCCAGTTGGCGCTCAATGAAACACCTTTGAGGTTCTCCTCGATAGGGGCCCAAACGAGGTTGGTGAGTGACTCGGCTACTGACAGTCTCGAGCCTGCCTCAGGGCTTATCAAAGCGGCTGCCGGGGCATGTCCGAGGGCTGTTCCGATGCCTCTGACGCCTTGATAGTCAAGTGCCATGATGCCGAGGTCGGTGAGAGGCAGCTGGATGGCGCCGGCGCATTGCTGCAACGCCACACGGCCTGTCACGGAGCGGTCCACCTTGTTGGTGAGCCAGTCTTTACATGCCACGCCTTCGAGCTGAAGCACGCTCTTGAGGTAATCCTCAAACTTATCTTGTTTATAATCAATATCTTGGAAATGATAATCCTTTGTCTTGTCTGTCAAAACGGTCTTTGGAGCGCTTCCGAAGAAGTCTGACAAACTCAAATCAATCGGGTTGACGCCGTTTTTGCGGACGAAGCGCAGACGCTGGTCGTCGGTCGACTCGCCTACCATATAATAAGGTGCGCGCTCGCGTTCGGCTGTCTGGCGGATAATCTCGGTATCTTGTTTATTAACAAGGAGTCCCATGCGTTCCTGCGACTCGTTTCCGATAATCTCCTTGTCGGAAAGTGTAGGGTCGCCGACCGGAAGGTTGTCGACATACACTGTACCGCCGCTCTTGTCGATGAGTTCAGAGAGGCAGTTGAGGTGACCGCCTGCACCGTGGTCGTGGATTGAGCGCACCGGGTTGCTGTCGTTCTCCACCATGGCGCGGATGACGTTGGCAACACGTTTCTGCATCTCCGGGTTGGCACGTTGCACGGCGTTGAGCTCGATGGCGTTGGAGTATTGGCCTGTTCCGACGCTCGACACCGCGGCGCCGCCCATTCCGATGCGGTAGTTGTCGCCGCCAAGCACTATGATGAGGTCACCTGGCTCAGGGTCTTCCTTCATGCTGTCGTCAGCAGGAGCGAATCCGATGCCTCCAGCAAGCATGATGACCTTGTCGTAGCCGAAGTCTTCGCCTTTGTCAGCGCCTTCAGTATGTTCGAAGGTGAGGAGCGAGCCGTTGATGAGCGGCTGTCCGAACTTGTTTCCGAAGTCAGAGGCACCGTTCGAGGCCTTGATGAGCAGTTCTTCAGGGGTCTGATAGAGCCACGGACGTGCCTTGAAGTTGTCTTCCCATTTCGAGTCTTCGTTGTTGCGAGGATATGGCGTCATGTAGACGGCTGTTCCTGCCAACGGGATGGAGCCTCTGCCGCCGGCCAGACGATCACGGATCTCACCGCCGGTGCCTGTAGCGGCGCCGTTGAACGGCTCCACAGTGGTCGGGAAGTTATGAGTCTCTGCCTTGACAGAGATGACGGTGTCTATGTCTTTGATTTTGAAGAAGTCAGCCTTGTGCTGGGTGGCTGGCGCGAACTGTTCGACCTTCGGTCCGAGGATGAAGGCGACGTTGTCTTTGTAAGCCGAGACCAGGCGGTTGGTGTTGGTTTTCGAGGTCTTCTTGATGAGCGCGAAGAGTGTGTCGGGCATCTCTTTGCCATCGATGATGAAGGTGCCGTTGAAAATCTTGTGGCGGCAGTGCTCCGAGTTTACCTGTGCGAAGCCGTACACCTCGCTGTCGGTGAGGCCGCGGCCAATCTTCTTGCTTATGCCTTTCAGATACTCAACCTCTTCAGGGCTGAGGGCGAGACCTTCCTCGTTGTTGTAAGCTTCGATGTCGGTGATATATTTCAGCGGCTCAGGCTTGCGGTCCACAAAAAACACGTTTTGGTCGAGGTCGTGGTATTTGTTTTGCAGCATCGGGTCGAAGCTGTTGTCGTTTTCCTCGACGGGATGGAATTCCTCGATACGAGAAACGCCGCGAATGCCCATGTTTTGAGTTATTTCGACGGCGTTGGTGCTCCAAGGTGTTATCATCTCGCGGCGCGGTCCGAAGAAGGTTCCTTTCACCGAATCCGCTTTGATTTGTTTGGCGTCGCCGAAGAGCCAAGCGAACTTTTTAATATCGTTTTCTGAATGATTATCAGCGCTTTCCACAGCGATGATGTTTTTCTGAAGGGTCTCGAAAAAGAGTATCATGGTGTTAATTTTTTCGAGTGCAAAAATAATATTTTTTACATCTAAAAACACGAAAATACGAAAAATATTCTTCATATTTTTTTAAAAAATTTGGCTGCACGTTAAAAAATTTGTTGTATCTTTGCAGTGTCTGATTTCGCCCAGGCCCTCACATCTTGCATTACTGTGTGTTGGGTAGCTAACAGGCAGGCCGAGCAAGCGGTCTCGTAACTTGGGCAACTACGATATAAAAGGAGGTTTCGGCCTCCTTTTTTATTTCTTCCAAATCAATGGAATCTTCTGTAAATCATGAGGCTTTATAGAATGAACAGTGGTGACAAGCCAAAAATTTTCGCTTTTATTGTAATTCAGGTGAACTGCAGCAATATGATCGTGATCATCCATGTGAGTTACAGCTAGTATCAATGAATATGGTTTGTTCCCTATATGAATCTCATTGTAATTTCGTGCAACAAATTCAGCATAGTCTTCTTTTGTTAGACCAAGTAATGACAATTGCTTATCCATATCTGCCATGTGTCTCAGATTATGTTTGATGGTGTTTGTGATATTAGCCCTGATAATTCGAACATTATCAGGCAGCTCCATCACTTCCTGGATTTTTCTTAATGCCGCTATCGGAATGCGTCCTATAGCCTTGTATTTCTTGTTAAGTTTAACTTTATTTTTACTTTGTTTTACCATAATTTCAAAATTTATAAAATCAATAAAATTCCAGTAGGCAATCGGGCGATTCCTTTTGGGTAAATATGTTTTACAAATGCTCAGGAAGGGTTTTAATCCAAAATCAGATGCAAAAATAATAATTTTTATCAAAAAATTTTGTTTTCTTCCAAATTATCTATAATTTTGTACCTTCAATTGAAATACTAGCTTTATGAGGCGATTTATACCACTGGTAGTTGTTTTGTTTTTGTCAATCCCGATGTGGGCTCAGTTGGAGGTGAAGAAAGGCTCTTTCAAGGAAGTGCCAGGCTTCGTGAATATCAATCCTGACCAGAATTATCAGAATGATGACAACGACTTGCCGTTTGCGGTGATTAAGGTTAGAACCGAAAACATCACCGATAAACAACGTCGTGATTTGCGTTTCGAGAGCAATCTGGCTGTCGGAATAATGCTTGAGTATAAAACAGGCGAAGTGTGGGTATATCTCACAGCAAAATATGCCTATTATCTTAAGATTTCACATCCAGACTTCAGCTCTATTGAATTTACAATACCTTTCGATTTGCAACCTAAGAAAGGATATGAGATGACGCTTGTGAATAAGACCGGAATGGTGCCAGTAGTCGATGTATATAACTATCTTGTGATAACCGCCGACCAACCAAACTCCGCAGTATATATAGACGATGTTTTTGCTGGTGAACAGTTTGCCCAGAAGTCGTTTATGGCTGGTGAGAAGCACACATGGCGCATCGAATGCGAGCTTTACCATACCGAGAGCGGTGAAGCCACAATTCCTGAAAAAGAAGGCCAAAATATAACGATTGAAAAGACACTGAAGCCTGCATTCGGCTATCTGAACGTGACGAGCAGCCCTGAAAGTGGCGCCATAGTGTATATCGATGGCAAAAAAGCTGGCCAAACACCTTATAAAACCGACAAATTGGCAAGCGGCGAACATAAAGTTAGGGTTATGAAAGAGATGTTTTCTCCTGCCGAACAGACTTTCACAATAACTGATGGCAACACAACCCAAGCTGCTATGACAATGTTAGCCAATTTTGTGAATGTGACTGTCACAACCGATTCGGAATCAGATATTTACATTGACAATGAGTTTAAAGGCAAAGGCACTTGGAGCGGACGGTTGAGCGACGGCAATCATGCCTTCGATGCTCGCAAGGCATCGCATCGCAACTCGGTGGAAAATATCAAACTCACCCTCGGCAAGGACGAGAACATAGTGATACCTAATCCTACGCCAATATATGGCACATTGGATGTCTCGACAAACCCTATCGGCGCCAATATCATTATCGACGGCAAGAGTTTCGGTACCACCCCGCGAGTGTTGACTAATGTTTTGATAGGAACTCATGAGCTGCGACTCGAAAAAACGGGATGCTCCCCAGTTGTTAAAAACATCACTCTTGATGACAAAAACAAATTGACTATAAATGAGAAACTGGCGACAGGACGAGAAATCTCCATATCCACCGACGGCACTGGCGACAAGATATATGTTGATGGTAACTACATTGGTACAAGCCCATTAACTTCGACTTTAAGCTTCGGAAACCACGAAGTGAAAGCCGTGCGCGACAGCAAAGAGAGCAAGAAAACCATAACAGTGGCGCAGAGTGGAGGTGACACTTCGGTTAAGCTGACGTTCAGATTAGAAAACAAAACCTTCACTGTAAACGGCGTTACCTTTGAAATGATAGCCGTAAAAGGCGGCACATTTACCATGGGCTGTACATTGGAGCAAGGCGGCGATTGTGATGATGACGAAAAGCCTTCGCACAGCGTGACATTAGGCGACTATTATATCGGAAAGTTTGAAGTTACACAAGAGCTCTGGTATGCTGTTATGGGCACAACAGTTAGCCAACAGCGCGACCAGGCAGACAAATCGTGGTCTTTGAGGGGAGAAGGAAACAATTACCCGATGTATTACATTAGTTGGAATGAATGTCAAGAGTTTGTTAGAAAACTCAACCAGAAAACAGGTGCAAACTTCCGACTTCCTACAGAAGCCGAATGGGAATACGCGGCAAGAGGTGGCAACAAGAGCAACGGATACAAATACAGCGGAAGCAACAGCATTGACAATGTGGCGTGGTACGATGGCAATAGCGGAAGCAAGACGCATCCAGTTGGGGCGAAAACGCCAAACGAGCTCGGCATCTATGACATGAGCGGAAACGTTTGGGAGTGGTGCCAGGACTGGTACGGCAACTACAGCAGCAGTAGCCAGACCAACCAGCAGGGACCGTCTTCGGGCTCGGACCGCGTGCTTCGTGGCGGTTGCTGGAGCGACTACGCGAGGGGCTGTCGGGTTTCGAATCGGCGCGCCAGCATTCCAGACTTCAGGTACTACTACTACGGTTTCCGCCTCGTGCTTGTCCCTTAGTTTTACTACGACGAAGTCCATCATACTAAGCTAAAAAAAACGGTTTATTATAATGAAGCGAAGCAAGCCGCGAAATGTAGAGACGTACGGACGTGCGTCTTCGAAATGAAGAGGCAAGCGGAGCAGAATAATAATAAACCGTCGAAAAATTTTTTCAAAAAACTGGCTGCGCGTTCAAAAATTTGTTGTATCTTTGCGGTTGGAAATCGAATTGTTAGATGTGGGAACAAAGTCAGCACTATGTGTATGCGTTGTTGCACTAAAGCCTTCTAACAGTTCGATTTTTGTTACTTCATAACTGTATGCCTTTGATTTTAAGTTTTTGTCGTTATATCGTTTTATTGTAGTTTTTACCCGATAGTTGTCATCTCCGATAATAACATATCCATAAAGGCGAACTATATCACGAATGTTTGGATTGTTGTCTCTATCATAGTGTATTTCTCCAATCAGAGAATTCTCAATGATGTTAGGTAACACCTTTAATGCAGACAAGTGTGCATCTTTGGTAGTACTTTTATCTACAGCCTTTTCGCTCAAAAATTTTTCAATAGCCTTTCCGCTAATATTAACAACTCCTATGATTGGTTGTTGTATATCGCCGATTATGTTTTCTTTAGCCCATTTTCTAGCCTCTGAGAAAGATGCAAATCCATGATTCTTATTGGCTTTTACAATGAATAGATGTTCGTTTTTTCCTTCCATAGTTTTAAAATTAAAAGATTTCAAAAAATGCTTTGAATTCTTGGCTGCAAAAATATACCAAAAATCCTTATCAGTCAAGCAGAAAAGTGTTAAAAATTTTTAACAAAAAGTGCGAAAAAATGAGCGATCTGGATTTTGCTCAAAAGGGTGATGAAGTTAAGAAGATACTCTATCAGCTGGAGCATCCAGAAGAATTCAAATAATGTGATTTTTATAAATACTGTATAGTTTACAATATTATTAAACCACCTTCAGCGGCTGCCTTAAGGGCTTTAACGGCATTAATGGCATTACGCCATTAAGGTCGCCGCTTTATAAATTTAATTTTTTCAAAAAACTGGCTGCGTGATTAAAAATTGTATCTTTGCACAGATTTGTCAAAAATTTTATCACAATGAAAACTCTTTTATCATGGGCGATTGCCGCCACAATCGTTTTCAGCGCAATTACCTTTACCGGCTGCAAGAAGGAAACTCCAACTAACAACAACCAGTGGGTTGCAGAGACGCTCACCTTTAAAGTAAACAATTCTTCTGAAGAGTTTATAATGTAAAAGGTGAAAGGCGGCGATTACTCGATGGAATATATTTACGATGACCAAGAGATGACCGTCACAGGAACGCTATCCGATTTCTACATTTGTCCCGTCGAGGTGACCAACAAGCTTTGGTACGATGTTATGGGCTGGAAACCCGAAGGACAATCGAACAATGGCGACTCATACCCCGTCAGCAATCTGAACTACTACGACATCGTCAAGGAAGGCGGCTTCCTCGACAGGTTGAACACGATGTGCGCCGACCAGCTGCCCGCCGGTATGCATTTTGCCCTCGCCACTGAAGCTGAATGGCACTATGCCGCCAACGGAGGACGCAAGTCGCAGGGATACACCTACGCTGGTTCAAACACGATAAGCGATGTGGCATGGTATACCGACAACGCCGGACAAGCCTCCCATTTCGTGGCTTCTAAGCAGCCCAACGAGCTCGGCATCTACGACCTGAGCGGTAACGTCTGGGAATACTGCAACGACTGGTATGCTGAACTGGCCGACCTCCCTGCCGAACAGGGTCTCGACTATACCGGTCCCGAGTCGGGCGAAGTTATTGTGGGCTGCGGCGGCTGCTACGACAGCGAATCCTACACCTGCACATCAGCTTACCACGGCCGTGAAATTGAACACAACGGACGCAACGCCACTGTGGGATTCCGCATCGTTTTGAGATGAAAATTAATTTTTTCAAAAAAATGTCGGGCGTATTAATAAAAGTTGTATTTTTGCAGTCCGAAAAATTTGAAAAAATATTAAATACAAATTAATGTACGCAATCGTTGAAATAGCAGGGCAGCAGTTCAAAGTGAGCAAGGGAGACGAAATCTTCTGCAACCGCTTGAACGGCGATGTCGACAGCGCTATCAGCTTCGACAAGGTGTTGTTGATCGACAATGACGGCAACACAAGGGTTGGCACCCCCGTCCTCGAAGGTGCTAAAGTAGATGCCAAGATTATCCAGCATCTCAGAGCAGACAAAGTTCTTGTTTTCAAGAAAAAACGCAGAAAAGGCTATCAGACCCTCAACGGCCACCGTCAGGATCTCAGCAAAATCCGCATTGAAAGCATAACTGAATAATAAACCGAAAAAATTTAAAGAATTATGGCACACAAGAAAGGCGTTGGTAGTTCCGAAAACGGTCGTGAATCACATAGCAAACGACTCGGAGTTAAGGTTTTCGGTGGACAGGCAGTCATCGCAGGCAACATCATCGTTCGTCAGCGCGGCACACAGCACTATCCTGGTGACAATGTCGGAATGGGCAAAGACCACACTTTGTTCGCTTTGACAGACGGCATCGTGGAATTCACAAAGAAAAGAGAAGATCGTTCATACGTGAATGTCATCCCGGTTTCAGCCGAAGTGACAGAGTAAGCGTAATTGAAAACGAACAGAAAAATAGTAGAGACATACGGTCGTATGTCTCTACATTTTTTTATTAATTTGTTTTTGTTCCAGAAAATTTGTATTTTTGTGCCATTAATTTTTATAAAATGAGGAAAGTTCTACTATTGTTATTAGTGACATTGTTATCGTTGCCAGCTTTTGCACAGCTGGAGATAAAACCCAACTCCTTTAAGGAAGTGCTAGGTTTTGTGAACATCAACACCGAAAAGATGTACGACGACAATGACCAGCCATATGCCGTACTGAAGATTCGTACGGAGAAAATAACCGACAAACAACGACGCGAGCTGCTGTTCCAAGGCGATGCCCGCACGTTTTTCGAAGTGGAATACCAGACAGGCGAAGTGTGGCTCTACATCAGCTACTACGCTTCATATATCAAGATTTCGCATCCCGATATGAGCTCGGTTGAGTTCTATTTTCCATCTGATATGAAACCGAAACACGGCTATGAGGTGACACTGATTAGCAAATGGAATAGTGAAGAAGCTGAAATTGTCTATAACTATCTGATTGTCAAAGCCGACCAGCCGAATTCACGTATTTTTATTGACGATGTTTTTGTGGGTGAGAATGAAATTTCAAAAGAACTTCCAGCAGGCGAGACCCACGAATGGCGCATAGAATGCGAATATTTCCATACAGAAAACGGAACAGCCGAGATTCCGGTTGGCGACCCGATAACAGTTGAACGCAAACTGCGTCCGGCATACGGTTATGTCAACGTGACAAGCAGCCCCGAAAATGGTGCCAAAGTTTACATTGATGGCACCGAAACGGGCTTAACTCCTTTAAAATCAATAAAATTGAAGAGTGGAGACCATACCGTAAGAGTGGTGAAAGGCGGCTTTGACGATGCCAGACGTAGAATCACAGTGAGTGATGAAAGCGACATCAGCTTGAGTCTGAATATGCCGATAAAGTATAAGTTCCTGACACTCAACGCTTCAATGAATCAGTATAATGATATGGCGTATGGCATAACAATAGGAAGTATGAAACGCTTCGGATGGTTCGCAAGTGTGATGACCAATTTCAAGTTCGACACCAAATACGATTATGAATGTGATGAAAATCATTACGTTACAATTGACGGAACTTCATATTATCCGCAATATACAGACAACGGCTCATACACCTCGCTCTCTGTGATGGGCGGCTTTTTGATGCGTATTTCGGGTCCGATGGCTTTCAGAGTGGGAGTGGGCTACGGCATCAGGATGCAACGCTATGAAACAAGCAGCGGCTATTGGGTGAAAGACACTTCGACAAGTGCCCAAGGCATCGATTTGTCACTCGGCTTGCAAGGCAATTTCCGCGGTTTTGTTGTCTCTGTTGATGGTGTTACAACAGGTTTCAATATGTTTGAAATTAAAATAGGTTTAGGATTAGGACTTAAAAACAAATAGTTATGAAAAAGTATTTGATAATAGCATTGATACCGCTCTTGTTTTTTGGATGCAAAAAAAGAGAATTGACAATTGAAAAACTAGAGATAACCTCAGAAAGCGTTGTCAAGAGCACCACTTCTATTAAAGTATCGGCAAGTTACACTTACGTTACTGCGCTGAAAAGTGTGGTGGGCTACATTAGCCGAAACAGCGACATGAGCAACGCATCAAGCGCAAATGCTACTGTAAACGGTAATCAGTTTGTGATTAATTTTGAGAATTTGACAGAAAACACCTTATATTATTATTGTATTGAATGCAATAACGGCGTTGATATTATAAAAACTGATGTTAAAAGTGTTCAGACTGATTTTCCTGGATTGATTAAAAGTGAGTTTTCAGTCAGTGCGACACAAAAAGTCAGTTTTTCTCAAGGCAATCTGCAATATAGGGCATCAACAGGCACATGGCGTTTTGCCGATAACCAGTTTGTCTGTATAGGCGAAAACAATTCCAATATCTCCTCAACTTACGACGGCTGGATTGACATGTTTGGATGGGGAACCGGCGACAATCCTACAAATTCTTCAACAGATAATGTCAATTATCCGGCATTCACCGACTGGGGTGCCAACCCGATCTCCAACGGCGGCAATGCAGCCAACTTATGGAGAACTCTGACAAAAGACGAGTGGTCTTATGTGTTCAATGAACGCTCTACAAGCAGTGGAATCAGATTCGCTAAAGCTATAGTGGATGGCACCTGGGGAGTGGTGCTGTTACCCGATGATTGGGATAACGCCCTTTATAATCTGAATAGTCCTAACGTAGGCACTGTGGATTTTCCGGAAAACGAAATCTCATCTACAGATTGGAATAACATTTTCGAGGCTAATGGAGCCGTGTTTTTGCCTTCTGCTGGTTGGCGTGAAGGTACAACAATGAATCTTGTTGGTTTCCGAGGCTTATATTGGTCGGCGACTAACAATTCTGGTGTTGGCGCATATAATGTGTACTTTTTATCTGGTGATATTTATGTTACAGATTCCCGCGGCCGATATATCGGACAGAGTGTTCGTTTGGTTTGTGATATAGAGAATTAATATTACTTTTTATGAAGAGATTTTATATATTACTGGTTTTTATGGCTTTAGCTAATATAGCATTCGCACAGATAAAACAAAAAGAACTGGAAGCCATCAAAAACGACACCACACTGTACTATGGACTGAGCAACGTGTGCAACTCGTCGGACGAGGCAACCGAGGCCGCAAGAAGCGAACTTTATGCCAATATCGCCAAAAACTGCAACTCCAACGCAATATACATTGCCGGAAACGGCGACAAACAAGTGGAAAACATCATCAGGACTTTCAAGGAGAGAATCGACGAGAAAGCCTTGGAGAGAGCAGTGATCGAAGACGACGATGACGAAGAATATCAATACCTTATAGTCATCCGACGCCCCGACTTCCGCGCCTTGTGCAACGAACGCCGCGACGACATACAACGCTATATTATAAAAGGTATGAAGATGGAAGAGGATGTCTGCCTCGAAGACGCCCTGAAAGCATATTACTGGGCCCTGATGCTCACCTACGCACACCCTCAAGGCAAGAAACTGCTTTTCCATGGCGACAGCGGAACCGTTGATTATGAATGGCTTGTGGAACGTATCAGCGGCAACGACGGCATACTGAGGTCGTTTAAATTCATCGTCCCGAAAGAAAACGGCATCGAACAGACCGACGACGGAATGATCGTGAAGCTCCGTGTGCAGAACACATCCGGCCAGGACGTGGTTAACCTTCGCTGCGAATGCCATGATGGACGTAAGTTCATGCCTAACACCGTGCGCGACGGCAAACTCATTGTTCAGCTGCACGACAAAGATGCCAAGAGTTTCAAAATCAAGGTGAACTACGACTTTAAAGAAGATGCCAAGAAGATGAATGTGGCCGTGTCGAACGCCATCGAACTCATCAAAGTGCCGCGTTTCTCTAACAATATCTACACCGTCGACCTCGAGAAGACCATGAACGTCAAGAAAGACGAAGAGGTGCAGGGCTGGAACAAGGTGGAACATAACCGTGCCGTGAGCGAAAACATTTATCTTGAGCGTATGTCGCTGATAGAGAATGCTTTACGTAATAATAATATTTCTATGGCACGCGAGTGCTTCTCGACAGAAGGCTACAACATGCTCGACACCCTCTCGCATTATGGCAGGATGACCGTGGTGGGCAAACCTGACTATAAGTTATTGAAATATAAGGACGAAGTGCTCTGCCGAAGCATCACCCTGCAGTTCGACTTCCGTAACACGCCGGGCTTCTCGCAAGACGTGGTGTTCCGCTTCGACACTATTAATAAGGTAGTGACCTCGCTGGCGTTCCGTCTCTCCGACCAGGCCGAATACGACATCATCTCGAAGACGAAATGGCCCGAGGATTCGAGACTTATCTTGGTGAATTTTCTTGAGGATTACCAGACGGCATACGCCTTGAAACGACACAGATACCTCGAGAGCATCTATTCCGACGACGCACTTATCATCGTGGGCCGCATGGTGAAAAAGACCGAGATTCCTGACCGTCTGACGCTGAAGCTGACGGCTGAAGAGGCCGAGCTGACGAAATACGACAAGGACACCTACATGAATAATCTCAGGCAGTGTTTCGGTAACAACGAGTACATCAGACTGCGCTTCACTGAGACAGATTTCACCAAGGCTAACAACACCAAAGACGTGTACGGAGTGCGCGTGCGACAGGAATATTTCTCGTCATCGTATGGCGATGTGGGCTATCTGTTCCTGCTCGTCGACTTGCGTGGAGCACAGCCTCTAATCCACGTCCGTGCCTGGCAGCCTGACAAGGTCGATCTCGAGAAGTTGATGAATATGAGCGACGTGAGATTCAATTAGTTTAGAGTTGAGAGTGTAGAGTTTAGAGTAGTATTAAAGTTTAGAGTTTAAGTATATGAGACGTTTATATGTTTTATTGTTGATATTGTTTGCATCGTTATGTGTGAGAGCCCAGATTTCAGTAAAGGAAGGCTCGTTTCATGATGCCGGTCAGTTTTTCACGATGAAGGAAGACATGACCGACGACAACTACACCCCGTTTGCGGTCATCAGGATAAAGACGGAGAATTTGAGTGCCGACGAACTGCCGAAATTGGATTTCAAAGGCGACGCTCGTACGTTTCTCGAGGTGGAAGTTCATGGAAACGAGGTGTGGGTGTATCTCACATATCTTGCTACATATCTGAAAATCACACATCCCGACCTCAGCTCGACGGAATTTACCATTCCATACGATTTGCAGCCATTGCAAGGTTACGAACTGGTGCTGGTGAATGGCGCCATCGACAGAAACGGCGGCGGCACAGGTGTTTTAACTGTCACCACCAACCCGGCTGGCGCCACAGTGCTGATAAACGGCGTCAAAGTGAGCGAGACAACACCTTATACTAATGATGTGATGGCAGCAGGACAACATGAATTGGTGGTCTCAAAAAAGAATTATCAGACAGTTACACGCCAGATAAACATTGTAAAAGGCAAAGAAGAAAAAATCAATATCGATTTGGATCTTTCATATGGCATTATCAATATCGAGACATATCCTGCCGGCGCAACAGTTTATATCGATGGCGTTGATAAAGGTGTTACACCGTTGATTGTCAATGATATAAAAGTTGGAAAACATAAGTTGAAATTGGTCAAAGACGAGTATAACGTCATTGAAGAAACCATGATTCTTGAAGATGATGAAGATTGGGTTTATAAAATGCCACTCATTGTTGCTAAAATAATTAAGTCTTTTACTGTCAAAAAAGCGATTTTCGACATGATTTTGGTGAAAGGCGGACCTTCGGGCGATTATTATATTGGGAGAACAGAGGTGACACAAGAGCTTTGGAAAACGGTTATGGGCGATAACCCAAGCAGAAACGGAGGCAGTCGTCATCCGGTTGAATCGGTGACATACGATGATTGTCTTAAGTTTATAAAGAAGCTTAACAAGATGACGAAGGCTAATTTCCGATTGCCCACCCGAGCTGAATGGGAATATGCCGCAAAAGGCGGAAAATGGAGCAAAGGCTACGAATACAGTGGCGACAACGACATCAACAAAGTGGCGTGGTATAACGGCAACAGCGGCAGTTATCTGATGGGCCGGCGACACACCCAGGAACAGCAGCAGGATTATTACAACATGACACGAAGCATCCATAATATTGCCGAGAAACACGACAACGAACTCGGATTGTTCGACATGAGCGGCAATGTTTATGAGATGTGCACCGATGTCGATGCCAACGGCTTCCATTGCGCCATGGGCGGAAGCTTTTCGTGCGAAGCAGATAGGTGCAAAAACACTTCGAGCGTATATTTCAAACCAGATACGAAGGCCAAAGATTTAGGCTTGCGACTGGTACTTGATAATTAAAATTATGAGACGTTATTTTTTGCTTTTTTTAGGTGTTTTCCTGTTATCGCTTGCCGCGAATGCGCAGATTTCAGTGAAGGAAGGCTCCTTTAAGGAGGTGCCTGGCTTTGTCAACATCACATCACGACAGTATGATTTGAACTACGTGCCTTATGCCGTCATCAAAGTGCGAACCGAGAACATCACCGATAAGGAGCGCCGCGCCTTAAATTTCGACTCTGGCAATATTGCAACAGTATTTTTTGAATTGGAATACAAAGATGGCGAGGTGTGGGTTTATATCACACATAAGGCGTCGAGACTGAAGATTTCGCATCCTGAACTCGGCTCGGTGAGCTTCGATATTCCTTTGGAGATGCGGCCAAAAGCCGGCTATGAGCTTGTGCTTGTAAATAATGTGAAAGCCGTAAATGCAGGCTGGGGCGCGCTCAAAGTGTCAACGATACCGGAAAACGGTGCCACGATAAAGCTGAATGGCAAGGTTTTAAAGGTGAAAACGCCATATTTCAACAAGATGATGGCGGCAGGCACCTACGAAATAACAGTGTCGCTGGAGAAATACCAGACAGTGACGAAAACCATAGAGATTGTTGACGGTTCCGACAATGACATAGTTATTGAGATGCCTTTTGCGCACGGAACCCTGAAGGTGACATCGGAGCCAGCAGGAGCTACGGTGTATGTAGATAGCCTTAGTCGTGGCAAAACGCCATTGGTGTTGGATGACATTATCACTGGGTCGCATGTCGTAACCATCAAGAAATCAGACAATTATCCTGAGCATGCGGAGCTTTACGTCGAAGAAGGCAAGACATATGAGATAAATAAGACATTGCAGCCGGTTCCTGTGGGTGCCTTGAGCGGACTGTTTGCCATCAATTCAAAGGGCGACAAGGTGGTTTTCGCAAAAGGAAACCTTCAATATAACCCTAAAGAAAAGATTTGGCGTTTTGCCGAACACCAATGGGATATTGTGGGAGCTGGAAATGCAAATATCTCGAAGAAATACGCAGGCTGGCTTGACCTTTTCGCGTGTGGCACCGGCAACAGGCCTACGGCTACGACCACCAAACTTCCGTATTATTTCGAATCACCATTTTTTGACTGGTGCGTGAATAAAATCTCCAACGGAGGCGACAAGAGAAACGTTTGGCGCACCTTGACGAGCGAGGAATGGGACTATATTCTCAACAAACGTGTGACAATGTCGGGATTGAGATATGCCAAGGCGCAGGTAAATGGCGTCAATGGCGTGATATTGCTTCCTGACGACTGGGCGGCAGCGGTTTATAAGTTTAAGAAGGCAAAAGACAGATACGACAGCGCGCCAAACAAAATCTCATTGTCGGAATGGGAATCGGTGTTTGAGACGGCAGGAGCGGTGTTTCTGCCTGCAGCAGGCTTGCGATATATTCAAGATTATAGGGGTGGAGGCGAAGCTGGTTTTTACTGGACTAGCACTGGCATGAATGTGGTGAAATTCGACAACAACACCTTCGATTCAAGGACAAATAATTACGATTTGATAGTGGTGGAGTATGAGATTCCGTATTACGGAAGTGCAGTGAGGGCGGCAAGAGATGTGAAATGACGAAAAAAAGTTGAAGTTTTTTAAAAATTTATTATTTTTGCAAGTTAATTTTTACAACTATGTTAACAATACCTTATATTAGAGAACATAAAGAGGAGTGTATCAACCGTCTGAGTATCAAGAACTTCACGAGGTTTGAACTCCTTGACGAGATTTTAGCGCTCGACGATGAGCGTCGCAAGACACAGCAGGAAAACGACGAGGCTTTGGCAGAAGCCAACACTATAGCACGCCAGGTGGGCGACCTCTGCAAGCAGGGAAAAGCAGCTGAGGCAGCACCATTGAAGGCTCGCGTGGCTGAACTGAAGGAATTCACCAAGGTGAAAGGCGACCGCCTCGAAGAGCTTAAGGCACTGATTCAGAGTAAGTTGGTGGAGATTCCTAACACCCCGCACCCGATGGTGCCACGTGGCAAGACAGCAGCCGACAACTTGGTGGTGAGCGAAGAAGGCAAGATGCCTGAGCTTCCAGCTAACGCTCTTCCACATTGGGAGTTGCTCAACAAATACAAACTCGCCGACTTCGAGCTCGGTAACAAGGTGACTGGCGCGGGATTCCCGTTCTACACCGGTAAAGGCGCACGTCTGCAGCGCGCTCTCATCAACTTCTTCCTCGATGAGGCTGTGAAAGACGGATACTACGAGGTGCAGCCACCTATCGTGGTCAACGAGGCTTCGGCATACGCCACTGGCCAGCTGCCGGATAAGGAAGCCCAGATGTACGCGGTGCCGCTCGATAAGATGTATATGATCCCGACCGCCGAGGTGCCTGTGACCAACATCTTCCGCGATGTCATCGTGCAAGAGAGCGAGCTCCCTATCAAACGCGTGGCTTACTCCAACTGCTTCCGTCGTGAGGCCGGCTCATGGGGCAAGAACGTGCGCGGACTTAACCGTCTGCACCAGTTCGACAAGGTCGAAATCGTCGAGATCGCCAACCCGAACAACTCATACGAACGCCTTGAGGCGATGAAGGAACATGTGGCGGGTCTGCTCCGTAAGCTCGAGCTGCCATTCCATGTGTTGCGTCTCTGTGGCGGCGACATGAGCTGGACATCAGCAATGACATACGACTACGAGGTGTGGTCGGCAGCACAGAAACTGTGGCTCGAGGTTAGCTCGGTGTCATGCTTCGAGACATTCCAGTCGAACCGTATGAAGCTGAGATTCAAGGACAAAGACGGCAACATCAAGTTGGCTCATACCTTGAACGGCAGCGCTCTGGCACTTCCTAGAATCGTGGCTGCGTTGCTCGAAAACAACCAGACAGAAGACGGTATCTTGATTCCAAAGGCATTACAACCATACACAGGCTTTGAAATTATTAAGTAAGATATTGACAATCAGTGGTTTAGTCCTGATGGTGGCTTGCAAAGACAAGTCACCATCAGGACAAATCGACCAGATGCTCCGACGTGTGGATGCGGTGGAGAATCAGGTGGAAGTGCTTTATACTCAAGACTTTAGCTATCTCGTCAAAGAGTATCAGGCAATAGATACCACCGTGGCACGAACCAGAGACCTAGGCGATACCATGATTCTAATGCAGGCATATCTGCAACAGTTTGAGACTCAACGTGTTGTAATACTTGAGAACGCCAAGTTTTCAAGAAAACAGCTCTCCGACCTGCGAGACGACATCAACGACAATCGTTTTGATGAAGAAACGACGTCGAAATACATCCAAGACGAAGAGAAAGAGCTTCATATGATGGAGGCTCAAGTCAAGTATTTTCAGGAAAGGTTTGACGCACAGAAAGAAGTCGTGAAACAACTGAGGAAGGAGTGACGTCATGAAGTCGCCGCGTATTTTCCGTATTTTCGCAATGATTGTCATTTGCTTGGTGTTTTCATTGCAAAACATTGAGGCTCAGAATGTTAACAACCAACGTCAGCTTGATGAGAGATTAGCTCGAGAGTTTTATTTCAAAAAAGATTACGAAAAGGCACGCGACATCTACAAAAGCCTTTACGACAACTTCGGGAATACTGGCTATTTTAACCAATACGCTGATTGTCTGATACTTACGGGCGATTACGAAGCGGCGGAGAAGGCTTATAAGGCGTTTTTGAAGAAAAATCCGAAAAACTGGAAGTCGCATGTCGATTTGGCGTACGTGTATCAGCAACAAGGCGAAAACGACAAGGCCACGAAGTATCTTAATAAGGTGCTGAAAGACGTTCCAGAGAACAAAAATTCAATAAATGAGGTCGCTAACTTGTTGAGAGCCAGAAGTTTTAATGATGTTGCTATATCATTATTCAATAAAGCTGCTAAAAACCCAAATATCAATTACAATTTCTACCTCGAAAAAGCATATACCTACAACTCGATGCTTGATTTTGAGAACGCCACCGAGTGCTATCTGCTTTATTTGAAGGAAAATCCCGAACAATACGAGACCGTTAAAAGCCGTCTGCGAGTGATGATGATGTACGACCTCAACGGCAATGTGAACGATGTGATTCGCATGGCTTTGCTAAGAAAAACGCAGGAAGAGCCCGATAATGAGGAGTATTCGTCTCTGCTGATGTGGTATTCGCTGCAGCAACAGGATTACGAGATGGCGCTGACATTGCTCAAAGCCCTTGACAAACGTGGCAAAGGCGACTTCGAGAACGACATCGTCAACATAGCGCAGATAGCCTACGACAACAAGCAATACGATATTGCAATAGATGCTTATAATTACATTTTAAAAAAGCATAAAGAAGGCGTTTACTACGTCGATGCAACCATTGGTTTGATTGCGGCAGAGTATGCCCAAGCTGTCGCAAATGGCAGTCACGACAAGGGTTTTTACGAGAAACTGTCGGGCAGGATCGACAATGCTTTCACGGAAATGGGTTATTCGAAAGAGACCATATCGCTGATAACGATTCAGGCTGAGATCCTGGCTTTCGAACTTGGGAGGTATGATGAGGCTAAAACGTTGTTAAACAATGCGTTAGAAGTAAATCTATCGCCTCGAAACAAAGCCGAATTGAAGATGAAACTCGCCGATATCTATCTGTTTACCGACGAGGTGTGGGAGGCTACTTTGCTGTATTCGCAGATTGAGAAGTCGATGAAAAACGAGCCGATAGCGCACGAGGCAAGGTTCAAAAACGCGCAACTGCGTTATTTTATTGGCGAATTCGACTGGGCTAACGCATCATTGAGAATTCTGAAATCGGCGACATCGAAACTCGTCGCCAACGACGCGATGACGCTCTCGTTGACCATCAGCGACAATCTGGAGTACGACACCATTGGCTTGCAACGTATCGCGAAAGCCGATTATTACATCTACCAGCATCGCTATGAGCTTGCTAATCAGATGCTTGACTCGGTGGTGGCATATAACCCCAACGAGGTTAGTCTGCCGAACGCGTTTTACCGCAAGGCGAATATAGCAATGAATGAAGGCGATTACGAGCTTGCCGACAGTCTTTACAAACGTGTTTACGAGGGCTATGCCGACAGCTACATCGCCGACGAGGCATTGATTGAAGATGCTTTACTGCTTGAGAATCAATTGAATATGAAAGAAGAGGCGATGGAGTGCTATTCGAAATTGTTCGATTATTACACCGCCAGCGTTTATGTGGCGCAGGCCCGAAAAAACTACCGCCGACTGCGTGACGAATTAAACAAATGATTATGAAAGACTACACAAATAACGGTTTGGTGAGGCCGAAGAAGGCTCTAGGACAGCATTTTCTGGTCGATTTGAACATCGCGAGAAACATCGTGAATGCCTTGGGCACCGACCATGACTTGGTTATCGAAGTCGGAGCAGGTATGGGAGTGTTGACGCAGTATCTTATTGAGGATCAGCTTGATAAGCTGCAAGTGGTGGAGATCGATACCGAGTCGGTGGAGTTTCTGAAGAACAAGTTCCCGATGCTTGAGGGACACTTAACGCTTGGTGATTTCCTTAAGCAGGATTTAACGTCATTTCGAGCGGAACGAAGTGAAGTCGAGAAATCACCGACTATTGACATTGCCGTCATCGGCAACTTCCCATACAACATCAGCTCCCAAATCTTTTTCCAGATTCTAAAGTACCGCAACAACGTCTCGGAGTGCGTCGGTATGATCCAGAAGGAGGTGGCGGAGCGCATCGCGGCTGGTCCAGGCAGCAAGACCTATGGCATCTTGAGCGTGCTTCTGCAGGCTTGGTACGACATCGAATACCTGTTCACGGTGCATGAGAATGTGTTCAACCCGCCACCAAAGGTGAAGTCGGCGGTTATTCGTCTTAAACGTAACAATGTCAAGGAGTTAGGATGCGATGAGAAGATGTTTGTGACCGTCGTGAAACAGGCCTTCAACCAGCGCCGCAAGACCTTACGCAACTCCTTACGCTCGCTCATCCCGGCCGAAATTATTGATTATGAGATATTTAACAAGCGTCCGGAGCAGCTTTCTGTAGCAGAGTTCGTGGAGTTGACCCGTCATTTCGACTGAAGTGTAATGAAATGGAACGGAATGGAGAAATCACCGCCATTTGAATTGTTCAGAACCATCAAATTTTTTTTGTGCCTTAATGCCGCCGCTTGGTTGTTCCCACCCTGAGCCTGTCATTCCGAGCGAAACGGAGTGAAGCGAGGAATCTCAAAATCTAATTTTTTTCAAAAACGGCTGCGGCTATGAAAATTATTTGTAATTTTGCAATGTAATTTTCAAAATTTATTGCTATGCCTAAGATTTATGATTACCTTGGAATAGTGTTTTTATTCTATTCAAACGAACACGAGCCGCTACACGTTCACGCAAAATATGACGATTGCGAAACGGTTTTCATTATCATTTTTGAAAATGGAGTTTTGAAAGCTATAGAGACTCGCAATTCCAAGGGATTTGAGCCACTTCCATTAGCAAAATATAAGGAAGCTGTGCGTTTTGTAGAGAAATACGCTGTAGAAATCGCCATGAAATGGCATAAGGTTTTTGTCTTAAAAGAAAAAGTTGTTTGCGAAGAGATAAACAAAAAAATATGAACAAATACAAAGTCGTTGATGCACAATATGTCGGAGATTATAAAATCAGAATAGTCTTCGAGGATAGCCATTGTGTTTTGGTTGACTTTGAGCCATATTTTATTAAAAAACCGAATCCAGTTTACGATGAGTATCACGATGTGACTCGTTTCAAAGAGTTTAAAATCCAGAACGGTAACGTTGTTTGGGGAGAATCGTGGGATTTGGTATTCAATCCACAAAACCTTTATTACAACGATTTGTTTGCTGATTTTGAGCAATTGTAAAATGCTGTTGACCTTAACCACCCTTGGCGGCGGCCTTAATGCAGCCGCTTCATCGAAACTTTCACTGTGCTGAAGGCTGCGATGCCACCGATGATGGTGATGGTGGCGAGGACGATGAGAACGTCTTTTAGCTGGAGTGCAACAGGATAATACTCAACGATATAGCTGCCGGTGCCGTCGCCGAGACGGATGATGCCGACATACTGCTGCAACAGCACCGCGATGATGCCGAGAATCAAACCGATGATGCCGCCGACAACCGAGATTATCATCCCTTCGTTGGTGAAGATGCTGCGAATCAATGAGTTATCGCCTCCCATAGCACGTATGGTGGAGGTGTCCTTCCGCTTCTCGATGATGAGCATCGACAGCGAGCCAATGACGTTGAACGTGGCCATCACTAAGATGAACACAAGTATCAGATACACAGCGAGTTTCTCCGATTTCATCATCTTGTAGAGCGTCGACTGCTGCTCGTATTGGTCCAAAACATTGTATTCGGGCCCGAGGATATTTTTGATTTGTTTCTTGACACGATTGATGTTACGAGGGTTCTGTTGAATGAATACCTCTACATCCGATGCAAGTCCTTCATAACCAATGAGTTCCGACAGCCATTCGTAAGGAGCCAGGATGGTCGTCTCGTCGATGTCCTGAAGGGTCGAAAACGTCTCATTTACAACGAGTTGGCCTGTGTTGAAGCTGTTTTCGAGGTTGAAAGATGAGGCGTTGCCTCGACGTGGCACATACACCTGCACCATAGCAAACGGGCTGTTGGGGTTGATGCCCAGATAATACGCCATCCCGATGCCTGGAATTGCGAAAGCGACATCGGCGTTGGTGCCGAAACCTCCTGATTTTATTATGGAATTGTTGATTCGCTCAACGGAATAAAACTCCTTCGGAACGCCTTTAATCTGCCCGATTTGCTGCTTGTCCTGGTTGCGGAACAGCGCATCCTCAGTGATGGTCGGCAAAACGAGCTCCACATTTTTTATCGCTCTGATTTTTTCAAAAGGGAAGTCGTTGATATTCACCGTTTTACCACTGACGGAAGTAATCTGCAAATCGGCCGACATCTTATGGATGTTGTCGCTGATGACGACGTTGAAGCCGTTGAAGATGGAGAGCACGAAAATCATGGCGAACGCCGCCACCGCCACGCTGACGATGGATATCCATGTCACGATATTGATGAGGTTGTGGCTTTTCTTCGCAAGAAGATAACGTTGCGCTATGAATAACGGCAGCTTCAAGATTTGAGCAGATTGTCAATGTTTTCAATATAATCGAGCGAGTCGTCCTCGAAAAACTGCAACTCAGGAATCACTCTTACCTGCAATTTGATGCGGTCGCCGAGTTTGCCGCGGATGCTTTTGCTCATGGCGTTAACCTCTTTCACTACAGCGGTCTTCGTCTCTTTGTCAGGACCGAACACGCTGAGGTAGACGCGGGCATACGACATATCGCTGGTGACGTTGACCTTAGTCACCGTAATCATTATGTTTCCTTGGGTTTTTATCTCCCTCTGGAATATTTCGCTGAGTTCTTTCTGAATCAGCTTCGAGATTTTCTGTTGTCTTTTTGTTTCCATAGTGATTGCAAAAATACATAAATTTTTAATGCAAAGTGCCCTTTTATTGAAAATAATTACATACATTTGCAGACCGTAGAGACGCGCCATGGCACGTCTTTACAACACGATATATAACAAATAATTATGAGGGTTGTAATACAACGTGTGAGTCTGGCTTCGGTGACCATCGGCGGCGTGCTGAAGTCGGCGATAGAGAAGGGTTTTATGGTGCTTCTTGGCATCGAAGAGGCTGATAATCAAGAAGATGTGGAATATCTCTGCCAGAAGCTGACGAAGCTGCGTGTCTTTGCCGACGAGAACAACGCAATGAACCTCGACATCAACCAGATCGGGGGCGATTTTCTGGTGGTTAGCCAGTTTACGCTTCACGCGATGACGAAAAAAGGCAACCGTCCGAGCTTCATCAAGGCGGCACGGCCGGAACATGCGATACCGCTTTATGAATTGTTTCTCAAGAGGTTAGCTGAAGTATCTGGGCGCAAAGTCGAATCTGGTGAATTCGGCGCCGACATGCAAGTCGAGCTCATCAATGACGGTCCGGTGACGATTTTAATAGATACAAAAGATTAATCTCTCACAGATTACACAGATAAACACAGATTTTTGACGAACACGATTTAGTTCGCAAGCGAACGGATAACACAGATTTCTGTGAAATCAAATTGCTTTAGCAATAAATAAATGTGGAAGAATAATCTGTGAAAATCAGTGAAATCTGTGAGAAAAGAAGAATGAATATGTTATTTTACAGAAAATATGGTGACCCGAAGAATAAGCCGATAGTGGTGCTGCACGGCGTGCTTGGCCTTTCCGACAACTGGGATAACTTCGGCAAACGCTTTGCGGAGCTGGGTTTTTACGTGATTGTGCCCGACATGCGCAACCACGGACAGTCGCCGCATTATGAGACGTTTAACTACAAGGTGATGGCTCGTGATGTGAAGAAAGTGCTTGATTATGAACATATTACGAGATGTTACGTCGTTGGTCACAGCATGGGCGGCAAGATTGCCATGATGCTGGCATTTGAGAACCCGCAACTCGTTGAGCGACTGGAGGTTCTGGATATCAGTCCAAGGAAATTCGACCATCCGCTGCAGCATCTGGAGTTCCTTGTTGCGATGGGCAACGTCGATTTGAAACATGTGAAAAGACGCAGCGACGTGGAGGAACAGCTCGAGAAATATCATTTTGAAAAACGTATTGTGCTGTTTTTGCTGAAAAACCTGTCATTTAGCCACGAACATGGATTCAGGTGGAAGCCGTATCTGAAATCTATTTACAAAAACATTGAGGAGATAAGCAAAGGCCTTGAAAACAAAGGCGTTTACGAGGGTCCAACGCTATTTATCAGAGGCGGTAAGTCGGATTATATAGTGGATAAGGATGTTGAACAAATAGAGAAACAATTTGCTGATTATCAGCTTGTTACGCTTTCAGAGTCGGGGCATTGGATTCATGTGGATGACCCTGAAGGATTTATGCGAGAAACTGAAAAGTTTTTGCTGCGTGTTTAAAAAAGTTGTATCTTTGTAGTCTTATTTAGATTAAAAAATTTTAGAATGATACCGTCGAAACAGAAGGTTTTGGAAGTTTTAAAAGACGTTGTTTATTTCCCGAAAGGAAGCAACATCGTTGATGCTCAAATGATTAAGGATTTGGAAGTGGGGGAGAACCTCGTTCGCTTCAAGCTCGTTTTGGATGACGTGGACGACGAGAAAAATCAGTTTTTGTTTGAGTCGGCAAAGAAGATTTTGAACGATAATTTTGGTGACATCGATGTCGACATCATCCCGACGGAGCCTGTCACGATGCTTTCGAAGGTGAAACATATCATCGCGGTGGCATCAGGAAAAGGCGGCGTGGGCAAGTCGACAGTGTCGGTGAACCTTGCGGTAGCCCTTGCCACACAAGGCTTTAAGGTCGGTTTGCTTGACGCTGACATCTACGGTCCGTCGGTGCCGATAATGTTCGGTATCGAGGGAGAGCAGCCGCAGTGCTACGACAAGGACGGCAAGACATACATGGTGCCGCTTGAGAAATACGGCATCAAGCTGATGAGTATCGGCATGATGGTCGACCCGAGCACGCCTCTCATCTGGCGCGGACCTATGGCGACAAGCGCTCTCACACAGCTCATGACCGAGACCGACTGGGGTGAGATCGACTTTTTGGTGGTCGACATGCCTCCGGGAACAGGCGACATACAGCTTTGCCTGGCTCAGAACTTCAAGGTCTCGGGCTCAGTCATAGTGACGACACCACAGAAGGTGGCATTCGCCGATGTGCGTCGTGCCGCTAACATGTTCAAACACAAGGGCGTGAGTGTCCCGATACTGGGCCTGGTGGAGAATATGGCATATTTCACGCCAAGTGACATGCCAGAGAAGAAATATTACATTTTTGGCGAAGGCCATGGAAAACAGTTCGCTGAAGAGCTCGGAATACCGTTCCTCGGAGCCATCCCGATCGACGAGAACATCGCCAGCGCAGGTGACAAGGGAACGCCTTACACCTTCGGCAACTTCGGTCCGGTGACAGCAGCATTTGAGAAAGTGGCACATAGAGTTATTGAATTGGTTTAAGATGGAAAAAGCGGCTATAGAAAAGAAAGTCAGAAACATTCTGACGCAAATCGAGCCTTACTTGAAGGCTGACGGCGGCGGCGTGGAGTTTGTGCGCCTCGACGACGACATGACGGTGTGGGTGAAGCTCACAGGACATTGCGCCAACTGTCCGCACAGCACGCAGACGCTGAAAAACGGCATCGAGAACACGATGAAAAGCGTGATTCCGGAGATTAAGGCTGTGGAGAAAGTTGAGAGTTGAAAGTGTAGAGTTTAGAGGCAGTTTTAAAGTTTAGAGTTTTAAGTTTAAAGTGAATTTTAGTAATAACATCAAAAAATTAAAAACATGAAGAAAACTTTACTTTTATTAGCAGTAGTGCTAATGGGTTTGAGTATGATGGCTCAGACCAACACCTACACAAAGGTTTCATCGGCATCAGAGCTGAGCGCTGGTGACAAAGTGCTCCTCGTCGGTTTTAACGATGAAGGCACAGCATTTGTGATGTCATATCAGAAATCGAACAACCGTCATGCTCTTGAAATAACAGAGAGCGGTGGCAGCATCACAACATCAGTCGCAACAGATCCATCAAGCCAGACTGAGCCTTACGAGATTACAATAGGCTTGGAAGGCAGCGCTTTCACATTCTACGATGAGGTGAAAGGCGGTTATCTGTACGCAGCAGGTGGCGGCAACTACCTCAAGACACAGACAACTCTTGACGACAAAGGCAGATGGACTCTTACAATGGACGGCGACGGCTTTGTCCCAGCATCAAACGATGCCACTGTTGAGCAGAACATCATGCGTTACAACAAGACAAGCACTTTGTTCGGATGCTACAAAGCATCATCAAACATTGATGGTTTGATTTACATCTACAAGGCTGGCGGCGCTCCTGTCATCGATCCGGAGCCGAGCAACTACCCAACCAACTTCCAGGCATCATTGGACATCACCAAGGTGACACTCACATGGACAGCTTCGACAGGCGCACAGCTCCCAAGAGGCTATGTGGTGATTGGCTCAACAGGCAGCATCACAGTGCCGGTTGATGGTACACCGGTTGCCAACGACACAGACGCATCAGACGGTCATGTGGCATACAATGCAACAGACAATGACGTGTATTTTGAGCAGCTTACACCTCACACAACATGGCATTTCGCTATCTTCCCTTACACCAACAGCGGCGCTAACATCGACTACAAGACCGATGGCACCTATCCAACAGCATCCATCACAACACAGAATGTTGAGTGCATCTTCTCATCAGACTTTGCAGCTGGTTTGGCTCCATTTGTGGCTTACAACGTGTTAGGTGAGCAGGAGTGGGGAACAGGCTCATACAATGGTATCCCATACGCAAAGATGAGCGGCTATGCAAGCAGCGTCAACCATGCCAACGAAGACTGGCTCATCACACCAGATCTCTTGAATGGTGCTTCATACAATGATATTACAGTAGCTTTCATGAACGCATACAAATTTGATGGAAATCCTATTGAAATCAAATGGTCGGAAGACTATGACGGCATGAGCGATCCTAACGAATTCGGCTGGGTTGACATCACAGGTGACTTCCAGTGGTCAGCAGGCAATTATGAATGGGCGACAACAAACTACACATTGAACAACATGGGTGGTGTTAACCATCTGTACATCGCATTCAAATACACCAGCACAGACGCAGCAGCATCGACATGGGAGATTGCCGATTTCAAGGTCTACACAGGCTATGATGCAGTCGGAGAGAACGAGGCTGTGAAGTTCAACCTCTACCCGAACCCAGCTAACAGCATCGTCAAGATCGAGGCTGAGGCAGCAGCAGAGGCACAGATCATCGACATGGCTGGCCGCGTGGTGATGAATGTCAACGTGAACGAAGGCGAGAACACAGTCAACGTGGCTGACCTCGCAAACGGCGTTTATTTCGTGAAGATCAACAGCAGTGTTGTAAAATTCATAAAGAAATAGATTCGGTGCCCTAAAGGGCAGAAATCAAACAAAATCTTTTAAAAAATCAAACAAAATATTCTTCGTAAAACATTTTGAAAGATTTTGAAAACAGATTTTGAATGATTTCTCGCCGAAGGCGACAAAAATATGGGGACGCAATTGCGTCCCCATCGTTTAAATCAATGATTATCAGTTATTTGAAATATCGTAGAAAAGCGCAGGGGAAATATCATCTGCATTCGCCGATGGTATTTTCCCTTTATGAGGAGGTGCTTGAGAAAACATTCACCTCGTCATTTCGAGCGAAGTCGAGAAATCACCGGCATACAATTCAGACAGATTCAAATGACGATCTGTTTTATGAAGTGCTGGATAAAAATCTGAAAGATTTTATCAATAATAATCCATTGATTTTCAATGAAGATGATGTCGTGATGATAGTGAAGGATATTCATCACGGCAAGCATAATGAGAGGGACTGGGAGAAGCTGATTGGTGACGAGAAGGTGCGATTGAGCATCGATTGCTGGAAGTTTGGCATGATTTTTGTTATGAAAAGGATAAAAAAAGAACATTATATATTAAAGGTATGAAAGTTTACACAAAAACTGGCGACAAAGGCACCACATCATTGGTAAATGGCACAAGGGTAGGTAAGGACGACTTGCGCCTTGAGGCTTACGGAACCTTGGACGAGCTGAGCGCATTCATCGCGGTGCTGATGGACTCGACGGAAAAATATAACGACGTGTTCAAACGCATTCAGGAACGTCTTCTGGTGGCTGAATGCTTGTTGGCGACTGACGAGAATTCCGATTTGAAGAAACAGCTTCCTCAGATGGAAGAGGCCGACGTGGAAGGCATAGAGAAATTCATCGACGAGATGAACGAGACGTTGGAGCCTTTGAAGAGTCTGATAATCCCTGGCGGGAACCTGTTGGCATCGAAATGCCATGTATGCCGTACTGTGTGCAGACGTGCTGAGAGAGCCGTGGTGCGCATGAGTAGGCAGCATGAGGTTAACCCTGTGATAATGAGATATTTAAATCGTTTGTCGGACATGTTTTTTGTGATGTCGAGGGTGTTTTCGGAAGGCGACACGAAGTGGCAGCCGAAGTAGTTTAGAGTTAAGAGTTTAGAGTGTAGAGTAGTTGAAAAGTGTAGAGTTTAAAGAGGGTTGCGAAAGAGTTAAAAATTTTGAAAAATTTTTCTTGACAAAATAAAAAATTGTAGTATTTTTGCAGCCCGAAAAAAAAGATATAGATATGTATTGGACATTAGAATTAGCGTCGAAGATGGAGGATGCTCCATGGCCGGCAACTAGAGACGAGCTTCTTGAGTGGGCTATGAGAACCGGAGCCCCGCAGGAGGTGATAGAGAATCTTCAGGAGATTGAGGACGAGGGTGATGTTTACGAGCGTATCGAGGACCTCTGGCCCGACTATCCTACCAAGGATGACTTTTTCTTCCACGAAGATGAGTATTAAAAAATGAAAAAAAGACTTTCAAAATGGCTTGAGAGTCTTTTTTTATTATCTTTGCGGGCAATTTTAAAACAAATTAACCATGAAAAGAACTTTACGTGTAATGATGACCGTAGCGTTTACGGCCATTTTAGGTCTTAGCAACCTATCAAGTGCCTGGGCACAGGATTTCCTTCTTAAATCCCAATGGACCCAAGATTATCCTTACAATCAGCTTTGTCCAAGAGATCCGTATTATAGCAACGCATACAGCTATGCCGGATGTCCTGCTATTGCTATGGGACAGATTATCAATTATTTACAGACGACACAAGAAACCCGCTTCACCGATGAAGACGACTATTACCACAACTATGCGGGTCGCAAATACTATATCGACGACGACTGGGAATCGTTGCAATTTCCGTCGTTTCCGCAGCTTAATGAGTATCTCGATTCCATTGACGCTATCTGGCAGCGCGGCGAGGAGCTTCCCGACTTGTTGAAAGCCGCGGTGGTGTTTGCATGCGGCACAGCCTGTAAGCAGATATACACGGCGGAAGGCTCGGGCACATTCTATGTGGATCAGGCGTATGAGGCTTACAAACGGTTTGGCTTCGAAGACTGCCTGCTTTTCCGCGAGCCTACTGAAGAGATGTTCGAGATTTTGATTTCAAATCTGCAAGACGGATATCCAGCCCACATGGCCGTTGAAAATCCAGAGGGAACGGTAGGCCACAACGTGGTGGTCGACGGCTATCGCGAGTCGGATGGCAAATTCCATGTCAACTTCGGCTATGGCGGCTCTTTGGACAACTGGTACGACATTCCGGATCCTAATTTTTATTACGGAATGACCAAGTTGGAGGGTATCATAGTAAATATCATTCCTGCTGATCCTTCGGCGGTTAACGAGACATTATGCCAGCAGTCTCTGGAAGTTTATCCTAATCCGTGCTCCGATGTCCTGTATTTGAGGAATATCCCATCTGAGATGGTGGATTACTCCATCTTCAACGTTTTGGGGCAACAGGTGGCTACAGGTTGCTCTGATGGAACAATTAACGTTGCGGAATTGGAGAAAGGGATTTATTTCTTGCAAATCAAGGATGAAAACGTGTTAAAAACAGCAAAATTCATAAGATGAAAAAATTTTTGATTTTATTATTGGCATTCGTTGCCATTACATTGAATGCACAAGATTTACAGCATTACAAAAAGATTGTGAAAGAATTGAGTTCGGCAAAGTACCAGGGCAGGGGATATGCCAAGGGCGGCGTTAACAAGGCAGGGAAATACCTTGTCAAGGAGTTTGAGAAAGTCGGCGTTGATGAGGTGGTTTGCCAGCCTTTCAAAATCGACATCAACACTTTCTGTGGAAAGATGGACATGTGGGCTGACGGCAAGAAACTCACTCCAGGTGTCGACTTCGCAATGAGAGAATATTCTCCGGGCGTTCATGGCGAATTCCCTGTGTATCATGTGGATACGCTGAATTTCGACGCGGAGAAGATGTATGCCGACTTGGCAAAGCCAGAATATGCCAACTGCATGGTTGTGTGCGACTTCTGGTTTATGTATAACCACCCGGAGTTCAGGCCACTGCATAAAAAAGATTCCACAGTAGGAGGTTTTATCCAGACTTGGACATCGCCAATCAAATTTTACAAGGCATACGGCAGCAAAGTCATGGGCAAGCCGATAGTTTGGATTACTCCGGAGGCTATCAAAGGCGTGAAAAATGTGAAGCTGAATATCGACAATGAGTTTTTGAAAGACTATGAGCTTTTCAACGTCATTGCAAAGGTAAGCGGCGAGAAACACGACAGCTGCTATGTGTTTACGGCGCATTACGACCATCTCGGAAACCTTGGCAAGAAGGTTTATTATGCTGGCGCAAACGACAATGCCTCGGGCACTGCCACCATCGTTACTTTGGCGGAATATTATGCTAAAAACAAGCCGGAATATGATATGTATTTCATAGCATTTTCAGGCGAAGACTCAGGTTTGAACGGCTCGATGTTCTATGTTGATAACCCGACTGTACCGCTTTCGCAAATCAAATACCTGTTCAATATCGACATGATTGGCGACAACAACCCGGTACAGTACTGCGAGATCAGTGATGAGGGCTTGAGAGGCTTGTCTTTGATGGAAAAAATCAATGATGAAAACCATTATTTCGAGGCTTTGAACCGCGGCGAGTTGGCTGCCAACAGCGACCATTATCCGTTTGCTGAGCACCATGTGCCGTGTATACTGTTCGAGAACGAGAATGGCGACGCTTTCCAGTATTATCACACGATTTACGACACATACGAGAACGGTATTTTTGTGACTTACGAGCCGATTTTCAAGATCATTAGAGATTTTGTGGAGAAATATTGATGGAAACTGATAGAATTTTGCTTCGCCATTGGCGTGATGATGACGCTGAAACACTTTTCAAATGGGCATCCGACCCTGACGTGGGGCCGAGAGCAGGCTGGCCGCCGCATAAGAGCGTGGAGGAGAGTCGGGAAGTCATCAAAACCGTTTTTAACAACGACTCAAATTGGGCTATTGTATTGAAAGCCACTGGCGAGGTCATTGGTGCGATAGGATACGGTCCGTCGTGCGAGTGCGAGCTGCCGGCACGTGACAATGAGCCGCTTTGCGGATATTGGATTGCCAAGCCGTATTGGAATCAAGGGATATGTACCGAGGCATTGAAATTGATGATGGATCATATTCGCAAAACCACTGATATCAAGTCGTTGATTAGCGGTCATTTTGTGGATAATCCCGCATCAGGCAAGGTGATGGAGAAATGCGGCTTTGTGCCGACTGGCGAGACCTGTATCGATGAAAACCAGTATCAAGGCGAGAACAGACCTATCAGAGTATTGAGATTAGAGTTTAACAAATAAAGATATTATGGAACAGAAATTCTGCCAGAGCTGCGGAATGCCGCTCAATGCTGAAAACCTCGGCACCAACGCTGACGGAAGCAAAAACGAGGATTATTGCATGTATTGCTATAAGGATGGCCAGTTCCTGCAGGAGTGCACGATGGACGAGATGATTGAGCATTGTGCTCAGTTTGTCGACGATGTGAATAAGAATATGCCCAAGCCTATGACTAAGGAGGAGTACAAACAGATGATGCGAAAGTACTTCCCAATGCTAAAACGCTGGAAGAAATGAATAAGATGATTGCATGTTGTGGTATTAACTGCGAGACCTGTGAGGCTCGCATTGCCACAATGAAGAACGACGACAAGATGCGTGTCGAGGTCGCGAAGAAATGGTGCGTGATGAATCACACTGATCAGATTACACCCGAGAGTATCAATTGCATGGGGTGCCGTGTGGAAGGCCCGAAGTTCTACTTCTGTAGCCATCTGTGCGAGGTGCATAAATGTGTAGCGGCCAAGGGTTATGAGACTTGTGGCAACTGCCCAGACAAGAACACCTGCAAAAAGGTTGGCGCCATTTGGGAGAATTGCGCTGAGGCAAAGGAGAATCTGGGAGGGAAGTAATGACAAAAGAACTAAATATCGGCTCAACGCCGAATATAATCACGATTATCAGAGCCATAGGAGCTTTTGGATTGCTCTTTTTCGGAGTTGAAGACGTTGCTTTCTGGGTGCTTTATTTAGCTTGTGGCATCAGCGATATGCTTGATGGCGCTATTGCCCGAAAATATCATTGCGAAAGCAAAATAGGAGCGCTGCTGGACAGCTTGGCTGACATCGTATTTGTGGCTTGCTGTTGCATCAAGCTAATTCCAGTATTAGCATTTCCGAATTGGATCTGGATTTGGGTTTTGGTGATAGCTTTTATCAAAGTCATTAATCAGATTTCGGCATTGGTGATATATAAAAAATGCGTTTTTCCGCATACCATCGCGAACAAAGTGACTGGATTTCTGCTTTTTGTGGGAATTCCTGTCACATTTTTAGTTGAATCATTGATTCCGATAATAATTATTGCTATTTTTGCAACGTTTGCCGCCATTCAGGAAGGGCATTTTATAAGGACAAAGAAGATATAAGTTTTTATATGGAAACGAAAAGAAAATTTTGGATTGACAACCTGCGCTGGGTGACGGTGCTTCTGGTGCTGCTTTACCACGTGGTTTATTTTTACAACAACAAGGGCGTTTTCGGCGGCGTGGGCGGCTTCGGCGACGGCCCGCAGTACCAAGACGTGCTAATGTACATTTTGTACCCTTGGTTTATGCCGCTGCTGTTCATTTTGGCAGGAATAAGCTCACGTTATGCTTTGGAAAACCGTGATGGCAAGACATGGTTTAAGTCAAGAACCCGCAAGCTGTTGGTCCCTGCCACCATCGGATTGTTTGTGTTCCAGTGGATGGTCGGGTATTTCAACACCCATGTCAGTGGAACCGATGTTTTGGCAGCGGTGCCGCAGCCTTTCAAGTATCTCATTTGGTCGGTGAACGGCATCGGACCACTGTGGTTTATCCAGGATCTGTGGCTGTTTTCATTGATCTTGCTAATCATCAGAAAGATTGATAAAAACGACAAGTTACTGAATTGGTGCGGCAAACTTGGCGAGATGAAGTCGGGCATGGTGGTGATAATACTGCTCGTGGTGCTGTTCTGGCTTGGGGAGAAGACCCTCATCATGAATCCGCGCGCACAGTCGGCTGACGGCTTGTATAACCTCTACAAACCTGTGTTTTATTTCATCGGCTTCATGATGGGATATCTTGTGTTTTCGCACGAGAAAGTGCAGGAAATGCTTAGCAAGTTCTGGGCTCCGATGATGATTTTCGCTGTCATTGCAGGAGCAGTTTTGGTTATTACAACTTTCGGACAAACCAACACCACGCCGCAGTATATGGCGAGTCCGCTAAACTGCCTCTACGGCTATCTGATGTGCCTTGCGCTTATGGGCTGGTTTAAGGCGAAATTCGACAAAACCAACGCCTTCGCAGGCTACATGACACGCTCGAGTTTCGGCTTCTATGTCGTTCATTATCTGGTGATTGCGAGCCTCGGCTACATGATGAAATACCACACCACATTACCTCCGGTGGCGATATATCTTATCTTGACCGTGGCAGTGTTTACACTCTCGCCAGCGATTTATGAAGTTTTGAGAAGAATACCATTCTTGAGATGGGCGATTTTAGGCGAAAAAAAGTAAAGTATTTGATTTTTATTAAAAATTATTTATAACTTTGCACCTGATTACTAACGATTTAAATAAAAAACTATGAAAAAATTATTCGGATTTCTGATGATTTTGGCTCTTGTCTTTACGGTTTCTTGTAAGAAAAAAGACAAAGACAAAAACTATAGTTTTAAGATGAGCAAGGTGAACCTCAACGGTGCGAAATACCTCGCTTTGGGTGCCAAAGACGGCGCTAAAGACGGCGAGAGCGGCGGATTTCTTTATAGCGTTGACGATAACGGCAATCTGCAGATTATGGCTTACGAATACGAATGCGACGACAGCGGTGTCGCTTCGGAATTGAAGCAAAACCTCACTGTCAGCATCACCGCGATGATACCTGTGGGTGACGTTTACATCTGGCTCATGGGATGCCGTTACCAATGCAACAACTACGACGCTTTCAGCCAGAGCATGCAGGACAACATCAGAGGTATAGTCGAACATAGCTGGTGGTCGGATTATGGCGAGAACTTTCTCATCCGCCGTAGCGATGGCAAGATTTACGACCTTAACAATGTCGTTACAAAATTCCCGATAGGAAACCTTAAATACTGGGGAGGTCCTAATATCCCTTGGATTTTCGATAACGGAGTGCCTTTGGACGGCGATCTAACGGGTGACAGACTGCGTAAATTGGGTCTTATCGCCCAGGTTGGTGACGACATTTTTATCGCATCGGGAGGATATAACGGCGGATTGGCGAAGCTTCGCATAAATGGGGATAATGTCAACGTAATCAGTGTGTTGCCAGGCACTGAGACGCAGCCTATAAACATTGCTTATGCCATCACGGACAATGAGGGACATCTTGGCACATGCATCAGCTATGGTGCCAATATACCGCATGTGGCTGCTATCATGAATTCAAACGGCGAGCTGCCTGCAATACAAGGCATTCCAGTGGCTACGGGATGGGGTGACAGCAATTGGCCTGCAATGCGTTGCATTGGTGGTAAATATTTCGTGTCGGTTTATACCGACGATAATAATGAAGGCACTATCTATCGTGTCGATATCGATGGCGATGCGGCGACGGGAACAGCTGTCGCTACAGGCTATTTCATTGCAGACCCATGTGAAATGGCGCAGACTTTGATATATGTGAGCGATGAGGAAAACTATTCATGGCCAAACTGCGAGACGCTTTACACTTTCAATGCAAACACCTATCAACTGACAGCCAATACACTTCCTGCCGGATGGCCGTTATATACCCAATTCGATGCGGAAGGCCATTATTATCAGGCGAATGTCGCCAACGGCTTACAGAGTTTCACCATCTACACTTTGGCTGATTTGACTACTGAAACGGTGATTTGCGACCGCTCGCAGGTACCGCAGTATAATATGGTTACCGATTGTAGCTTTGATGGCGGCATCATGGCTTTCATCGAGAGTGCCATCAAGGCTGACGGTTCAACTGTCACCATCGTGACGCCTGTGAATGGGCCAGAGCGTGGCATCTCGCGTGTGGAGAGCCAGACAGAGCCTAACAACAACATTGTTGTCAGTACGCTTATTCCGCTTTAACGTCTAGCGATAGCAAGCGCTCTCTTCTTCGACTCCTCCAGCATCTCTTTGGCTTGCTGGTTGAGCCATTTCTCATCTTCCGTTTCAGGCTCGATGACCACGTCATGTGGCTTTGAGTGATGATTCTCGTCGAGATATGAGAACGTGGCGAAGCCATCGGCGGCGATCTTTTCTGGCTCGCGGCTACGGTACATCTTGGTGTAGACTGTCAATGTGGAGCGGCCTGCTGCGATGACTTTGCTCTCGAAGGTAACGATATCGCCTGCAAAAATCGGGAACTTGAAGTCGATGCCGTGAAGCACCAGCAAGACAGTGTCTTTGGTGTCAACATATTGAGCTACAGCAAAATACGAGCTCTCCAAAAAATATTCCGAGCAGCGGCCTGCGAAAAAAGTCTGGTGATGGTTCAGGTCGGCGAGTTTTATCAGTCTTTGAGAAAATGTTGCTTTCATTTTTTAAAAAGATTTGATGCAAAGATACGATTTTTTCTTGTTTTTTTTAAAAAAATGTTTATTTTTGCAAGTTAATAATCATATAATTGGCAAACTAAATATTATAACTATGAAGAAAAATCTACTGAAATCACTGGTTATTTCATTGTTTTTGATGATAAACGCTGCGGTTTTCGCGCAATGCGTGATTCCGATTACGGAAGGACAGGCATATACCGAGAATTTTGATGACGGCACCATGGAATGCTGGACGGTGGATGCCACTGGAGCTGGCACCTGGGCTGTGATGACCGGGACGCAGACCAATGTGGCGGCGTTCCAGAATGCAGAGGCAGGCGATGAGGCGCGACTGATTTCCCCGACTTTTGACATGTCGGGTGTGGGCAGTGCCACTTTGGGCTTCTCGTATGCTATGATGGCGCTTTACAACAACGATGTGCTGACGGTGAGCTATCGCACTTCGGAGGCCGACAGCTGGCACGACCTCGACAGCTACAGCATCAACGACTGGCAGAACACCTACGAGGCATCGTTCGATTTGCCTGATATCTCTGACAGTTATCAGATTTCGTTTTTGGCACACAGCAACGGCGGATATTATATTTTTATAGATAACTTCGAGATAATGGGCGAAGGCGGCTGTGCTCGTCCGGTGAGTCTGCAAGCCACGGAGATAACAGCGTTTTCGGCACTTCTCGGATGGTCGACGGCAGGCAATGAGGAGAGCTGGTTGATTGAGACCAATGGCGTTCAAAAGACTATTGAGACACAGCCCTATCTTATGGAAGACCTTGAGCCACAGACCGACTACACTTTCCGCGTGAAGGCAAACTGCGGTGGAGGATTGGAGTCGGATTGGTCGCTCCCGATGACGTTCAAGACTTTGTGTGATGTGATTGTCGTAACCGACGACGAGCCATATTTCGACGATTTTGAGTCGTCGGATGAGTTTGTGTGCTGGCAAAATGTCATAACTATGGGTGTGTTCGGCTGGGCTATCGATCCGGGTTATTTGAATCCCAACCACACTGCCCAGTTTTACTTTTTGGACGAGTCGGAGGAAGCCATACTTATATCGGCACCGCTTGATTTGACAGGCGTAACCAATCCCACGCTCGAATTCAAGCACAGACAGCCTTTGCTGAATGGTTATTCAAATTATTTATATGTCGCTTATCGTACTTCGCCGACCGACTCATGGCATACTTTGGCAAGCTATCAATATCCTGTAATTGAATGGGAATCAGAGACTATTGCGCTTCCAAACCCTTCGGCGACCTATCAGATTGGTTTTGATGCCATCTCGTACGATGCCACTGGTGACGGCGTTTACGTCGACGATGTCTGGGTGGGCAATACTGCCGATGGCGTTGCTGAAGAACCATCACTTGCCGCGGCTGTGATACCTAATCCGACAAACGGCAAAATCGTTGTGAATGCTAATGTTTCCGCTGGAAATGTGACGGTTCTTGATATTGTCGGAAAGCAGGTTGCATCGAGCGTTATCGTTGATGGTCAGGCCGAAATTGATTTGAGTGGCTATGCCAACGGCGTGTATTTTGTGAAGATAGCTGATGACGGTGGAGTGAAGACCGTGAAGGTGGTGAAGAGGTAGCTAACGGCCATAATCTTCGGAATCTTCAGCGGCCATTGGCAGTTCGGCATCTTCGGTAGTGGCGTAGCTGATGATTTTGGGGCGGTGCAGCGCGAGGAAATAATCGCACAGCATCGTCTCAACTTTTAGCATCGTCTCTTTGATGCTGTTTGGTTTCAGCTGGCATTCCCAGATGACAATGACGTGCCACCCGTTTTCCTGTAAAATATGATAATTCTGTTGGTCCCGTTCTTGGTTACGGCGGATTTTGTTGACCCAAAAATCACGATTTGTCTGGGGTATTTTGCAACAATCCGAATTCTGTAAAGACGCACGGCCGTGCGTCTCAACGTTGTGACCATGCCAGAAGCACCCATTGACGAAAATCGCCGTATGGTAAGGTCTCATCACTATGTCAGGCCGTCCTGGCACTCCTTTCACGTTGAGGCGGTAACGGTAACCATGGCTCCACAGCCAACGCCGGACCAGCAATTCCGGTTTGGTGTCGCGTGAGTGGATGTGCGACATGCAAGTGTGGCGTTGGGTGGGGGTGAGGCGGTCGGGCATAGGATCAGATTGCTTTTTTCACGTATTTCATTAATGTTGCCAAAGAAATTCCTACGGGTTCAGCGCTCAAATGACCTTCACCGATAATGCCATCTTTAATCATTCGAGTAATGTCCCATATTACATCTTTAAATTCATCCTCGACAGACACTGAATCCAAGTCAAATACGACATAATATAATTGAGACGGTGAGTAAAGATCGCTATGTGGTTTCTTATGCAAGTCTTCTTTCGACATTACTCTTGGTCCTTTATCGCTCAACCTTAAAAGTAGTTGGGTGCCGCCTTTGTGTAAAAAAACATATTTTGCACCTGTGATTTCTTGTTTCAAACGCAAAGAGCCGTTCCTGGTACCAGTTCTTGCATTGTAAATCTTGTTGTTAAGAATCCACTGCAAATGATTCTCGTCTTTGTAAGAGCCTAACAACACAAAGGTTTCTTCGGGTATCAAATCGCGGTTTGTTCCGTATGGCTCAGGCATAGATTCGCAAACCACTGATGGTTCGTTTTTATAGATATCGTAGGTGTGATACGAGATGCGCTCCCGTTGGGAGGCTCTGTTCAACATGTGTTCCAAGATGTCGTACAAAAAGTGTTCTATCTCTTTTGAGTCCTTTTCAATGCTGTTGGGACAAAGACAGAAGGCTCCCAATCCAGGCAACACTTCATGAAAACCTTTAAGGCGTTTGTTTTCTGAGCCGGGATAAAGAATGTAGGCACCGCTTGTTCGACGGATTGCATCTTTGTAAGCGTGCATCTTCAGCAAATCCACACGTTTGTAGATGCCTTTTTCCTCTTCCTGCTTTTCCTGAATCATCATTAAATCGTCTTCGGAAAGGTCGTTGTCATCGTCCTCGAAAGTGTGCGTTTCGTCAATCACCTTGTCATCGAGCAGGATTTTATTCAGTTTGTATTTTGCATCGAAATGGATGTGGACGATGAGGTCTTGTTTTTCCGCTTCGGTTTCCTCTATTTCTCCAGGCCAAATGGACAAGGTGTAATCGGGACGCATAGCGGTGGTCCAAGAGCCGCTTTCGTCCAACTTATCTGATATCTTGAAAGTTCTATTGTAATAAAGGCGCACTTTCAATATACGCGTGGCGGTACGATAAATGCCGCCAATCATTATCCTGCGACCTTGCCGAAGTTCTAGATTGATTTTTTCATTATCAAGTTTGACCAACTGTTTCTCACCCTCTTCGGTCAGTGTTAAACGGAAGGTCTCTTTGACAATATCAAGCAACTGGAAGAACACCCAATATTCATAGAGTGCGGCTACATTACGTTTGCCGGCTTGGTATACATTATCGCCGCCTTTCCATGTGATTTGCGCGGCTAGTTTCGACATTATCCAGGCTTGCAACACTGCACGATAGCCTTCTTTGTGTTGCAGTGCGGGACTATTCAAGGTCATGGTCTGCAAATCCGAAACATCAAGGAAGAAGTCGCGACTTAGCCATCCCGTCAGTTTGTCGGCCGTCAGTTTGGCTTCGGTTTTCAGTCTTGGACTGGCATTCTTGCATTGCTGAATGGTGCTGCAAAATGATGCAAACGAATACAAGGCGAATTTTACGAAACGGTTTTCAGCGACATCAATGGTGTCTTTCTTATAAGAAACCGATAATCTTCTCGGCACGCTGTCAATGTTGTTGCCTATGCTCTTGCCTTCGCCCAAGGGCAACCTGTTTTTATTGGATGCAATCTGCTTTAATTCCTGTCGCCCAAGTTTCTTAACGGAACAAATGTCTTTCTCTATGGTCGTTCCAGTCCATTTGTGGATGGGATTGTAAAAAATCTTGTTCAAGGCTTCTTCAAACTCCTCGCTGTCCACTAGTGATTTCATGAAAGCGAACTGCTGGTAAAGCGTGTTGCTGTTCTCGTTAGGGTCAACTTCAAACCGTTGTGTGACAGGAGCTCCCTGCATCATAACCAAATCTGTGAAATGGCTGGTAATGTCGTGAAGCATGTTGCGGTAATCCTCCCTGTAATCCACTTTTACGGAGCGCACTTCAAAGCTCACTTCCGTTTCAAATCCCGAATTATCGGTAACGGACAAAGTCAAACAACCGACATAAATGCCTGTTTTTATGATTCCGTGCGATGCATTACTTTTTGAAGGGCGAACCAATTCGTGTTCCTTAAAGCAATAATGATTATCGCTAAACTCATACTCGTATTCTTCGCCCTCAACCAGTTGCCATCTCGATTCGCCGTCTTGAGGTTCAACCTCATCAAACACCTTTGCGTTCATGGATTGCGGGTACACTAGCAACCTTACGCTGTTGTGCTTGCCTTCAATTAGTATGTCGAGAGGGTCTTCCATTATCACTTGCTGAATTTGGTTTTCACAATAATCCAACGACCTTCTTTTCTGCTTCCTTCATGGATAAGGATGCCCAGTTTTTTCAATTTTGCTATGTCGTTTTCTATGGTTCTATCAGTTATAGAAGCCTTTCCTGATGCTTTTTCCGACATTTTTTCCGACACTTTTTCCGAAATAGCCTTTGCGGATAAGTTGGGATTAAGAGTAATTAGTTCTAATATAAGTAGCTGGCGTTCTGATAGTTCTGTTCCGAAATCTTTTCCGAAATCTTTTCCGAAATCTGATATGGGATTACCTTGATTTCTTCTTTGGAATGTTACTTTCACACCTCCATCCGCCGTTTCTATAATGGGCATGGGCAATCCTATGCTTTCAAAGCCTTCGCGAATCTTTTTGTAGCCACGTCCCCAAGCATCAATAAAGCCTGCTTTGAAGAAAGTATTGGCAATATTTCTGTTGCGAGGTTTGGAAGAATGCTGCGCTAAAAGTGTTTCTGGCGTGTATCCTGTCGGCAGTTCACCTTCGTTCCAAATTTCCACATGATCGTCCCATACTCGCATCTGAATTGGAGCACCAGTGTAGTCCTTGTGGGCAATGGCATTGTAGAGAATTTCCCGTAATGCCTCTTCCGGAATCTCTAATTCTTCTATTCTATTCATTCCTTCAAACCTAATAGGCATGGTCAGATATTTCGACTTTAGCATATCAACCACCCTGTCGGCCATCTGGATGATATTGCCCTCAATCACATCCTGAATAATCAAGTTCGACTCACTATGGCTGAAACGGCCTATCTTGAACTGCACGCAGGTGAAATACCGTTGTGGTTTCTTGGCAAATAGCAACAGTGCGGCGTTTTTCAGCTTTCCATCCTCGCTGACAAGGTTTAGATTCTCCAGGACAACATCTATGGGAGCATTCCGTTCCTCATCACTGATTCGCCCGTTTTCATATCCTTTCCGCATGAAGTATGCAATAGCCGCTTGGTCTAAATCATCGATGGTGGCAAAGTCGTTTGGTATGTCGTCCCACGAGCGTCCCATCTTCTTTAGGATAAACTGTTGCAATGCTGGTCCGTGCAGTTCCTGCATCGTACTGCCAGAGCGGTAGTAGTATTTCCCTCGATAATTGATAGGAATATTGCTCGGTTCAATGATCACCTCAATATATCCAAGCCCTTTTGTTTCATGCAGATTCACATCCACAACGATACCCATTGTGGTAACAATCTTGTTAGGGATATCCTCTAACAATCGATCCACATCTTTCAATCCAACTACTTCACGGTCATCATTCACTCCGAAATACATAACAGCCCCTTGTGCATTCGCAAACCCGCAAATCCATTCCAAGTACTTGTCGTGCCAGCTTTGCTTGTACTCAACATTTTGGCACTCTTTCGGTCTCATTTTCGCCATAATGACAATTGTTTCAATAAATACCTATGCCTCAGCAAAACTGGTAAATCCGTTATCCACCACAGCATTGTACATTCTCTGAATCTTCTCCGCCGATTCGGGATATTTGAAATTGGCTTTGTCGAATTCAACTTCGATAGTCTTTTCTATGCCATTTTTTAGGCAGAGTTTCCACAGGGAAGTAAGCACGGGAACCAATTTCTTTCTGGAGCCGTGCAGTTTGGGCAGCAGTTTTTGCAGAATGGCGGTGTCTATTGCAGTGTCATCTGTCAAATCTCCTTCTGCAAAATGCAGATAACGACTAATTTCATTCACGGTGCGGTAGCCAAACTCGGCGTTGACCTCTTTCAACTCTTTGAAGAATGAAAGCAGGACATCTTTGTTTTTCTCGTCCTTCTCAACCTGACTTTCTGCTTTAGTGACAAAATCCACAGCCATATCCGCGCAGGCTGAATAGGCCTGTTCAAGATTGATATTTACTTTTTTACCCAAATAGTCCTCCATTTCATTAGCTGCAATCTTGAACTCTATCACATTGGCGCGGTCGAGCACCTTGGGGCTGAACATATAGGTGGTTTCATCCACATTGATGGTGCCGATGATGAAGACGTTTTTGGGCAATTTTATTTCTGCAGGAACATCGTCGTTGCCATCCCAGAGTTTGATGGGTTCGCCCGATTCCATAGCGCTGAGGAAATCGGCAAAATAGCGTTCCACCACGCTGAGGTTCATTTCGTCAAGAATTAGGAAATAGGGCTTGGATGGGTCATCGTTGGCTCGCATCAAAAGTTGCAACACTCCGCTTTCGGGCAGAACATATTCCCCGCTTTTCAAAGCATTGGGATAACCCAGCAGCGGCTCTCGGTTGGTCCAATCCGCCCCGATGGAAACCGTGCAGACCTGTTCATCAATATTTTCGCTCAAACATTTGGCAAAAGCCAACGCCAATTGCGTCTTTCCCGAACCTGCCAGCCCGCTGAGGATAACGAAAGGCTTGGCCATCAGCGAATAGGCGAGGCGCTTGATGAGGGTTTCGGAATAGATTAGGCCGGTGGAGAGGATGGAGGAGACTACTTTATTAATCATAAATGAATTATTATGACGCAAATCTTTATTTTCATTTTTTATTTGTTTAACCATAACAAGTTGGGAATACGGTTTCGTAGTGTTCTTTTTCACAAAATCAACGAAAAATAAGTGCTCACTATCTCTATAAATAGCCATTGCAAAATCATTGATTCGAAGATTCTTTTTCTCTTCTGTTTCATGACCAACCCATTGATTGCTAATATAGTATTCCTTTCCATCAATTAAAAATGCTTTCTCTGTTATCCATCTAGTTGAATCTTTACCTGTTAAGGTTGGATAAATATCAACAGATAAAAACAAACGTGGTATCCTTATACTATCAAACACATAAATCAAGTAATCTATCTTTCCTGAATTGTCTGGGACTATATGTTTCATGAAGGATTGGAAAACATCTTGGTAATTCTTTTCCAAATATGACAGAACCTTGTATGGAAAATCACTGTAAAATTGAGATTCAACCATGACGATTGTCTCATATTTGCTATTCATATCATTCGCTATAGATTCAACTATAGTCATAATGTTGTTGTTCTTAGCCATAGTATTGTAAGTGTTTAATTAATGATATATTGGGTATATCAGTGAAAGCCGCCGATGTCTGCGAACAAATCTATGAATGTATATTTCTTTTGGGGCATAATTACTCTAAATCTACTAAACACGTATCGTTTTCACAGTCAAAAACTAATGATTCCTTGTTATGGACAAGCTCAACAGCTGCCATAGGATCGGTTTTATCCAATGCGGCAATTTGCTCATCATAAGCAGTGAGCATTTTTTCTTTCGCTACTTCAGCACGATCTCCAGACAAGAAACTCTTTAATCCAGCCATAGCACTGCATATAAAAGGTTCCCTTTCGCCTCTCACATTAAAAGTGTCGTTATAACCGACAAAAAAGCGCAATCCAAGGGCTTTCAATTGAGGGAAAAGATTCTGAGCGCAAGAACAAGCCACGCTATAAAGTCCTTTGCCGTTGAAATTGTAATTGGTCGTGTGTGTGGAAACAACAGCGTTTTCATTCTCATTATATACGCCATCAGTATCACCATGGGCGGCCAAGAAACAAAGCTGGTGATCTATCATGACACCGATGACATTCTGTTCACTTAAATCTGGAGGACAAACTGAAGAGTACGCAATGCCTTTTACAACACAAATTTGCTTGGCCTCGTCTGCGCACGATTCCAAAAAATCATGAAGCACTGTATTGTAATCATTGTTATATGCTATCAACACGCTGCTCATACTCACTTATTTGAACGATTAAGTTGATAGATGTAGTACTCGTTTAGCTTTTGTTCAAAAGACTTTCCGACAGAGGTCTGAAGACGCAGTTCCACAAGAATATCGGCCCAAGTGTAGGTTCTGCCAGTGGAGGCTTCACTGAAAGCCTCCTTATCGTTATCTTCAGGATGACGAATAAGCCATTGTTCCAGGACGCAGTCAAACTTGGTGCTCCACTGAGTTCGTATCTTGTCAATGATAGCAACCACAGATTCAAAATCGTCATTACTCCTGTCCAAATAGAAGAAGTTCTCTTCGTTCATCATTTCAATGATTGAATCAAGTGGGATGTCAGTCCGCAACTGGTTGGCCGACATCATCACGACATAAAGTAGCGATGTCTTTTTACGTATCTCCTTCAACAAGTCAATACCCTTCTTGTGGTGACCACTGAAATTCCAGTCAATAAACACTATCATTTTGTTGTTCAGATTATCCAAAACATATTCCAACCCTTTATCTGGATTTTGGAATACATGATTATAGTCGGCATCTTTATAATGTATCCGGATGTTCTGGACAAATGGCTCTTTCTCCGTTAGATTGTCATCAATGATTACTACTTTAAAATCCATAATCGTTTACTTTTTAAAGGGTATTGTTATTTTTATTGTTGTACCTTTCTCACCAAATTCGCTGTCAACAACCGAAACAGTTCCACCAAGAGACTGGACACGTGTTTTAACTATATACAATCCGATGCCAGCACCGCCTTGCTTCTCTGTTGTAGTATAGTATAAAGCAAACACTTGCTCCCAATCTTCACGAGGAATACCTATACCCGTGTCAGACACGAGTATTTCCAACATATCGTTCTGCACCTCGTATGAGCATCGAATCACTTTTTGATCAGCGTTTGTCAATGCCTTCACGGAATTGTCTATGAGATTCTGCATGATATCCCTAAAGAACTGTCGGTTCGCATTCAAGACAAGTTTGTCAGGAAAATCCGTTTGCAGGATTATTCCCTCGCGCGAAAAAACATCATCATAGTCACTTAGTATTTCTTCAAATGTGGATTTCAGGTCAACCTCTTCCGGGGTCAAATTCGACTGTGAATAACTGAGCATATAGTTGATTACGCGATTGAGCACCTTGAAACGTTCATACATTTCCTTGGAATAAAGTGTAAACCACTCATCCTCGTCGGGATTCGGATAATAACGATAGAAAAATTCAATCCTATCGCGTATTTGGTTAAGGGTGGTCCGAACAGCATGTGTAATGTTAATGGCAAACTGCTGCAAGGACATTATGCTCATATAGATGTTTTCCTTACGGGTAAAATCCTCCAAAGCCTTCTTCTGCTCAATGATTGCAGTCTTTACGCTTCGGCTAGTCTTACGGACCTGCTTGATAAATGGTTCTACCGTGGGTTTCAGCTCGGGCTTTTGAGCCACCATGTCGTTGATTGCATCTACAAGTGAATTGATGTCGTCTGATGCGGTCTGTAGCCCTTCTTGGGCATTGTCGCGTTTTGCCTGACGCATCTCAACTTTGTATTCCTGAAGGGCGTTGAGTTGGGTGATGATGAATTTCTTCATCTCCCGATACTCTTCATTGTCCACAAAATCTTGTCGGTTGGTTGCGTCAATTATTTGAGGATTACCATTTTTAGTTATTTCGATTACGCCGAGAAATTCACGTGTGCTTATCCTGCTGAAAATATCCTGCCATAGCCTTTTGTCAATTCCCAAAATATCGCGCTTTTGGTCAGGATTCTCGTTAGTTTCAGCAAAGGGGGTGGCAATTATACCGTCACGATATACCTTGAATCCATCTATGGGATCATTGGGAAAAGCTTTTCGGTACTCTCTACGAGCAGTTTCATCAAAAAAGTAGATACGCATTTTAATCCCACCAAAGGATTTGAATGGGATCAGATGGTACCCAAAAGAATTCTTTTCCTTGTCGTAAAAGATGCTTTGCTGAAGTTTTTTCTCTTCGTCAAAATCAATATTCAGAGACAGGGTAGCAATATTGAAATCTTCCAAAGATCTGACGCAATCCTGGTCTATATCAAATTCTGATGCAATCACACGCACCTTGAACGGATAGCTCAAGTTGGCAAATGGGGATACAATTTTTGAAATCTCTCTCATTAAGTGCTCAACTTCCTTCTTTGTCCATGGTTCACGGATAGATGTGATGACGAGTTTCGTTCCCGATAAGTTAGAGTCGTCTGCTTCATAAAATGTATAGGCGTTCTCAACATCCGTGAACAAACGCAAATCAGCTTTGTCTCCAGTTTCATGATAATAAGTGGACCAATCAATATCAACTTTCAGCCATTTTTCTGAACCCGTTTTCTTTGTGATGATAGCGACATTGTCTCCTAGCTTATCCACAGCGAAACGACCTATGCCCTTTTCTCCGACACATTTTCTATTATAGGGTTCCGGCGAATATGGGCAAACACGTTTACTTGAAGTACCAATAACCATCCATTTATCTCGGATATCCTCAAACGACATCCCATAACCATCATCTTCAATACGAATAACCGAATTACTATTTCCTGCTCCAACATTCTCAAAAACAACCTTCACATTTTGGGCATTGGCATCGTAGCAGTTCTTCACCAACTCAAACAAAGCAGTAACGCGGTCTGTTATTAAATCGCGACCGATTAGCCGGAAAGTGCTAACATCAAAACGCCATTTAAGTGTTTGGTTACTATTCATGTTATTTATGGGTTCTAATATGTTGTAGTATACTCTCTGCAATAACTTCTCCTAATCTCGGAGGAACTGCATTACCTATATATCTCGATGCTTTGGAAAGAGAAACTTCTTGCTCATCAGGGAAGAACTGGTAGGTGGTAGGGAATGTTTGGAACAAAGCAGCCTCACGGGCCGAAATGGCTCGGTTCTGTTCGGGATGACCAAAACGGCCATTGCCTATTCCCGTACAAAGGGTTGTCATGGTGGGAGCTGGCTCGTCCCAAACCATACGGCCGTACACACTGCCAAAGCTTTTGCCACCTTCTTTCTTGTGGCAATCCAGCAACAACTCTTCCGGCCAATCTTTCCAACTTCCACCGTATGGTGTTGCTAACATCCTTTGCATATTCAAAGGGGATAAGGCGCGACATCTATGCAGCGCATCCGTGGGGCAGCCTTCCCCAGCTTTCAATGGAGGGAGTGAATCGATAGTGTCTCTAACAGTGACATAGTTCTCTTTATTATGAGTTGGCGGTATCAGTTCTATCTCGCCAAATCGGGACGCCAACAATACCAATCTTTTTCGGGTCTGCGGAATACCATAATCAGGGCAGTAAACAACTTGATACCTGACATGGTAGTTCTCCTCTCGCAATACTTTTACAAAATCGGCCAAAACCGACCTTAGTTTAAATGATGCAATCGCCGGAACGTTCTCCATCGTCACTATATCCGGTTGAACTTCCCTAACCAAACGTCCAAACTCATCTAACAAACTGTATTTCTTTTCGTCCTTGTTTTTGTTCTTAAACGCATAAGAAGAAAACGGTTGACATGGAGCACATCCAGCCAAAACTTTAATGGATTTCTTTGAATACAGCGGAGAAATATCTGCTTTAGAAACTTTCCTAATGTCTTTATCGACAAACTTTGCACCGTTATTTGTCTCGTAAGCAAAACGGCAAGTAGCATCCACGTCAAAGCCTTCAAGCACATGGAATCCTCTCGACTTCATACCATAACTCAGTCCTCCTATTCCGCAAAATAGGTCAACCACTTCTATTTTAGGAAGTTTTCCTCGTCTTTTATTTTGTTTTACCCCTTCCATAGTTATTCTTCCATTATATTCCTCTCCAAAAACTCCTTCAACTCCCCCAAATACTCCGCATCCAAATTCCAGTGTTGGGTGTTCTCATAGTTGCGGTTCGAATCCTTAATGAGCTTCTTTTGGCTTCTCGACTTTCCCAACAAGGTTTCGAGATAGGCGTATATTTTGGTCTTCTTGGCCGGGATGGTTAGCGTTGGCGGAGTCTTTGTGGGAATCCGTACTTTTTCGAGTTCGCCCTCGTAGGTCTGCCAACAATCCATTACGGGCCGGTTGTCCAGATTGATGATTTTTTCCAACAGGTCTTCCAACGCTCCACATTCCTTGTCGTTGGGAAGCAAGAACAATTCAAATTCAACGCCATACTGCTCTTTTATGGAAAGCAATTCTTTCCGACGAGCCTCACAATCATCATCGGCATCGAAAATGACTAAGTTTACACCTCCTTGGTTGGTGTTCTGGCGAAGTGCCTGCAAGGCCTCCTCCGATTTCAGTTTGCTATAGCCACCCGTGTCGCCGTCTTTTCCTGGATGAATGATGCTGTTTTCGGGTGCCTGCTCACCAAACAGATGATGAAAATAGTCCCTGAAGAACTTTTTGTCAGCGTCTCCTTCTACTATGATCAAAAACCTTTTCATAATACAACGCTTCTAAGTTCCACATCATTCTCGCAAGCACCATTCAATCCCTCAAAGGTATATTTATAGGCTTGAAGCCCTTTCAGTTTGGTGTTTTCAATCGTATAGAGCCGTAACGCATCCTGATACTCCGAATGTTCTTCAAGCATCTCGTTCAAACGGTAAAGTGTTTCCTTGCTATGGGTCGTCACAAACACCTGTTTGTTGGTACTGACAGCCAACGCGAAGATGACCTCCCAAAGCTTCTTGTAGGCCGAATAATGCAGACCGTTGTCAATTTCGTCAATAAGGATCATGGTGTTGTTTGGATTTGCCGAACCAGCAACAATATTCAAGAATCGCCGTAAACCATCACCAGACATACTGATAGGCAGCATCTCTTTGACATCATCAAAGCCAACATACACATCATTGTTCAAGATTTCAATCGCATTAATCTTTGTATCGAATTTTTGCAGATACTCTAACAAAGTGTTTTTCTGCTTGCGCTTAAATAATTCTGACAAATCCTTAGTTAGATTACTTGACAACAAATCGGACGAGAACAACACTGCAGAATTCTTTTCAACATACTCTTTAGATGGTTCTTGGCGTGATACTACGTCAGATTGGTTGATAAATAGAGAACTGCGAAAACGCTTAATCCCATTGCTGGTGGTGATATCATAGAGCATCTCTAATGTATTGGGCAGTCTCACTGTTTCCGACAGAATAAGTGGTTCATCAATAGATTGCACTCCTTCATCTGGAGTTTCAGTATGGAAAAGTCTCATCTGTAAATGTCGGCTAATTCCATCAATCTGCAACGATGAAAATTCTGGAGTGTTTGTTAGATCTAAATTATAGAATTGATAGCGGGTTTCTTGCAGATAAGCAATTCGAAAATTACGTGTTCTTGCTTTGTTTAAACTAAGAGGCAAATCAGGGTTTGACATTCCTGCCAATAGTAATATGGCCTCAAGCACAGAGCTCTTTCCTGAATTATTCTGTCCAAGGAACACATTAACCCTAGAGAAATCATCAATTATCAGATGTTCGATTCCTCTAAAGTTCTTGATTTCCAAGTTTTTGAATCCGTCCATATTTTTTAATTCTTATCTTTGTATTTCTTTTGCATTCCCGTCAAAATCCACCCCGGCAACCACATCAATCCCCGCCTGCCGCAGTCCGCACGTCATACCGCCTCCGCCGCAGAAGAAGTCTATAGCTTTATATTTTTTATCGTTTGCCACAATGGACATGTTGTTGATAATCAATTAGTTGTTGAATTGTGGGCATATTTCACCCAATCTGCAAAGATAACAATTATTTATTAAAAATAAATAAATTTCAACAAAATTTAAACTTTAAACTCTAAACTCTAAACTTTAAACTAATTTTCTTATCTTTGCCACGTAAAACTTTTTAATTATTCTAACATCATGGAAAAGCGTAATTTTGTGATTGCAATCAACCGCGAGTTCGGATCGGGCGGTAGAGAGATAGCTTGTAAATTGGGCAACTTGCTCGGCGTGAAAGTTTATGACAGGGATGTCCTCGGCAAACTGACGAAACAGTTTAACCTCACCGTGGAGGAGATGGAGAGCATCAAGGCAAAGAAGACCGGATGGTGGGGCGATTTCTGCCAGTATTACAGACAGTTCAGCCTGAGCCGCGAGATGTGCAACACCGTCACAGAAGACCGTGAAGTGACATCGAAACAGATTTATTACGCCGAGGCGCAGATCCTCCGCGAAGTCGCTGAGAAAGAGTCGTGCGTGATCATCGGACGCTCGGGTTTCCATGTGTTTAAAGACAACCCGTCAGCACTGAAGATTTTCTTCATCGCCGACATCAACACACGTGTGCGCCATATCATGAACCAGTATGCCCTCGACGAGGATGCCGCACGCAAACGTATCGAACAGGTCGACAAAGCCCGCGAAAACTATACAAAAACCTTCGCAGGAGTGTCGCGCTACGACGCACGTAACTACGACTTAGTCATCAACGTGTCGCACCTCACAACAGACAGCGTCGCCGCCTTCCTCGCCGACAACATCAGAAAACGTTATCCACATTTATAAAAGTCGCTAGTCGCTAGTCTTTAGTCTTTAGTAAAAAAAATTCTAAAAACTAAAGACTAATGGCTAAAAACTAGTATATTTGCAGCGCGAAACGCAGGGGTACTTGCTAACCCCCTTTAACAAAACAAGAAATGACAAAAGACTCAATCATCATTTATTCGGGCGGTCTTGACTCGACCACGCTTCTGTATGAGGAGCGTGACCGTATCGCTTTGGCCGTCACTTTCGACTACGGCAGCAACCATGCGGCGCGTGAGATAGCCTGCGCCCGCTGGCATTGCCAACATCTGGGCATCGAACACATCGTCATCGACCTCGGCTTTATCGGGAAGTACTTCGACTCGTCGCTGACAGCGGGCGCAGACGCCATCCCCGAGGGTAACTACGACGACGAAAACATGCGCTCCACCGTAGTGCCGTTCCGCAACGGCATCATGCTGTCGGTGGCGTGCGGCCTCGCAGAGAGCCGCCATCTCACGCGCGTGCTCATAGCCAACCATGGAGGCGACCATGCCATCTACCCGGACTGCCGTCCGGAGTTTGTGAAAGCGATGGATAACGCGATGACAGCTGGCACCTATGAAGGAGTGAAGCTCGCCGCACCATACACCAACATAACCAAAGGCGACATCGTGCGACATGGCGCCAAACTCGGCGTCGACTACAGCAAGACGTATTCATGTTACCGCGGCAAAGAACACCATTGCGGTCGCTGCGGCACCTGTCAGGAACGAAAAGAGGCCTTCAAAATGGCCGGAATAAATGACCCAACAATTTACGAGGACTGAAAAATGTATTATATCAAGAAAACCATAGAAGTGGCGGGCGCACATCAGCTCACGCTCGACTATCCCAGCAAATGCTGCTCGTTGCACGGACATAACTGGATCATCACAATCTATTGCAAAGCCAAGGAACTCGACAAAAACGGCATGGTGGTCGATTTCTCGGAGATAAAACGCCGCATCGTCGACGCCATGGACCACAAAGTCGTCAACGACGTGCTGAAATGCAACCCTACAGCGGAGAACATCGCACGCTGGTGCTGCGAGCAGGTCACCAACTGCTATCGCGTTGACGTTCAAGAGACTACAGGCAATATCGCAACCTACGAAAAAGACGAGTGATGAAGGTCAACGAGATATTCTATTCGCTGCAAGGCGAGGGCTTTAACACCGGGACACCGGCCATATTCGTGCGCCTCAGCGGCTGTAACCTCGACTGCCCGTTTTGTGACACCGACCACATCTCCGGCAAGGAGATGACCGAAGGCGAAATCATCGAGGAGGTGTCGAGATACAAGGCGCAATTGGTCGTAATCACAGGCGGCGAGCCCGCATTGCAACTGACAGAATCGCTGGTGGAGATGCTGCATCTGCTGGGCAAAACGGTGGCTGTCGAGACCAACGGCACCGTCGAACTGCCGAAAAACGTCGACTGGATAACTCTTTCACCAAAAGACGCATTTTTAGGTGAAAAAGCTACACCGGTTTTAACTGACGCAGACGAATTAAAAATGGTTTTCAGCGAGGATATGTGTAAAGACGCACGGCCGTGCGTCTCTATGTACGCCAATATCAACGTCAAACACCGCTTCCTGCAACCTTGCGACACCGGCGACGCATCAAAAAACAAAGAAATAATTCAGAAAACAATAGAATATTGCAAAGAGCATCCTGAGTGGCGGCTCTCGTTACAAACGCATAAAATATTAAATATCAGATAGTTATGAATAGAGAAAAAGATAATCTTCAATCGTTGGGCCGCAAGGCTGAAATCCCTGACACATACGCCCCGCAGGTCCTCGAGGCCTTCGAAAACCGTCATCAGGAGCGCGACTACTGGGTGCAGTTCAACTGCCCGGAGTTCACCACGCTGTGCCCGATCACACATCAGCCCGACTTCGGCGAAATCAAGATTTTGTACATCCCCGACGAGAAGATGGTGGAGAGCAAGAGTCTCAAGCTGTACCTCTTTTCTTTCAGAAACCATGGCGATTTTCATGAAGATGTGGTCAATATCATCCTCAACGACCTCGTGAAACTGATGGATCCACGCTACATCGAGGTGGTCGGCCTGTTTGTCCCGCGTGGCGGCATCAGCATCCATCCGTTCGTAAACTATGGCCGCAAAGGCACGAAATACGAGCAGATGGCAGAGGACAGAATGCGTAATTATCAAATCAGATAATAAATTTCTTGTTTTTTTCAAAAACTTGTCGTATCTTTGCGGATTGATAACATAAATCCTAAAAAAGATGCGAAACAATTTCAGATTTTTAAAGCTGTTTGCAGTCGCGATGATGCTTGTTTTGGCATGTGCCGGCTGTAAGAAAGACAATAATAACGGTGGTGGGGGAAGCAATGGCTTGAGTAATCTCAAACTGAAAAACATGAACCTCAGCCATGCCCAGATGCTTGCCCTTGCTGAGAGCGTCAGCAAAGACGATGCCGACTATACTCCGCTTTACATCGTCAACGAAGATGGCGTGCTCGAGTCTGTGGAATACACCATCGAGGTGGAAGGCGACGACGGCCTCGTGAATCTCGTGAAAGCCAACCTCCAGCTGAAAGTGCACTACATCTATCAGATTGGCACCGACTGGATATGGCTGTTCGACTGCCGTCATTTTTACCCTGGCATTGAAGAACTTCCAGAGAATGAGAGAATCGCCATCCTTGATCTGATTGCGTTATACGACGGCATACATTATCTCGTGAGAAAAACTGACGGCGCCATCTTTAGATGGACGTTGGAGAGCGGCCGTCCTTGGAATATCGTCAACTACGGACTGGAACGCCCGAGCGATTTCTTCGGCGTGGTGGAGCAATACGGCAATGACATCGTTGATGTGAGAACTGATGTGGACTACAGCCAGATCTATTATCTCGACGACAAAGGCAACCATATCGATGTCAGCACCATGATTCCTGATGGGATTTATCCGCAGAGTGTGTATCCGGCGTATAACGACGGCGTGGTGGGTGCAACGATAGCTTACAACATCCTCAACGGCTACCTGAACTACCAGCAATTTGTGATATTCCCGTCGTCGCTCAAGATGGCGCAGGTGGTGGTGCCTAACTACCCAAACGCGCTGTACACTCACAGCCAGCTTGTGATGGTCGACAACAGCCTTTATGTGATGACGGTGAATAACTATCAGACTTACGACGAGACCGATTTCCGTAAGGTTTATGTTGATTTGCAGAACGAGACCGTCAGCGTGAGTCCGCAGCTGGTGACTATCGACAACGAGGTGAAGCTGCAGCCTAACACCATCGGCTACCAATATCCGGTGTTCCACGACGATAAGATTTTCTGGCTGCAAAACGGCAAAATCAACTCATTGTTCCCGGAGACGAGCTATTATAACAGCATGGACTTGCCGGCGCATTATCCTAATGATGCCCAGGAATATGTCGATGGAGTGGCTTATGTCATTGATAATCCGCATGATGCGACACAATACTGGGTCTGCGACATGGCATTTGGCTATGCAATGAGTCACAGCATTATACAGCCCGACCTCTCCGAGTATGCCGGTCAGATTGTGGTGGGCTCCAACTCCGATTGGGAGTTTAACTATAACTCGTTGACATTCACAAGCTACTGCATGTTGCTCGACGGCCGCAGGCTGAATTTCTACTTCAGCGTGGTGGGAAACGACGCAGGCCAGGTACAAGTCGTCAGCGAAGGCGAGGGCGGCGGCGCAGGTCGCATCATATCAACACTTATCAGGTTAAACTAATCGTATATGAAACATATCGATTTCAAGAACGGCGACCACTACGAAGGCAGTGTCAACGCCCAAGGACAGCCTCACGGCAAAGGCTACATGTCGTATAAACTCAACGGCTACGTCGGCGAATACGAGGGCGAGTGGCGTGACGGAAAACGCTGCGGCAAAGGCAAATACAAGCAATATTCTATGGGCGGCGGCGCAAGTCACAACTATACCTACGAGGGCGAGTGGCTCAATGACAAGGAACACGGACAGGGCGTGGCGATCAACGACGACGAGCGCGGACTTCATCTGAGCAATATACGTGAGGTGTACGAAGGCGGCTTCAAAGACGGCAAACGTCACGGACACGGAAAGATTACAAAAGACGGCTACGACGGCAACTTCGCCAGCGGAAAGGAATATTTCGAGGGTGAATTTGAAGAAGGCCGGCTTGTTGGCCCATGCATCCATAAGATGGTCAACGGCGACGTGTGCGAGTTTCCCGAAGGATACCTCAAAGGCATCGGCAACTACACCTTTAAAAATGGCGTGAAGTTCACTGCTTTATGGGTAAACGGCGAACCCGACTTCGACACTATTGAGCTCGAAGGAGTCAAGAAGGCGCTGTTCCTGATGGTGAGCGAGGGACATCATGGATTTGGATATTCCGAGGCGGTGAGATGTCTTTTTATTGCACAAAAAGGCAAGCTGTATTACAACGAGGGAATGATTTTATACAACGGCGATTTTCATATCAACTCTGAAAATGCCTTTTTGGAGGTTACCGACATGACCGACGACAGCGCGACCTATATCGTGAAAAACGCGTTTATCAAAGGCGAAGGCACCCTCACCGAGACCATCCATCGTGGAGAGACGAAGAGATATGAAGTTGAATTTGAACACACTGGCAGGATGTATGACGACGATTTTGAGTATACATCAGGCAGTCAATTGATTATAAGTTGCAAATAGTTTGAAATATGATATTTTATTACTCTGGATGCGGCAACAGCGAGTTTATCGCAAAAAGCATAGCTAACGCATTGGATGACAGGCTCGTTTTCATCCCCGAGGCGCAGCGAAACGAACAATTTGAATACGACCTCGCGGAGGGCGAGATGCTGGGCTTCGTCTACCCGATATATTCCTGGCGACCGCCTCATCTGGTCGACGAGTTTGTTGAAAAAATGGTTATCAACGGGAAGCCGTCGTATGTGTGGACTGCCGTGACATGCGGTGACAACGTGGGTATGACCGAGAAGATTTTTCGTAATGCATTGAACGACAGAGGCTTCGAACTCAATGCAGCCTACTGCTTCAAGATGCCTAACACCTACGTCAACATGATCGGGATGAGCGTCGACAAACCGGCAGTCGTCAAGGAGAAAATCGCTAAAGCCAAGGAAAAGCTGCCTAAAGTGATAGAGATGATCAAGGCGAAAGCCACGTTTTCCGACATGATAAAAGGTGGGTTGCCTCGCTTCAAGAGCAACGTCATCGGCAAGAGCTTCTGGAAATGGGCTTCCGACAAGCCGTTTTATGCCAACGAGGCATGTATCTCGTGCGGAAAATGCGCAAAAGCGTGCCCGGTGCAGAACATCACCATGGAATACGGCCATCCACATTGGAACGGCCACTGCAACACCTGCGACGCCTGCTACCACCACTGTCCGCAGCATGCCATACAGTATGGAAATAAGACAAAAGGGAAGGGTCAGTATTATTTTAAAGAATCATGAAAAAGATATTGATAACATTATTCCTCGCCTTCGCGATGCTCCCCATCATCGCCCAGCAAGCCTGGACTGTCGAGATGGTCCCGAACACCCGATTGCAAAGCAATAGCATCCATGTCAGCGACCCCGACAACTACCTTTCGCCAGAAGCTGAAATGCGTATCAACACAGCATTGTGTGCCATCCGCGACACCGCCGACGTGTTTTTGGTTGCCTTGGAGAGCATAGGCTATGAAGAACCTGCCGATTTCAGGACAAAACTGTTCAACAAATGGGGCATTGGCGACAAAGGCAAAGACAACGGACTGCTGATGCTATTCGTCGAAGACCAACACGCGTTCGAATTTGAGGTGGGCTACGGCATAGAGGGTACATTGCCCGACATCAAGTGTTTCGAGATTTTCAATCACACCATAAAACCTTATTTCAAAAACGGCGACTACGAGGGCGGAATGGTAGCCGGAGTGATGGATATAGTTGATGTTTTCGGCGTCACTGTGCCAGCTGAACTTATCACGGTTTTGCCTGATGATCAGGTTTACAAGGATGCCAAGCCGCAGCAGGCGGAAGAGGAGGTGACAGAAAGCGATCTCTTCATATTGATATGGTTGCTGTTTTTGATATTCTTCCCATTAATCTCGGCAACGGCCTGGGTTTTCATTAAGATTAAAGAAAGAAAAACGGCAAAGACAGAGATAAAAGACGATTACACCATATCAGAGGTTAACGGCGTGAAATATCTTAACGACCTCAAGACCACTTGGAGTGGCTCGCCATGGCATGGCATAGGCTGTTTGCGCTCGCTGACGTTCGGTTTCTCGGGCGTGGTGTGGTTTATCTTGTTCTCCCGATTGATCAGGGCGTTGTTTGGCGATTCTGATCCTATTTCAGTCACCAATTGCATTGCGGTGGTATCAATTCTGGCTTATCTCACGTGGATTTGCTGGCGTAACAATGTGCGCACCCTGAAGATGGCGGATAAGGTGGCCAAAGACTCTTTGAATCCGAGAATGGTGTATGAAAAGGCCAAGAAACCTCCGCGTACAGTAATGCTCAACTACTTGGCATATTGGATCGGCAGGGGTTATTTGAAAAAATATGACGCTCTTATCGCCCAAAGTCCGGTGATGCTGTGCCCAGAATGCCGTCAGCCGATGACGGATGGTGATGATGTGAAGCTTGGCGAAATTGAAGAAGCCGAAAAAGCTCATAAAGTATGGCAATTCACCTCGTTACGCTGTCCAGCGGGACATGCCTACGTGATAAAGGAGAGAGGCGAGAAGTACGATTCTTACTTCGACTGCGACAATTGCGGAGCGCATCTGAAAAGAATTATTCATACCATGACCCTGACAAAGCCCACATACAGTCATTCGGGCCTCGAAGAGGTTGTTAGCGAGTGCGAGTTCTGTCATAAGCAGACTGCCAAAAAGGTTGTCATACCGAGACTTGAGCGTTCGTCAAGCAGCAGTAGCAGCGGTTCAAGTTCGCGTTCGTCGGGCGGCTCCTTTGGCGGTGGCCGCAGCGGTGGCGGAGGCTATTCTGGAAGGTGGTAATGGTTTAGAGACGGATGAAAATCCGTCTTTTTTTCGCAAATCGGCTGCACAAAAGAGCATTTTTTGTAATTTTGCATCGGATTTTAAAAACAATATCAATTATGAGGGCTTTAAAAATAATAAACAATAGACCGACACGACCTGTCAAAACAAAAACCAAAGTTTATCCACAAGCTCCGGAAGGCTGCATCTCATTGGAGGAATTCAGCGACCGACTGGAGGAAACCATTTTGAAAAAAATATGAAGCATTACAGAGTATCAGTATCAAAAACCGTTTTAGCTGAAATCGAGGAAATTGCGGATTTTATTATTTCAATCAGTACTCCAGAACATGCTGTAAGGTATAAAAACCAGCTGATCTCGGAGATAGCCACATTAAGCTATATGGCTGACACCATCAACTATTCACAGTGGAAAACTGCAAAAAGGTTTCATCCGAAGGCAAAACGACTCATTACCCAAAACAGGAAATGGAATGTCATATTTCATATTGATGGTGATGATGTTATTGTAGATAAAATATTACCTTCAAAGTTGGTTAAAGGATAATTTTTAAAACAAAAAAATAAGGTGCGCCACCGGCGCACCTTATCTCTTATCACACCAAATTATCAATTCGCATCACGAACCAATCGGATAGAATAACCACAATAACGAGGTTCATTGAAATCAAACTGCCATTCATCGTTATCAACCCTAAAAGAACATGCGCCTTTTGAAGTATAGGTCCAGTACGAGCTTAGTGTTGAAGCTGTCCAATAACGTGCTGTTCCATCAAAGTATGTATTTGCAATACTAGGACCAAATGGATCCCCCAAAAATCTATAACCTGCTACCGGCAAAAACACCACTCCACGATACTGCATCAACGCCCAAGTTTCGCTCGAGAAAATATTTGAGGAGAATGCAGCCATCGGATTGTTGGTGTTGTTCACATCGACCAGCTCCGGCCAGTCGTCAGGGAACAGCAATATGCCCTCACGGCCACCATCGAATGGCAGATAGGCTTTGGCGTAGCGGATGCCCGATGTTGTGCCACGGCCATTGAGGACGTAATACCATTCCTCATACGTCAAAGTGCGCCACAGCCCCGCCTGGTTGCCGCCGTTCTGGATGGCATTGTAAACACCCCAGTCGGCATTGGCGTAGGTGCCGGTCAGGTTATAATCGTAGTTTGAACCATCGGTCGGACCGTAGCCCTGACCATCACTCCAACTGTCAAATTCTGAATCGTAAGGCCTGTAATAAGTGTTGCCGTTGTCCCAGCCGCTGGTGCCCCAGCCGAAGAGGTCGATCCAGCCGTTGTAGCTCGACGAGATGTTCTCGTTGTCTTGACCACAAATGTTCCATTGTTCTTCTTGGAAACGCCAAACTTGGGTTGTGGCTCTGTACATCAGGTTGCCTTGTGAGAAATACACCTGGTCGTTTGCACTGATGCTGAACTTGCCGTTGATGGCGCCTGTAGGAGCCGCGGTCGTTAAATAGCAATAGGTCCAGCCGCTCTTTTCGCTCTCGCCCCATGAGTTTGCCGCGCTTACTTTATAGAAGTTGTCGGTTTGAAGGTTGTCATCAACAAAAGAGGTTTGGGTGGTTGTGCCTATACAACCATAGCTGCCGTTTTTAGTTGACGATTTGTAAATTTTATAGGAACTGGCACCCTCCGAGCTGTTCCACGATATGGTGGCATGGGTATAAGTGTTGTAAGAGCTGACACCAGTAGGGGTTGCCGGAGCCGAGCCGCTGAACGAACAATAAACGATGTCGCTTTGGGCGCTTTGGCCTACGCTGTTCACGGCAGCCAGTTTATAGTAATTGTCGGAACCTGGACCTTGGTCGGTGAAAGTCGGGGTAGAGCTTCCGCCGATAATATAGAACGTGCCGTCGGCTGTGGCTGACCTGTAAATAAAATATGAGTCGGCGCCCTCAACCTCGTCCCATGCCAACACTATGGTTGAGCCGCTTACGGTTGCGGTGATGTTGGCAGGAGTGCTCGGAGGCAATGATTCTGTGTAGTGGACATAGGCATATTGGGAGGTCATGCTGCTTTCGCCGAAGTCGTTGACGGCACTCACCTTGTAGTAGTTGTTCTCTTCAGGATGGAGGTCATACCAGAACGTGCCATCGCTTTCGCCAACCTTTTCGTATGTGCCGTTATACGATGATGACTTGTAAATCTTATAATATGCCGCATTCCATGAGCTTTGCCATGAGACATAAATCTTCGTTCCGTTGACGCTTGAATTGACATAAGACGGAGTTGCCGGAGCGTTGCCTTGTTGTCCGGTCGGGGTGGTGACGACTACCGGGATGCCGTCGAAATAATAGCCGTTGGAGACTATTTGAGGTATAGCGCCGCATGTTCCAGTGTATGCAAGGCTGTGTGAGTAAGCCGAGCCTTGTCCACCGGCGCCGATTGCGTTTTGCGGCATCATTATCACCCAGCGTTCGCCACTTCCGCGACCCAGGTTGATAGCTCCGCCTGATGCGCTGTAATAAACGAAGTCGTTGGTGCCGAAGTCAAGCTCCATATAGTTGACGATGCCATCTCTCTCAATCCATATCGGATCGTTTGACTCTGTAGTCACGTTGAATTTCACCAATGCGCCCTTGTTATAGAAAAATGCGTGGTAGGTGCCCGAGCCGGTGAAAGGCTCTTCGGAGATTGCCATCGAAATCACAGGCATGTTGTCGGGGTCAGTCTGGTCGATGATGTCGAACGAGCATATATCGCTGGTGCCTGGTACGAAGGCGTCTTCCTCATAGATGAATCTGTTGCCGAGGAAATAGAAATAGAGCGATTCGTTCGGCACGGGGTTGGTGAGTGTTCCCATGAACTTGGTGCCGTGGCATTCGAGTTTGCCGACATATTTGCCGCCGCTGCCCACGTAGACGACGTCGTTTAGTTCGAACGACACCTCGCCAGTGTTGGGGTCGACGTTGATTTTCTGGCCGTCGCTTACCGCCTTCACATCAAGGGTGATAGGGACGAGCTTGTCGCCCGTGGGTTCAATCTGTTCAACTTCTTTCTTGCACTGCGAGAGGCTCATCACCATCGCAATAGCCATAATCAATAATGTAAGTCTTTTCATAGTTTGCAATTTTTTTGTTATTAATTTCTTTTAATTTTTCTTTAAATTTGGTCGCCTTCGGCTCAAAATCTTTCAAAATTTTCTTCGTGGGATATTTTGTTTGATTTTTTAAAAGATTTTGTTGGATTTCTGCCCTTTAGGGCACCGTGTATTACGTCTTCTGACGGCATAGCTGGAGCCGGCTGCTATAAGGAGTATGATTCCGCTTCCGAGCGGCGCGGGCTGTCCGAAGCCCTGGTGCCCGAAGTTGCCGGTGAAGTCGTCGCCGAAGCCCTCGTGCGTGAATCCGTAGATGTAATCATCGCCGAACATCTGGTGCGAGAATCCATAGATGTAGTCGCTTCCATAAATCTGGTGCGAGAACCCGTAGATGTAATCATCGCCATAGGACTGGTGGGTGAAGCTGTAGATAAGGTCGCCACCAAATCCCTCGTGCGAGAAGCCGTAGGCGTAGCCGTCGCCGAAAGCTTGGCTCTCGAAGTACATGTCGGTGCCTTGTGCCCACGTGTCGGGAGGCGATGCCATCACCGCCGCCAGCGCCATCAGAAGCACAAAAGCCCTGCGTTTCTTTTTCAATTTTTCCATAGGCATAATGATATTATATATTCAAGATGCAAAAATATAGTCAATTTTATGACGTGTCAACTACCCAAAACTCGCATTTTTTGCATTTCTAAAAATGCGAGTTTTGGGTAGTTGTTTTTTCGAAAATCATGTTATAATTTTGCAGAGTGAAAAGTTTGTTAAGCGGAATAATATCAATATTAAAAATTCAAATACCATGAAAAAACTCATCATCACAGTGATTCTGGCGGCGTTTGTTGTGCTGCCGTTACTCGCACAGAATGTGCTTTATGTCAACAAGGCTACAGGTAAAAACCGCAACGACGGCTCCAGGGAGATGCCTCTCAAAAACATTCAGAAAGCCGTGGATATCGCCGAGCCGGGCACCCTCATCCGAGTGGCTGAAGGCAATTATTTCGGAAACCTTGACAACGGAAACATCAAGATCACGAAACCTGTCACCATCGAAGGCGGCTGGAACAGCGACTTCAGCGAGCGCGACGTGCTAAAATACTGCACCATGATACAGCCTACGCCCGAGAGCAACGCCACCGCCACGCTGGGCACGTTGGGTACCATGCACATCGAAATCATGCAGAAAGGCGACATCCCGATGGAGCTCGACGGACTCATCTTCGACCGCGGCAATACTAACGCCTACAACCTAAAAGGTGAAGGCAAGCCTGAGGGTGTGTTATCTCCGATGATGGTAGAGGCAGTGGGCGCTGCAGGTTGCGGGGGCGACGACGCGATGAGCATCAAAGACGTGAAGAACCACGATTCATACACCTTATATTTTAAGGTGAGCTGCCCTATCAACATACGCAACTGCGCCTTCCTCAACTCACGCCAGCAGGCCATCGAAGGCGGCATAGGCGAGGGCAAGAAAGCCACCATAACAAACAACATCATCGTCAACTCGCGTATGGCAGGCGTCGAAATCAACGGCAACAGCGCCACACTCAACGCTGAAGTCGAGTTTGCTTACAATACTGTGCTTTTCGCATGGACGCGCACCCGCACCTTTGAAGACATGGGCTACGGCTACCGTTACATGAACAAAATCGACGGCTATGTGCATCACAATATCCTCGGATGCTGTTGCTTTGCCGCCCTCGACCGCTGCCGTATCGACTCGCCGTCTGACCGTGAGAAAAAGAAAGTGACCACAGCAGAGCATAACCGCTTCTTCCTCAACAAACAAGCTGACCTCATGATACCTGGCGGCGGCAAGTTCCAACGCATCTGGGCTGACGAGTTTGAGGATGTGGAACAGCTCGCTGAGGTCGATGACAACCTCACCATCACCGACCCGAATGCTCTCAACAACGCCATTGATGTCAATTACCTCAAAGGATGGATTAACCTCAGCTATGGCGAGACAAGCACTTTTGACAGAAACTCCGGCGCCAACCAGTTCCGCCAGGCTTTGGGCATGAACCAGCAAGGCACCATGAATTCCAAGGCCTCGATGTGGGCGAACCGCTACCCATGGCGCAAAGCCCTCGAACTGTTCGGAGCAATGCCGGGCTACGGTGCTCAGAAACCTGCAAAATAACATTATTCCTTAATGATAATGAAGAAGATTTTTGTTTTCATAATCCTGTCTTTTGTGGCAGCATTTTCATGTGTCGCCCAAAAGGCCTGGACCGTCGAGACGGTGCCTAACACACGTCTGCAAAGCAATAACATCCATGTAAGCGACCCCGACGATTATCTTACTGATGTGGCGGAGATGCACATCAATACGGCGCTATGCTCGATTCGTGACAGCGTCGACGTGTTTCTCGTATGCCTCAGCTCCATCGGGTACGAAGAGCCTGCTGATTTTAGGTCACGGTTATTCAATTATTGGGGTATCGGGGACAAGGGAAAAAACAATGGGATGCTTATGCTTTTCGTCGAAGACCAGCATGCATTCGAGTTTGAGACTGGCTATGGTATTGAGCCAGTATTGCCCGATATCAAGTGTTTTGAGATATTTAATCACACCATGCTGCCTTTATTTAAAGAAGGCGACTACGACAGCGCGATGTATGCGGGTGTGCTCGACATTGTTGAGGTTTTCGGTGGCACCGTGCCCAATGAACTTATCACCGACCTGCCTGATGAACAGGTCTACGACGAGTTAAGGGCCGAGAAAGACAAGGACATCATGAGTTCGTTTTACGTGTGGTTCTGCATCTTCCTGTTTGCCATCCCAGTATGTTCGTTCCTTTCTTTCATTGCCAACAGGAAAGACGACAAGAAAGTCAAGAAAGACGGTCTTGATATCAAAGACACGTATTCCATCCAGAAATCCGACGGTTTGAAGTTCATCAACGAGCCAGCTACATCATGGAGCGGCTCGGCATGGCAGGGTGGGGGATGCGCCCGTTCGCTTACCTTCGGGTTGTCGGCAATAGTGTGGTTCTTCGTGACATACGTGGTGCTGTTTGCGCTGATGAAAGGCGAGGAAGAAATCGTCATCCGCAACTGGATCGCCGTCATCACCATCATAGGTTATCTCTCGTGGATCTGCATCAGGCATAACCGACGTACCCTTAAGATGGCCGACAAGGTGGCGAAAGACTCGCTCAACCCGCGCAGCGTCTATGACAAAGCTAGAAACTACCGCCGCACCCAGTGGGTCAACATCCTCGCTTTCTGGATAGGATGGTATTATAGGTCGATTTATGAAGATCGCAAGAAGAAATGTCCTGAGATGTTTTGTCCCGAATGCCATGAGGCCATGAACATTGACGAAACGGTGACTCTGCCAGCACGGGAGGCCGCCGAAATGGCTCACGAGGCGCGCAAGTTCACTTCTGTGCGCTGCCCACAGGGTCATACATTTATAATAAAGGAGCAAGGCAAGAGATTTAAGAGCTTCACCAACTGCGACCATTGCGGGGCGCATCTGTTGAAGAAAGAAAGCACCAAAGTCATCAAGGTGGCAACCTATGACCACACCGGCCTTGACGAGGTGACATACGTATGTTTGTTCTGCAAGGAGAAGACGGTGAAACAGGTGGTGATACCGCGGCGTGAACACTCGTCGAGCAGTGGAGGAGGTTACAGCAGCGGAGGCTCATCGCATTCATCGGGCGGCTCCTTCGGTGGCGGTAGCAGCGGTGGTGGAGGCTACTCTGGAAGATGGTAAAATAATCTGTTTTCATTGTTATGTCACACGACGAAACAGTCATTTACGAAAACGCCGACACACGACTGAGCTATAATGACGGCATTGGGGAGCTGCGGCATCGTGGCAAGACCTACACTTTCGGTTGCCAGCCCTACGAGCCGATGGCGAAAATACTCGAAGACGGCCAAACCAAGGCGTATATACACAATGCCTTTGACCCCGACTACGAGTGCCAACAGTTTGCCAGTGACCCGAAACACTTGTGCTGCACCATTACAGGAAATTGTCACGACGCACAGCATTTCTGCAGGCTTCTCACCACCGCCATCGACTGTGGCTTCGAATGGCAGATTGATGAGCTTGAAAACGAGATGTTTACGCAAATCCTTTGGGAAAACCGCGAGATTTTCTATAAGACCGACGACATCGAGTTCGGGCATTACGGTGACGATATGGATGACGACAGGGAACATTTCGAATACGACGTCATGTATATCATCGTCGATGGCAAGGAATACCATCTCGAAGACGCTAATATGAAGAAGCTGGGACAGCTCGGCATCTTCGAAGCAGGCCGACGCAAGCCGAAAATCCGTATCCACGGCACCAACGGCTCTGTCATCGCCGCCTATAGCAAAGACTGGCGCAGCGGTGAGGTGTTTACACCTTTCGGAAGACTATGTAATACTGAGATGTTCTGCAAAATGATTGCCTTTGCCATACGGGACGGCAAGTCGGATTATGATATGGTGAAGTTGGAAAATATGTATAATGTTGATAATTAAAATGCGAGTTTTAGGTAGTGGTCAACATATTGTTATTTGTTGTATTTTTGCAAAGTCATTAATTAGGCAGCGACATGAATCCGTGTCCTGT
>JAGCPH010000036.1 GCA_017645275.1 Bacteroidales bacterium | reverse complement strand
GAATTCCAAGGCATCATGGGCGTGCCACGTCCTTCAAAGAGAGAAGAAAAAATGGTCGCTTACCTCGAGAAATGGGCAAAAGACCATAAAGTGGAATACAAGAAAGAACCTTGCGGCAACATCATCATGAGCGTGCCGGCAACCAAGGGCATGGAGAACCGTCAGACCGTCATCCTACAGGCTCACATGGACATGGTGTGCGAGAAGAACGGCGACAAGGTCCACGACTTCGACAAAGACCCTATTGAGGCTGTGTTGAAAGGCGAATGGCTGCATGCTAACGGCACCACCCTCGGCGCTGACGACGGCATCGGAGTGGCTGCTGCATTGGCAGTGATTACTGATAAAAACGTGAAACACGGTCCGCTCGAATGCATCTTCACAGTCGACGAAGAGACAGGTCTCACCGGCGCTGAGAAACTCGACCCGAAAGACTTCACAGGCCGTATCCTCCTCAACCTCGACTCAGAAGACGAAGGCGAGATCTTCATCGGATGCGCAGGCGGCATGGACACCATCGTCAAGATTTTCTACAAACTCGAGAACGCCCCTGAAGGCTACATCCCTTACGACGTGAAGGTAAGCGGACTGAAAGGCGGTCACTCAGGCGATGACATCAACAAGAACCTCGCCAACGCCAACAAGCTGTTAACCAGAATCTTATGGCAGGCTACCAACGACTACGACCTCCGTATCTACGACATCCAAGGCGGTAATCTCCGCAACGCCATCGCCCGCGAGGCGACAGCAGTGGTCTTCATCCCGAAAGACTGCGCAAAGAAATTCGAGGCAATGGTGAAGAAGTTCGAGAAGAGCTTCAAGAACGAATATCAAGTCACTGAGCCAGGCATCACCGTGAAAGCCAAGAAATCGGAGACTACAGCCGACGTCGTCATCGACGAGATGACACAGTTCGACCTCCTGAACGGCCTCCTCACCTGCCCTCACGGCGTCATCGAGTGGTCACAGACCGTCCCGAACTTCGTGGAGACATCGACGAACCTCGCCTCAGTGAAGAAAAAAGAAGGTTATTTCTTCATCCAGACCTCACAACGCAGCTCCATCGAGTCGGCTAAGGAATATGCAGCGGCAATGGTCGAGGCTTGCTTCAACCTCGCCAACGCAGAGGTGAAACACACCGACGGCTACCCTGGCTGGACACCGAACCCTAACTCGGCAATCTGCGCCATCGCTGAGAAAGTCTATAAGAAACGCTTCGGCAAGGATCCAAAAGTGAAAGCCATCCACGCAGGTCTCGAATGCGGCCTCATCGGTGACAAGATCTCTGGCATGGACATGATTTCATTCGGTCCTACACTCCGCGGCGTGCACTCACCAGACGAGAGAATCGAGATCAAGACTGTCCAGATGTTCTGGGATCTGCTGTGCGATATCCTCTTGGAAGCACCGAAAAAATAATTCGTCATTTCGAGCGCAGGCGAAGCTGAAGTCGAGAAATCCTTTTTAAAATGTTAACATTTGAAGAGGATTTCTCCATTCCGCTCCGCTTCAGTCGAAATGACAACGACTAACAAAAAGTGGCATTTTTATGTCACTTTTTCTTTTTTTGTCGGAAATTTAAAATATTTTTTGTATTTTTGCTGTTTGCAATTTAGTATATAAACATTTTATAACAATGAAACAGTTTTTTTTAACAGCATTGATGTCATTGGCGTTTTTGTGCACAGCATTTGCACAGGAAGTCACATTCACCATTGTGAAAACCGATGGCACATCTGCCGACCACGTAATGAGCAGCGACTCAAAGATCTACTACTCCGACACCCACATCTTCATTAAAAGCAATGGGGAAACCGTGTCTTACGACTTGTCTGAACTCAGAAAAGCCTATTTCTCGACATCAGACAACGACGACGAAATTGAGAATCAACATCTTACAATATATCCTAATCCGGCAACAGATGTTTTAAAAATATTAAATACATCTGAATATCAATCAGTCACAATATATTCAATTGACGGCAAAGTCGTTAAAAGAATTGAAGTCTTCAATGAAGCCGATATCAACGTAAGCGATTTGAATGCCGGCCTATATATAATAGGTGTCGGCAATGAGTTTTCAAAATTTATAAAAATGTAAGCCATGAAGAGATTAGTTTTAGTTATATCATTGATAATCATCGCATTATCAGTCAAAGCACAGAATGGCGAATACCACGTGCGCATTCATGGCCAGGAAAACAAAGGCATCATTCTGGATGCGCCTGTCTCGTCAATAGACAGCATGTTTATCAACCCTGCCGCCAACAACCCGATTAAAGTGCGGACAACCAATAACTTATACTCGTTCGATTACGACGAGGTTGACAGTCTGACGTTTCCTTGGGTGCCGACAGGCTCAGGCGACATCGTTTACATCACTTACAACGGAACGAATGTCGACATTGTTAATCCTTACCCTTCATCAGAAGTTATCGTAACAGCGAGCGAAGGCAAAGTCTCTGTGACATCAACAAGCACTCAAAATATAACATATTGTCTGTCAGGAACTTCCAATCCAGGACGTTTTGCCATCGAAAGCGCCTTCACTCCTACCGTCATGCTCAACGGGGTGAGTCTGACCAACCCTACAGGCAAAGCCATGGACCTCACTTGCGACAATGGAATAATCTTGCAGATCGCCGACGGCACTGAAAATATCCTCAGCGACGGCACTGACAGCGACAAAAAAGCGGCTTTGATGTGTAACAGCAACTTGCTCGTACAAGGCAACGGCACATTGAACGTGACAAGTTTCGTAAAACACCCGATTAAGGTTAAAGGCATCTGCACCGTTAACTCGGGTAACTTTGTGATTACCAGCGATGTAACCGATGTCAACGGTCTCTCAGCCGACAGCACTCTGGTCATCAACGGTGGCTCGTTCGACATCAACGTGAGCGGCGACATCTCAAAAGGCATCAAATGTGACGACAACATGACAATCAACGGTGGTGATTTCACCATAGTGGCAGCTGGCAGCACGGTGTTGGAAGTCGTTAACAATCAGAACGTTCCGTCATATTGCACAGCAATAAAATGCGATAACGACATCATAATCAATGGTGGCACGTTCAGCGTCACATTGCCCACCAGCAACCACGGAGGAAAATCCATCAGCGCTGACGGCAACCTCACTATCAATGGCGGCACTTTCGACATCCTCACACAAGGTGATGGTGCGGCCTACACCGTTTCCGGCAACACCAAGGATTCCTACACCTCGTCATGCCTAAAATGCGACGGCAACATGGTCATCTCAGCAGGTGACTTCACTCTGAGAAGCACTGGTGCCGGCGGCAAAGGCATCACCACAGAGGGCACCCTCGTGATAGGCACACCTGGCGGAAGCAACAACGACTTGATTCTCAACGTCACAACCACCGGTAATCGCATCACCGTGTCATCCGGCGGTGGCGGCCCATGGGGTGGCGGAGAATATGCAAACCCTAAAGCCATCAAAGCTCAGGGACTTATCACCGTCAACAGCGGCACCACAACAGTAACAACCACAGGCACTGGCGCCGAAGGTCTGGAATCCAAGACCCAAATCAATATTGAAGGCGGACAGCATTACTTCAAATGCTACGACGACTGCATCAACTCATCAGGAAAGATATTCTTCAACGGTGGCGTGACGGTATGCTTCAGCAACGGTAATGATGCTGTCGATTCTAATGCAGGACAGGCAGGTGCCATCACCATTGGCAACGGAGTTGTCTTCGCCTACACCACCAAAGGCAGTCCTGAGGAAGGCTTTGACTGCGACAACAATAATTATATCAGGATCACTGGCACCGGCATCGGCATCAGCGCAGGCGGCTCACAAGGTGGTGGCGGCTGGCCTGGTGGCGGCGGCAGCGGAGGCACCATCACCAACCCTGCACAAGGCTATGCATTCTATACCAGCAGCTATAACTTCCAATCTGGGAAATACTACACCCTGTCGAATGCCAGCGGCACTGGCGGCACCAATATGGTGACATTCAGCTTCGAAGCCAACTGCAACAGCAACCTTACCCTCATCACAGCGACAGGCATGGTAAGCGGCGACACCTATTATGTAAAATATGGAACGGAGGCTCCGACCAATCCGACGACAGCATTTCACGGTCTATACCTTGGCGGAACATCGTCGGCATCGACACAAGCCTTCAGCTTTACTGCGCAGTAATTACTTCTCCGTAGCAATCGAAATAATCGGCTTGAGTAATCTTAACATTGACGAAAGAGCCGATTTCTAATTTATTGTCTTTCATAGAGATAAGTACCTCGTCATCGACTTCAGGCGAGTCGTATTGGGTGCGACCCACATAATAGCCTCCTTCAGTACGGTCTATGAGTACTTTTTCGGTCCTTCCCAACCGTTTTGAATTGATTTCCAATGAGATATCCTGCTGCACATCCATGAATTTACTGACGCGCGCCTGTTTCACCTCCTCTGGAACGTCATCGTCGAGTTCATATGCTGGCGTCCCCTCTTCTGCCGAGTACGCAAACACTCCCGCCCTTTCAAATCTCATCTCTTTGATGAAATCCAGAAGCTCCTCAAACTGTTCCTCGGTCTCGCCTGGGAAACCAACGATAAACGTGCTTCTGAATGCGATATCCGGCACGTAACTCCTCACCTTCTTGACGAACTCCACCGTCTGTTCATGGTCGACACCACGACGCATGGCCTTCAAAATAGGCGTGCTGACATGCTGCAGCGGCAAGTCGATATAATGACAAATCTTCGGGTTGTCACGCATCAGTTCGAGCAGTTCCACAGGGAATCCCAGCGGATAGCCGTAATGCAGACGAATCCACTCGATACCGTTTATCTCGGTGAGTCTTTGCACCAGCTCCACAATATGCGATTTTCCGTCGATGTCGTAACCGTAATATGTTAGGTCTTGTGCTATGAGTATCAGCTCTTTAACGCCTTTCTTCGTCAGATTTTCGGCCTCTTTTATAAGGTCTGCCATCGGCACCGACCTATGGTCGCCGCGAATGAGCGGAATCGCACAAAATGCGCAGTGACGGTTGCAGCCCTCAGAAATCTTCAGATAGGCGTAATGCGACGGTGTCGAAAGCACTCGCTCGCAGCAGTATTCAGCATGGAAATCTGATTTTAAAATATCCGCCGCTACATGTTGCACCGGCTCCACACCAAAGAAAGCGTCAACCTCGTGAATCTCTGCGTTGAGCTCTTTCTTATACCTCTGTGAGAGGCATCCCATCACATATAACTTCTTGATTTTATTGGCTTTACGCAACTCGGCATATTCCAAAATAGTGTCAATCGACTCCTCTTTTGCATCGCCGATAAAGCCGCAGGTGTTGATAATCACCACGTCGGATTTCTCATCCGAGTCGTGGACGATTTTATATGTGTTGTTCAGCAATGCCGCCAGATGCTCCGAGTCGACTTTGTTCTTTGAGCATCCTAAAGTTACAATATTTAGTACTGGTTTTCTCATTTTTTTATCGGACAATGCATGCATTGTCCCAACAGGTTGTTAAATTTTAACATCCCGTGGAGTCAAGGCATGCCTTGGCTCCTTTATTTAAATAATGAATCAACAAATTCATTTCTGTCGAAAATCTGCAGGTTCTCCATCTTCTCTCCCACTCCGATGTATTTCACCGGAATCTTGAACTGGTCGGAGATTCCTATCACCACGCCACCTTTGGCTGTGCCGTCCAACTTGGTGAGTGCCAATGCGTTAACCTCTGTGGCAGCGATAAACTGACGTGCCTGCTCGATAGCGTTCTGGCCTGTCGAAGCATCCAAAACCAATAAAACCTCATGTGGTGCGTCAGGGATGACCTTCTGGCACACTTTCTTGATCTTCGAAAGCTCATTCATCAAGCCTACTTTGTTATGCAGACGACCTGCTGTGTCGATCAACACCACGTCTGCGCCTTGTGCCACTGCCGATTTCACAGTGTCAAACGCCACCGATGCCGGGTCAGCGCCCATGCCTTGCGACACGATTGGCACGCCTACTCTGTCGGCCCAGATTTTGAGCTGGTCGACTGCAGCCGCGCGGAAAGTGTCTGATGCGCCGAGAACCACCTTCTTACCCGCCATCTTGAAGTTGTATGCCAGCTTGCCGATGGTGGTTGTCTTACCCACACCGTTCACGCCCACGACCATGATGACGTATGGGTTCTTATCCTCCGGAAGGTCGAAGTTGCTGCCGTCGCCCGAGTTGTTCTCTTGCAGCAATGCGGCAATCTCTTCTTTCAAAATCTTGTTCAACTCACTTGTTCCCACATACTTATCGCGAGCCACACGTTTCTGGATGCGGTCGATGATCTTCAAAGTGGTGTCAACACCCACGTCGGATGTCACCAATATCTCCTCAAGGTTGTCGAGCACCTCGTCGTCGACAGTCGATTTTCCGATTATCGCTTTCGAAATGCGGTCGAAAACGCTTGTTCTTGTTTTCTCCAGACCCTTGTTCAGGTCTTCTTTAGCTTCCTTGTCTCTTTTAAAAAACGAAAAAATTCCCATTTATTCAATATTTTTGCAAATATACTAATTATTCATTCAGAAATTTCTCCTAAATCGATTTTTTTCGTCATTTCGAGCGAAGTCGAGAAATCACCGCCATTTGAATCGTTCAGAATTCCTGAAAAAACATTGTCGGAGATTTCTCCACTCCCTACGGTCGGTCGAAATGACGACAAGCACAAAAAGCCTTCCCGCCGAAACGGGAAAGCTATTCTAAATCAATTCAAAAAACTATATATTAGTTCTTTGCGATGAATTCCTGAGCCTGATCGATCGGGACGATGGTCTCTTCAAAATAGTAAGCACCAGTCTTCTCCGACTTCTTCATTTTGATGACCTTCGTGAATTCTTTTCCAGCTGTGTGCAATGATGCAACTACCTTCTTTGCCATATCCTAATATTATTTAATTTCTTTGTGTAAGGTCATTTTCTTGAGGATTGGGTTGTACTTCATGAGTTCCAATCTCTCTGGGGTGTTCTTCTTGTTCTTTGTGGTAACGTAACGAGAAGTTCCCGGGATGCCTGTTGCCTTTTGCTCGGTGCACTCCAAAATCACTTGTACGCGTGCGTCTTTAACTTTCTTTGACATATCTATTTCCTTTCAAATTTTCGGACTGCAAAAATACATAATTTTTTAATACATTCCAATATTTTTCAGTCAAAAAATTTCAAAACTTTAATAATCTGATTATCAATTAGTTAATTATTCCTTGTTGATAATTTTGTTGACAATCTCGAGAATTTCAGCCTCTTTCTTGATAACAGCGGCCTCAATCTTTGCGCCATCGGCGACGATTTTGTCGGCAAAAGCTCTGTCCTTAAGACCAGCAGCGTTGATTTTCACGTTGAGATATGCACCCATGACAGCGCTTCTGCAGCACAAAGCACCAACTCCAGCGTCTGACACTGATGCAGGATTGCCTGTCTTCGCCATCGCCTCTACGATTTCGAATGCCTCGAATGCCACGTTCATAGTCTTGAACGGCACCTTTGTAGCATATTGTGAAGCTAACTCAAGGGCTTCCATACGTGCGGCCTTGTCGGCATCGGTCTTCTTAGGCATCTGCAATGCTGCCATGATCTTATTGAAGGCGTTGGTGTCTTCGTCAACCAGATCGAGAAGTTCGTCTTTCAAAACCTGACCTTTTTCTGCCACTTTCGAGAACTCTTCCCAGCGCTCATCCCAGCCTGGCTTGTGTGATGACAAGTTAGCCACCATCGTTGCCAATGCTGCGCCGAGAGCGCCCATGTATGCTGAGATTGAGCCGCCGCCCGGAGCCGGACTCTCGCTGGCTGTCTCGTTGGCAAAGCCTGTGCATGTCATATCGACAAGCTTCTTCTGTGTCATGTCTTCGATCAAGAATTCGATGACTTTTTCCTTCGGGTTGAATGGTTTCAAATCGTCGAGACCCATCGACTTGATGGCGATCTTCATAATCTCATCCTCGCTCACGCCCAGTGAACGCTGCTGTTTTGCGAGATAGTACTTACCAGCGTCGATAAGCACCTTCTTAGGAATCAGGCCCACGATTTCGCAACCTGTCACGCGTACGCCACGTGCTGCAGCCTTAGCGCACACCTCATCGAAGCAGACGTGTACTGGCGAAACGTTGATGTTTGTGATGTTCATCGACACCTGAGCGATGCCGTATTCCTCGATAAACCAGCCGATTGCCTTGGTGCTCTTCAAAGTACCAGGAATCATGATGGTGTTGCCGTTCTCGTCTTTCATCGGTTTGTCGGTGACCTTCGGTCCCACTCTCTTCGGACGGCCTTTCTCGCGGACGTCAAAAGCGATGGCGTTGGCGCGACGTGTCGAAGTGGTATTGAGGTTATAGTTGATTGCGATGAGGAAGTCGCGGGCGCCGACCTGTGTGGCACCTGTCTGTGCGACGTGCTCGTTCCACTCGTTCGGACCGAAATCAGGTTTCCATTCCTCTGTTCCGAGACGGCTTGACAGTGACTCGTATTCGCCTGTGCGGCAGTAAGCCAAGTTCTTGCGTTTTGGCTGGAAAGCAGCCTCTTCGTAGCAGTAAATCGGGATGTTGAGTTCTTCGCCGAAGCGTTTTGCGAGGTTACGTGCATAAACCACGACCTCGTCCATGGTGATGTTTGAAATCGGGATGAGAGGGCAAACGTCTGTTGCACCCTGACGAGGATGGTCGCCATGATGGTTACGCATGTCGATGAGCTCTGCGGCTTTCTTCACCACACGGTAAGCTGCCTCGCACACGTTCTCAGGCTCGCCCACGAAGGTGATGACGGTACGGTTTGTCGTCGCACCCGGGTCAACGTCCAACAATTTCACGCCTTCGACCTTCTCGATCTCGGCTGTCACCTGGTTGATAATGTTCATATCGCGACCTTCGCTGATATTAGGAACACATTCTATGAGTTGTTTCATTTTATTTATTTTTTTGTTATTATTTATTTCTTAAAGAGCCAAGCGGAATCCGCTGTCATTGTAACTGCGGACAGGGTTGTACGAGCAGCGCATAGTCACACGGCACGCCCTTGAGCTGATGAGCCAACCGCCACCACGAGCCACACGGGTACGACCTGTTTCAGGTCCTGTCGGATTAATCTGGCGCTCTTCGGTATAATCTCCGAAATAGTCAGAGCACCATTCCCATACATTACCGCTCATGTCGTAGATTCCGAGTTCGTTTGGGGCTTTTTTTCCGACAGGATGTGTCTTCTTTCCACTGTTTGCTGTGTACCAGCCAATAGCTTCAATCATATTGGCACCGCTGAATTTGAATCCTCTGCTCTTGTTGCCTCCTTTTGCAGCATATTCCCATTCAGCCTCTGTTGGAAGCCTGAAATTTTCACCTGTAATCTTATTCAATTTCTGTATAAACTCCTGAGCTTCATACCAACTGACACTCTCCATCGGGAGCTTATCACCTTTGAAGTAGCTTTGGTTGGTATCCATAACTGTTAGCCACAATTCTTGTGTAACCTCAAATTTACCGATATAGTAGTCTTTTAAAGTCACACTATGAGATGGCCTTTCATCATCAAAAGCATCAGCCTCTTTTTCCGATACGCTTCCCATTGTGAATGTGCCGCCTCTGACTGCAACCATCTCAAAAACAACACCATTTATAGTATAAATACGGTTACCATTAGGGTTTACACGTACACTATGGACGTACGTCGTATCTTTCATATCATCATTGGGTCCATCAAAACCTACTTCCTCCAATGGAAATGAGTTAAGAATTAATGAGGATAGAAAAATAATAATTACAGATAAAAATACTCTTTTCATATTAATCTTTATAACTATTCTTCAAAAACCTAATTCATCAATTTTCCTTTCAGGATCATCTTATCAACTTTGTTCGCACCGTAATAATACGGCATAAACTCAAGCTGTGTCATTGGCTTGGTAATCATCACGTTAGCAATCTTGCCTTTGGTGATTGAACCAAGTTCGCGGCTCACATCCATTGCGTAAGCTGTATTCAATGTTGTAGCATTCAAAGCCTCTTCTGGCGTCAAGCGATAACGGATGCAGGCGCACGAGAGCACAAACTGCATGTTGCCAGATGGCGATGTGCCTGGATTGAAATCGGATGCCATAGCGACTGGCAGACCGGCATTTATCATGTCTCTTGCCGGCGAAAGCGGCAGGTTCAAGAAGAACGCACAGCCAGGAAGCACCGTCGGCATGGTGTCGGAGCCTTTCAAAGCCTCGATCTCGGCCTGTCCCATCTGCTCGAGATGATCGACAGAGATAGCGCCATATTTCACACCGACCTGCACACCGCCCGAAACAGCCATCTCGTTGGCGTGGATCTTAGGACGCATACCGTATTTGATGCCTGCCATGAGGATACGCTCAGTGTCTTCGACGGTGAAGAAGCCTTTATCGCAGAATACATCAATAAAATCTGCCAAATCCTCGGCTGCAACCAGCGGAATCATCTCGTTGATGACGAGGTCGACGTAGTCTTCCTGATGTCCGCGGTACTCCATCGGGATGCCGTGTGCGCCAAGGAAGTTCGACTTGATGGTCATCGAAGAGTTCTCTTTCAGGCGACGAATCACGCGCAGGAGCTTCAGCTCGCTCTCGGTAGTGAGGCCGTAGCCGCTCTTGATTTCGACAGCACCTGTTCCCATATGCATAATCTCGTCCAAACGCTGCATCGCCGACTCGTAAAGCTCGTCTTCGCCAGCAGCTGCTGTGGCTTTCGCCGAGTTAAGGATGCCTCCTCCCCTTTTTGCTATCTCTTCATAGCTGAGACCTTTGATCTTGTCGCAGAACTCCATCTCGCGCGAGTTGGCATACACCAAATGCGTGTGCGAGTCGCAGAACGCCGGCAGCACGAGTCCGCCTTTAGCATCGACGACTCTTCTCTCCGTTGCCAGATATTCCTGGTATTTCGGAGAACTCATCTCGCCATAGTCGGCAATCTTGCTACCTTTTATTAATAGGTATGCGTTCTTGATGCGCTTAACATCCGACATCGCGGAGCCGGCTTTCCAAAGAGAGCCATCCTCCACGATGCCGCAAAGTTCTTTTATATTTTTAATAAGCATATCAAAAATTGCTAATGGCCAATAGCCAACAGCCAACGGCTATTTATTGTTATAAATCTTCTGCCAATTCTTGTATTCACGTTTCTTCCATGGTCCGTTGTGATACACGTAAGAAGCAATCATCGGGATGACTGTAGTGCCTTCAGCGTAGACCATCTGCTGGAGTTTCTCGCTAACCTTGCCCCATGAGCCGGCCTCAAGCAATGTTGATGATGAGCAAGCACCATCGCGGACGTCAGCCACTGTGATCTGGATAGCGTATTTGTGCATTGGCACTTCGTGACCGAGAATCTCTGCGCACACCACTGTATCCTGAGCAAAGTTCTTAGGAGTGCCGCCACCCACCATAAACAAGCCTGTCTGTGGAGCAGCCATCTTGATTTCTGTCAACTCGAGGAAGTCAGCCACTGAGTCGATGCTCACGTATGGCTTGCCAGCGTGTTTGCGCTCCCACTGGTGCAGACCGATACCGAAACCTGCTGAAGAGTCAGAGAATGCTGGGCAGAACATCGGGACGCCACACTCGTAGCATGTCTGGATGAGGCTGTCTTTCTTCACGCCGTGGCCTTCATGCAGCCATTTACCGAGATTCCACAGGAATTCGCGTGATGAGTACGGACGTGGCTCGAGGATGTTGGCGAGCTCGTAAGTGGCGTGGTCGCACACCTGAAGCTGTTCCTCATCAATGTATGTGTCATAGATACGGTCGATGTAAAGCTCGCGGAGCTTAGTGTCTGGCACCACGTTCTCTTTCTCACCGATATAATGTTTGAAACCGAGAGCCTCGAAGAGGTCCATGTCGATGACTGAAGCGCCTGTTGAGACAACCACATCGATCATTTTGTTGCGAACCATGTCAACGTAAACCTGCATACAGCCTGCTGCTGAGGTCGAACCTGCCAGGGTGAGGATGTTGGTGCATGATTTCTCTTTCACCATCATCATCAAAATGTCGGCGGCGCGGGCTGTGTCGCGTGATGTGAACGACATTTCACGCATTGCGTCGATGATTTCTGTTGAGTCATACTTCTTGATGTCGATGTGCTTCACGACATTCTTCAATAAGTCTTTCTTTTCAAGTTTTCTTGCCATTTTATTTAGATTTTTATGTTGAATTTTCTGATAATTTTAATCTGCAAATATACAAAATTTTATTATCTTTGCGAAAAATTTATTTGTCATGAAAAAATTATTGCTCATTTCGCTTATCTCAATCGCATTTTTAACGTCTTGCGGAAGCTCGGATAACAATAAAAAAGACGAGAAGAAACAGGAGGCCCAAACCGAGGTAACCAATTCAGAATCAACAACTGAAGCCTCTTATGTAAAGGTTTTGGACTACGATCATTTTATAAAAAATGTGTGGGATTTGGAAGCCAATGCTAACGAATTCGTGTTCAAAGGTGAGCGTCCTTGCGTGATCGATTTTTACGCCACATGGTGCGGTCCGTGCAAGCGCGTCGCCCCTATTTTCGAGAGATTGGCGAAAGAATACAACGGAAAAGTCGATTTTTATAAAGTCGACGTCGACAAGGATCAGAAACTCGCTATGGTATTGCAAATCAAGAACATACCGACGATGTTCTTCATGAAAGCAGGCGCTCAGCCAGAGAAAACGGTTGGTGCTTACGACGAGGCTTATTATCGTGGCATTATCGAAAAGATGCTCAGTGAATAATATCTTCCCAACATCTTATCTCCCTGACATTCAATATGTTGCGCTGTTTTTAAAAAACGAGGCGCCAAAGATAGAATTGTTCGAGTCGTATCAGAAACAGTCGTGCCGCACACGCTGTAACGTTATGACAGCCAACGGATTACAGACTCTGACAGTGCCCATCGTCAAAACCAACGGCAACCACACCCTGACGAAAGACATCGCTATAAGCTACCGTGAACCCTGGCAGCAGATTCACCAGCGTTGCCTCGAGGCCGCCTATCGCAAGACGCCATATTTCGAGTACTATTTCCCCTATTTGGAGAAGGCTTTTTCGACAAAATTCGACACACTCATCGAATTAAATGATTTTTGTCTGAAATTCATCCTTAAAGTATTGAAAATCAACAAAGAAATCGTTTACACCGAGGACTTCTCTCCCATCTCCGATGCAAACGATTATCGCATAGCTTTATCGAAATGGTCGCCTGAATCCACCAACTTTCCGAAATATTACCAAGTTTTCGAGGATAGGCAGCTTTTCATGTCAAATCTTTCAGTCATCGACTTGATTTTCAACGAGGGACCGGAGGCTATTAACTATCTTAACAAATTGGTTTAATCCGGATACGCTATCCTCACGTGATAGATGCTCATCAGCTTCTTTTTCAGCACTTTTTTCGTCATGGTGATATCGTGGAATGTGATGTTGGTGTTGTCAAACTGGTTAGCTTTCATCTGGCCATCTATGATGTTGTCAACGAGTTTGTTGAGCGATTCCTCGGTCTTGTTCGGCATGCTTCGTGAGGCGGCCTCCACCGCGTCGCACATCATCAGCACAGCTGTCTCCTTCGAGAATGGCACCGGACCAGGGTATCTGAACTCGTTTTCATCAACACCATCTGGATTTTCGCGCAGCTCCATCTGGTAGAAATACTCGGTACGACGCGTGCCGTGGTGTGTCCTCACAAAGTCGATAATCTGCTCAGGGATATGGTATTCGCGGCATATCTCGATGCCATCAATCACGTGACTTATGATTATCTGGGCACTCTCGGTATTCGACACATCATCGTGCGGATTATATTTACCATTCTGATTTTCAATAAAATAGAACGGATTACGGGTCTTTCCGATGTCGTGATACATAGCGCCTGTACGAGCAAGCAACGCATTGCCACCTATATTATATATAACCTCCTCGCATAGGTCGGCCACCTGCATCACATGTTGGAACGTGCCTGGAGCCTCCGATGCCAGCTTTCGCAGCAGCGGACTGTTAGTGTTGCTCAACTCCAGCAATGACAGGTCAGTGACGAGCCCAAAGATACGCTCAAACAGGAATGCCAATGGCAAGGCAAGCATGGTCAAGAAAGCGTTTCCAGCGTAAATAACCACCATTGGCCAGCTGAACGAGTCGAGACCGCCGTCATAAATGAGCGTCATGCCGGTGTAAACCACCAGATACGTCAAGAAGACAGCCATCGAAGTGCCGAAATAACTGGCCCTACGCGTACGCTTCGTCATGCTGAATATCGCCACAAACGACACCAGCATCTGCACAAAGAAGTACTGGAACGGGTTAGGCACTGCTATACTAACGATGATCAACGTCATAACCTGCACAATAATAGAGATTCGTGCATCAAAGAATGTCATCAGAAGTATAGCCATGATAGCCACCGGCATCAGGTAGATCAGTGACGGAGCGTATTTTAGGAGTAAAAATGACGGGACTATCGTCATCAGCATCAACAGCAAAATGAGGTTGATATAACGCAGTTCCTCAAAGACATCAGGACGTAACATCCTGAGTGTCAGGTACAAAGCAATAAATACTATGCCCACCAGCAGCAACTGTCCATAAAGCATGTAGTTTCTGCTGAAGAAACTGTTAGCCGTAATATGTTCATATTCGCGCTGTAACGAACTGATAATCTGATACTTTTCTTCTGTCACTATCTCCCCTTCCATAATGATCAGTTCGTCTTTCTGCACCATTCCGAACGTCAGCATGATATTGTCGACCGCCATCTTCTCGGCTTGCTTGGTCATATTTTCAGAATACACCACATTGGAGCGCAGCGAGCTATATAACAGATTGTTAATCAATTGCTTAGTATTATAGTCAGGAATACTGTCAATATGATGTTGGATATATGCCGATGCCGTAGACATGGTGTAAAAATCCTCATACATGCATTTCGTCGACACCTTGTTGCGCACCACCACGACTATCTCATCGCCCTTGTAATTGCTGGTGAAGTTGTTTTTCGCCACAATACCACGGTTTTCGATATGGTCGTAAACGCTCGCTATCAGCTCTTCGTAGTTTTCTTTGTAGCCAATGGTGTCATTCCATTGAAAATCAAAGTCTTTCAACAGCTTTTCGCGACCATTTTCCGTACCTTGTACATCAAAAATAAATATCGGTTCGACATTCTTCAATGCTTCCTCCCTCTCCTTTCTCACCGTCTCTTCAGATTTGTAAACCGGGAAATTGAACGGTGCATAGAGCGTTTCATGCGGCCATGGACGCATTTTCTGGTATTCATACTTGAATTTCACGTTGCGAGGCATCAACAAAACGATGATGGCAAGCGCCAAAACGAACGCCAAAACCTTCATTATCCCATAATACGAATGGCGGATTTTCTCGATAATATTTTTTATCTTATTCATAATCAACAACTTACAAAACCACAAATATGTTTTTCAAAATCAGATAAAATTAACTTGTAAAATTACGAAAAAGTTTTTTAACTTTGCAAAAAAAGTTTCAATTATGTTTGGAATCTGCACTTTATCGGCAATCCCTGTAAGAAAAGAGCCTCATCATGAGAGCGAACTGGTGACCGAGCTGCTATTCAACGACCTTTACAAAATCATTGAGAAAAGCGGCGACTGGCTGTATATCAAGATGGAATATGACGGCTACGAAGGCTGGATTCGCAGTCTACAACACTTTGAAATTCAAGAAGATGCATATAAGGCACTGGCTTCAAGTGATTGCTATGTCGTAAACAATCCGGTGGAACTGTTCGATTCCAAAATTTTGACGTTCGGAACGACTATTTATGCCAAAGACAAGTGCTGCATAGAGGCTAACAGCTTCATTAACAATGCTTTGAAACTCATCGACGTGCCATATCGCTGGGGCGGACGCACTGTTTTCGGCATCGACTGCTCCGCTTTCGTCCAGCTCTGCGCTAAAACTATCGGAATAAAACTCCCGAGAAACGCCTCACAGCAGGTGGAATGCGGCGAAGACGTGTATTTCCTGACAGAAGCGAAGGCTGGCGACATTGCGTTTTTCGAAAACGAAGAGCATCATATAGTGCATGTCGGCATCATTTTGGACAACGAAAAAATCATCCATGCCTCAGGAAAAGTAAGAATCGACTCGCTTGACCAAACAGGCATATTTAACAAGGATTTAGGAAAACATACGCATTTTCTAAGCGCGATAAAACGCCTTCTCTGAGCCCATTTCAACCCAAAATGAAAACCCGAGCCTACGAAAGCAATCGCCTACAGTGAATAAACCTCATTCGAATAACAGTTTAAAACCTTATACAATGATAAAAAATTTACAAAAACTATTAACCTTGATAATTTTGCTATCCTCGGCTCTCACAAGGATTTCGGCGCAAGACTTCACCTACAACAACCTTGAGTACACCATCAACGATGATGACGTCTCAGTGACTTTGACCGGACACGTTGACGGTTACGATGCCTCCGGACCGCTCAACATCCCCGCGACGGCTTATTATTACGGCAACAGCTATACCGTAACCATCATCGACAGCCAGGCTTTCTACTATTGCGAGGGCCTCACTGGTCCGCTGGTAATACCCAACACTGTCGAGGAAATCGGTGATCTGGCATTTTACAAATGCTCCGGTATGACGAGTCTCACCCTGTCGAACAGCCTGACTGAAATAGGTGACGATGCCTTCGATTACTGCGGTTTTACTGGTGTTATAACCATACCCGCGTCGGTGGAGTATATAGGCTATACCCCATTCTACTGCTGCGACGGCATTGATGGCTTTGTGGTTGAGGCTGGCAACGAAGACTACGACTCACGCGACAACTGCAATGCCATAATACTGAGTTACAACGACGAGTTGGTTGTCGGATGCAAGAACTCGACCATCCCAAATTCCGTCGAGTCCATTGGTGAAGATGCTTTCAACCGTGTCAGCGGCCTGACGAGCATCACCATCCCGAGCTCTGTGAGCACTATTGGCGGCTGGTCGTTCTGGTTCACCGGCCTGACGAGCGTCAACATCCCGAGTTCAGTGACTCACATCGGTGTAAACCCATTTGCGGGATGTGCGGAATTAGCTGAAATCACTGTAGAAAGCGGCAATCAGACATATGATTCCAGAAACGGCTGCAACGCCATAATCAGAACAGGCACAAACGAGCTCGTCAGCGGATGCCAAAACACCACAATTCCTGATGATGTGACCACCATAGGCAACAACGCTTTCTACTACTGCACAAACATGACCGGAGAGCTGAGCATTCCAAACTCAGTCACCGCAATCAACGAATACGCCTTCGAAAGCTGCTCAGGACTGACTGGCACACTCACTATTCCGAACACCGTGACAGAGCTGGGAGAATCGGCATTTGCCTATTGCAGTGGTTTCAACAGCATATCAATCAGCGAGTCGCTGAGCACGATACCAGACTGGGCATTTGAGGAATGTTCAGGATTTACTGGTGATTTGGTGATACCACACTCGGTCACCACAATCGGCTCAAGCGCTTTTGAAGGCTGCCACGGATTCACTGGCAGCTTAACGATTTCGAAAAACGTGACATCCATCAGCAATTTCGCCTTTGCGAGTTGCAGCGGTTTTATAGATGCGGTTTCATTGTCTGAAGTGCCGCCAACATTGGGCGAATACCCATTTGGAGGCTTCGGAAGCACCACACTCTATGTTCCAAACGGAAGCGAAGATGATTATCAAAATTCAGCATGGAGCGAGCAGTTCACCACGATTCTGCCATACAACGACGGAGCGTCCGAGCTTACGGAAAACATTGTTTCGGTCTACCCTAACCCCACTCGAGGAATAGCGAAAATTGAAGCTAAAAACATCAGAAACATCAGCATTTACAACATCTTAGGAGAAAAAGTGTTTGACAATGCAGTCAGTGGCGATGTTTACGAATATGACTTCAGAAATTACGATTTTGGAGTGTATCTTGTAAAAGTTACAACAGATAACGGCGTGACAACCATCAGAGAAACAGTTTATTAATCACGTCGTCAATCTTC
>JAGCPH010000035.1 GCA_017645275.1 Bacteroidales bacterium | reverse complement strand
TCGATGAGTTCTTTTGAAGGCTGGAGCTCTTTTGGAGCCACGATGCGGACGTCCATACCCATCTTTGCGCCACCGACCATCAAACTGTTACCCATGTTGAAGCGGGCATCGCCGATGTAAGCGTAAGTCACCTGGTTGAGAGGTTTGTCGACATGCTCCTGCATTGTGAGGAAGTCGGCGAGGATCTGTGTCGGGTGAAATTCGTTGGTGAGGCCGTTCCAAACCGGTACGCCAGCGTACTGAGCGAGTTCTTCCACTGTCTTCTGGGCGAAGCCGCGGTATTCGATACCGTCGTACATACGTCCGAGAACTCGTGCTGTATCTTTCATTGATTCCTTAACGCCGATCTGTGAGCCTGTTGGTCCGAGGTAAGTGACGTGAGCGCCCTGGTCGTAAGCTGCTGTCTCAAAAGCGCAGCGTGTACGTGTCGAGGTCTTCTCGAAAATGAGGGCGATGTTCTTGCCTTTCAAGCGTGGCTGCTCGGTGCCTGTATATTTGGCGTGCTTGAGGTCAGCTGCGAGTTTAAGGAAAAATTTGATTTCTTCCGGTGTGAAGTCCAAAAGCTTCAGGAAGTTTCTGTTTCTGAGGTTGAATGCCATGATATTTTAATTTAAAATTGTTGTTCGAAATTTTTTGCAAAATTAGTAATTTTTTCGATGAAAATAGGTGTTGAAAAATATTTTTAAGAAAAATGTTGCACGTATTGAAAAAGGTTGTATTTTTGCAGCCTGAAAAATGATGCATCCTTAGCTCAGTTGGTAGAGCAATTGACTCTTAATCAATGGGTCCAGGGTTCGAATCCCTGAGGATGTACAAAAAATTGGTAGAGACGTTTCCCAAAACGTCTCTTTTTTGTATCTTTGAAAAATTCACAATCATGCTGTCTGCTCTTACGTAGTGAGGCAGTTTGAGAAGCCCTGATGATTTCGGCCGACGCGCACACTCTGGAATCTCATCAGGCACGATTTGTACAATCTCCATGATCACCATTATTAGTGATTTTATCGTCTGACAATCATAAATTATTATAATGTCAATGCCATTTCAATTTTTGTTTATCTTTGCAGAAAATTATCCGAAATGAAAACAAGATGTTTAAAACTTATCGCTGCCGTTTTATTCTGTTGGATAACCATGGGAATCCAAGCACAAACGACCTCGGAAAGCATCGGCAAGGATCAAATACCATTACAACCTGATTTCAGTGCCAAATGGAGCTTGGGAATAAAACTTGGTGCGAGTTGGACCAGCATCTCCCAATCCAATTGGGGTCGCATAGACGAAACCTATACTTCGTTATATGGTGGTGACATTGGAGTATCGGCGAGATATGCTTTCACCGACTGGTTTGCCTTGCGTGCCGATTTGAGCACAATGACTCGTTCATATCGCATGGACCGCAACCTCAATTACCTTGACCCGGTTTACACAAATCATATCAATAGGTTTGTCATGCTTCCCATCATGGCTGATTTCTCTTTTGGCGGAAAGCAGTTGCAGGGTCATGCCTACTGTGGCGGCTATGGATCATATTGGTGGTGGGAATCCAGGGACGGCAGAACCTATTGGATGACCGATTATTACGTATATTTCGAAAACTTTGACGAAGACCGCAAATTCAACAGTGAAGACCAGCGTTTCATTGGTGGAGTTGTCGGCGGATTTGGTGTCAGTTATACTTTGCGCAGTCTGAGCAAAAAAGATATCGTCAGCCTGGACGTGTTGTATTATTACGATTTGGTGAGCCATCATAAGAGCTACAGTCACTTGAGTGACCCGCGCTATCTCAACACGCTTACCGTCACAATTGGTTGGGCATTCTGCTTCTAGATTAATACTTAAATTGTTAAAAAAATGAAAAGAAATATAATAATTTTGGCGGCTGTAGCATTGATTTTCAGCGGTTGCCGCAAACAGGCCGACTATCATCCTTATATTGGCGAGACCAGCGATTTGGCATACAACAGCTACTCCACCCAATTTGAGTACTTGTGGAAGTGCATCAGCACAGGCTATGTGTTTTGGGATGTGGACAAGACCGATTGGGATAATGTTTACGACGAATACATGCCTAAGTTCCTGGATTTGGATAACAAACATGAAGCCGGTCAGGACGTGACATTGAATGATCTGGATGCCCTGTATCGTGGTGTTTTTGGCGGCATGATAGACCATCACATGAAAGTTTATGTTAAAAACCTCTTCCCTTCCAGCAGCGACACCATCACCAAGCTGACCGTTAGACCCGGACAGATGGAGGTGGAGAAAAGAGACTATTACATCGAGCCGAGGGAGGAGGAGCAGAGCCACCTGTTGGAATTTCTCAGCGGCATGGAGGCGGTATACGACATAGAAGTGCATGAATCGGCTACGGCTCCTGTAGAGGAGTTAAATAATACTGTCACCTATCATTATTTCCTCATCAGGCTGGCTGACGGGCGCAAGATCCCATACCTCTGGCAGTCGATGGCAGCACTCACCCCTATGCTGCGCGACTCTTCCAGTCCCGCCTATGACCTTCTCGACCATTGGATGAAGGCCATCACCGAGATGCCGCGCGAACAACTGGCCGGCATCATACTCGACAACCGCGCCAACAGTGGCGGCTATCAGGACGACCTCGACTATCTCGTCGGTACCTTCCTCGATGAGAAGACGGAAATATTTAAGACCCGCTACAAGGAAGGCCCCGGCAGATATGAGCATTCTGCCTGGTCACCTTATTATATCTATCCGCAGAGCAAGTACCATCGTGACATCACAGCCGAGAACATTCCTTATGTCGTCATTTGCGACATCAATTCTGTCAGCATGGGCGAAATCGAGCCTACGGCCATTAAAGCGGTGCTCCCTACAAGTCACATTATAGGCGAACGCACCTTTGGCGGTACAGGGCCTTTGCAACCCGCCACCTCCATCAACCTCAACTACGGAGGTCCGTTTGGCGATATAAGTACGATGAGCCATTACATCTACACCTCAACGTTTGAAAGCAATATCGGGGGTGCGGTGCATGAAGGCATAGGCTTGACGCCCGACCAAGTGGTGCTCCGCAAGGATCACAACGGTGATTTCAAGCCTCAGCTTGATGCAGCTATAGAATATATTCAAGGCATTCATTAGTAACTAATAAGATACACTTTATGGGCATCACTATAGGTTTTGTATTAATGATGATTTTAGATGTTGTAATGGGATGATTTTTTTATTATCTTTGCAGAATATTTTAAAACCACAAAGATTATAAGTTCATTATGATTAGTTTTTCAAGCGTTCTAACTGCAATATTGACCTTGATGGCGGGCATAGGCGTGTTCCTTGTAGCCTGCCAGATGATGAGCACCCATCTCGAGGCGGTGTCGTCGAAAAGGTTGAAGCAGCTGTTTTCAAAGACAGGAAAAAGCAAGTGGCTCGGCGTAGGCATCGGCACAGTGGGCACTGCCGCCATCCAGAGTAGCGGTGCCGTCACAGTGATGGTGATAGGCTTCGTCAACGTGGGCATACTGTCGCTCGCACAGGCAGCCACCATCATCTATGGAGCCAACATCGGTACCACAGTTACTGCGCAGCTGGTGGCGTTGGGAATGTTCGGCAAGAACAGCATCTCCACAACAATCATCTTTGCGGCCTTTGCAGGCATCGGAGCTTTTATGACGCTGTTCAGCAAACGCAATATCACCAAGCAGATCGGGGGCATACTGACAGGCTTCGGAATGCTGTTTGTCGGTCTCTCGATGATGGCAAACGCCATGGATGAATTCGCCGCCCTCGACGCTGTAAAACAGTTTCTTGCAAGCATCAACAACGCAGTGCTACTGGTCTTGGTCGGCGCCATCCTGACAGCCATCATACAATCCTCGTCGGTGATGACATCCATCGCAATCACTATGGTCGTCTCGGGCTTGGTGACGCTCGACCAAGGCATCTACCTGACGATGGGTAGCAACATCGGCTCATGCGTGGTCGCCATCATCGCCGGCGTGACGAGTGGCACATCAGCAAAACGAACAGCCATGATACACCTGATTTTCAATATCATGGGTGTGGCGATCTTCATGCTGATAGGATTCCTGTTACGCGTGACAACAGGCAATGAATGGACGTTTGGAATTCTGTTTGACAGGATGTTCCCTTCAGCGCCTCAGATACAGCTCGCTATGTTCCACACCATTTTCAACATCAGCACCATGTTGGTAGCCATGCCGTTGACAAATGCCTTGGTGAACCTGGCTTGCCGTATAGTGAAAGAATCGCCTGAAGAAAAAAGCGACGAGCCGCAT
>JAGCPH010000034.1 GCA_017645275.1 Bacteroidales bacterium | reverse complement strand
CTTCGTGGCAGTACACGTTCCGTCATATCTTAAGAAATATGACTGCCTCCGCGGTTTGAAGAAGAATGGAACATTCCTCTACAACTCGCCATGGAGCGTTGCTGAGACAAAGAAACATCTTCCTGACTATGTGAAGAAATATCTCGCTCTCAACAATATTAATATGTACATCATCGACGCTACCAAGATTGCAGCTGAGATCGGCCTTGGCAACCGTACCAACACCATCCTCCAGAGCGCATTCTTCAAGATTTCAGGCGTTATCCCTTACGACCTCGCAGTGCAGCAGATGAAGAAGTTCATCGTGAAGAGCTACGGCAAGAAAGGTGAAGACATCGTCAACATGAACTACGCAGCTGTCGACCGCGGCGGTGAAATCACAAAGGTTGAAATCCCAGCCGAATGGGCAAAACTCGACTGCACAACAGACTTCGTGTTCGAGCACAACGCTGACGATCCTGAGTTCATCAACAAGGTGATGCGTCCGATGGTCGCCCAGTGCGGCAACGACCTCCCAGTGAGCGCATTCAAAGACATCGTCGACGGTACATTCCCGGCAGGCACAACAGCCTACGAGAAACGTGGTGTGGCAACAGTCGTTCCAGAGTGGAACCCAGCCAACTGTATCCAGTGCAACCAGTGCGCCTTGGTCTGCCCTCACGCAGCAATCCGCCCGGTCGTCATGACAGATGCAGAGATGAAGAAAGCTCCAAAGGGCATGAATGCCATCGATGTCAAGATGCCGAAGGAATTGGCAGGCATGCACTTCAGAATGCAGGTTTCAGTCATGGACTGCACAGGCTGCGGCAACTGCGCCGACGTCTGCCCTGCTAAGGAGAAAGCATTGGTGATGAAACCGTTCGAGAGCCAGCTTGACGAAGCTAAGAACTGGGAGTACGGACAGAAGAAAGTCACCTACAAAGACAACCTCATCGACAAATACGCCAACACCAAGAACAGCCAGTTCGCACAGCCGTTGTTCGAGTTCTCGGGCGCCTGCGCAGGCTGCGGTGAGACACCATATATCAAGACCATCACACAGCTCTTCGGTGAGAGAATGCTCGTCGCCAACGCAACAGGTTGCTCGTCAATCTACGGCGGTTCGGCACCTGCGACACCTTACTGCAAGAACAACCGTTCAGGCAAGGGCGTGGCATGGGCTAACTCATTGTTCGAAGACAACGCTGAGTTCGGTCTCGGTATGGCAACAGCCACACGTAAACTCCGCGACCGCATCGAGCTCATCATGAAAGACGCCATCGCCAACTGCAAGTGCTGCAGCGACGACCTCAAGAAGCTCTTCCAGGCTTGGATCGACAACCGCGAAGACGGCATCAAGACAGCTGAATTGGCTGACAAGATCGTTGCCGGTTGCGAGAAGTGCGGCTGCGACAAGTGCATGCAGATCCTCGACCTCAAAGATCATCTCGTGAAGAAGTCACAGTGGATCTTCGGTGGTGACGGTTGGGCATACGATATCGGATTCGGCGGTCTCGACCACGTGCTCGCATCAGGCGAAGACGTCAACGTCCTCGTCCTCGACACAGAGGTTTACTCGAACACAGGCGGTCAGTCATCAAAGGCTACACCAGCCGGCGCCGTCGCCAAGTTCGCCGCATCAGGTAAGAAGGTGCGTAAGAAAGACCTCGGCATGATTGCCAAGAGCTACGGTTACGTCTACGTGGCACAGGTGGCTATGGGTTCATCACAGGCACAGTACTTCAAGGCCATCAAAGAAGCTGAGGCATATCCGGGACCATCACTCATCATCTGCTACGCTCCATGTATCAACCACGGCATTAAGATTGGTATGGGCCACTCACAGCAAGAAGAGAAGCTCGCCGTCGACTGCGGTTACTGGCACCTCTGGCGCTTCAACCCAGCTGAGGAAGAAGCAGGTCAGAACGGTTTCCACCTCGACTCAAAAGAGCCGGACTGGAGCAAGTTCCAGAACTTCATCATGGGTGAAGTCCGTTACAACTCATTGCTGAAGACCTTCCCAGAAGAGGCAAAAGAGCTGTTCGCCAAGACCGAGCAGTTTGCTAAACTGAGATATGAAGGATATAAGAAGTTGAGCGAAGGAAAATAATCTTTAAGAAGCCAGAAGACAGTAGTCAGAAGACAGAATAAAGTTTTTCCGCAATGAAAAAACCGGCGCGTCGATAAAAAGATGCGTCGGTTTTTTATTTGATATTAAAATAATTTTTATATTTGCAGTGATAAAAAATAGTGTAATTAAAAATTTTGCCTATGATATAAAAGCGTAATTCATTACGTGCATTTTAAAAACATATTGGAAAAAGCGAAAGGTGCCACGCTTTTTTATGCATGTGATTTTACAAGGTGCTAATAAAAATAATAATAACAAAATTTAACGCAAATGAAAAAACTGTTTCTATCATTAATCGTGCTGTTAATTGGATTTACAGCATATTCTCAAGACATAATTGTCACTAACGACGGTAACAAAATTGAGGCTAAAGTCACCGAAGTTGAAGTTGAGGTTATCAAATACAAGAAATTTGGCGACAACGACGGTCCGATTTATACTATGAAAAAAACTGACATTTCAACAATTCTTTACGAAAACGGAAGCGTTGATGTCTTTAAAAGAGAACCTCAGCCAAAACAAAACAATATGTATGGCGATTACTATGGCTATAACAATTACGACCCATACAAGATACCAGGTAAGGGACTTCGTACTACTGGTATAGTCTTTCTTAGTGTCGGTGGGGCAGCTTTGGTGGGTGGAATTATCCTCGGTTTACTCGATGAGCCTTGGGCGTGGTTTACTTTGGTACCAGTCGGTGCCGGTTTTGTCGGTTCAGGTATTATATTTACTGCAGTCGGACAAGCAAGGATGAATAGATATAAATACTATCAGCAACAAAATCAGGTTTATTCATTTTACAACATCGAAATGAACAAAGATGGCAAGCACCCTGTCAACCTTGGATTTGGTGTCAATGGAGTTGCATTAAAATTCTAACACAATAACATAATTTTATTAGATGTCGGGCGTTTCAAACAGCTCGGCATCTATTTTTCAGTAATTCCACAATTTTTCAACAAAAAATTCCCAAGATTTTCAATTTTTCCATAGGCGAAGGCATGCCTTCGCCTTACAATATTATTTAAACATATCTCATCCAGAAGGGATAGGGCATGCCCTATCCCCTACGGGAAATCATATTATCCCCATTTTACAACCATCAACAATATTCATCCTCTTTCCAATTTCTCGGATTATTTTCAATATATCTTTTCACATTATAATATGCATTAACATCCCTGATTATCTCATCATAAAATCCTGTTTGCCATGCAAAAATGTATCCCATCCTCCGAAGATGTTTGGTAACTGATGCTTTATAACCTCCAACAATTGAAGAAATGCTGTTTTTACCGGGATTTTGAAATCTTTTAACATCAATATTTTTTCTCGCCTCATAATCAATCACTTCATCTTTATCATTTTTCAACATCAAAATACCATGAATGTGATTGGGCATAACAATAAATGGCCCTAATTCGACATTTTTAGAATGACTGGGGATTTCATGCCACAAAACATCCGCAATTGCACCTATATTTGTCAAAATCATTTCTCCATTCACGACATTTCCGAAATAATAATTTCTGTCTTTTGTACATGTTGTAATGAAATAAACACCTGCCCATGAATAATCCCAATTGGGTAATCTTAATGAAATTCTGTTTCTGTGTTCCATAAATAATGGTTTTTATATTAAACATTTAAAATAATATCCACATAGTGGCGAAGGCATGCCTTCGCCACTACGGGATGTCCAAACAGTCTCATCCTGTTGGGATAAGGCATGCCTTATCCCCAAAAAAACAACAACTATTCCAGTTTCTTCTTATATTCCTCCACTTTCTTCCCCGCCTTCTCCATCTCATCCATGTAGTCTGTCAAGACGAAGACATGGTTGAAAACTCCAACTGTCAATGGATATGTGCTGCCGTCGTAGGTGATTCGTCCGACATTGCACACGAAATAATCCTTCACCTCCATCTGGCCTACTGCCAACTTTATCAACGCCGCAACATCTAGGTTCTGGCCTTCCGCCATCTCCTTCCAGCCATCAAGGCTTGACATCTTCTGTCCCACTAATGATGTGAGTTTCTGCTGCGCCACCTGATAATGCTTTTCCTCGTTAGGTACCGTCATTTTCGCCGCCACCACCACGATGGCAACAATGATTAGTATAATTAATGTCTTTTTCATAGCCTTAATATTTTGTATTTAAAAAAAGTAGAGACGCACCATAGCACGTCTCTACTAAATCTAATGTCTAAAGACTAACGTCTAAAAACTTACTTCACAACAACCTTAGTTGTCTTGCTGAAGCCGTTAGCATTGACTGTGCAGAAGTAAACACCGCTTGCGAGGTCGATGCTGAGGCTGTTGTTACCAATTGTGAGGCTTGTGTTGATAGTCTTCACTGTCTGGCCAGCGAGGTTGACAAATGTGATTGTTGCCTCTGCTGCTGCGTCAGCTGCGATGCAGATGTAGTCTGATGCTGGGTTAGGATAGATGTTGTAAACAACGTCTTTAACCTCTGAAACCTCATCGAGCTTAGCAACTTTAACAGCGTAGATTGTGTTCTCTGTTGGTGACTGCTGGAGATCGCCATCGAGGTAGAGACCCATTTCGGTATCAGCTGAATAGCAGAACCACATCTCACCGTTCACCTCGTTTGGATATGCTGTGAAGCTATAAGCCTCTTCACGGTTGTGAGCAACACCAGTTGCAATAACTGTAGCATCATACCATGGCTCCCACTCACCGTCAACGCATGTGTGCAAGAATGGGCTTCTCAGATAGAACTGTGTAGCTGCTGGTGTTGAACCAGTACGTTTGTCTGAAAGACCGCTGTAGAGGATATACACACTGTTGTCATTGTCAACAGCAATTGAATGCATTGTGCCAAGGATGTTGAAGGTTCTGTAACCATAATCATCTGGTTTGTTGTTGTAGATATCAGTTTCATATGCTGGACCTTCTGGATCACCAGGAGTATTTTCTGATGCATAGCCATAGAAGTGGAGGTTGTGGTTACCTTCTGCATCTGCCATTGCCTCAATACGGTCTGTATCCATGATGTGACCATAGCCGCCTATCACCTGACCTGGCCAAATGAATTCGCTTTCAAATTCAGCATCACCTGACCAATCACCCCATGTTGGGATCTGGTTTGTACCCTGCTCGTTGACGAAGTTTGAGTTCCAATACACTGCACCAATTGTGAATGGCCAGTATGTGTAGTATCCCCAACCTGATTTTGGAGCTGGAGTCCAACGACCGATAGCCCATGTCATGTGAACTGTACCATCGTTGCCGATTGCGATTGAACCTGAGTTATCATTCCAGTAGATAGAGTCAGTGATAACATCGTCTGACAAAGCACCAATTGTTGTCTGGCCCCAATCGAAGTTAGAACCTGTAGCAGCCTTGATAGGGTTCTCGCAAACCACTTTCTTCTCCCAGTTCAAACCACCATCTTCTGACCACATGTAGAAAATATCGTATGTCATGCTGAAGCATGCGACAGCGATACGGTTGCCGTTTGTTGCAATTACATAGTCATCAGCTGAAATCTGCAAGTTGTACTCTGCTGAGAGATCACCAAAGACTGAGTTCTCTGTCCAGTTATGACCACCGTCAGTTGATCTGAAATATGTCATAACGCTCACGTTGTTACCACCTGCATCTGTATATTGGTCAGCGCATAAGAGGTGTAATGCACCGTCAGCTGTGCTAGCAACTCTTGGCCATGTCCATGCACGCTCGCTTGTCTTAAGGTTGATGAGGAATTCCCACTCGCCTTCACCCTTTGTTGCTCTGTAGTAAACATTCACACCATCGTTGTGTGATGCAAGGATTTCACCATCGCCATAAGCGCAGATTGATGGCCAACCTGATTTGTCAGGTTCCTGACGTGTTTCTGGCTCTTCACCGAATTCACCGTCAACATAGATGTTGTAACCAGTACCACGCTCGCTCCATGGTGAATCTGTTGGATCCCATGTTGCTGTAACTGCGACTGTACCGTCAGCCCATGCTGCAATACGGTTAGCAAGTGCACTGTTTGACTGGAGGTCATAAGCTGTTGTCATAGTTGGCATCAAAGTTGCCTCACCATCTCTAAGCTGTGTTGTTGTAACACTAGGAAGAACCATTGAAGGTGCTGAATAGTTAGAAGCTGGTGTAACCTCTGTACCGTTCATCACTGTCTTCTGTGCTTCCACGCACTGTTTAGCTGCTTCTTTCATGGATTTTACCTGTGCGAAGCCTGCCATGCCTACTAAAAGGCCTAATGAAAGTAAAAGTACTTTTTTCATTTTTAGTAATTTTAGTTAATAATTTAGTTAATTTTCTATTTCTTAATGAATCCTTTCAATTCATATTACGTTGCAAAGATATAACTTTTTTATGAATGGTGTAACTTTTTTTTAAAAAAAATAAAAAATTTTTCACAAGCTATTGAAAATTATGGTACTTTTGAAGTCAGAAAAAATTAACATTTCCATGAAAAAGACACCTATATTAATTATTACAGCATTTTTGCTCTTCTCTTGCACTAAAAAACAAGAACCTGTAACTTACGTCGACACATTTATCGGAACGGGAGGCCACGGACATACCTACCCTGGCGCCACAGCACCCTTCGGAATGGTACAACTCAGCCCCGACACCCGCATGGACGACTGGGACGGCTGCTCAGGCTACCACATCTCTGATAATCACATACTTGGCTTCAGCCATACACACCTCAGCGGAACGGGATGCAACGACTACGGCGACTTCCGCTTTATGCCGATTACTGGCGAAAAGCATTATAAATCAGACGATTACCGCTCGTCATTCCGCCATGAGACCGAGACAGCACGTCCAGGATTCTACAGCGTGGTCCTCGACGACTATAATATAAAGGTGGAACTGGCCTCAGGCGTGCGTGCCGCGATGCATCGCTACACCTTCCCCGAGAACGCCAACGCCACCGTCATCCTCGACCTGAAAGAATCGACACTGTCGAACGAGAAGATCTATGAGGCTTGGGCAAAGGTCGAAAACGACAACACCATCAGCGGTTTCCGTCGCTCGGGCTACTGGGCACGCGACCAATATCTCTACTTCTACGCAGAGTTCTCAAAACCTATCATCGCCTGCGACAACAACGACGAAGGTCTGGTCTATGCCATTGATTTTCAAAACGATGGAGAACCTCTTGTGATGCGTATCGGCATCTCGGCCGTCGACGTGGAAGGCGCAAAGAAAAACCTGCGGTCTGAAATCACCGATTTCGACATAGAGGCATTGGCAGCGAAGACCTACAACGCATGGAACAAAGAATTGGGCCGTATTATGGTCGACAGCAAGTTCGAACGCGATAAAAAAATATTCTATTCCGCTCTGTATCACTCGTTTATAGTCCCGAACATATATTCCGACGTCGACGGACGCTACCGTGGCCACGACCTCAAGATACATCAGGCCGACCACCCACGCTACACCGTGTTCTCACAGTGGGACACTTTCCGCACCGAGAACCCGCTCCTCGACATGATTCAGACCGAACGCGCAGTCGACATAATCAACACATTTATAGATAATTACGAGACTGGCGGACTGCTCCCGACATGGGAACTCGCAGCCAACGAGACACACTGCATGATAGGCTACCACTCCATCCCTGTCATGGCCGACGCCTATATCAACGGCATCACAGGCTTCGACGCCGAGAAAGCCCTCGACGCAATGGTGGCAAGGGCTAACGAAGACATGTGGGGACTCGAGTTTTACAAGAAATACGGCTACATCCCTGCCGACATGGCCGGCGAGTCGGTGTCAACGACACTCGAATATGCCTACGACGACTGGTGCATAGCACGCATGGCCGAGAAGATGGGCAAACAGGACATAGCCGACGAGTTCTACCGTCGCGCACAGTACTACAAAAACCTCTACGACCCGGAGACGAAGTTCTTCCGTGGACGTAAAAACGGCGGCTTCGTGTCGCCTTTCGACCCGCGTCAGGTCAACTTCATGCTGACAGAAGCCAACACTTGGCAATACAATTTCTTTGTGCCTCAAGATGTTAACGGCCACATCGCCATGATGGGCGGCAAGGAAACCTACGAAAACATGCTCGACCGCCTCTTCAACACCTCGTCCGACCTCACCGGCCGCGAGCAGGTCGACATCACAGGCCTCATCGGACAGTATGCACACGGCAACGAGCCTTCACACCACATGGCATACCTCTACAATTTCCTCGGAAAGCCAGTAAAGACACAGCGTTACGTCAGCCAGATCATGAACGAGCTCTACACCGACCAGCCAGATGGCCTCTGCGGCAACGAAGACTGCGGACAGATGTCGGCATGGTACGTCATGAGCGCCATGGGATTCTTCCCGGTGACACCAGCAAGCGGATATTTCGTCATCGGCACACCTCATTTCGAGAAGATGACGCTCAACTTCGAAAACGGCAAGCATCTCACCATCATCGCAAAGAACCTCTCACACGAGAACAAATACATAGAATCTGTTAAACTCAATGGTAAGCCATTGACACGCAGCTACTTATACTACGACGAGGTGATAAACGGCGGCAAGCTTGAGTTCACAATGACCAGCAACCGCAACACCACCTGGGCCACTGCCGAAGAGGATTGTCCTAAGGCATATATCGCTGACAATCAGATTGTTACAGTGCCTATCATCAATGTTGAGAGATATGTCTTCTACGACGACCTCGACGTCAGCATAAGCCATCCGAACAAAGACGCCAAGATCTATTATTCGTTGAACGGCGGTTATTTTGTCGAATATATCGCTCCTTTCACCATCGATAAAACCACCGATATCAAGGCGTATGCCCAGGTTGGCAACGAGAAATCGTATATTGTAGAAGGCTCATTCAAGAAGATCGCGGCAGGCCGCAAAATCGCCATCAAGAATGCCTACAGCAACCAATATGATGCCGGAGGCGACATTGCACTCATTGATTTACAGCGCGGTAACGACAATTTCCGTGTCGGCATGTGGCAAGGCTATCATGGCGTGGATGTCGACGTCACCATCGACCTTGGCGAGCAGACCAGCATCACTCGTCTGGCAGGCAGCTTCCTGCAAGACCAGGATTCATGGATTTTCATGCCTGAAAAGGTGGAGTTCTTCGTCTCTGACGACGGCAAGAACTTTAAGTCAGTCGGAGTGGTCGAAAACGAGGTGGCACAAGACGCCGAAGACGCTGTGATTCAGGAACTTGAGATCCGCAAACGCCTTAATGCCCGCTATGTCCGCATGGTTGCCACAAGCATCGGCACCTGCCCCGACTGGCATGTCGGCGCCGGCGATAAAGCATGGATCTTCTGCGATGAGGTGGTAATAGATTAATCCAACTCACCACCTTCTTCTATCTCGTAATTGCCTCCTCCCTCATCAGGACGCTGGCGCTTCTTCTGCTGGTTGATGCGGTAGTTGAAGTTGAGCGTGACCGTGGTTTTGCTCCATGCGCCTTCACTGTATTGCCAGAAGTTGTCACCCCACGACTCGCCTGCATGTGAGTGCGTGCCTAACAAGTCCCTGACATTCAACGATAAAGTGCCTTTGCCTTTCAACACGTCGCGTGAAGCGGCGAAGTCGAACCAGTAATGCGCCTCACGGAAGCCGAGAGGTTCGTCGCGAGGACTCGAGAAGTGGCCTGTAAGCTGGAAGTTACACAGTTTCTTGAACTCAAACTTGCTGACAAAACGGCCTTGCACGTTATACGAGTCTGTGGTATAATGGTTTGTGATGCCCGTCGTGGTCGAGGTGTAGTCACCCACCACCGACGAGTTGAACACGTTGATGCTTCCGTTGAGGGTCCACCACTTGAAAATCTTGACATTTCCGACGAGTTCCAGACCGTAGTCGTCGCTGATGCCGAAGTTCTGAGGCATGCCTATCGACACCTCGCCGACAACCTCGGTGAAATAGCGTATCACATCGGTGCTGTGACGGTAGTATCCTGTGAGGTTGAAATTGCCGCCCTCCCAGAATTTCAGGTAAGAGAGCTCGTAACTGTCAGTATATACTGGCTTCAAAGCAGGGTTACCCATTCGGAAGTTACGGTCGTCATTAAACGAACGGTAAGGTGCCATCTGCCAGTAGCCAGGCCTGCGGATACGACGTGTGTAGCTCACCTGCAGCTGGTCTTTCTCAGTAATCTTGAAGTTGACATGTCCGCTCGGGAAGATGTCGCCATAACTCTGGGTGTGCTTGCCATCAGGCTTGTTTTTGTAGTTTGCCATGGTGTAGGTGTACTCATAACGCGCTCCAGCGAGGAACGAGAACAGTCCGACTTCGGTGCCGTAGCTCGCATACAATGCCGCCACCTGCTGGTTATAGTCGAATTCATGGCAAAACTCCTCCAAAGGCTCGCCATTTTGTGTCACGATAGCATTGTTGCTTGGCGTGCCGTTGGTGTATTTGGCACCAGCTTCCATATGATGCAGCCCCCAATGATATGCAAAATCGACCATTCCCTGGAAACGACGATGAATCTCAGTGGTTTGAGTGTGCTGCAAAATCACCGAGGTGTCAATAACGATGTCATTGTCCATGTCTTCCTGTGAGGCAAAATGCCTGTCGTAGATGTCCGATTTTTCGTCGTTCTCGTTCTGGAAATAACGGAACGAGGCCTTCAGATAGTTGTCTTTTGTGTTGAAATACTTGTCATAATCGAGGGTAAACTCGTTCATCGGGCGTTTGTTATACCAGTCTTCCGAACGTTTTTTGTATTTCGAAGTGCCATCAAACGGAAATACGTCGACATACGTCACCGTCGGGGTGTTATGGCCTGTTCCGTAACGGTACATCGTTGAAAATGAGATGATATCGTTGTCGGTGATGTAATAGTCGAGGCCGCCGCGCACGGTATGACCCTCATTATGGCGTCTGCGGAATGTTGACTGCTCCGACACCTGTGTAGCGTCGCCGTGGTTATGCAAATCGGGGTTGTATGGGATGCCACCGTTGAAATATTCGGTCTTTGTGTAGCCGTCGCTCATGTCGTCGCGATAGTTGTAGTTGTAGCTCGCGAAGAAGTTGAAACGTTTCAGGCGGTAGTTGAGGTTGACGCCTGCGCCCCACTGGTATGGAAATGGCTCTGGCTGTGCCTTGCCCCACTCAAACGGGAAGCCGCCACGCAGGTCGACGCTGCCGTTGAAGCCTTTGCGTTTGTCTTTTTTCAGCACAATATTAATAATACCTGCTGTTCCCTCAGCATCGTATCTTACCGAAGGGTTTGTCACCACCTCGATACGCTCGATCATGTCGGCTTGCAGGCTACGCAAAGCGTCCTGTGTACTCAGTCCGACAAGTCCCGACACCTTGCCATCTACTAGTATCGTCACGCCATCATCGCCGCGCAGGCTGACGTTGCCTTCCACGTCGACAGTCACCGAAGGGATGTTTTCCAGCACGTCGATGGCGTTGCCTGCCGTTGTCGCAAGGTCCTTGCCCACGTTGAACACACGTTTGTCGAGAGCCATGGTCATGGTGCTCTTCTCCGCCACAATCTCCACCTCTTCGAGCAGTTCTGTGTCAGGGTCGATAAAGATCTTTCCAAGGTCCACGTCGGCACCGTCGCCGCCCACAGTGACGTTAAGCCGTTTGGTCTTATATCCCATAAACTGAATCGTCATGAAATATTTTCCCGGTCCGGCCTGCATAGTAAACACTCCCCTCGTGTCGGTGATGATGCCCGCCACAAAAGTCGAGTCGGCAGCCTTAAACAGGGTGATGGTGGCGTATTCAAGTGGCTCTTTTGTCTCCTTATCGAAAACTTTTCCGGTGATGTCAGCGGTTTTTGCTGCCGCATTCAACGACAGCAATATAGCAAATGCAAAAGCAATTGTCGATAATAATTTTCTCATTTATTTGTCTCGTTTTCAACTTGCAAAAATACAAAAAAGTTTGGAATCAGAAACTTTTTTTTGTCATTTCGACTGAAGCAAAGCGGAATGGAGAAATCCTTTTGAAAAGAATTTTTTTAGAAGGATTTCTCGACTTCGCTCGAAATGACAGAGGATGTGGCGTAAAAATGCATAAAAATATTTGGCAAAAACGTAGATTTTCGTCACAATAACCATATTTTCGTCACAAAAATATATGTAAAAATATGGACAAAATCTATTTATTAGATTGATAATCATAATTTTATAAAATTCCAAAAAAAATTATCATAAAAATGTTGCACGATATGAAATAATATATAATTTTGCACCCCGAAAACAGACAAGATATAACGGTTAAAAATCATTTAAAAATGGTCTCTGCAAAACAAATTTGGGATTACGTTGCAACCAAGAAATTCTGGGTTGAATTCCTTATCATGACATTTGGCATGATTTTGACCGCTATCTGTGTTCATTATTTCTTAGTGCCGAGCAAGCTCATCATCGGAACAATCTCCGGTCTTTCTATCGTTTTGGCGACAGTGTCGGAGTCGTTGTTCGGTGTGCATCTCGAGGTGTCAGTGATGATTTTCGTCATCAACGCCATCCTGCTTGTTCTGGCATATTTCTTGATAGGTAAAGAGTTCGGTATCAAGACGGTCTACACCGCATTGATATTAGGACCTTTCACCGCGTTGTTTGAGAAGTATCTGCCATATCAGATGGTCATCACCAAGTTGTATGGCGAGAAAAGTGCTTTCTTCGACGCAGCTACGGGCGGCTGGTCACCAACGGCGCTCCAGGACGGTATCTCATCGTTGATGGGCGACCCTTGGTTCGACCTGGTCTGCTTCGTGCTTATCCTCAGCTTCGCTCAAGCCACCTTGTTTAAGATCAACGCTTCGACAGGCGGTCTTGACATCCTTGCAAAGATTGTCAACAAGTACATGCACTTTGACATCGGAGCATCAGTGACGGTGGCAGGCACAGTGATCTGTTTGACAGCATTCGCTATCAACCCGTTCAACATCGTGGTAATCGGCTTGATTGGAACATGGATCAACGGTATTGTGGTCGATTATTTCACAGCGGGTCTGAACAACAGAAAACGTGTCTGCATCATCAGTCCACAGTACAAACACATCCAGGACTTCATCATCAATGTGCTGCAGCGTGGTGTGACAATGTACGACGTAACCGGTGGTTACAGCAACCAGAAGAAGGTCGAGATTGAGGCCCTTCTGACTAAAGATGAGTTCTCCAAGTTGATGAATCACATCAACGAAAACGGCATAAACGCATTCATAACAGCTGGCAATGTCAGCGAGGTTTATGGTCTGTGGGCGAGTAACAAGAAAAAAACAAAGCAAGAGAGAGTAAAGCTTTGATTTTTCATAGGATTAAGTTTTAAATGGTTAATTTGGAAAAAGGTTCCCTCCCAAGGAACCTTTTTCTTTTGTGTTAACCTGTAAAACTTGCTGATTTAGAACAGACTGCCTTGGTCGGCGCCTTTGAATATCCCTAGATGTTTGTATGCTAGGTCGGTGGCGACACGTCCGCGTGGGGTGCGCATCAGATAGCCCTCCTGGATGAGGAACGGCTCGCAGACCTCCTCTATGGTGCCTGCCTCCTCACCCACCGCCGTGGCGATGGTGTTCACTCCGACAGGTCCGCCTTTGAATTTCTCAATGATAGTCAATAAGATACGATTATCCATATCGTCGAGGCCATGCTGGTCGACGTTAAGGGCCTTCAAGCCGATCTTAGCGATGTCGATGGTGATACGTCCGTCACCTTTTATCTGAGCGAAGTCACGGACACGACGCAATAGCAGGTTGGCTATACGTGGGGTGCCACGGCTTCTTCTTGCTATCTCGAATGCCGCCTCGTCGTCGATAGGCACCTTAAGTATTGATGCTGAACGTTTTATGATGTTCGACAAAGTCTTCGAATCGTAGTATTCAAGTCTCATGTTGATGCCGAAGCGCGAGCGCAGTGGCGCTGTGAGCAGTCCGGAACGTGTGGTGGCGCCAATCAAAGTGAATGGGTTGAGCGCTATCTGCACGCTGCGGGCGTTAGGACCTGTCTCAATCATGATGTCGATGCGGAAATCCTCCATGGCGGAATAGAGATACTCCTCCACCACAGGGCTCAGACGGTGTATCTCATCAATAAACAACACGTCGTTTTTCTCAAGACTGGTAAGCAATCCCGCTAAGTTGCCCGGCTTGTCGAGCACCGGTCCTGATGTCATCTTCATGTTCACGCCAAGCTCGTTGGCTATGATGTGCGACAAGGTGGTCTTGCCCAGTCCCGGAGGCCCGTGAAGCAACACATGGTCGAGCGACTCGCCACGCTGTGCCGCCGCCTGCACAAAGACCCTCAGATTTGCCACGACCTGCTCCTGCCCTGCAAAACTGGCGAAAGCGTCAGGCCGCAAAACCTGCTCAATCTCCTTCTCAGCCTTGCTCATCGAAGTGCCGTATGCATCTAGATTTTCATTCATATCAAAAAATTATTCACAAAATTACAAAAAATCACATACTAATTTGAAAGTTTTTGCGTAATTTTACAAAAAATTTTGTGTTTTGAATAGGAGATTGTTGGTTTTTGTCATAACATGCTTGTTATCAATAAGTTGTGTCGCCCAAAACGGTTTTCTGATTTTGGATCAGGACACCAGAATCGACACTTTGTTGTTGAAACAGCGTCAGATTCATGCCAACGACAGCACAATCGACGGGTACAGAGTGCAGATTTTCATGGAGCTTGGCAACGACGCACTGAAGCATGCCGACAGCGTCCGCGAGGTCTTCAAGAAAAAATATCCCGATGTGCCGGTTTATCTGGTGTTTGGACAGCCATACTATCGTCTGCGCGTGGGCGACTACCGCACACGTCTCGAAGCGGAAAACATGTATCAGCGGCTGAAAAAGAAGTACAAAAACGCCTTCGTCACCGCCGACCGCATCGAGCTGCCATACATCGCATTGTGCTCACGAATCGAGGAATATCAGGAAGAGACAAAAGAACAGGTGAAAGAGAAAATCTTCGTTGATGTTGAGTTTTACGAAATCGACACCCTCCTGCTCGACAGCTTGATGATGATCGACAGCATCAAAAACATCCAAAACAACATTTTTTATGACGAATAATTGATTATGGAGAACGACGAACTTAAGAATAAGATGAATGAGCTGTTCCGCCTTTTCCGAAAGGTGATGGAGAAGTTTCCACCCGACGATGTGCCAGGGATGGACAAGTCACAGCTCGACCAGCTGAAGATGTATCTCTCGCAATACGACGCCATGAAAGACAATATGTCGATGGAGATATACGGCATGATGGATAATGAGATGACACGCAACATCATCGATATGCTCATCAAAAAGCTGCGCGACCAGCTTGGTGAAGACGCCGACGAGCCTGAATTTATTGAAAACCATATTCAAGACGTGGAGATAAAAGAGAAAGCGTTCGAGTCGCTGCAGACTGGCGAAAACTACCAAGCGCTCATCGACAGCATCGACACACAGCTGAAGAATCCCGACCTCACTGATGACGAGATAGACACTCTTTTGGACAAAAGACAGAAGTTATTAAACAAGTTAAACAATTGATAATCAATATTTTGAAATAATATGAAAAAATCATTTCTACTGCTTGCGGCCTTGATCATGACATCATTTATGGCCAATGCGCAACTCATAAAAGACAGAACCAACGGACAAGTCACCATAGGCTTTGACTTGTTTACCGACATCAACACCGGCAGCAGCTACGAAAACTTCGACCTTCGCGCGATAAACCAAGGCTTCGACACATATATCACCTACAACTTACCGATGGCGGAAACCAAACACACTGTGTCGCTCGGTTTAGGTGTGTCTAGCCATAACTATTATATGAAAAACGCTTGGTTGTCAGAGCCTTACGCCGACGTAATAACTTTTACCGAAGAGCCTGCAGTGAAAAAAAGTAAGATAAACCTCAACTATCTTGACATCCCGCTCGAGGTTAACTTCAGGATTGCTGACAAATTCAAGATTTCCATCGGAGCCAAAGTCAGCTTCCTCATGCAGAGCAAGACAAAAGTCAAAGGTGACGTGTTTGGCGACGGCCACAAATGGGAGATCAAATACAAAGACATCACAGGTTTGGAAAGCATCGTCTACGGCGTGAACGCACGCATGGGCTACCGCTGCGTAAACGTGTTTGTGGGCTACCAGCTCAACAACTCATTCAAGTCAGGCAGAGGTCCTGAGATCCTGCCGTTCTCAATAGGTATCGGCATCAGAGCGTATTAAACGATAAGGAAGAAATACGAGACAATAACAGCTGCAAATCCCATGGCAAAGCCAGCGTAAATCTGGGCGTTGTCGTGGGATTTCAGTTTAAGACGTGCCGACGCCACTATGCCTGAAGCCACGATACTGACAATAAAATAAGGCAGATACAGGCGCACCGACACCGTCGTCATGATGAAAAGAAACGCCGTGAAACAGCCCCATCCGAGGGTATGCATGCTTATTTTCCAGAAAAACGACACCACAAAAGCCAAAACCGTCACCACGATAACAGAGGTAAGATAGAAATTGTAGATTGCCAGCATTGGTATCTTATTGAAATACCTGTATGCGGCGTACAGAAACAGCAACATGATAAACAGGGGACCCAGACGGTCTTCGCGGTCTTCCATCTCCAACGACTTTATCAAGCCCCAGCGTTTCACCATCATGATGACAAGTCCTGGAATCAGACATGTCATTAACAACGTTATACCCAAGAAAACATAGTTGTTTTGTGGCATGAAACTCGTGATGCCGGTCAGCATCAGAATTATCATCATCCACGTCGGATGAAAGATAGGATGTCCGATTATAGAGATGATTTTTGCTGTTTTCATAACACTTTGCGCAAACGTGCTACCGGGATACCCAGCTGTTCGCGGTATTTCGCGATGGTACGGCGTGCTATGGTGTAGCCTTTGTCTTTCAAGATAGCCGTTAACTCATCGTCAGTCAATGGGTTAGACTTATCCTCGTTTTCGACGCTTTCGCGCACTATCCTCTTGATTTCGCGTGTAGACACCTCCTCGCCTTCGTCGCTGACAAGGCCTTCGCTGAAGAAATATTTGAGCGGGAATGTGCCATATGCCGTCGACACATATTTGCTGTTCACCACACGCGATATTGTAGAGACATCAAGACCGACCTTATCCGCTATATCTTTGAGAATCATTGGCTTAAGTTTACCTTCATCTCCTGTAAGGAAGAAGTCGCGCTGATATTCCATGATGGCCTTCATGGTCACATAGAGCGTGTCCTGACGCTGTTTGATGGCATCGATGAACCAATTGGCGGAGTCGATCTTGTTTTTGATAAAACTGACAGCCTCGCGTGTCTCTTTATTGTCTTTGCCTTGAGAATACTCCTTAAGCATGTTCAGAAAGTCTTTGCTTACATGAAGTTCGGGTGTGTTGCGGCTGTTGAGTTGCAGCTCCAGATCTCCCCCATTATTGATGATGGTGAAATCCGGGATTATATAGTCATGGCTTTGAGCCACGCTGCCCGTGGAGCCTCCTGGTTTGGGGTTGAGCGACAATATTAAGTCGAGGGCACGTTTGAAATCCTCATCCGACATGCCAGAACGCGAAAGAATTTTATCATAGTGTTTCTTGGTGAACTCCTCGAAATATTTTTCTATGATAAGAATAGCGTTTTCACAGTCTTTGCTGGGGTTTTCACGGTTTCTGCGACGTAACTGGATGAGCAGGCACTCTTGAAGGTCAGAAGCTCCCACACCTGCCGGGTCGAAGTCTTGTATTATCTCCAACACCTCACGGATCTCATCTTCCGAAGCGTCGAGGTTTTGTGTGAAAAGCAAATCATCGGAGATACCCGACACCGGTCTTGAAAGATAGCCCGAATCGTCAAGATTACCAATGATATATGCTCCTATCTTGCGTTTTTTCTCGTCAAGATTACGGAAACTTAGCTGTTCCATCAGCGAGTCCTGGAAAGTGGCCTCGTTGGTGATTGGAGCCTCGTAGTGTTTGTCGTCGGGACTACTGTTGTTTACTGCATATTTGTATGCAGCATCGTCCTCATCGTCGTCTTTCAGATAGTCGTCAAAGTCATCGAGCGGGTCGTAGCGGTCGTCGTCACCCTGTTCGTCTTCGAAGGTATCTACTTCGTCGTTGATATTCTCGTTGTTATCGTCTTCGTAGTCGTGGTCTTCACCTTCTTCGAGGGCCGGATTTGTCATTATTTCCTCTTTGACACGCGTCCCGAGCTCCATAGTCGGTATCTGCAGCAGCTTCATGATGAGAATCTGTTGCGGCGACAGCTTCTGGAGCAGCTTCTGGGTCTGCGTTAGTCTCTGAGAACTCATGATTAATAGAGGCAGTTCTTAGGTGTACGTGGGAACGGGATGACGTCGCGGATGTTGCTCATGCCGGTGACAAAGAGCAGCAGACGTTCGAAGCCGAGGCCATAGCCTGAGTGAGGCACTGAGCCAAAACGGCGTGAGTCGAGGTACCAGTCCATCGATTCTTTCGGGATTCCCACCTCTGCCATACGTTTCAGGAGCTTGTCCATGTCGGTCTCACGCTCTGAGCCACCAATGATCTCGCCGATTCCAGGGAACAGGACGTCCATAGCGCGCACTGTCTTGCCGTCTTCGTTTTGCTTCATATAGAAAGCCTTGATTTCCATTGGGTAATCTGTCAAGATGACAGGCTTCTTGAAGTGTTTCTCGACGAGGTAACGCTCATGCTCCGACTGCAGGTCAACGCCCCAGCCAGTGATAGGATACTGGAACTTGCCTTTCTTGTTGTAGTTGCAGTTCTTAAGGATGTCGATAGCCTCGGTATATGTCAAAACCTGGAACGGATGCTCGAGCACGAAATGCAGTTTCTCGATGAGTTCCATCGATTTCTCTTCTTCTTTCTTGTTCTTTTCTTCTTCCTGGAGACGTTTGCTAAGGAAGAGAAGGTCGTCCATGCAGTTGTCTAACGCGTACTGAATCAAATACTTAAGCATCTCTTCAGCGAGTTCCATATTGTCGTGGATGTCGTAGAATGCCATCTCAGGCTCAATCATCCAGAACTCAGCGAGGTGACGTGTCGTATTTGAATTTTCAGCACGGAAAGTAGGGCCAAAAGTATAAATCTTCGACAGTGCTGTTGCTGCAAGTTCGCCTTCGAGCTGACCAGAAACTGTGAGGTTTGTCGACTTTCCGAAGAAATCCTGGCTGTAGTCGATCTTGCCTTCCTCTGTTCTTGGCAGGTTGTTGAGGTCGAGTGTTGTCACCTGGAACATCTCGCCTGCTCCTTCAGCGTCTGAGGCTGTGATGAGCGGGGTGTGGATGTTATAGAAACCCTTGCTGTTGAAGAAGTTATGTATTGCAAACACCATAGCGTGACGGATACGGAACACTGCTCCGAAGGTGTTGGTACGGAAACGCAGATGTGCTATGTCGCGCAAAAACTCGAGTGAGTGTTTCTTCGGCTGGAGCGGATAGAAATCCGGGTTAGCCGGTCCGAGCAGTTCTATCGAACTCACTGCCAGCTCCACGTTCTGACCGCTACCTGCTGATTTCACCAGCTTTCCGATAGCTGAAACAGAAGCGCCGGCATGCATCAGGGCGAGGTTTTCCTCCGGAATCTTCTCCAAATCGATGACCAGCTGCAGGTTGTTGATGGTCGAGCCGTCGTTCAAAGCGATGAAAGCGACGTTTTTGCTGCCGCGTTTGTTACGCACCCAGCCTTTCACATTTATCTCATTATCAAGCTCTTGCATT
>JAGCPH010000033.1 GCA_017645275.1 Bacteroidales bacterium | reverse complement strand
GCAATGCTTCACCAGCGAGTCAAAGATGCTGTCCGATACGTCGAAGTTGGAGATGCCGATGGCGCGCACCTTGCCGCTCTTCACGATGTCTTCCAACTCCTTCCACCCCTCGACGTAGTCGCCTACCGGCTGGTGGAAATAGACGAGGTCGATGTATTCCAACCCGAGGCGCGCAAGCATACGGTCGATGGAAGCCGCCGTCTTGCCTTTGCCGTATTCGTTTTGCCATAGTTTGCTGGTAATCCATACGCTGTCGCGCGGCACACCACTGTCCTTCAACGCCTTGCCCAGAGAGCGCTCGTTGCGGTAGGCGTGGGCGCAGTCGAAATGGCGGTAGCCGTTTTTGAGGGCCGTCATCACCGAGCTGTAGACTTCGTCACCCTCCTGAATCATATAAAGTCCAAGGCCCACTTGGGGCATACGCACGCTGTTGTTCAGCGTCAGATAAGGTTGTTGTGCATTCATGGTCATTATGTTTAAGATGATTGTTGCTGCGATTAAGATTACTTTTTTTATATTATTATTCTCCTATGTTCTTGATAAACTTCGCCGGATTCCCTCCCACAATGGTGTTCGGGGCCACGTCTTTGGTCACCACCGCTCCGGCGGCCACGACGGCGTTGTCGCCAACGGTGACGCCCGGCAGGATGGTGGCACCTGCGCCCACCCAGGCGTTCTTGCCAATATGTACGGGCTTGCAGATGAGCAGCTGACGGTCGTGCAGGTCGTGGTTATTACTAATCAGCTGGGCATTGGCGGCAATCATCGCACCGTCGTCGATGGTGATGCCGCCGCGGGCCATCATCAGGCAGTTGTTCATGATCATCACGTTCTTCCCGATGTGGACACGGTCGAAGCAAACACCCGTAAGGCCGGGCATCACCCAGCTGCCTTCGCTGATGTTATCGCCGAAGAGCTCACGCACCAGCGCGTTGTACTCGTCGGTATAGGGCATCGTGTGGTTCAGTTTGAAAAGGACTTGTGCTTGGCGCACGCCTTCCGCGTGTTCTTCGGCTGTGGTCAGCCTGGGGTCAACTCTTTGTTCTTGCATTGTCTTGGGTTTTGAATTACGATGCAAAATTACAACGACTTAACGATATATAAGTTTCACAAAAAACATTATTATTTTCACAAATTACACAAAATAATTCCGTCATTATGAAAATTTTTTTATTTTTGCACTATGAAAGTTGATTTTCAATATTCCACCGATTTCCTCACGATGAACGTCCCGATACTGAGTCACACCTGCATGCACCTGTTGTGTAAAGAAGGGGAGGGGAGTTTCGTGTTCAACGAAAAATGTTACCACATAGCGAAAAACGACCTTGTGGTGATGCCTAACCCCACAAGGGCGAAAAATCTCGCTGCGGCCCCGGGAATGATGGTCGAGTGGTTTGCCGCCGACAACAAGTTCCTGCAAGGCCTCCTGCCGTCGAACAACTACAGCATCGGGGGCAGCATCAGCCTTAACCAGAATCCCGTCATCAAGGTCGATGACCGTCAGGCGGAGATCCTGCTGGAGGACTTACACCGCCTACGCGACCGTCTTGACGACCGCCACCTGCTCTTCTACCGCGAGATGATGGGGAGCCTCTGCCTGACGATGATGTACGACATCTTCGAGCTTCATGCCCGGCGCGACGCCACCGACACACATAGCGACCGCACCGCCATCATCGTCCGTCAGCTGACCGACATGCTCGCCACCGGCATCAGCCGCACCGAGCGTGAGGTGAGCTACTATGCCGAGCGACTGCATGTGTCGCCGAAATACCTCTCCGCCACAGTCAAGCGTGTTACAGGACACAGCGTCAGCAGCTTCATCGACCGCCACACGGTGCCTATCCTGAAGAAATATCTCGACGACGAGCGTCTTTCGCTCACGCAGATTGCCGACTATATGAACTTCAGCTCATTGAGCTACTTCAGCCGCTACTGCACCAAGCACCTCGGACAGTCGCCGAGCGAGTACAGACGGAGCTTGCAGCCAAAAGTGATTTAGGAGAATTCAATAATTGCGCTCACATCCTCACCAATCGATAAAGAGACAATGATCACACCGTCATGTTTGTATATGGTAGGGACAAGCATGTCGCCCAGCTTGGCAGCGACACGGTATTCCACCCGTAAGCCCTTGATTTCGAAATCTTCCGGCAGAAGTTCCATAGCCATACGTACATAGTTGGCATTGTTAAGATGCTTGTTGTAGTCGATGTCTGCACGCATCACCTTGGCAGGAACGCCACCTCCACTAAAGCGTATGAGTTGAAATAATCCACATGACAGGGACGGTAAGAATCTCTCCAAATTTATAGATCCAGATTTACCAACTCATACTTCTTTGTTCCAAGTCCGATTTTCTCGGCCCAGTCGATGATGTGGGTGCCGTGTTGCTTGTTGCCAGCGGGTTGACATCAATCAGTTTCAACGATTTTACCATCTTGCCCGTGCCTTCCTTGTATTTCTTGAAATGGGCGGTCTGGATGTGGCTTTGGTAGGCCTCTTGGTCGGCATAGATTTCCAGGATGTAGGTTTTGCAGGAGTCTGTCTATTACTTCAGTTTCAAACCGTCCTTGAAAGCTTCACCAACACGCTTCGAGACTTGATAATAGCCGTGCGTGTAAGGGTCGAAAGTGATGGCTTGCAGGGCTTCCACATCCACTTTGCCGTCCTTCATCTTGCTGGACTCGACAGAGGTCTGCAGCACCTTTCCGATGACGCCAAGGCCTGTGTCGTCGCTTTGGTATTCAATGAATTCACACTCCATGGCGATAGGCAGCTCGTTGATGATGGGAGCGTCTACCAATGAGGATTTTGTCGCGGTGAGTCCGCTCTTGGCAAACTTGCCCTTTTCGGTTTTGCCTGACACGACGCCGAAATAGTCGGCTTCCACCACATGGGCGGCATCAGCGATATGGACGACAAAGCCCTTGCGTTGCTTGATGTTCTCCACGGTCTTATGGGTTTCGGTCAGGTTGAGGGCAACGCGGTCGCGGTCGAGCATGGTGCCCCAAGCGGCGTTCATCACGTCGATGGTGCCGTCTTCGTTGTAGGTAGCCACAAGCAAAACGGGCATCGGGAAGATGGCTTCTGTTACTTTAATTGGTTGTTTCATAATAAGTAATTATTAATTGATAATTGTATTTGGTATTATTCTAAGGATGGTCTTATTTCCCTTTCAAAAAAACTCCGCTCGACGAGGTTTTCCCATTACGCCTTTATGATTGTTTCCGCCATCCTCTTTCCGGCATAGAGGCGTATGGTCTTCACCTCGATTTCGTTGCTGACCGAACCGGCTCCTTCAGCTAATTTCTTGAGCATTGAGGCCGTGTTGAATGTCGCGCGCGGGCCTCCGTCGATGATGATGATTTTTTTCATTGTCATTTT
>JAGCPH010000032.1 GCA_017645275.1 Bacteroidales bacterium | reverse complement strand
CTTTAATTGGATTATTGCTCATTTTATTCGCAATTTTGTAAAGACGTGCCATGGCGCGTCTCTACACATAACAAAATTTTTGCAAATTTATTACTTTTCTTTTAAAATAGGTATATCAATTGTGAAAATTGTGCCTTTTCCTTCTTCACTGGTGAATGTGATGTTGCCTCCCATCCCCTGGATGATATCCTGCGACACAGACAATCCTACACCCATTCCACTCGACTTGGTGGTGAAATTAGGGAAGAAAATCTTTGCTTTGTCGTCGTCTTTGATGCCGCAGCCGTTATCGGTAATATCAATCTTGTATCTTTCTTCTAACCTATTGAGTGTCAAGTCAATACATCCGTCTTCTTTGTTACCGATGGCTTGTATAGCATTCTTTATGATGTTGCCAATAACTCTGCCAAGATTGTTCTTGTCGGCATAAATCGACCAGTCTTCATTCTCATTGTAATTCAATGAGATAACTATGTTTTTCTCAACGTCATAGAGCTTTATAGTGCTTTTAAGCAACTCAGCGAGGTCGAATGTTGTTGGCTTGTTTTCGGGCAGCTTTGCATAGTCAGAAAACGCTGTGGCAATCTTCGACAAGGTATCTATCTGCTCAAGCAAAGAATTCAGTGTTTCCTTCAAATTTTCCTCAAATTTTGGATCTTTTCTGTCCCAAAGCATCTGTAAATACTCTATGTTCAGCCTCATAGGGGTGAGCGGGTTCTTGATCTCGTGTGCCACCTGACGTGCCATCTCGCGCCAAGCATTCTCGCGTTCGTTACGTGCCAGCTTGTTAGCACTGTCCTCGAGTTGCCGACACATCTTATTATATTGCTCCACCAACGCTCCAATCTCATCACGGCCACGGAAGTTGATTGGCTCGTTATGACCGTCCAACCGCACTTTTCCCATCTGTTCCTCTATGATTTTCAATGGCTTAAGTGTCCTTTGAGTAATAAGAAGAACAATAATCGAAGAGATACCAAGCAAAACAATTATGATATTGATATAATTCAGCGCAAAATCTGCTAGATTGTCGTCGTATTCAGATTGCGAAGCGAAGTAAACAACATTCAAAATAGCCGCCAGACTATTTGTTTCGTCGAGAATAGGGAAATAGTAGGAAGTGCATTTTTCCTCGTTAATCACTTCGTCTTGCACATGATAACCAGCATCTTCCTTGAAAATTACTGAGTAAGCCTCTTTGTTTATGGAATCAATCAAGAGATGAGTGTTCTCTATGGTTGAATTTATCAGTATTCCCTCAAGATTATAAATGTTTATGTCGCAGAAAAACGTCTCTTCAAGATATTGAAGATACTCGGTGTTATTGAGACTGTTCTCGCTTAACATATTGGTTTCCAATTTGTTACGAATGATATTCGCCTGCTTGTATTGCTCAACCTGCGTCTTTTTCGTGATATTGTTTTTCAAAAAGACAAATGAGACAATACCAATAGCTACAAATGATATTGTCAGCGTGAGGAATATCGTCAGCTGCATCTTGCTGTGGAAGCTCTTTTTGAATAGGGTAGAGCGGTCTTTTTCGAAGTAGATATACAGGAAGTAGGCGAGGAGCAGGGCTAAAAAGATAAACGAGAAAGGAGCCACATATCGCATCCAGCGTTCCGATTCAATGGAGACAATTATAGATTTATTGTTGTCTAAGTCATTGAGAATGAAGTGTTTAAACTTCTTTCCTTTGTGCAGACCAGCCTCTTGTGAGATAAAATTGTTGATGTTGTTTGGATAGAGATAATTACCGACTTTATAATGAAGAATGTCGTTATTGTAAATACCGAATGAGTAGTTTTTAAGATTAGTTGCAATATTTTTCTCCTTATAAAACTCGATAAAGAGCGTCTGCGAGTCTTTGAGATCAACTTTTGCGATATAATAAATATTAGGTGTAGGCTCGTCGATGTTGTAAAGTTCATTGCTTCTGGCATTAATTTTATTGATACACATCAGCTCGTTGAAGTATTCTATGCACGAAAATGAAGCGTTGTTGTAGTTAAAATACGTGTTACTGTCGCAAACAGACGAAACTATGTCATAGTTTTTGAAAATCTCGGCCTTTTTGAAATAATTTGTTTCAAGAAATTGACTAATGCTGTCTTCTCCAGGAAAATTGATGTTTTTTATCTCGTCGATGATTTTCAATGTGGCATTTTCGAATTCAACATCTGATTCGTCGGCGATGACTTGTGCAAAGCGTTCCATCTCTGTGTTCTCACGGTTCTCTTTTCTTTGATGGAAGAAAACGGTGACGGCGATGAGCGCGATAGTGATTAGTATGATATATATCTTTTTCATAACCTGAAATTAACAAAAATCGTGCCAAAAATTGGTCCTTTTTAAGGCGTTTTCTGAGATTTTTTGATGCGCAACACATCGAAGACCAAAAATGTCTTAAAACGGCTAAAAATGGCCTAAAATCAAATCTTGTGAAAAACGTACACCAAACTCGAGTATTCTCCCGTTTTTCGTGCCTTGCGGTTCGATTTCCAGCCAGTGAGTATACCTCTAATGAATGAGTTTCCATGACCGAGGAATTTTTCGCTCATCATCGAGATGTAAAACGCATCCCATTTCAGCGGATATATCTCGTCGAGTTCAAAGTTGCCTGCGAAAATGTTTTGCAACGACTCTTTATGAAAGTGATTCAGATGTCGCGGCACGTCGTAGGCTGCCCATTTGTTTTTGTAATATTCTGCGTCGTATGACTGATAATTAGGCACCGCAATAACGAGGCGGCCGTTGTCTTTCAGTAACCGATGTAATTGCTCGACTTGGAATCTGAGATCGTCGATATGTTCGAGCACATGCCACATAGTGATAATGTCGAAAGTGGAGTGGGGGAGTGCGAAGATTTCCTCAGGTGTGACCACTGTTTTTCCAAGTTTTTCTGAAGCGAAACGCCGTGCGTCTTCACTCATGTCGCAGCCCATCACTTCACATCCGTTTTGTTGTGCGTAATGCAGGAAATCGCCTACACCACAGCCAAAATCGAGAAGGTATGGTTTGGTATGGATGCCGCAAAACCTGTATTTATTGCGGATATTGACCTTTTTCACCTGGTTGTATATCCATGGCACTAGACCTTTTTTATGCTCGTTGTGGCTCAGATAGTCTTCGGATTTATAATATTTTCCAATAATGGACTGATCTGGTCGGGGAGTGGTGAAAAGCAGCTTGCAGTTGTCGCACTCACATATCTCGAAGTCTTCCCGGCTGAGGAAATAGTCTTTCAGCTTGAGAAATGACCTCGTGTTTTCTGATTCACAAAACGGGCATTTAGTGCTCATGATATCCTTATTTTATAATTACTTTCAAAAATTGTTCCACGTGAAACGTTCAGTTGTCATTTTGACCGAAAATTCCTTCACGTCATTTCGACCGACCAGAGGGAGTGGAGAAATCACCGCCATTTGAATGTGCCGAATCAATTTTTTGCCGGTGATTTCTCGATTTCGCTACGCTACACTCGAAATGACGAAACCGTATTAACGACCGAGAAACACCGCGAGAACAGAGATATCAGCTGGTGACACACCACTTATTCTTGATGCTTGTCCCAGTGTCTGCGGCTTGTGTTTCGTCAGCTTCTGCCGGGCCTCGATGGTCAGCGAATGCAGCGCATTGTAGTCGAAATCCGGACTTAGTTTCACGTCTTCGAGACGTTTCAGCTTGTCGGCCACTTCACGTTCCTTATCGATGTATCCTTCATATTTCACTAGTATCTCCGCCTCCTCGATGACGCTGCGCGTCATCTCGTCGCTAAGATCAAACTGCTGTTTTAGCCATTCCACGTTGCTAATCATCTCCATGAGACTCACCTGTGGACGTGTCAAAACATGTGCTAAACGTGTCTTTCCAGCGATTTCAGGCGTTTCTTTATTCACCAGAAGTCCGTTGATTTCCTCTGGAGCAACGTTGTTCTCTTTCAGTAAGTTAACCAAGTCCTGAACACGTTTTTGCTTATCGACGAAACGGTCGTAACGCTCTTGTGTGGCTAGGCCGAGCTTATATCCAAGTGGTGTCAACCTTGCGTCGGCATTGTCTTGGCGCAACAAGATACGATATTCCGCGCGACTTGTGAACATTCTGTAAGGCTCGTCGACGCTCTTTGTTATTAGATCATCGACAAGAACACCAATATAACCTTCGTCACGGCGCAAAACTACAGGCTCTTCGTCGTGCAACAGACGATGTGCGTTGATGCCGGCCATTAAGCCTTGTGCCGCTGCCTCTTCATATCCTGTAGTGCCATTGATCTGTCCGGCAAAGAACAGGCCATGTATCTTACGTGTCTCCAGGCTATGATAAAGCTGTTCAGGCGGGAAGAAGTCGTATTCTATGGCGTATCCCGGACGGAAAATCTTGGCATTTTCGAAGCCTTCGATGTTGCGGAGTGCCTCGTATTGTATATCTTCTGGCAGTGAGGAACTGAATCCGTTGAGATAATACTCACATGTTGTTGCTCCCTCGGGCTCCACAAACAACTGATGGAAGTCTTTGCCTGCGAAACGTTCAATTTTATCCTCAATGCTCGGACAGTAACGCGGTCCTATACCTTGTATCCTTCCTGTGAACATCGGTGATTTGTCGAAGCCTTTACGCAGTATCTCGTGTACCTTCAGCGATGTGTATGCAATATAGCAGGAACGTTGTTTCAGTGGCTTCTCCACGTTCATAAACGAGAACCCTGTAATTTCTTCGTCGCCTTTCTGCTCGGCGAGTTTGCTGAAGTCTATCGTCCTACCGTCGATTCTCACAGGTGTTCCTGTCTTCATGCGGTCGGCCTCAAATCCCAGTTCCACGAGCTGTTCTGTTATCCCGTGGCTCGCCGATTCGCCTATTCTACCACCTGCAAACGACTTCTCTCCGATAAAGATCTTACCATTGAGGAAGGTTCCATTGGTGAGTATCACGGTCTTTGAGTAGACGTCGCCGCCCATCATGGTGTGGACGCCTTTCACTTGGTCGCCTTCCACCAGGAGGCCGTCGACATGGTCTTGCCAGAACTCGAGGTTATTTGTATGTTCAAGGGTGTTACGCCATTCTGCCGAGAACGCCGCCTTATCGCTCTGCACACGCGGACTCCACACAGCCGGACCTTTCGACTTGTTAAGCATCCTGAACTGTATCATCGTCTTGTCTGCTATGATACCCATCTGTCCGCCTAACGCGTCGATCTCGCGCACTATCTGGCCTTTGGCTATGCCTCCCACGGCCGGGTTACACGACATCGCCGCCATGAAACTCATGTTCATGGTGATGAGCAGAGTCTTGTTGCCGAGGTTTGCCGCCGCTGCTGCCGCCTCACATCCTGCGTGGCCTGCCCCGACCACTATCACATCGTATTTTTCAAATATCATATTTCCGAGTGTTCCACGTGGAACATTTAATTTAATTAATTGATTTAGAATTTGTTACGTCGTATAGCAAGGCATTTTTCCTCTTGTTCGCGCATCGTTTTCGCATCGGCGTCGGTCTTGTCTTTGAAGCCTATCAGGTGCAGCACGCCATGTGCCAGAACCCTATGAAACTCATCTTTGAAAGGCTTGCCCATCTGCTCGGCGTTGTCGCGGATCCTGTCGATGCTGATATAAAACTCGCCCGAGAGATACTCGCTGCAGTCGTTTAGCGGAAACGTCACGATGTCGGTGTAGAAATCGTGGTTCATACGCTTCTGGTTGAATTCCAGGAGGTATTCGTCGCTGCAAAACAGATAGTACAGCTCGCCGATTTTCTTGCCGTACGATGCCACAAACTCCTCAATCCATTCCTTGGCGAGACGCTGGTTCAGCGCAGGGGATTCAATGTCTATGCTTTCAAATTTTATCATAATTATACGTTCAATTCGTCATTTCGAGCTTGTCGAGAAATCACCGGCAAAAAATTGATTCTGTACATTCAAATGTCGGTGATTTCTCCACTCCCTACGGTCGGTCGAAATGACGGTCACTATTTAAAAAATATTTATTTATCTTTTCCTTGTAAAACGGTTGATACTCAATAGGATTAGTGCGCAAGAAGTCCTGCTGCTTCTTGATGCTCTCCTCATATCGCATCTCGTCAATGTTGTGGGTCTTTTCAGGACCTTTGTACTCGTCCGACTTGCGTTTCTCCTCTTTTTCGCGTTCTTGCTGGGCGTTTTCGGCCTTAAGCATTCGCGACATGATGTCCTTCTGTCTCTTTATAGTCTGATTCGTAATGCGTTTGTTTACAAGATCTTCCTCGAGTTTCTCCATGTCTTTCATGATCTCGTTGATGCCGTCATCGCCGAGCATGCCATTCTTTTTCATTTCTTCCAGAATCTCTTGCATACCTTCACGGATGAGCTCCTGTTGTGCCGCCATGCGTGCCAGCTCCTCGCTCATCTCAGGCATAGGCGTGCCGTCCTGCTGTTGCTGTTGCATCTGCTGTTGTAGCTTCTTCAGCTGTTCGCCCAGCTGGTTCTGAAGGTCTTTCATGTCTTTCATCTGCTTTGGCTTGCCCTGCTGACCTTTCGACTTACCAGGTTTCGAGCAGGAACTGCTGCTGGAGCCTTCCATCTGCGATTCCATCTCGTTGAGCGACTCGGCAAGCATCAGCGCGAGGTTGTTCATTGACATCATGGCGTTCTGTTGCTTGTGGGTGGCGTTGGCAAAGCGTAGCTCCAGAATGTCTTGCATAGCCGCCTCCGTCTGCTGGTCTATAACCTGTAACTCATTGAAAACGAAGTTCTTAATCATGGGCTGACGGTTGGCCATCTTGCGCAGAGAGTCTTCCACCATGGCAAAGTTGTCGGATATCTCTTTCTGGCGTGATATCTTCTGCGACACTGTCGGGTCGTCCTTCTTCATAGTGCTGATCTCCTGCATCAAAGCCTCTTCGGCATGTGATGAGCGTACCACGTTTTCGAGCAGAATCCTCACAAGATATGCGTCCTCGGCAAGCTGTTCCATGCCACCGCCCATCATCAGGCTGTTCATGTTTTCGGCCATCTCCTTTATCTTGTTGCCGGCTTTCTGCTTTTGTTTCTTGGCGCTCTCGTGTTCGCCGCCGTCTTCCGATTCTTCAGCGTTTTCAAGGTCTTGCTGAATCTCTTCAAAGGCTTCCTCGTCTTTTTGGATGTCGAACGGGTCGCTCAAGCCTTGGTTTTGTTCCATGATGGAGTCGAGACGCTGTTCCATCTTATTGAATTGATTTTCAGCGTCTTGCGCAGAGATAGAATCAGTGTTGTTCATGAGCTCGTCGGCGAGTTTCTGCATCTCGTCCATGAGCTGGTTCATGTCTTTCTCGACCTTCAGCTGCTCTAGAAGCGAGAGATTGCGGTCCATCATCTGTTGCAGTGCCTCGTTGTTTTTCTTGAGGTCTTTCATGATCTCCTGCATACGCTCACGCGGCATCTCGCTCAAAAGTTGCTCGATCTCCTCCATGAGCTTCTTCATCTCGTCGGGGATGACCTCATCGAACAGCTTGTTGATTTCCTCCTGTTTCTTTATCAACTCCTCAGAAGAAAGCTCGTTTTCCTTAATAAAATCTGACAGTTCCTTTTGCTCCTCCTGAATCTTGTTCCATTCTTCCTGAATCTCTTTCTCCTTCTCAAGTAGTTCTTTCATCTTCTCTTTGTCGCTCCAGTCGAGTTCTTTTTTCGACATCAGGTCGCGCAGCATGTCTTCGATGTCCTTACGGAGGTTCTCGAGCTCGTCGGAACGCTGGTTGAGGTTGTTAAGTATCTCATTTTCAGCGTTATCCGCAATGGAATCGAGTTGCTCGGTCGTCGGAAGCATAAGATAAAACACCTCCGAGCGTCTCGACTTAGGTCCGTTGATGCCGTCGTTGTCGAAAATCTCGAAATAAGCCTTTATCTCATCGCCACGATAGAGCGTAAGTGTATCAATATCAATGCTATAGTAGAACGAGGTGCGGATATTTTTCTTGTCGATAGGGATGTTTTTGACAAACGACTGGTTAGGCTTGCCATCGACCTCGAAATGGTATAAAAGCTTGGTAAAACCGTAATCATCGGCGATTAGACCCGAATAATACGTCTGTTTTGCAAAATCCTCGTGGAAATTCTGCACCTGTATGTCGGGATAGGCGTCAGGAACGACCTCGATGGTGAATGGAATCGGGTCGGTGGCGTTCCAATTGTTAAATAATTTAACATTAAATTTTGTGGATTTTAATGCAATTATTTTGTAGACGGAATTTATTGATATTGAATCATTTATCAAAATGGAATCGACATCGCGGGTATGGAACGTGAATTCCACCTCGGTGCCCTGAGGCACTATGATGCGTGTCTTGCCGCTGAGGGTCTCGCTTTTACGATGGATATATCTCGGGAATGTCAGTTGTGACTCGTAATACAGCATGGTAGGGTTGGGGCGCACTGTGAGTGTTATTGTAGGACTTTTGTAGTCGCCGCCCTCGATGAAGAATATCTCGTTTTGGTTCACGTTTTTGAAGACGAAACGGAAGTCGTTGGTATTCAGGCGGTTCATCATCCTCACACCAGTGTTGCCTCGGATATAGAAAGCGTCGGGTATCCTCACGCCGGTGACATGAATGCTGAATTCAGCATCTTTACCCTGCGACACCTCTATTTCGGTATCTGAGAGTTGCACTTCGAACGGCAGAGGCTTCGAAAATTCTTGGGAATAGTTGATGATTCGTTGTGCAGGCTTCTTGGAGAAGTCGGGAATGAATATTAAAGTAACGCTTAAAACAACGAAAGCTATTCCGAAGTATCTCAGATATTTATAGTTCTCTTTCAGGTTGACCGCATCTGAGAAGTTGATAGGTTTCAGATGCTCAGTACGCTGTTCTATTGTTGCGATAAGCAGTTGATTGTCGGTGTTTTGCGAAAGCTCGTTCGACAGTTGCAGCGTATTCAGCAGTTTGTCGCTGATTTCAGGGAAGAATCGTCCGATGATAACAGCCGCTTTCTCGTCCGACATCTTTTTACGGAAGCGTATCAGGTTGATTATCGGGATGATAAAATAGAAAAACGCTACGAAGCTTGCGCCAAAGATAAAGAGCAGAAGCAATATTAGTCGTCCTTTTTGCGGAAGCCATGAGAAATACTCTATACCATTGATAATCAAAAATAAAGCTATCATCAATACGGCTCCAATCAGCACACCTTGTATGAGGCGGTTGAGGTAGAACTTCCTGATGAAGCGCTCGATTTTTGATATAAGGACGTTATTCGACATATTAATCTGCAAAGATAATGAATTTTTTTCACGCAGATCTCGCAGATTTTGCAGAAAAATTTTCCTCGAGGTTTTCCTCAAGGAATTAGTTCGCTGACGCTCACGGATTTCGCAGATAATTAGACAGGATTAACAGGATAATTGTATATGAATTACTCTTTCAGCCATTTGCCGGATTCGGCGAGTTTGCCGTTGGAAATTACTTTCCAGATGTAGGTGCCGGAAGGCCAGTTTTCGGAATTGATTGTTGTGATATCGCTCGTAATCTCTTGGCTATAAAGCATTCTACCCATTATGTCATAAACCTTGATTTCGGCTTCCTGCAAGTCGGTTTTAATGTTGAGTGTGTTGTGTCCGGGATTCGGGAAAGCTGTCGCAAGCGATGCATAGTTGATATGTGTTTCTTCAATATCGTCATAACCAAGAGGTACAGGTATCGGGAAGCCGCCGTTTATGCCTTCGGTGTCTTCCACCCAGACGCACTCGCCCATTGCGCCGGCGTTTAGTGCCTCAAGCAGGTCAGTGGTACCATATTGCGCCTCATCGAGCACCCATGTGGTGGCTGTCGGGCCTTGGTTGAAAGAGCAAGAGTTTGGAAGAGAATGCAAGCTTGGATTGGGCTCATAATAAGTGCAAGGATACATGCTGTAATTGCCATGCCAGTAACAGTCGCGGACGGTTACTGTGTCGCTGAGCACAGCAGGCGTGATTATGCCATAAATACTTGTATTATCGGCATTTTCTGGAATGATTACCGGACCGGCATTATATACATTGAGAAGATAGTCTCCTGGACAAGTTCCAGTGATACCGCCCATCTGCGCATGCTCGTGAAACTGCGAGTCTCCGCGAAGTTCACCAAGGTTGTAACAATTTGAAAACGAGCCGTCAGCCCCAGCTATGCCTCCAACCATTATCGCGGAAGAATATTGTTGGGCAGGAACACCTGTTATGACGGCATGGTTGCCACAACACGATATGTTGGTGTAAATAGCTGTACCGATAATGCCGCCCGCGACCTCGCCCTTTATCTCACCCGTTTCATGGTTGATGCAGCCTTGAATCAAGCAGAGGCTGCCACCTTGCCCGACCATGCCACCAGCACATGACTGTGCTGAAATTATCCCATAATTATGGCATTTTCTAATGTAATAATTCCCCTGTCCAATCATTCCGCCCGCGAACGACGTGTTCGACAATTCACCAATATCTCCGTTATTCTCACAATTTATGACAGCCACATTGCCATCTTCCATAGTGGTGTATCCAGCAATTCCTCCTAAATTAAAAACTCCACCATGAATGTTTGAATTATTGACGCAATTTACTATTGATACGGTGTCGTTTCCAATATTCTCGGCCACAAAATGCCCAACAATGCCGCCAACTTTGTTGCCAAGTGCCTGTATGTTGCCGTTAGCAGTACAACCGTTGATATTGCTATTAACCGACAGCCCAACTACAAATCCTACATATCCTCCTTGCGAAAGCAAGCCTTCAATTCTGACGTTTTTAACTTCAGCATCCATAATGCATCCAAAAAGTCCCAAGACATCATCATCGAAAACATACAAATCACTGACAATATGGTTGTTACCATCAAAAACGCCCGTAAATGGGTATGCAGGGACAATTCCTGGATTTATAGGATTTGTCCAGTCGGATTTCACCGTCCCGATAGGAATCCATTCTTGTCCGCCTGAACCGTTCAAGTCGATGTCGTTAACCAAAACGTAATATGCGTCACCGCCATTCCCATTATTAGTCTGATATGCCAGCAATGCCAGCTGTTCTGCTGTTGCAATTTGATATGGGTTTTCTGGTGTGCCGTCGCCACCGTCGTATGATTCGGCAGCGGTGCCGTTCCAAGGGGTTTGGGATTTGCAGATTATTGCAAAAGCAAGAGCAAATAAGAGAGTAAAGGTTTTTTTCATAGTTATAGCTTTTCTGATAGTTTCTGTTTAATTGTTTGAGATTCCTCACTTCGTTCGGAATGACAGGAACGTATCTTCGGAATGACAAGCAGCCATTGCAAAATTATAATAAAATTTTGGAGAAAAAGCAATAGTTGGAGGCCAATCCACAAAAAATTTGGATGTTATTATTGATAATCAAATGGTTATAAAAATTTAATCCACAAAAAAGTTGGGAGATTAAAGGCTGAAAACTTGTTTCAAATCATCAGTTTCGAGCTTCTTTTTGATAGCGGTACGGTACTTTGCGACAGTGTTATCGCGGAGATGAATGATGTCGGCGGTTTCCTTCAGACGGAATGAGAAGAAGGACAAAACGCAGATATCGAGTTCAGTGTCGGTCAAATCGGGATGAGCGGCTTTGAGGTTTGCAAGGGCGTCGGGATATGCGGCGTTGAACTCGGTCATAATGCGCTCAAGCTTGTTGTTGTTGCGGTCACTGTAAATAGCTTGGATTTTTAGGTTTAAAGTCTCAAAATCCTTGTCTTTTATGGTATCGAGGTGACGTTTCTTCCAAAAGAAATAAAATGCCACAATAATAGCTGTAGCTGTCAGAATTATAACAATCAACCAAACGATATTGGCGCTTTTATCAGGTTTGTCAAGGCTTTGCAGATATGCGTTAAGCACCGGCAATGCGTTGGTGTTATGATGCCTGTCGATTATCTCCTTCTCGTTTGATTCTCTCAACATCGACAGATAAGGCGCGGCTTTCAGAGTGTCGCCAACCTTTTCCCAACAATCTGCCAAACCCGCCACCGACTGCGACCGAATATTACGGTCTGGCGTCTGAATCGCCACTTCCAGTTCAGCGATTGCGGTTTGGTAGTCGTGCTTCTGATAATAAACGAAGGCTTCTTCCAAAAATGTTTTATGATAAAGCAAAACATCATTGTCAACCAACGACTTGGCTATATTGAAATGACATATCGCCGAGTCATAATCGTGGCTGTGGCGCAGACAGTTGGCGTAGGTGTTTTCAAGATAAGCCCGCTCCAACGGATATCGTTTTGCATCGGCGATACCAAAACCTTTATCGCAATACATATAGGCTGTGTCGCCTTCGCCGGCTTTACCCAAACGCTCATAAATGATGCCAAGGTTGGAACACGAGCGTGCCATCCAGGCAGTGTCATTAGCCAGGGTTGCATAGTCGAGGCCAAGCATTGCGAAACGCTTGCAACTTCTGCCATCAGAGAAATTGAATGCTATCTTTGAACTGATGTAATGAATTTTGCTGCGTTGTAAAGACGCACGGCCGTGCGTCTCAATATCGTCATAATCATCCAAAATCTTCAACGCCTCAACCAAATGCATTGCCGCCTTTTCGGACACATGGTTATCGCCAAACTGTAGCGCACCAATAAGATAATGGCACCGCGCCTGCATCCAAAGGTTATGACGGCTGTTATTTTTTTTATAAAATTCGAACGCCGGAAGAATTATCGAATCGTTGAAGTCGTAGTAATAAAAGCCATTTACGACATTATCAACTGAATCGAGAAGCTTTGAAAACGCAACGTCTTCGCAGTTTTTTTCATCAGGACAGAAGATATTGTCATGGTTGCCGCATCGAGTGAAAACCAGAGCTAAAAACAGAAAAAATAATATGTATTTAAGTTTTTTCACGTGGCAAAGATAGTAATTTTTTGTATTTTTGCAAAAATTTTGAACAGATGAAAGAAGTACGTGTACGTTTTGCTCCAAGTCCGACGGGACCGTTGCATATCGGCGGCGTGAGAACCGCTTTGTATAACTATCTTTTCGCCAAGAAAAACGGCGGAAAAATGCTGCTCCGCATTGAGGATACCGACCAGACCCGCTTCGTGCCGGGCGCCGAGGATTACATCATAAAATCACTCGACTGGTGTGGCATAAAGTTCGACGAGAGCGACATTGTGGGTGGCCCTTACGGTCCATACAAACAGAGCAACCGCAAGCACCTTTACAAACAATACAGCGACGAGCTCATCGCGAAAGGCCATGCCTACTATGCCTTCGACACCCCAGAGGAACTCGACAACCTGAGAAAAGAGGCCGAGGCGCAGAAAAAGACATTCATCTACAACGCCGAGACTCGTCAAGAGCTGCGTAACTCATTGACAATGACCAAAGAAGATGTCGACAAGCTGCTTGCTGACGGCACTCCATATACCGTGCGTTTCATGATGCCGGAAAACCATGTGGTCGAGATGCACGACATTATTAGAGGCGATATCAAAGTGAACACCAACACTTTGGACGACAAGGTGCTGTTCAAGTCGGACGGCATGCCTACATATCATTTGGCAAACATTGTCGACGACCATCTGATGAAGATTTCGCACGTCATACGTGGTGAGGAATGGCTGCCTTCTATGCCATTGCATGTGCTTTTGTATCAGGCATTTGGATGGGAGGCACCAGAGTTTGCACACCTTCCACTGCTGCTCAAGCCAGACGGCAACGGAAAGCTCAGCAAACGCGACGGCGACAGACTGGGATTCCCAGTATTTCCTATGCAATGGGAGAATCCTGAGACACACGAGATCTCGTCTGGATACAAACAATCGGGATACTATCCTGAGGCATTCATCAACATGCTGGCGTTGCTTGGCTGGAACCCGGGCACAGAGCAGGAGATCTTCTCGATGGACGAGCTCATCCAGGCGTTCTCGTTCGACCACTGCAGCAAGTCGGGAGCAAGGTTCAATGTTGAAAAAGCGAAATGGTTCAACCATGAATACCTGATGCGCCGCTCTTCAGAGGAAGTGGGCAAGGAATATCAGGAATGGCTCAAGACAGAGAAAAATATCGACGCAGACCTTGATTACGTTACCAAGGTTGCTGCGTTGGTGAAAGACCGCGTCAACTTCGTGAAAGAGATGTGGGACCAGAGCTTCTTCTTCTTTGAAGAACCTACCACCTACGACGAGGTGACGGTAAAGAAACGCTGGAAAGAAAACTCAGCCGATTTGATGCGCCAGGCTGCGGAAGTGATAAAGAATATTGACGATTTCAGCGCTGAAAACATCGACAAGGTTTTGAATGAATGGATTACCAAGAACGAGCTCGGCATGGGTCCTGTGATGAACGGCCTCCGCTTGATGCTCGTCGGTGCCGGCAAAGGCCCGCATATCCATGAGATTCTGGCACTTATCGGTAAGGATGAGGCGTTGAAACGTATTGAAAAAGGTATTAAAGTATTAGGGTAGGGATAACGCATGCGTTATCTTTACGGGATGAGAATTATGTCAGTTATTTCAATCGAAAAAATGGAGTTCTACGCCTATCATGGCTGCTTCGAGGAGGAGCGCAAGATAGGCACGTGGTTTAACGTGGATTTGAGCATGGAGGTCGACACTTCGAAGGCGGAAGAGACTGATAATCTTGAAGATACCGTCAATTATCAGGAGGTTTACGCCGTTGTTAAACGCGAGATGATGATTTCCTCAAAATTGCTTGAGAACGTTGCCAGACGCATTTTAAAAGCCATCCAGAAAGAATTTCCAGCCGTCTCCTACGCCTGGGTGAAGGTGAAGAAAATGAACCCGCCACTCGGTGGCAAGATGGAGTCAGTTTCGGTGGAAATGGAATTGTAAAAAAAAGACCTCCAAATCGGAGGTCTTTTTTTTGCTCGTTTTCGTTTTTAGATTTTTATCTCTTCGTGAATCTAAGCATTGTGTTGCCGCTGCGGACGATGTAGAATCCTGCGTTGAGTTCGCTCACGTTGATTTCTTCGCCATCGCTGACGTTGACGACTTTCACGAGTGCACCTGTGGTGTTGTAGATTCTGACCTCAGCATTCTCGCCAATGCCATCGATACGGATCACGTCGTTGGCTGGGTTAGGATAGAGGCAGATAATCTGTACACCGTTTTCGTCGACACCCTCGCCTTGGAATGTTGCGAAGTAAGTTGCGTTACCTGTCACTGTGATGTTGCGTGGGTTGTCGGTGACGCCATCGTTCCATTCTTTGAAGCGGTAACCAGCGTTAGGGATGGCGGCGATGGTGACGACCGTTCCGGCTGGGTAGTCGCCTGTTCCGATTACAGTTCCTTCGTTCTGGCTGCACAACACTGTGATATGGTAAGTCTCTTGTTGTTGATCTGAGAATCTTGCTCTGTATGTTGCGTTGCCTGTGACGGTGACCATACGCGGGTTATCGTATACGTTGTCATCCCATCCGTCGAAGTGATATCCTCCGTATGGAGTGGCTTGGATCATGATTTCAGCACCAGCAGGGAATTCGCCGCCGCCAGACACTGTACCCATTGTCGGGTCGAGCGACTCAACGGTGATGGTGTAGAGTGTACCCATTTCGAAGATGGCGGTGTAAGAGGCGTTGGCGGTCACGGTGATAGTACGTGATGCGTTGGTGTTGCCGTCGTCCCATCTTGTAAATGTTGCAAATCCTATAGGTGTTGCGGTGATTGTGATTTCTGTTCCTTCAGGATAGACACCACCGCCTGACACTGTACCGAGTTCAGGATCATTGGTAAATACAGCGATTTCGTACACTGTTGTGCCTTGTTCTGCGAAGTATGCAGTATAGTTGGCATCGCCGTCGACGATGACTGTACGTGTAAGAGCTGTTTCGCCATTATCCCATTGCAGGAAGTCGTAGCCTTCGTTAGGTGTTGCTGTGAGTGTGACGACATCGCCGTAGTGGTATGTGCCGCCGCCTGTCACGTTTCCGCCTTCGTATGGAACAGCGTCAACATTGATAATGTAGTTGATCTGTGTGAATTGTGCGGTATATGTGGCGTCGCCTGTTACGGTTATGTTGCGTGGGTTGTCGGCGTTGCCATCGGTCCACTGCACGAACTGCCATCCTGGGTTAGCTGATGCGGCGAGTATTACTGTAGCGCCTTCCTCATATGTGCCGCCGCCTTCCACTGTACCTGCATCGGCTGGTGATGCAGCTGTGGTGATGGTGTAGTATGTCACTGACTGTTCGCCGAACACTGCGGTGTAGGTGGCGTTTTCGGTTGCTGTGAAGCTGTAGGTGGCATTTGTTGATACTTCGGTGCCGTCCTTAGTCCATTTCAGGAAGTCATAGCCGCTGTTAGGTTCGGCAGTGATGGTGACGTTAGCACCCTGGTCGTAAATGCCGCCGCCTGTCACAGTGCCCCATGATGCGTTGTTAGCCACAACATTGATGTTGTACTGGATGGTAGCCTCTTCGATTGCGAAGTCATCGACGTACCATGCGTGGGCGTATGTTCCTTCATATTTGAAGGCTATACGGACATCGTGTCCTGCGTATGATGTGAGGTCGATATTAACATCATGCCAGTTGCTTTGTGTTGATTCTTCCCAGAGTTTTGTGGTATAATTTGAAGGATCTGGGATGCCGGTTTCGTCGAGTGCAATCCAAACGCTGCTGTTCATGCCAGCACCTGAAGAATTGTTTCTGGTGCGGAATGACAGCTGGTAGTTATTACCTGCATCCAAAGTTACGCTCTTGCTGAACATCCAACCCTCTTGAGGCATGTTTTGCTGACCCCATGGGTGATAGGCGCAGTTTTCTGAAGAATTGTATTTCCAGTTCTTGCCGTCGCCGCTGTGGTCATTGTCGAGGACGTACCAGCAGTAGCCAGGCTCATTGCCTTCATTGAAATCCATGGTATACGGAGTTGAGACAGCATAGCAAGGTCCCCAATCTTCTGTCACGCTGATGTCGTCGATAAACCAGTTTTTGGCGTAGGTGCCTTCATATTTGAAAGCGATGTAGACAGCTTCGCCTTGGTATGCGGAAAGGTCTACTACGACTGTTTTCCAGCTAGCTGACTGGTCTGTTATAGAATACACTTCAGAATAGTTTGAGGTGTTGGTAGGATTGCTGCTTGTTGAAACCATCACTTTCAAGCTGGTTGTGCCAGACGAGCCTTCGTATGATTGGAACGAAAGTGTGGTGTTGTCGCGACCTGGTTGCAGATACAGTCTTGGGCTGATGAGCCAGCCAGTCTGTGCAATCCCTGAAGGACCATACATGTGTGCTGCGCAATAATCACCAATAGCGGCTTCTAATACTCTTTGGCCGCATCTGTCCCAATATGATGCAAAAACATCATTGTTGTTATCTACATCTATTTTCGTCCAGCAAGCCCAATCTGTATTGCCAATCTCGAAGCTCTCTGTGAATGGTAAGGTGAGGATATCGCCATCGCACTCTTCTGGACCGAGGCAGATGTCGTTGAGTGATTGGCTTCCTGTGATTGTGTACATCACTTGGCCGTCTTTCCAAATGGTGCCAGCGCTGCTTGTTTTACCTGCGCAGAAAACGCCTTCGCTGTTGACCGCCACTGAATAGAAATAGCTGTTTGTGCTGTATAACTCTTCGCCGTTTTTCCAAACTTTGTCAGGGCTGCTGCCACTGTATCCAACCACATAGATATCGCCAGATTCGATATAAATCTTTGCGCGTTCACTTGCATTTGAATTTACAAGTGTGTAAAGCTCATAGTTGTCACTCCAAACTTTCAGTTTTTTAACGCCATCTTCAATAACGGTACCTACAGTGTAGATGTAGTTGTTATAATATGCGATGTCGTAAGCATGGGAACTATTAGATGACAGTGTCCATTCAACACTACTGCCTTTCCACACTGTAGCGCGTGGTTCGCCAGATGTGGTATTGTTCAAATAGCCGCAGAAATAAGTCACCCAAGATCCATTAGTAGTTTTTATAGCGATAACACCATAAGCTTCTGATTCGTAACCGTTGTCATAGCCTGGATGATACAAAGGTGATGCATTATCTGATCCACACCATACAGTGGCATATTTTTTGCCATTGCTTGTGCGATAGCCTGCTGAACGGAGATCAGCATCGCTTGAACCACCCCAGCACATATCGTGGACGTAGGTGCCAGAGTTTTGGTTTAAGAAAACGTTGTCGTTTTTCATAACGTCGCCGTAACTTGAATTGCAACGGGTCCAATAAACGTCATTCGTGCTTGAATTGACAAGCACTGCTGTTGAAGTGTTGTCGTTATTTCCAACAGCTGCATTGTAAAGCATTTGTCCGTTTTTGTAAACAGCTGCGAATGTCTTGCTACTGCCAGACGGGGTGTAATGTCCAGCAGTGTAGACATCTTGTGCAATCATGCCAGTCATTACCAGCATTACCGAAATTAAAAGTAAAAATCGTTTCATAATTAAAAAAATTTAGTTAAACAAAAAATGAATGAATTCAAAAATATATTACAGTTACCTTTTTCGAAAAAAATGCGTTTAACTAATAACAACTGCAAAATTAGACAATGATTTTTTAAAAAACAAGAAAAATTTTTATTATTTTTGCAGCGATATTTGGTGCTGAAGAGGCTCAATAGGGAATCGGGTGAAAATCCCGGACAGTTCCCGCTGCTGTAAGCTCTTTAAAGCTTGTCACTATGCCACTGATAATCAATAATTTCGGGAAGGCGGCAAGAATCAGGGAGTAAGTCAGAAGACCTGCCAGATGTCGTAAACAAAGCTTTCGGGATAAAAGCTGGCTTCCCCTTTTTTACAAAGGTACCAACATTTTTCCACGAGGTTTTGAGGTAATTAAATTTATTATTAAACCTTAAAAATCTTAAATTATGGTTAAAAAATTTACTCTTTTTCTCCTTTTAGGAATCTTCGGTCTTTCGACCAACCTGTTCGCACAGCAAGATGCGACAATCGACCCTGCAGACATCCGTTTCTGGATCGGCGAAGGCGATAATGAAGCTATTTTCATCGCCAACTGGGCAGAGCCTGACACCGCTTTGGCATGGGGTTACCGTTTTTATGCTGAGACAGTCACATTGAAAACCATCATGGACGACATTGCAGCAGCTGACAACCGTTTCAGCTATGAAGCCAATGGCAGCTGGCTCAACGACATGTTTTACAACGACGGCGTGCTCAATTTGAGCCTTACAGAGCCTATGTGGGTTTCATTTTTGATTGATGGTGTCTCATCATGGGATACATACGATGTGGCAGAAGTTGCCAACGGCCAATATGTGAAATTAGGCGACACATTCTGTGGCACTTTGATTGACCCTGAAAACTATATCTATGTATGGGAAAAAGAAGTGGCAGCCGTTTATCCGTTGGCCGAAGAGGCTACCATCGACCCAGCAGAAATCGTTTATTGGATTGGCGAAGGCGATAATGAGGTGGTCTTTGCAGTTAACTTTGCCGATCCATCAGATGTGTGCTATGCCTGGGGTTACAGATTTGCTACCGAAAACATCACAATTAAAGAAATGATGCAAGCTATTGCTCAGGTTGACCTTCGCTTCGCTTTTACTGACGAACCGTCACAATGGGGTGGCTATATGCTTACCAGCCTCACTTTGAACTATAATGAGGTTCAATATGAGCTCAATGGCTATAACGCCATGTACAACGTAAATGGTGTACAGTCATGGTTTACTTTTGACGAGCAAACCTTAATCAATGGCGATTTTGTGAAATGGGGTGACTATACTGTCGGTACTGAGATTGCTCCATGGACATACGTTTGGGAGACACCTGTACAGCCTGTGGAAGCTTACAACGATGTTGAAGAGGTTGAGGCTATGAACGTGACAGTCTATCCAAACCCTGCAACTGACTATATCATGGTGAACGCACAGAGCTTCACAACTGTAGAGATCTTCGACATGACAGGCCGCTGCGTCTTGACATCAGTTGAGAACAAGATTGACGTGAGAAGCTTGGAGACAGGCGTTTATTTCGTCCGCGTCAACGGTAATACGACCAAATTGGTTGTGAAATGAAAAAGCTTTTAGTGATATTGATGGCGATGGTGCCGGTTGCAGTGTGGGCGCAGTTTGCTCCTGCACAAGACCAGCCTGGCACCACTGCCATGCATGCCGACTCATCGGCTTTCGTGGCTTGGGCTACAGGCTGCGTCGCCGAGCCAGGTCCGATGAACATCACCAACCCAAGTGCCGGCACGGCAGGTGCAGGTTGGCCAGCATCGAACGCCATAGGCTTCCCACAAGGAACGATGGGCGTGACATGCCTTGGTGACGGCGGACAAGCCACTCTGACATTCGCGTCGCCTATCTGTAACCGTGAAGGTCCTGATTTTGCAGTGTTTGAGAACGGTTTCGCCAACTCAGGAAACCCTGAAATGTGGTTCCTCGAGTTAGGTTTCGTGGAAGTGAGCTCCGACGGCGTAAACTTCTTCCGTTTTCCAGCTATAAGCATGGTGCAGACTGAGACACAAATTGACGGTTTTGGCTGTATCAACCCGGCACAGATTCACAATCTGGCCAGTAAATACGGCGCAATGTACGGCACACCGTTCGAACTGGATGAGGTTCCTGATGACCCGCTTCTCGACAAGAATAGTATCACACACGTGCGTATCGTGGATGTCGTGGGCTGCATACAAAACGGTTACTGCACATACGACTCGGAAGGTCATATCGTCAACGACCCATGGCCTACACCTTTCGCATCATGCGGAATGGATCTCGACGCTGTCGGCGTGATTCATGATCTGGAGCATTTCCCAGGTGAAGGAATTGTTGAAAATGAGTGTGATAATGTGGCGGTTTATCCGAATCCAGCACACGACATCGTGACGATAGAGACGCACGGCCGTGCGTCTCAACAAGGCATAATCGTATGTGACGTTACAGGCAGAGTGGTTTTAACCACTACAGAATCACGAATCGATGTGAGTGAATTGCCGAGAGGCGTTTATTTCGTTCGTGTAAACCTTAATGGAAATATCGCCACACAACGTTTAATCATTGAATAATCATGAAAAAGATTTGTCCTCGTTGCGGAAAAGAATTCGAATGCGTGCACTCAATCGATTGTTGGTGCGTGAAAATCAAATTAAGCGATCGCGCGAAGGCGTTTCTGAAAGAAAATTATCAGGATTGTTTGTGTGGACAATGTTTACAAGAATTGCAGTAGCTACAGCAGCTGCTGCAATTTTTTTTGTCTTTGCGCAGAGTCCTGATTGCAACAAAAACCAAAGCTGCAACCCCCAATAACACTATTACAGTTGCCAAGTTCATATCACTGCACTTGCTATTAAATAAACGATTAACGCTGCCACCCATGCCACCACGCATTGGAAGGCGATGATGACAAACATCCATTTTGTGCCCAATTCACGGCGTATGGCGGCCATTGCAGCCACGCAAGGGGTGTAGAGCAGGCAGAACACCAGCATCGAGATTGACGTCGCTATGGTGAAGAGAGGCATCGCATCGAGCACCTCGAGGGTTGCCACCACACTTTCTTTCGCCATGAAACCGCTTACCAATGCCGTCACAATCTGCCACTCGCCGAGGCCTATAGGCTTGAAGACAGGTGCTATCCAGCCTGCAATCATAGCGAGGATGCTGCCTTCGCCGTTTTCAACCATATTGAAATGGAAATCGAAGGTCTGGAGGAACCAGATGACCAACGAAGCAATGAAAATGACCGTGAAAGCGCGCTGGAGGAAGTCTTTGGTCTTATCCCACAGTAGGTGAGCCACATTTTTGGCGCCAGGTAGTCTGTAGTTTGGCAGCTCCATCACGAAAGGAGCCACGTCGCCCTTGGTCTTTGAGCATAACGCCACGATGAGGCCGACGCTAATTCCAAACAAATACAAGCATATAAGCACTATTCCGCCGTTATGAGGGAAGAAATAGTCAGTGAAGAAGGCGTAGATCGGGATTTTTGCCGAGCAGCTCATGAAAGGCGTGAGCAATATAGTGCGCCAGCGGTCGTGTGTGGAGTGCAGCGTGCGTGTCGACATAACAGCAGGCACCGTGCATCCGAAGCCGATGAGCAACGGCACTATTGAATGACCTGTGAGACCAAGTTTTCTTAAGAAACTGTCGCTGACGAAAGCCACACGAGCCATGTAGCCGCTGTCTTCGAGCAGACTCAGGAAGAAGAATAGCAATATGATGATTGGCACGAAACTCAAGACCGAGCCTACACCTCCGAAGATACCATCAACTACCAGTGACTGCACGGCAGGGGAGACGTTCCAGTTGTATAAAGCCCTGCCCACGGCGAGAGCGAGCCAGTCGATGCCCTCGTCGAGCCAGTCTTGCAACGGTGCACCGAGCACGTCGATTGACAGATATATTATTCCAATCATCACGAGTATGAAAATCGGGATGGCGGTCCATTTGCCGGTGAGTATCTTGTCGATACGGCGGCTACGTTGGTATTCTTTGCTTTCGTGAGGTTTCACTACTGTTTTCGAGCACAGGCGCTTGATGAATGTGAAGCGCATCTCCGCCATGGCTGCCGCACGGTCGAGCCCGCGTTCCTCTTCCATCTGAAGGATGAGGTGTTCAAGCGTTTCTTTCTCATTCTGAGAGAGTTGCAGAGCGTCGAGTACTATTTTGTCGCCTTCCACTAGCTTCGATGCTGCGAAACGCACTGGTATCTCGGCACGCTGTGCATGGTCTTCGATGAGGTGCATGATGCTATGCAGGCAGCGGTGTACTGCTCCGTTGTGGTCGTCTTTGTCACAGAAGTCCTGACGAACAGGCTCTTCCTGATATTTTGCCACGTGGATGGCGTGGTCGACGAGCTCGTTGACACCTTCGTTTTTTGCCGCTGAGATAGGCACCACAGGCAATCCCAGTATCTGCTCCATCTCGTTGACACGGATGGTGCCTCCGTTGTGACGCACCTCGTCCATCATGTTGAGCGCCAACACCATAGGCACGCCCAGCTCCATCAGCTGCATGGTGAGGTAGAGGTTGCGTTCGATGTTGTTGGCATCCACGATATTGATGATAGCCTTGGGCTTCTGCTGCATGATAAACTCACGCGACACTATCTCCTCATTTGTATAAGGCGACAGCGAATAAATTCCCGGAAGGTCGGTCACCTGTGTCTCGGGATGGCCTTTTATCACGCCGTCTTTGCGGTCGACGGTGACGCCTGGGAAGTTGCCCACATGCTGGTTTGAGCCCGTCAGCTGGTTGAAGAGCGTGGTCTTGCCGCAGTTTTGCTGTCCTGCAAGTGCAAATGTCAACTTAGTGCCTTTCGGCAACGGGTTTTCGTGAGTCTTGTCGTGGTAAACGCCTTCCTCGCCGAGTCCTGGGTGGGCGTTGTGGTCGGGTAACGAGGTGATATACAGTTTGTCGATGTCGAAATCGTCGTTGTCGGTTTCTTTGACAGAGTTTTGCGGCTCCACTGTAATGAGTTTGGCATCGGCTTTACGCAAAGTGAGCGAATATCCGTGAATCATCACCTCCATCGGGTCGCCGAGCGGAGCGTATTTCACGAGCTTGACGACGGCATCGGGAATCACGCCCATGTCGAGGAAATGCTGACGTCGCGAGCCATTTCCACCAACAGTCTTCACCACTGCCGACTGTCCTATTTCGAGTTTATCGAGTGTTGTCATTTAATATTTTTTTCTTGCTGCAAAAATACGGTATAATTTGACATAATGACATCATTATTAATAATGATTTTATTGGTGAAAGATATAAAGATAGGGGATGGGTTGTCAGAATGCCACTCCGACTCTGAATCCGGCAGTGAATGCTGTCGGGCTGTCGTGGCTCAAGCCGATAAAGCCGTGATGGTAGTTGCTTAGGTTGCTATTGCCCCAAGCAAATCCGAGGCCTCCATAAACGTCGAAAACAAACCATTTTATCACCCAGTCGTAGCCGATTACTCCCATCAGGGCCATGCGGTCGACCTTCAGTCTTCCTTCGGTTTGATGGGTATAAAGGTAAGATGAATAACACCATTCCGGTTTGATATAGAATCCGCACAACTGGTTGTTGGCGTTGTGTATGTTAGGGAATATGAACTTATAAGCCGCCCGCCAGGCTGTGCCTTCGGGGTCGCTGTCTTTCAGTTTGTCGAATCCCCAGCCAATGACACCGAATGTCAGCTCAATGCTTTGATAATCATATACCAATCGTTCGTAAGTAATCTTCGAAGTGCCGCTTGCCAATGAGAGCAGAGCCACTTTTATCTCGTTTTTGCGCATCGTGGAATGCATTGTCTATGCTGATGCAGCCAAAGGCATCAACAAACCTAAGATGATAAAGATATAAACTCGTTGCAATATTTATATGATTTATATTTATTACGTTTGCAAAAGTACAAAAATATCTCAATCTCCACAAAAATCCACGGAGATTTAGAGTTTATTCTTATTCCGGTTATTACTGCTGATATGCTGTAGATAGTGTTAGTTCGATCTGTGCAGTCCGCACTCGCGGTGTTCGGGCGACTCCCACCACCAGCGGCCGGCACGTATGTCTTCGCCTGGCTTTACGGCACGTGTGCATGGTTCGCAGCCTATGCTTGGATATCCTTTGTCGTGCAGTTTGTTGTACGGCACATGATAGGTTTTGATATAATCCCAAACCTGTTCTTCCGTCCAGTGAATCAGTGGGTTTATTTTCAGAAGGCCGTGATTTTCGTCCCATTCCACCATCTGCATGTCCTTGCGGGTTACCGACTGCGCCTGACGCAATCCGCACACCCAGGCGTCGATGGTCTTAAACGCACGGCGTAAAGGCTCCAACTTGCGCACCTCACAACAGGCGTGACGTTTTTCGATGCTCTCGTAAAACGGATTGATGCCAAACTCGCGCACAAATTGCTGCAAATTCTCCGTCTGCGGACAAAAAACCTCCATTTTGATGTTGTAATAAAGGTTGGTTTTGTCAATCAGCTGGTACGTATCAGGGAACAGACGTCCTGTGTCCAAAGTGAAAATCCTCGCTTTCGGGTTGATTTTCAGCATCATATCCGACAAAGTCTGATCTTCAATGCTTAAACTCGACGACAATGCCATCCTGTCGCCAAACATCTCCATAAAATATTGGAGAACCTCTTCCGGCTTTGAATTCTCAAACCTCTGATTCAATGCCTCAATATCTTTCACGTTGTATTTCATAATAACTTCAAGCTTCAAACTCCAAACTTCAAACTTTATAGTATCACCATTCCCGCTCCCACCGTTTCGAAACTGTCAGGGTCGATAAATATAACAGAGCCTGTGGTGCGGTTGTCGGCATAATCATCTACTACAAGCGGGTTGGCTGTCTTGACATTGATTACGGCTATATCGTTCATTTTCAACGTTGTTGCACCTTCTATTTTTTCTAAGGTATTGACATCGACCTTGTAGTCGATTGACTGCACCATGCCTACGGTTTCAGCCACTGTGGTGCGGACGATATAACGTTTACGCAGCTGCATCTCGGTTTCGTTGAACCAGCAGCAGCGCATCTTAAGCTGTTGCGTGATGACCGGCTGAGTGGTGTTGTCTGGCACCAGCATGTCGCCGCGGCTGATGTCAATGTCATCATTTAATAACACCGATACTGATTCCGGCGTATGGGCGATTTCAAATTCCTTATCAGCCTGCATTATTGATTTCACTGTGCTTTTCAAACCTGAAGGAAGCACCTTTATACGGTCGCCCACGCGCAACACTCCGCCTGCCATACGTCCGGCGTATGCGCGATAGTCGGGGAATTTGTCGGAAATAGGGCGTATGACGTATTGCACAGGCAGTCGCATCGGCTGCGCAGGGTCGCCCATCTTGTGGTCGATAGACACCGTTTCCAACAGGTGCATCAGCGTGCCGCCAGTGTACCAACGCATGTTGGCGGATTCAGTCACCACATTGTCGCCGTGCTTCGCCGAGATAGGGATAAACCTCAACTCCGCGTGAATGCCGATTGTTTCAGCCATCTTTTTGTAATTCTGACAGATACCGTTAAAGACATCCTTGCTGAAATCCACCAAATCCATCTTGTTGACACATACTGTGATAAACGGAATTCCCAGCAATGACGCAATATATGAGTGTCTCACCGTCTGTTCCATCACGCCGTTGCGTGCATCAATGAGGATGATGGCGAGGTCAGCGGTCGATGCGCCAGTCACCATGTTTCTCGTGTACTGCACATGGCCTGGGGTGTCGGCGATGATAAACTTCCTTTTCGGGGTGGCAAAATAACGGTAAGCCACATCAATGGTGATACCTTGCTCGCGCTCGGCTCGCAGTCCGTCGGTGAGCAGTGCGAGGTTCACCTCTTCATTGCCTCTGCTCTTGGAAGCGGCCTCCACAGCCTCCAGTTGGTCTTCAAAAATCGACTTGCTGTCGTATAAAAGTCGTCCGATGAGCGTGCTCTTGCCGTCATCCACGCTGCCCGCAGTCGTAAACCGCAGCAGCTCCATATCTAAATATCCTTTGGTTTCCATTTCTTTTCAGTAAAAGTTGATTAACTCTAAACTTTAAACTCTAAACTATTAGAAATATCCTTCTTTCTTTCGGTCTTCCATGGCGGTCTCGCTGCGTTTGTCGTCAGCACGTCCGCCACGCTCGGTGATACGAGTAGCGGCAATCTCCGAGATGATGTCCTCCAAGCTGTTGGCTTCGGAGATGGTAAGACCGGTGCAGGTGATGTCACCTATGGTGCGGCAACGCACACGGCGTGTCTCGACAACTTCTGTTGGCTTCAGCATCATGCAAGGCTCAGCGGCAAGCCACTGTCCGTCACGCAGGAAGCACTTGCGCTCATGTGTGAAATAGAGCGAAGGCAGCGGTATGTTCTCTTGGTAGATATACTGCCATACGTCCATCTCTGTCCAGTTGCTGATGGGGAACACTCGGAAATGCTCTCCCATGTTCTTGTGTCCGTTGAATATATTCCACAACTCGGGTCGCTGGTTCTTTGGGTTCCATTGCCCGAACTCGTCACGGTGTGAGAAAAAGCGCTCTTTGGCGCGGGCCTTTTCTTCGTCACGGCGTGCCCCACCGATGCAGGCATCGAATTTGTATTTCTCGATGGTGTCCAGCAAAGTGGTGGTTTGCAGGCGGTTACGGCTGGCATTATAACCTTTTTCCTCTTTCACACGACCGGTGTCGATACTTTCCTGCACGGAACCGACAACCAGCTGTGCGCCAAGTTTCTTCACCAAATCGTCGCGATAGTCGAGTGTCTCCTGAAAGTTATGTCCTGTGTCGATATGCAACAGCGGGAACGGTATTTTCGCCGGATAAAACGCCTTGTATGCCAGATAAGTGACAACTATCGAGTCTTTGCCGCCTGAAAACAGTATGGCAGGGCGCTCAAATTGTGCCGCAACCTCACGCAACACATATATTGACTCTGATTCTAATTCTTTTAAATGGGTAAGCCTAAACATGTTTTTAAGTTTTAAAAATTAACTGAATGCACCAGTAAGATATTTTTGTGTCAGCTCATGCTGCGGATTATTAAACACCTGATTTGCCGGGCCTGTTTCAACGACTTCGCCGAGGTACATGAACACCACGTTGTCGGCAATGCGTAGCGCCTGTCGCAAGGTATGCGTCACCATAATGATGGAGTAGTCTGCTTTTAACTTCACGAAAAGATCTTCCACCGTTTTGGCTGATATCGGATCCAATGCGCTGGTGGCCTCGTCAGCGAGGATGTAATCGGGCTGAACCGCCAACGAACGGGCGAGACAAAGTCGTTGCTGTTGTCCAATTGAGAGTCGCGCCGCGGGAGTCCTGATGCGACCTTTCACCTCTTCCAGCAGTCCGACTGCCTTGAGATTCTTTTGCACATGATAAATCAGCTGCCGCCGATTCTTGAACATCTTGTTAATACGGCAACCGTATGCCACGTTGTCGAAAATCGACATCGGAAGCGGACAAGGACGCTGGCTCACGAGTCCGATTTTACGCCGTAGCTCGGTGATTTCCGCCCCGCTATGTATGATATCCTGACCGTCGACCAGCACCTGACCATCCATGCGAACGCCTTCCACCGAGTCAATCAGACGGTTGAGCGTACGCAACAGAGTGGTCTTGCCGCATCCCGACGGACCGATGATGCAGGTGATCTGCTTTTCAGGAAACGTTACGTTCACATCTTTAAGAATGTGGTTATCTTTGATGTGAATGTTGAGGTTTTTTATTTCTATCATTTTTCAGACTTTATTTTTCGAGAATCTATTAGTTATAAAACGTCCGCATATACTCAGCACAAACACTATGATGGTAAGTACAAGAGCGGCTGCGTAGGCACGGTCAACAACCTCGGGGATGGGGCTGCTGAGCTGAAAGAACACCGCCAGAGGCAGTGTGGCAGCTGGCTGTGACAGCGATGTCGGGATGCTATCGGTATAGCCTGCCGCAAACATCACGCTGGCAGCATCGCCGATGGCGCGGCCAATCGACAACAATGTGGCTGTGGCGATGCCCGGCGCTATCTGACGAACCACCACCTTCAAGGTCTCCCAACGTGTGGCACCTAACGCAAAACTCGCATCCAGAATGTCACGTGGGAAGTTTCGTGTCGCCTCATCCATGGTACGGATGAAAATCGGGATGATAAGCAAGGTAATGACAATAATACCGCCTAACAACGAGGTCCTCAAGCCGAAATATATCATAATGGTGAAGCCGAATGCGCCATAAACAATGGAAGGCACACCGAACAGCACATCAAACGCCATACGTGCAACATAGGCAAGTTTGGAGTCTTTTGTCAGATAAACATTCAGAAAAAACACCACTGGAATTGATATCAGCAATCCCAAAACAGTCGAAGCACCTACGATGTAAAGCGAACCTACGATGGCATTTAGGAAGCCGCCTTCCTTGCCGATGTAGAAACCACCTCCAGGGAGCTTGGTAATCATGTCCCAGCTCATAGCCTTACAACCTTTGGAAAAGATGGTCCAAAGCACACTGATTACGAAGCCAAAGACGATGAACATGGCAGCCCACATGAAAATCTTGGCGACGGTCTCTATAAATCTCTTCTTTCTAGCTATACTCATAATCTGTTATTTTTCTGCGTTTTCCAAACGATAAAGAACGATTCGTGACAAGAGGTTGAAAACCAGCACTACAACAAACAATATCAAGGCTGCAAACATAAGAGCCGACTCGTAGAACGGCATAGACAACATCTCGCCATAGTTGTTGGCGATGAGAGCCGGAATAGGGTAGCAGGCATCCAAAATACCTTTGGGAATGCCAATGACACAGCCGCATACCATCAACACAGCGATGGTCTCGCCCATGGCTCGTGAAATGGCAAGTACGGTGGAAGCAAGGATTCCTGGCAGAGTTTTGCGTATCACAACCTTCTTGGTGGTCTGCCATCGTGTGGCACCCAATGCCAGCGAAGCCTCACGCAAATCGGTAGGCACACTGGAGAAAACTTCAATGAAAAGACTCACCAACAAAGGAATCACCATAACACCCAAAACGATGCCGGCAGCGAGCACTGTGTAACCTGTCGAGAACTCCACAAAATGAGGAGCCACGTGTTGTGAGATCCATGGCACAATAACCAGGACACCCCACACACCATATATGACAGAAGGCAGAGCCGCCAAAATGTCCAATGCCGGAAACACGAATTTCCTGACCACAGGTTTTGAATATTCGGTAAGATATATCGCTGTGAGTAATGAAATAGGCAAAGCTATCAGGATGGCAAGAATGGTCACCCATATCGTACCCATGATGAACGGCAGGAAGCCGAACTCGCCTTTCATCGGTCGCCATTCCGATGAAAACAGCAGCGACCACAGCGACTTGTTTTCCAATACAGGTGCCGATTTGAGATATAGACCTATGGCGATGACCACCACCATCAATATGGCAATGATGGTGAGGGCAAACATGGTACCATGCGCTACCTTGTCTTTTATGATTCTGGATTTACGCATATCAATTGTTTAATAAATCCAGACCTTTCTGAAGCTTGTCTTCGCTCAAGCTTATATATCCTACTGGCACGTTGTACTGTTGACCGTCGGTAAGCACGAATCTTAAAAACTCTACCACAGCGACATTGGTAGGCACGCCATGGCTCACCAGATAGAGGTCTCTCGCTGGTGGTGAAGGATACTTATCGGCAGCGACAGCAGCTATGAAATCGTCTTTGGTATCGTAGAAATATTCTTCGGTATCGATAACATCGTCGTTGTTGCTGTCAACAGGGCAAACCAGCAGTCCTATATTAGGTTTTCTGCTTTTTTCATCGTAAGCATAACCGATATTGTTAAACCCGATGCCAAGTTTGTCGGCTTGTATGGCAGATGCCAGTCCGGGATCGCCGAATACCGCTGTACCCAGAAGGTCTTCCTGCTTCTTGTCCATCCACATTGCAAATGTCTCAGCAGCACCGCAAGCGTCGGAACGGGTGTAGACATGTATCGGAGTCTTGTTGTCGGTGCCGAGTACTTGTCCCCAAGTGGTGTATTCGCCGGTAATCCATATCTTGGTGGCGGTTTCTTTGGAGATGCCATATTTCATCAGTTCTTGTGCCAATGGGTTGTCAGCGTTGATGGTGATTACCACCGCATCTTTGGCTGAGGCAAATGGCAAGGCGCCTTTCTCCAATTCAGGGGCGTACACCTCTCGCGAAACCATTCCCAAATCCACAACATTGGCGAGCACGTCGGTCATGCCCTTTCCTGCACCTCCCGCCGACAAGTCGATACGCACATTAGGATTCAGCTTCTGAAATTCTTCTGACCATTTTACTGCCAGCGGATACAACGCGAAAGCGCCCGAGATGGTGATGCTGCCACTAAGCTTCCCGTCGGCGGACTTTGTGGCTTTTGGACTACTGTCACCGCAAGATGACATCGACAATACCAGACCGCCAAAAATAAAAAGGCAGACTATGGTTTTCAAAAAGAATGATAATGTTTTTTTCATATGTTTAAGGATTTTTATAAAAACGGTACAAAAGTAGATATACGCCTAAAAACAAGCTGTAACGAAAAACCAAAAGAGTGTAAGATTTTGAAAAAAACGTGTAATGATTTTCTATGACATTGTAATAAAAAGTCAAAAAAACACATCCAGCATCGACAAAAAATGGAAAGAACGATGTAATTTATTATTTTTGCATACATGAAAATAGCGTATATCATATTAATACTTTCAATTGCGTTGAATATCTCCTTGTTGATAGTTCTAACGCATATCCGTAGGGTCTATCATATGATGATAAGAAAAAGTCTCCGAGAAGAAAAAACGAAAGATGAGCTGGTGGAGAAGGTATCATACGATGAGGCTACCATAACAAACGATCAAGAGCGTACTTTGCTGAAGTACATTCAGCAATCTATGGAAAAAGACAAGCTCTATCTGCATTCTGACTTGGATATGCAGAGTTTGGCTAAAAGTGTCGGCACCAATAAGGCTACACTGTCGCATGTCATCAACAACTGTCTTCATCAGAATTTCGCGACGTTTTTGAACCGTTATCGTGTTCGTGAGGCGATTCAGCTGATGAGCGACGATCAGTATGCAAGCTATAAAATCGAGGCCATTGGTGAGATGTGCGGCTACAGCAACCGCCAGGTGTTTCACGCGGCCTTCAAGAAAGAAATGGGCATCACCCCGACACATTTCCGGAATATAAACAAAAAACGCTAACTCATTGAGAGTCAGCGCTATAGTTTTGAGGTACCAGACGGAATCGAACCGCCGTAAAAGGTTTTGCAGACCTTCGCCTAGCCACTCGGCCATGATACCTTGTTTTCGGACTGCAAAAATACAACATTTTTCAATACATCCACACTTTTTCGAAAATTTATTTTTTTCGGCTGTCGATCCATAGCCACAAACGCCACATCAGCCAGCCCCAGGCAAAGAAAAAAACATAATAAACCCACTTGGGTGTCGTGGGCTGGTAGGCGTCCTCGTTGACGATCTCGGAGTATTGTTCAGTGGGAATGTCGGCATAATAATATGCTCCGGCACCGAAGTCGTAGCCTTCCACAAGGCCGGACCTGTTGGCCATGATCCAGCCTGCCAAAGCCAAGGTGACTACCACCACGACGATGGTAATCACCTTGAAAAATGTGTTATTTCTGCTCATTTATTTGAACATGTCGAGGTTCGGAACGTCAAACACCACGCCCGAGAGCAGGAACCACACCGCAAACAATGTGAGAGCGATGTTGAACAGCTGTCCGACGATGTACAGCCACAGCACCTTGCCACCCTGCATCTGCTTGAAGAGAGTCTTGAAGTTGGTGTCAAGTCCGATGCTGGTGAAAGCGAGCACGAAAGCCCAGTTCTTGTACTGGTCGAGCACCCCGTTGATGGCCTTCACCTCAGCGCCGCTTGTCGCCGGCAGCACTATGAACGATGCCACCAGTGATGCCACGAAGAAACCGATGATGAACTTCGGGAAACGTGTCCAGATCTCGCCTGCGCCCACGCTCTTGTCGCCAGTCTTGTCGACCTTCAAGGCGAAGAATACTGCCACGAAGAAGGCGATGAAACCGATGAGGATGTTCTGGATCATCTTCACCAACGATGCCACCTGCTCGGCTTCCTCGCCGAGGGCGCTACCTGCCAGGACCACAGCGCCTGTCGAGTCGACAGTGCCTCCGATGAGCGCGCCGCCCATCATCTGGTTCATGCCTGCCCAGCGGATGATCATAGGCTCAAACACCATCATCAGAATGGTAAAGATGATAGAGATTGATATTGCCAATGAGAGGTCTTCTTTCTTTGCCTTCGCAGCGGCTCCAGTGGCGATGGCGGCGCTAGTTCCGCATACCGAAGTGGCCGATGCAAGAGTTATGACCAATGGTTTGTTGCCGATCTTCAACACTTTGGTGCCAAACCACCACATGAAGATGATGACGATAGGTGTCACAATCCAAGCGATGCCGAGACCGTAACCGGCAAATTTATAGATGTTGCTGAACAACACCGAGAATCCCATGATGACCAAGCCGGTCTTGATGTAAAACTCAGTGCGTATTGCTGGTTTCAGCCATTCAGGAGTGCCTACAGTGTTTGATATCAACAGGCCGATGAGCAAGGCCCAGAATGCCCACTCGAGGTACATCTTGAGTGTGAATTCGGCGCTTATCATCCTGACAAGTATGCAGATGACGAACAAAACAAGGTAAGCAGGGATGAACTTGCTGAGTTTCTCGCCCTGCAGCTTGATGCCGATGCCAAACAAAATGCCTGTCACCAGGAAGGTGCGAAGCAATTTAATCCAGAAAGAGCCGTCACCGAACTGTGAGGCGAGCGATTTCTTCTCCTCGACGTTCTCCCACCAGTGCCATGTGCCGAATTTCATGGCCGAGAAGTCGAACCAGCCGGTCAAAACCGACACGCAGGCTATAGCGATGACGATGAATCCAATCCACACCGCCAGCCAGTCTTCTTTTTTCAATAAATCAGATTTTGCCATAATTTTAAATCTTAAATTTTAAATTTTGAATCTTTAAATCTTAAATTTAGAATTTGTAATTTATCATCGCAACAATGCGGTGTGATTCTTTGCCTGCTTCAGGCTTGATATAGCTGTAATCAAGCTTCATGTTGAGGAACTTCCATGGCCAGTAGCTG
>JAGCPH010000031.1 GCA_017645275.1 Bacteroidales bacterium | reverse complement strand
GTAAAACAATGGATTGAAAAAACAAATGCGGTTGGAATATTGGCAAAAACAGGTAGATATGGTGGTACCTATGCACACAGAGATATTGCATACCATTTTGGAATGTGGATAAGCCCAAAATTCCAATTGTTATTGGTAAAGGAATACCAACGCCTCAAAGAAGAAGAGCAAAAGCAACTTGGTTGGTCAGTGAAGCGTGAATTGGCAAAGATAAACTATCATATCCATACTGATGCCATTAAGGAAAACCTTGTTCCTGAAGAGATTGACGCATACCATCGTTCGTTGATTTATGCCAACATTAACCAGCTGATTTGTCTCTCGAACATGGAAAACCTGAATGCGGTCTTTATTAATAAAGGTATGACGCAGCAGGAAAGACTGATTGAACTGAATAAAATCGCCATTCATCAGATGAAGGTACTGGAGGGAGTTGAGGAAAGGAGGATGCTGAAATGAAGATAATTAGGTTTTACGCTCTGTTGGCACTGCTGATGATGGGAAATGTGACGATGCAGGCTCAGGTGCGCCAAGAAAGATACGATTTGCTGCCAAACGCTTACGGCATCAAAACTGAAGATGTCAATGGCGATGGATATTCCGATGTGGTTGTATCTCATGGTTGGAACCATATTATGTCCGTTTTCATGAATGATGGCATCGGACATTTGGAACTTTCGCAAACTATTGAATCTGAAAGTAATGAAATTGGTTGTTCACCAATGTTTTTCTTATTGGAAGACATTGACAATAATAAGTTAAAAGACATAGTTGTATATGTTGGTGTTTCTAACGGCCAAGATACTTGTTATCTTCGGACCTACTACAACAACGGCAACGGACATTTTGATCAATATGATGAGGTGTGTCTGTCGCAACCTGATGTAATATGGGACAATCCATATTTCTTGGTAATGACGAGTGGCCATTTCAACAACGATGCGTATACAGATGTTATCGTTTCAACCAATCATCTGAATAACGGCATGCAAAGTTATGGCTGTTTGTATAACGACGGGCAAGGACGACTCCTTGCACCAGAATATGCATATGGAGAAGCAATAGGTATTGCATTTACAAACGATTTGAACGAAGATGGTTATGATGACATTTGGGAAGGTAATCAGATTCTGTATTTTTCGGAAGAGTTTCCTCCGCGATTGGAAGAACTGTATGAAATGGGGAACGCTTGGGATGGTTGTGTGACATCTGGAGAAAGCATTATTGACATAGATGGCGATGGCCTGCTTGATTTGGTAGAGTCACGGACACATACTTTTGATCCTTATTCACAGTTAAGGGTTTACAAAAATTTAGGGGAAGAGCATTTTGAGTTGATGAGTTCTTATGATGTGTATGACATAATAACTCCGAATACGGACATTGCCGACAACTTGAAAATCATGAATTACAATGGCGACGATTATCCCGATTTTATTGTTCAAATTGGAGTTTTCGAATATTTCACTGGATTCACAGGCTATTATCTTATTGTTGAGGGGAATGGTACATTTGCCCCTGATAGTCAGATACTTTTCAATATCAAAAATGAGGACGAAGAGATGTTTCGCGCATTTGATGTTTGTGACATAAACAGCGATGGTTTGGACGACTTGCTTGTTTTGCGTACATATAGAAACGGCAAATCCCGACTTGACGTTTTCCTAAACGACGGCAGCGGTTTTGATGTTATTGAGGAAGTGGATATTATTTCTAATGTATCTTGTTCACCTAATCCAACAAATGGAACGGTAACGATAGACGGTTTGGAAGTTGCCGAAGTGAAGGTTTACAATGTCCTTGGCCAGTTGGTGAAAGAAATAAAAGAGAATGTGATTGACCTGTCGGCACAAGAAGCAGGCACTTATATATTAAAGGTGATTACCCCTTCTGGAGTGGTTACAAAACAGATAATAAAGAATTAACAGACAATAAATCAATTATTTAAACAACATAAACGAAAAATATGACAAGCAAATTAGGACTTGATTTTACGAAAGTTGAGTATGCAAGAGGTTTGGCGAAGAAGATTGCCGACCAGGTGCAGGAATTCGTTGAACAGTACACCACCGTCGCAGTGGAGCGTACTTTGAGCCGTTTGATGGGCATCGACGGCGTGGATGAGAACCAGGTGCCGCTGCCGAATGTGGTGGTCGACACACTGAAAGACAAAGGTGTGCTGAATGAAGGCGTGCTGTTCTTCATCGCTAACGCTATGATTCAGACTGGCTTGAAGCCACAGCAGATTGCTGAGCAGGTGGCTGCTGGCAAGCTCGATATCACCAAGGTGGTGACACGCGACCAGAAGAAGATCGCTGAGACACTGCAGCCTGTCATCGATGAGAACGTGAACAAGATTCGCGCCCGTCACGACCGCCGCGACCATTATCTGAACACCATAGGCGAGGGTCCGAAGCCATACCTTTATATTATTGTGGCAACAGGTAACATCTACGAGGACGTGGTGCAGGCCCAGGCTGGTGCTCGTCAGGGAGCGGATGTCATCGCTGTGATTCGTACTACCGGTCAGTCGTTGCTCGACTACGTGCCATACGGTGCTACAACAGAAGGTTTCGGCGGCACATTCGCAACACAGGAAAACTTCCGCATCATGCGTAAGGCATTGGATGAAGTGGGCGAGGAGCTCGGACGTTACATCCGTCTGTGTAACTACTGCTCAGGTCTCTGTATGCCAGAAATCGCTGTCATGGGTGCTTTTGAAGGCCTCGACGTGATGCTTAACGACGCTTTGTACGGCATCTTGTTCCGCGATATCAACATGCAACGTACTTTGATCGACCAGTACATGAGCCGTATCATCAACGGATTCGCTGGCGTCATCATCAATACCGGTGAGGATAACTACCTGACTACAGCCGACGCTGTGGAGGCAGCACATACCGTGTTGGCATCAGACCTTATCAACGAACAACTCGCATTCTCAGCAGGTTTGAAAGAAGAGCAGATGGGTTTAGGTCACGCTTTCGAGATGGACCCGATGCTTGAAAACGGCTTCCTCCTCGAGCTCGCACAGGCTCAGATGACACGTGAGATCTTCCCGAAGGCCACTTTGAAATACATGCCTCCGACCAAGTTCATGACAGGTAACATCTTCCGCGGCCATATCCAGGATGCCTTGTTCAACATCATCGGAATCTGGACACACCAGGGAATCCAGTTGCTAGGTATGCCTACCGAGGCAATCCACACACCGTTCATGAGTGACCGTTACCTCTCAATCGAGAACGCAAAATACATCTTCAACAACATGCACAGCATAGGCGAGGAGATGGAGTTCAAAGAAGGCGGCATCTGCCGTGAGCGTGCTAAGTTGGTGTTAAACAACACTATAGCATTGCTTGAGGAAATCGTGAAAGAAGGCTTGTTCACCGCTTTGGAGAAAGGTATCTTCGGTGATGTGAAACGTCCGAAGAACGGCGGTAAGGGTCTCGAAGGTGTCACAGCAAAAGGTGAGAATTATTATAATCCGTTTGTGGAGATAATGAAAGGCAAGAGATAATATAATAACAAATATAATATGAAGTTTTTAAAAACCGCCCTATTATTAATAGGTAGCATTACACTGTTTACAGCATGCGATACCCATGAAACCATACATGAGTATCCCAAGGCTGAGCGCGATGAGACTGCCGTGGACGATTATTTTGGAACAAAGGTTGCCGACCCATACCGTTGGCTTGAGAACGATACCTTGGCTGCAACCAGGGAATGGATAGAGGCTGAGCGTGCGCTTACAAATGAATATTTCAGCCATGTTCCACTGAGGGATGTTATAAAGGAACGTTTGACCCAAATAGTTAATTATGAGAGATATGGCGTCCCGACGAAACGTTTTGGCAAGTATATCTATAGTAAGAACAATGGCTTGCAGAACCAAAGCGTGTTTTACATGCAGGATGTCAAGGGTGGTGAGCCGGAGGTGCTTCTCGACCCGAACAAGCTCTCGAAAGACGGCTCTGTTTCGGTCGGAGATCTGTCTTTCTCGAAAGATGGCAAATATTTCGCATATACTGTTCATCGCAGCGGTTCAGACTGGACTGAGATTTATGTGAAAGAGGTGGCTACCAAAAAGACACTTCGTGACCATATTGAATGGGTCAAGTTTTCCAATGCCGTGTGGTATAAAAACGGATTCTTCTATTCAGCTTACAGCAAGCCTGCAGCAGGTATGGAGACTTCAGAGTTGAATGAAAACATGAAGGTTTGTTATCATAAACTTGGAGACCCACAGGAGAAAGACGTTGTCGTCTATGAAGACCCGGAACATCCTCAAAATTTCATCAGTTTCGAGATCACTAAAGATGAGAATTACATGTTTCTGTATGAGTTCGGTGATGATGAGATGGGACATACCATGGCGATCCGCGATTTGAGAAACCCAAATAGTAAATTCATACTGTTAGCTACTGACCAGAATTACACTTATTCACCTGTTGACATAATTGACGGGAAAATGTATATCGTGACGGACTACCAAGCACCTAAAGGGAAGCTGTGTGTGGTGAGTATCAAAGACTTGAATAAAGCTACTGTTGAGCATTGGGAGACTTTGATTCCTGAGTCGGAAGATGTTATAGTGGTGGCACAGATGGGTGCAGGCAAGCTTATTGTGACTTATGATGAGGACGCTTCGAACCATGCGTACGTCTATGAACTTGATGGCAGTTTGAAGCATGAAATCAAGTTACCTACCTTTGGTACTATAGACATTTCTAGCCGTTACGACGAGCCTGAGATTTTCTATTCTTTCACCTCGTTCACATTCCCGACAGCAATCTATCGTTATGATATGAAATCGAATACTTCGAAGGTGTTCCGCGCGCCGAAGGTCTATTTTAACCCGAAAGATTACATCACAGAGCAGGTGTTCTACACCAGCAAGGATGGCACAAGAGTACCGATGTTCATAACATATAAGAAAGGTACTGAGAAAAACGGCCATAACCCGACACTGCTTTATGGTTACGGCGGTTTCGACATCTCTCTGCATCCGGAATTCTCGTCATTGCGTATTCCGTTCATTGAGGGTGGCGGCATTTATGCATCGGCTAATCTCCGTGGCGGTAAGGAATATGGTGAGGAATGGCATATTGCAGGTACCAAGTTGCATAAACAGAATGTGTTTGACGACTTTATAGCAGCGGCTGAGTATCTTATTGATAATCAATATACTTCGCCAGATTATCTTGCCATCAACGGAGGCTCGAATGGTGGTTTGGCGGTAGCTGCATGTGTCAACCAGCGTCCTGATTTGTTCCGCGTGGCTGTGCCGGAAGTCGGTGTTATGGATATGCTTCGTTACCAGAAGTTCACCATTGGTTGGGCATGGGCATCAGATTACGGCACCAGTGAGGATAGCGAAGAGATGTTCAAGGCATTGTATGCGTATTCGCCATTGCATAACATCCAAAGTGGAAAGGACGTGCATTATCCGGCTATCTTGGTGACTACAGCTGAGCACGACGATCGTGTGGTTCCGGCACACTCGTACAAATATGCAGCCACTTTACAGGCGGCACAGACAGGCGATCAGCCGAAGATTATCCGTATCGACAACAATGCTGGTCACGGAGGAGGAAAGACTATGATGAGTTTCGTCGAGGAGCAAGCGGATATAGACGCTTTTATCCTTTACAATATGGGAATCGACTTTTAAAAAATGATTAATGCATAAGTTGCGTCCCTATGTTCTCCCGATAGCCATAGTGCTAGGGCTTTTGTTTCACACTTGGTGCGGCCAGTTGAAGGTGATTGTGCCGTACCTGATTTTTAGCATTTTGCTGCTGAATTTTGCCGCCGTCGACGTGAAGAAACTACGTTTCTCGAAGATGGCTATATGGCTGATGCTCTATCAGATTGTGGTGAGCATCGGTATGTATTATCTGCTGACAGCGTTGAATGTCAATGAGTTGATAGCGCAAGGCATACTCGTTGGCGTTCTCTGTCCGGTGGCGGCTTCGGTGGTGGTGATATCGTGTCTGCTTGGCGCGAACCGCGAGACTGTGACGAGCTACACCATCATCGGAAATCTCATGGTGGCAGTGTTGGCTCCGATTTATTTCTCGTTTATCGGGAACCATCAGGAGATACCTTTTTGGACTTCTTTTTTGATGATTTTAAGGAAGATAGGCGTTGTGATAGCGCTACCGTTCTTTGTGGCATTGATAGGACAGAAATTTCTGCCAAAGGTCAACGATTTCCTTTGTAAAATCAAAGGCTTGTCGTTTTATCTGTGGGCGATGGCATTGTTTATAACCCTCGGCCAGACTATCGATTTCATGTTTTTGGAAGGTAAGGAGAACCTCTCTCCAATAATATGGCTGGGCATAGCATCGGTGATATTCTGTGTGATACAGTTCGGTTTGGGTAAGTTCATCGGTTATAAATATGGCGACATAATTGCGGGCGGACAGCTGCTCGGACAGAAGAATTCGGCGATGGGAATATGGATGGCGAACACCTACCTAAACCCGCTGGCGGCGATTTTCCCGGCATTGTATTCGGTGTGGCAGAATCTATTTAACAGCATACAGTTATGGTATCATGATAAAAAGTTAAATCAATGAAAATCTTAAAAACAACCTTATTGATCATGGGAGGCATTATGATGTTATCCTCATGCGATACTCGTTATAAAATCAAAGAGTATCCTAAAGCTGAACGCGACGAGACTGTCGTGGACGATTATTTCGGAACGAAGGTCGCTGACCCTTATCGCTGGCTCGAGAACGACACCTCGGCAGCCACGTTGGCATGGGTGGAGGCGGAGCGTGCTCTCACCGACGAATACCTGAGCCATATCCCGTTGAGGGAGACCTTGAAAAACCGCTTGACGGAAATCGCCGATTATGAGAAATACGGTGTGCCGTCGAAGCGTTTCGGCAAGTATTTCTTCAGCAAAAACGACGGTTTGCAGAACCAGAGCGTGTACTACATCCAGGAGCCTGACGGCGAGCCTGAGGTGCTGCTTGACCCTAACAAACTGTCAGATGACGGCACAGTCTCGTTGGGAGGACTGAGTCTGTCGAACGATGGGAAACACCTGGCTTACACCATACAGCGCAGCGGTTCCGACTGGGTCGAGATCTATGTGATGGACATCGCCACCAAGGAGCTACTTCCAGACCATATCGAATGGGCGAAGTTCACTGGCGCCGATTGGTACAAAGACGGTTTCTTCTATGCCGCCTACGACAAACCGGTGGAAGGCAAGGAGTTCTCAAATGTCAACGAAAACCATAAGATTTACTACCATAAGCTCGGTGATTCGCAGGACAAAGACAAGCTCTTTTATGAAAATCCTGAGCAGCCGCGTTATTTCCATGGCGTGAGCGTGACTGATGACGAGCGTTACATGTTCTTGTACGAGAGTGGTCAGGGTGCAGGACACACCTTGTGGATTCGTGATATGGCCGACCCGAACGGCAAATTCGTGCAGATCGCCTTCGACATGGATTACAACTACTCGCCAATCGACATCATCAATGGGAAGATGTATGTCATGACCAACTACAATGCTCCGAAAGGACAGCTTTGCGTGGTTGATTTGAGTGACTTGAACAAGGCTGCTGTTGACAACTGGGAGGTCTTGATTCCAGAGGCGAACAACGTGATGGTGTCGGCACAGATGGGCGCAGGCAAGCTCATTGTCACTTACGACCAGGATGCATCGAACCATGCTTACGTCTATGAGCTCGACGGCACCTTGAAGCATGAGATCCAGTTCCCGACATTCGGCTCAACAGGCATAGTGAGCCGCTACGAGGAACCTGAGATTTTCTACGCTTTCACCTCGTTCACATTCCCGACGACAATCTATCGTTATGATATTGAGCAGAACAGGTCGATAGTGTTCCGTGCTCCGAATGTCGATTTCACCCCGGAAGACTATGTCACAGAGCAGATATTCTATACCAGCAAAGACGGCACACGCGTCCCGATGTTCCTGACCTACAAGAAAGGCTTGAAGAAAGATGGCAAGAACCCTACTTTGCTTTATGGCTATGGTGGCTTCAACATCACTTTGAACCCGGGTTTCTCTGTGATGCGTATCCCGTTCCTTGAGAGAGGCGGCGTTTATGCTATGGCCAACCTCCGTGGCGGCAACGAATACGGTGAGGAATGGCATCTCGCAGGCACCAAGCTGCAGAAACAGAATGTGTTTGACGACTTCATCGCGGCAGGCGAGTATCTCGTTGATAACAAATACACTTCGCCTGACTATCTGGCTATCAACGGCGGCTCGAACGGCGGTTTGTTGGTGGGTGCCTGCATCAACCAGCGTCCAGACTTATGGCGCGTGGCGGTGCCTCAGGTGGGAGTTATGGACATGCTCCGTTACCACCTCTTCACCATCGGCTGGAACTGGGCATCGGACTATGGCACCAGCGCCGACAGCAAGGAGATGTTCGAGGCATTGTATGCCTATTCGCCATTGCATAACATTCAGAGCGGCAAGGACGTACATTATCCAGCCATCATGGTGACAACAGCCGATCACGACGACCGCGTGGTGCCGGCCCATTCGTTCAAATATGCGGCGACACTCCAAGCGGCCGAGACAGGCGACGAGCCTAAGATAATCCGCATCGACAGCAAGGCTGGTCACGGCGGCGGCAAACCGATGGCGAAAGTCATTGAGGAACAAGCAGATATCTACGCTTTCATCCTTTACAACATGGGAATCGAGAGGTAATATCAAAAAAGTTTAAAAAAATGAAAAAAAGTCTGCAGTTTTTGTGGACTTTTTTTTATTTTTGCATCATAATTAATAATATTTATTTAAAATGCGATTAAAAGGTTTACTTATTTTGACACTATCATTTTTGTTGATAGGATGTGGTGAGAAAAAAGACAACAATCAGACATACGATCCGGCTATTCCGGTGAATGTTACAGTTGTCGGGTCGAATGACGGCATCAATGTCCGCAATTATGTTGGAACGTTACAAAGCGAGGTGAAGCTTTCATTGTCGTTTCCATTAGGTGGAACTATCACAGACATATATGTTCGTAATGGACAGAAGGTTAAGAAAGGAGATATAGTCGCAAAGGTTGATGAGACCACGGCGAAGAGCTTGCATGACGCTGCTTTGGCATCGCTGAATCAGGCAGAGGACGGCTATGAACGTCTGAAACAGGTGCATGAGGAAGGCGGCATCAGTGATGTGCGCTGGGTACAGATGGAGACAGACCTTGAAAAAGCCCGTCAGACAGAGATCTCGACACGCAAGCATCTTGAGGATTGCACCATATATGCACCACAGGACGGTATAATAAGCATGCCAGAACGTGTGGTTGGAGAAAATATGCATCCTGCTGCGGCATTCTGCTATCTTATTGATATGGATAAACTTGTTGTGGAGTTTTCAGTATCTGAAAAAGAAGTCGGAATGATAAGCATCGGCGACAAAGCAACTGCTGAGGTTCATGCATTGAATAATATTGAGAAAGAGGTGACAATCGTTGACAAGGCTATTGTTTCAAATCCTTTTGGACATACTTACACTGTAAAGGCTAAAATCGACCTTAACGGAGAAGACCCGCTGCCAGGGATGGTGGTGAAAGTCAGTCTCAACTCGACTGCCAAGATAGGAATAGTTGTTCCGGCATCATGTGTTCGTACTGTTTCCAACGGAATAGCTGTCTGGATGGTGAAAAACGGCAAGTCGTATCGTCGCATCATCGAGGTGGGCGATTACGTGAAGAACGGCGTGTTGGTGACCAATGGTCTGGAGTATGGCGACACCATCGTGACGGTGGGCTACCAGAAATTGTACAACGGAGCCAGAGTTTCTATCCAATAATTAACTTTCAACAAATTAGAAGCTATGGCTCAGAAAAGAAATATTGTAGAATCGGCTATGAGGAACAACAATCTGGTGTTCTTCTTCATGGCTGTTATCGTTATCTTTGGCTTTATCGCTCTTCCTCGCTTGAAGAAGAACGAGTTTCCAGATGTGACGATACGTACCGGTGTGGTGGCTGTCGTATATCCAGGTGCCACTGCCGAAGAGGTGGAGCAAAGGGTGGCGGGTGTTACCGAACAGTATCTGTTTACATTCGCCGATGTCGATAAAAACAAGACATATTCTTATTCGAAAGACGGCATGCTCATTATCATGGTCAATCTGGTGAATGATGTCAAGGATGCAAAGATGACATGGTCGCGCATCCGACAGGGATTGCAGCTGTTCAGACAGACAAGTCTGCCGAAGGGCGTGCTTACCACAGTTGTCATCGATGACTTCGGAAACGCGTCGTCGTTGCTGCTGGCAATCGAGAGTGACCAGCGTTCGTCGCGTGAGCTTCGTGAGTTTGCCGACAAACTTTCTGAGAAGCTGCGTACCATTAAGACGATGGGTAACATCAAGATTGTGGGCGAACAGAAGGAGGAGATTGCCGTTTATATGGATCCGGCACGAATGACCCAGTATGCTATTTCGCCAAGTATGGTGACGGCAGAGCTCGCGGCACACAGCTTGCGCACCATCACAGGAAATATCGAAAACCAAGACGGACAGGCTTTGATACATGTCGAGGTGCCTATCGACAATATGTATGAGCTTAGTGAGATCGTGGTGTTCTCGGATCCTGTCTCCGGACAGTCGGTGAAACTGCGTGATGTGGCACGTATCGAACGTCGTTATAAAGAGAATTCGCAGTATATCCAATATTCCGACAGTCTCGTCGACAACCACCATTGCCTGATGTTCTCGATGGAGATGCGTCCAGGATACAATGTGGTGGCATTTGGCGAAGAGGTGAACAAGAAAATCGACGCTTTCCTTGCGACGGCGCCGCCCGACATCAAGGTGCATCGTATCACCGACCAGCCAGTGGTGGTGAATAAGTCGGTGATGTCGTTCTTGAAAGACCTCATCGAGGCTATCATCATCGTTATCATAGTGATGCTCATGCTGTTCCCGTTGAGGACGGCTTTGGTGTCGTCGACATCAGTGCCGGTGTGCATCGCGGCGGCGTGGGCCATCATGTATCTGTTGGGTATTGAACTCAACACCGTGACTCTGGCAGCTCTGATTGTGGTCTTGGGTATGATTGTCGATGACTCAGTGGTGGTCATCGACGGATATTCTGACATGCTGGCCGAAGGGCATTCGCGCTGGTATTCGGCGGCAGTGTCGACAAAGCAGCTCATGACATCAATGCTCATCGCGACATGCTCGATATCGTGTATGTTCTTCCCGATGCTGGCAATCATGAATGGCACCAACATGGGCGATTTCATCAAGTTGTTCCCATGGGCCATATTCATCACCTTGGCATGCAGCTTCTTGTATGCCATCTGGGTGATTCCGTTCATGTCGGCAAGGATGATCGGACCGTCAAACCCTAACAAACGCTCACGTTTCGAGAAGATTCAGGCTAAGTTTTTCGACCTTCTGCAAAACGGATACAAACGCCTGCTCAACCTGTGCTTCCGCCACAAATGGACTACGGTCGTCGTGGCGTTGTTGTCGGTCGTCGTCGGTCTGTTTTTCTTGACGAAAATCAATATCCAGATGCTGCCTAAGGCAGAGCGTGACAGCTTTGCTGTTGAGATCCATCTCGCCAACGGAAGTTCGCTAGAGCAGACTGCCGCTGTAGCCGACTCTTTGACGAAGATTCTGAAAGCTGACAAACGAGTGAAGTCGGTGACGGCATTCCTCGGTATGGCATCACCTCGATTCCATATGACATACGCCCCTGAGGCTACTCCAACCAACGCCTATGCGCAGTTTATCGTGATAACAAAGTCGGACAAGGCCACAAAAGAGATGATGAACGAATATCCGCAGAAATATGAGAATTATTTCCCGATAGCGCAGATTCGTTTCAAACAGATGGATTATCAGATCGTGAATGCGCCTGTGGAGTATTATATCAAAGGTGATGATTATGACCAACTTAGCGTTGTCAACGATTCTATTGAGGCATTTATGAAGAGAAGCCCGAACCTGTTCTATGTGCATTCCGATTTTGATGACACAGAAAAGGTAATTCAGGTTATTCTCGATATAGAAGAAGCCACCCGTCTCGGCGTGACACAGTCGGTGCTGTCGGTTTATATGGCAGGCTCGCTGACAGGTAGCAGCATTGTGGCATTATGGGATGGCAGTTATAATCTTGCCACAACGGTTTATACTGAAGATGTCCATAATATTGATTATGAAGGACTTGGCGATTTGCTGATTCCAACGGCAAAACCAGGCGAATGGGTGCCGCTGCGTCAGGTGGCCACGCTCGTTCCTCAGTTCAAGCACAACAACCTGCCTCACCGCAACGGCATGAAATGTGTCACTGTGGCAGCCGATGTGATTCCGGGCGCTGGACAGCTCAAAGAATTTGACAAAATAGATAAGTATATTGAAACTCTGAACCTTCCTGATGATATCATCATTGAAAAAGGCGGTTCGATGGCTGTGACAAAAGAGACTATGCCATCGCTCCTTATGTCAATTATGGCTGCTGTCGTGGTGATGTTCATCGTGTTGATTATCCATTATAAAAAGATTGGAATCTCATTCCTTTCGCTCTCGGTGTCGGTGCTTTGCATCTTCGGCTCGATGCTGGGCTTGTGGATGTTCGGTCTCGATTTGTCGGTGACCGCTATGTTGGGTGTCATATCACTTATAGGCATCATAGTGCGTAACGCGATTATCATGTACGACTATGCCGCTGAACTGCGTGAGAAAGAGCATATCCCTGTACATCAGGCGGCATACGATGCAGGTTTGCGCCGTATGAGACCTATCTTCCTCACCTCGGCTACGACAGCTCTCGGCGTCATCCCGATGATTATGGCTAAGACCTTGCTCTGGGAGCCTATGGGCGTGGTGATCTGCTTCGGCACCATCCTTACGTTCCCGCTTGTGGTGACAGTGCTTCCTGTGGCTTACTGCCTTGCCTTCGATGCCGGCGAAAGCGATAAGAAATTCTGGCATAGACTCAACTTGAGATTCTTGAAAAACCTTGATAGACGCGACAGACGCAACATGAGAAGAAATATGAAAAAAGCTACGCTGATAGCGCTTTTCGCGGTGATGACATTCGGCTTGAGCGCACAAAACACTGATGTGCTGACACTTGATTCATGTTTCGCTTTGGCGAGAGAAAACAACGCACAGTTTAAGACCAGCAAACTGAAGATTGAGCAGGCGCAACAGGTCAAGAAACAGGTGTTTACGAAGTATTTCCCGCAGATTACGGCAAACTACCTTGGCTATTATGCCATCAATCCGCTTATCCAGTACGGTGTCAACGAGTTCAGTACCGATGAGTTCGGTCAGATTCTGAAGGCGATAATCGAGGATTTGCAGAGTGTGGGTGTCCCGATTCCATCTGAGATTGCCTTTATGAAGAAAGGCCAGGGAGTGAACGGTACCTTGATACAGCCCATCTATGCTGGCGGACGTATCGTCAACGGCAACAGGCTAGCGAAGCTGGGCATTGAGGCGGCTGAGCTGCAAGCCGAGGTGACAGAACGCGACGTGCTGGAAAGCATAGAGTCGACATATTATCTCGTGCTCGGACTGCAGGCTAAGGTCGAGACTCTGGAGACCGCACTCACACTGATTGACTCGCTCGACCACACTGTTGACGTGGCTCTGAGAGCAGGTCTCGTGACCAAAAACGACCAGCTGCGTGTTGCTTTGAAACGTAACGAGTTGAAAGCTATGCAGTTACAGCTGAGCAACGGCATCGCTCTCGCATCACAGCTGTTGTGTCAGGAGATCGGCATCGATTATCCTGAAGACGGCCTGAATCTTGACAATGACCTCCAAAAAACTGATATGTTTGTTGAACAAAATGACTTCATCCGTCCGGAGATACAACTTCTTCAGCTTCAGATTGATGCGGAGATGTATTATAAGAGGCTGGCAAGAGGCGAGGCCCTTCCTGAGATCGGCGTCGGCGCAATGCTTACATACGGCAACATGATTCAGCGTTTCTACAAGGGTAACGGCATATTCTTCGCAAAGGTGTCGGTGCCTATCACGCAGTGGTGGGAGACATCGCACAAAATCAAGGAACATAACTTGAAGATTGAGGAATATGAGATCATGCAGCAGGATTTGACCGAGAAGATGTCGCTGCAGGAGAAACAGGCTTATAACCAGATGATTGAGGCTGAGGCATTGCTTGAATCTGACAAGGCATCACTCAACATGGCGCAGGAAAACTACCATATCGCAGAGGTTAACTATCGTGCCGGAATGAACACGATAACTGATGTTTTGGAGGCTAACGCATTGCTGCTTCAGGCCCAGAACGCCATCACCGACCGTGAGATCTCCTACGTGACGGCAAGAAGAAGGTATCATGATTTGACAGGAAAATAAAATTACATATTATGAAAAGAAAACTTTTATTATTGGCATTTGTTGTAACGATGGCGTTGCCTGCCTTCGCACAGAGAATCGTCGAATCGACAGAGGAGTTCGTGTCCTACGACCGTAACAGTATCTCTGTCATCGTTACAAAATACAACGACCAGTATGATAATACTGTGTACAGTACCGTCAGTGGTTTCAGCTATGGCAGCAAATTCGATGTCAATGACATTTCGACGAAAACAATTACGGTGCGACAAAATCGTACACTTCCGGAAGGCACTGCATCGGGTTGGGGCTATACTCCTGATGAAGCTACAGTATATGCTGTGGCGGCAGAGCTTAACAGAAACAATGTGGGTAAGGAAATCCTCAATTATATCTTGAGCCCTGACTCACAAGGCTGTTTCAGCCGTGAGCTCATCGAAGCACGAGGACAGTGGAATGCTGATGACAAGGATTATATCGAATCACAGGCCACACAGGTCAACTCAATGGGTCAGAATGGTGAAAAACTCATAGAAAACAGCTATATCATCGTCTTCGACATGAAGAATCCTATAAGAGTTGAGAGAAAAGCTAAAGACAAAAATGGTAAAGAATACACCATCGTTACATGGAAAGGCGACGTCGGAGCTATGGTGTTCAATATCGCCAATGCAAAAGAGGTGATCGCTGATGTCCTCAACAATATGTGGATCTACGAACACGACAGCGCTTCGATTAAAGATGCCAAGAGAAGAGCTTTCAATGAGCTGCAAGTCAATATGAAACTTGTGGCATCAGTCGGAGTACATTCAAGCGGCAAGGATATTAACTATGTTGTCGCTAATGCTAAAGATCAGCTGATATCAAAACTCGAAGACCAGATTCCAGCATGGCAGGTGACCATCGACTGCGAGACGATAGAACCGTTTATCACAGCAAAAATTGGAATGAAAGAAGGCGTCCGCAACGGTCAGCGTTATGGCATCTATGGCCAGGTGTACAACAGAAGCAACGACCGTTTGGAGTTCAAACGCAAAGGTTATTTGCGTGCCACCGTGATAGCCGACAATAGGAGAGTGGCTGACGGAAAAGCCGACTCAACCTATTTCTATAGGATCTCAGGCACTGCATCACTTAACGGCACGGAGATCCTTAAACAGAGAAACGACCTCGGCTTGGGTATAAGCGTCAACTACAATTACAATGGAAGTAATCTGGCACCGACAAAAACCCGTACTTTTGGCTCTTTTTCAATGATTGATGTCGGCCTTGATTATCTTGCTTATATCCAAAAACGCGGCTTCAGCCATTATATCATGATTGGTGCCGGCTTCGACAAGTTAAACGGCGACAACCTCTACAAAGGTCAAAAAGAGTTTGGAACGTATGGCATTGTAATTGATCAAGACGGTCAATTCGTATTCAAAAACGGCGCTTCATATATTAATGTTCATATCGGTTATATGTTTGGCATAAAAATCAAGCAGTTTGCCGAGATCCAGCCATTCCTGAGAGGCGGAATAGACATGGTCAGCGCCAGCACTACCATTGAGTTGGATGAGACAGCATTGAAGTCGATGGCAGCCATTGAAAACTACACCATCAAGAACGAGAAAGATCTTAAAAAATCGTCGACCGCTTATTATCTCGACCCAGGTATCCGCCTGACAATCAACGTGGTATATCCAGTACAGCTCTTTGTACAGGCGAACTATTCGATACTTTTGACAGGTGGTGACAAGTATAACATCATGAACAATTATTTCAAAGACTGTAGCTATGGCCATTCCAACGGACTTGGCGTAGGCGGCGGCTTGAGACTTATTCTTTAGTTTTTTTGAATAATTATTTAAAATTTTAAAATATGAAAAGAATCATTTCATTATTATTTGTAGCACTTTTCGCTTTGTTGTCGTTTGACGGCTTTGCGCAAAGAAGAGAGCGCGCGGAGATATTCGCGAATCCGCAAAACTATGACGCACATGTGATTGCAGTGGGTACTACAGGAACGAAGTATTTCTTTGTGACAGGTACTGGCAAAAAAGTTGATGGTGCAGTCATCAGAGCACAGATCAACGCCATCCATGCATGTATCTTCAAGACAATCCCAGGCACATCAGGCGCTGAGAGCATCCCGTCATTGTACGGACAGCCTGAACCGAAACCGCAGGACGAGGCATTCTTCGACGAGTTCTTCGCTCCAAGCGGAATGTACCTCAACTTCATTGCCAACCGCAGCACTTTGAAACCAGAAAGCAAAGACGTGGTTGACCTTGGCAAAGGCTACTATCAGGTAGGACTCAAGGTCCAGGTGAGCTACGACGACCTTAAGAAATATCTCGTAGACCATAACATCATCAAAGGTTTCGCCGCTGATTTTCAAGGCATTGCAAAGCCGAAGATGATAATCTTCCCATCCGACGACTGGTGCAAAAACGAGGGTTACGTCGACAAAAACGGCAATATCGACTACGATTTGGCACTTTCAGACGACAACTTGCGCGACATGATTGCAGCTTTTGAAGGCTTCATGAGCAAGGCTGGTTACGACATCAACAACTTGCGTCAGGAACTCAACGAATTCAAGAACTCTAAGATGTACGACGCTGCTGAGGAATACGGCAACGAGAAAGCCGCTTCGATGAAAGACCTTCTTTCGTCGACAGTGAATGCCGACATGCGTATCGAGTTCGACTACCGTGTGAAAGACGAGGCCGGCAAACAGTTTGTGGAATTCAACATCGGAGTGTACGATGCCGCCACCAACAAATCGCTGTTCTCCAACGTGGCACGCGGAACAGCAGTCTACGGCGATGCTCAGATGGTGAACCAGCTGAAAGAGGCTATCCAGAACATCCAGGACAGCTTCCTCAGCCAGATAAACGAGAAATTTGCTGTCATGGCACGCGAAGGTCGTGAGATTGTGGTGATATGCGACAGATTCCAGTCATGCAGCACCAGCTTCAACACTGTATTCGATGGCGATAAACTCTCGCTGCTCATCAACGACTACATAGAGTCGGAAGTGGTAGAAGGCACAGGCTTCTCGACAGATCAGGCATCTGCCAACAAACTCAAGTTCTCACAGGTTCACATCCCGTTGTACAAAGAGAAAAAGAACAAGAGAACAGGTAAGACCACAATGGTCGCCCAGTATGCAAGAGACTTCGGTGAAGGCCTTGCAAGTTACATCACCGAGATCACCAGCGAGCCATGCCGCGTCGAACAAAGAGGCGTCGGCAAGGTGTTCATCACTATGGGACAAGATGCCACAGAGGAATAATATTCCAAAACAAAATAAGAGGTCGGTTATAAACAATCGGCCTCTTATTTTTTTGTTGGTTGTGATTATGCTGTTAACTTCTTGTGGGCGTGGGCCTCAACCACGTTGATCACATAGTCGCCCAGTTTCTCACATTCGGTGATGATGTCCATGTATTGGATTCCCGCCTGATAGTTGTACATGTGCTCGTTGATGTCGTTGATGTTCGACTCTTTGAGCTGTGAGCGGTAGTTATTGATCTCATTCTCGATGTTCAGCGACTCGTTGATGTCGACAAGGCCTTGGTCGTCGTCGAGCACCTTCTGCATGTGGTCGAGAGCCTTGTTGCAGAGCCCGAACATGTGGCGGATATGCACCTTCTGCTCGTCGGTGAAGTGCTCGTGTTTCGTGTGTTTCTGGTTGATGGTGCGTGCCAAGTTGTAGCAGCTGTCGCCGATACTCTCCAGCTCGCCGACCTCACGGAGCATGTAACGGATCGTGGTCTTGGTCTCAGGACTCAAACGGCCTTCAGTAACCTTGTTGAGGTAATTGGCAATCTCAATCTCCATATGGTCGGAAATCTGCTCGTATTTCTCAATTCTTGCATAGAGTTTGCTGAAATCCTCGTCATTTTTGGTGTCGAACAGCAGGGTGGGGATGAAGTTGAACATCTTGTTGGTTCTTTGTGAGAACAGGCTGATTTCCTTCTGTGCCTCATAAACCGACAACTCAGCCGTCGAGAGCAGGCCTCCGGAGATGAACTTCAGCTTGCCTTCCTCGTCTTCTTCTTTCTGCTTGATGATGTGGCATACCAGCTTCTCTATAGGTGAGATGAACCATATCAAAATCAACACGTTACAGACGTTGAACGCTGTGTGGAACGCAGAAAGAGCGTATGTCACCTTCACCTGCGCATCGGCAATGTCTTCCTCTGTCTCAGGGACGAAGTCGGGATCGAAGCCGACGATGCTGCACACCATATTGATAAATGGTTTGAACACTATCAGCACCCAAATCACGCCGAACACGTTGAAAACCATGTGTGCCAGAGCCGCTCTTCGGGCGTTTGTCGAGGCGTTGAGTGCTGCAATATTTGATGTCACTGTGGTGCCGATATTTTCACCCATGACGAGCGCAATGCCCTGATAAATCGGGAGCACGCCACTGGAGCACAAAATCAAGGTGATAGCCATGATTGCCGCAGATGACTGCACGCACATGGTCAATATGCTACCAACTAAAAGGTATAACAATGTGGTCAAAAAGCCCCATTGTCCTGTCTGAGCAAAGAAATTGACAACTCCCGGGTTGTTCGGAAGGTCCATCTCGATGGCGTTTTCACGCAAAGTGGCGAGGCCGAGGAACATGAACGAGAATCCAAAGAGAAACTCGCCAAACGACCTGCCGCTTGCTTTCTTCTGGAAAATCAGCAGCATTGCCAACGCAAACAGAGGAAACACCACGCTGCTCATGTTGATCTGGAATCCGAACACCGACATAATCCATGCCGTCACAGTGGTTCCCACGTTGGCACCCATGATCACCGAGATGGCTTGCGCCAATGTCAGAAGGCCCGCATTGACGAAACTCACCGTCATAACGGTCGTCGCCGTTGACGATTGCACCGCCGCAGTGACAAATGCTCCTGTAAGTAATCCTGTGAATCGGTTTTTGGTCATGGTTCCCATGATGGCGCGGAGATGGCCACCGCTGAGTTTCTGCAAGCTCTCGCTCATCATCTTCATACCATACATCAGAAGGGCGAGACAACCTAGTAGCTTTAGAAAGAGGTAAACAGTCATAATTTTATAAACTGATTAGATTGCAAATATATTAAAAATAGCTCTTTTAAAAATTCTTTTTCAAAATTATTTATAAACTCTATGTATGATGCGCTCGTTGTTACTGCTGTAACTGTTTGATTTATTTGGCATTATCACACAATTCTCATAATCGTCGAGATGCTCTTCTAGCAGGTCGAGCGCGTCCTTAACAAGCGCTTTGTCTTGTCGCATGTATTCGTAGATATTGTCGGCCATCCAATAGGTGAGGAACAGGTTCTCATTACGTTTGAGAATCCTCGCGATTTTTATCACTTCGTCACGATGGAATTTCGCTCTCCCATTTTCCTTACGGAGATATTTGGTCTTGGATATATTAAGAAGATTAGCCATCTCTTCCTGCGTCAAACAGGCGTACATTCGGGCTTTTTTAATGGTCTCTCTCAACATATCACTTTGTGTATAAATCCAAAACTTTATTGATTATCTCTTCGTAGTCATGCAAGAACAACACCGAGTCGATAGGCTGTGCGTCATCGCCAAGATAATACTCATCGGCCACTCCTGCAATATGATGCCCCATCTCATGGTTGATGACATAATCGTCTGGCTGTGAATGTATTGCGGTGGTGATATAGTTGTTGTACAGACTTCCACCACAGTTTTTGTCGGTGTTAACCAAAATCACAACATAGTCATATGGCGATTGAGTGGCTAGTTCCCTGAACGGCCATTCGTCAGGTGTCAGCACATAACGGTCGTGGCCGAAAATGCCGTCACTGGTCTTAAACGGGTTCCGTCCGTTCTCGCTAGCAATCTGTATCGCATGTATGTTGAAATCCGATTTTCTGCTTTTATAAGGCTCAAACTGGAACATGCTCTTGTAGAAATGCATCGCATCAGCATCGAAAGTCTGCGTCTCATCATAGCCATAGCCGTCGCCGAGTATCACGATGTCAACCTTTTTCTTAGGGTCGCCACTGTCTAACAAACGTACGATGCGGTTGTTATGATATATTGGCGGCTCAATCAGAACCTTAGCTCTGCGGTCAATTACATACTCCCAAACTTGATGCATAACATCAAGAGAATCAATTCGATACATTATCAGGCGTGCGTCTTTTTCAGGATAAGGTATCCTTATCGACTCATTGAACGATTTCTTGACAATCTTAGCCTCCAAAGTCTTCTGCCATTGGCTGAAATATGTGCTGACACCGTCAGAATAAATCACCTGGTCACTCTCAACATCCCTCAGCTCATAGTAATAATCGCCCAGATGATATGGATTGACCAGATATCTCGTGCGACCGTACCATGGACCGTCATCGTAGATGTATTTTGCTTTGAACGACTCCTCGGTGTCGTTGCCTGTATGTATTAAATTGATTCTCAGTGTTTTATCTATGAAAAACTTGCCAAAATCGCTTTTCTTGCTGTTACATGATGTAAGTAGTAACAACAATGTCAAAAACGAGATGACCAGTCTTTTCATAGAGTCACGGTGTTTTTATTTGTCAATAGTTGCCAAGAACTCTTCGTTCGAGATGGTCTTGGAGATTCTGTCTTTAAGGAATTCCATAGCCTCCACTGGTGTCATGTCGGCAAAGTGGTTACGCAGCGCCCACACGCGTGCCAAGGTGCGTTCGTCGACCAGCAGGTCGTCGCGGCGTGTGCCTGATGCCACAATGTCGATGGCAGGGTAGATGCGCTTGTTCGACAGACGGCGGTCGAGCTGCAGCTCCATGTTGCCGGTGCCCTTGAATTCCTCGAAGATCACCTCGTCCATCTTTGAGCCGGTGTCGATCAAAGCTGTTGCCAGAATCGTCAGTGAGCCGCCGCCCTCGATGTTACGTGCCGCACCGAAGAAACGTTTCGGCTTCTGAAGGGCGTTGGCCTCCACACCGCCCGACAGCACCTTGCCTGATGCTGGCGACACGGTGTTGTAAGCACGTGCCAGACGTGTGATGGAGTCGAGCAAAATCACCACGTCGTGACCGCATTCGGTCAAGCGTTTTGCCTTCTCTAGCACGATATTAGCGATCTTCACGTGTTTGTCGGCCGGCTCGTCGAATGTCGAGGAGATGACCTCCGCCTTCACGCTGCGTGCCATGTCGGTGACCTCTTCAGGACGCTCGTCTATTAATAATATAATAAGGTATACCTCAGGGTGGTTAGCCGCGATGGCGTTGGCCACTTCCTTCAGCAACACTGTCTTACCTGTCTTAGGCTGTGCCACTATCAAACCACGCTGACCCTTGCCGATAGGAGCGAAGAGGTCCATGATACGTGTCGACACTGTGCCTCCCTGGTGCCCTGTGATCTTGAACTTCTCATCCGGGAACAATGGGGTGAGGAAGTCGAACGGGATACGGTCGCGCACCTCGTCAGGGTTGCGTCCGTTGATCTTGTCGACCTTTACCAACGGGAAGTATTTCTCACCGTTCTTTGGCGGACGTATCATTCCGAGGATGGTGTCGCCGGTCTTCAAGCCAAATAACTTGATCTGTGACTGCGAAACGTAGATGTCATCTGGTGAGTTGAGGTAGTTGTAGTCGGCTGAACGCAGGAATCCGTAGCCGTCTGGCATTATCTCTAGCACGCCTTCCGCCTGCACCACGCCATCAAACTCCGAGATGAGCTCGTCGCGTTTTGGAGGCATCTGTGGCTGCTGGTTTTGCTGCTGATATTGCATGTTCTGCTGTGCCGGCTGCTCCTCATACTGGCGCTTCGGCTGCTTCGTCTCGTAAACTGCCTGTGGCTCCTCAAACATCGGGGCCTGCTCTTCAATGACAGGTGTAACCACTTCATTATCAGGCTCTTCCTCGTTGTTTTCGTTCAAGATCTCGTTTGCCACGTCGACTACTGCAGGTCTCGGTTTTGGCTTCGGATATGAAACATGGAAAGTCTTGTTTTCTTCGCCATTGTTCTCAAACGTCGTCTTCACCACATCAGGGCGTTTGCCTATTCTCGGACGACGGCCACGTTTCGGGGCTTCAGCCGAGGCTTCTGGTGCTACTTCTGGTGCTGGCTCTGCTGGTTTCTCAATTTCCACCGTCTTCACTTCCTCAACAGGAGCTTCAGGTGCCACCACCTTTCTCGGTCTTCCTGGTCTGCCTTTGGGTTTGGCAGCAACAGCTGGCGTTTCCGAAGAATTCTGTTTGTTGATAATGCTATAAACAAGGTTTTCCTTTGGCATGTTGACATCCTCCAATCCAAGCTTTAATCCTATCTCTTTGAGCTCGACTAAGGATTTGTCGTTCAATTCAAAAATATCATACATAAAGTTAAATTTATCCTTTTTAGATTGAAAATTTAAGGAATTTTTTGGGAACAATAACTAATGGTTAAAGTTCATTTTGACGATGCAAAAATAACAATAATTTTTAATATCGCAACAAAAAAAATGCTATTTTTGCAAAAAAAATTAACGCTATGATTCAGAGAAGACAGACAGTTTACATGCTTTTATCGGCGATAGTCAGCGCCTTGTTGTTTTTCATGCCATTGGCTTCGTTCAACGCCGGCGGCAACGTGATGAAATTTACCATCTTTGGAATTCAAAACCCTATTGAAACAATATCATTGTCAACGACTTACACATGGCCTCTGGTCGTTTTGACCGTTTTTATGACTTTAGTGCCGCTGGTTACTATATTCCTTTACAAAAAACGCGAAATCCAGGTTCGTCTTAGCCGTATCGACATGCTTCTGACCATCATTTTCATCGGACTTGTGTTTTTATATTATGAAAATGATTTGACAAAGGTTATCGCTGCTGTCGAAGGCGATGAGTACCAGCTCGATGTGGCATATTTCGTCGGAATGGCCTTGCCACTCGTAAGCCTAATACTTGACATTCTCGCTATCCGCGGCATCAAGAAAGACATTGAATTGCTGAAGTCGATTGACAGATTGAGATAAGACCGTTATCGTGTCTTTTCGTAAACTTCCATTTTTTGTATCTCACTTCCATCGATTTGGAATCGCACCATCGTCACGACTCGGTGAAAACCGCTGTTGCCCGCCGCGCCGGGGTTGATGTGGAGCAAATTTAACTTGTGGTCATTCATCACCTTCAGGATATGTGAGTGCCCGCTGATGAAAATGTTAGGTTTCTCTTTGATTATCAGTTCTTTGATTCCAGATTCGTAATGGTCTGGGTATCCGCCAATGTGCGTCATCATCACTTTCACGTTCTCAACCGTGAATATCTGAATCTTCGGAAACATCTGCCTTATTCTGTAATCGTCGATGTTGCCGTATACTGCCTTCAATGGCTTGAATGACGACAGACATCTGGCGACATCGGTGCCACCGATGTCGCCAGCATGCCATATCTCGTCGCAGTCTTTGAAAAACTCATAGACTGAAGGGAATATCCATCCGTGTGTGTCCGATAGTAATCCTATCTTTGTCATCGATTACGGAATCTTGTATGAGATGCCGATGCTCATCACTTCCTTAAACTGACGGAAGGTGGTGCCAGGATAGCTGCTCAACGGCTTCACATCCTCATCGTAGACTAAGCGTGCACTGATGTTGCAGCTCAACCAGTCGTTAACCTTCATGATAAGCTGGTTGTCCCAGTCGAAGTCGATAGGGCAGGTGTATTTTTCGCCAACAGCGTTCAAATCTGTTGATTTGTGCAGATAGTCATAGAATGCGATGAGTTTCGAGCTGAATGTCACATTCTCGAAAATCTCGTAATTGAACTCTGCGATGAGTTGAGCACCAAGTTCCCAACGGATTTTCTCGCCGTCTTTGGTCTTTCTCTGGAAAACGATGGTGTCGGTGCCGATAATCTCTGTAACATCTTCATATTCAGCTTTTTTCACACCAAAAGCACCAGCGTCAGCCAATTTCTGGTCGGCGACGATGGTCATCTTTGCTGTGAGAGGAGAGATGTTGACTTTGAAGTGTTCGCTCGGAACCCACTGAACACCAATACCTAACGTGATGTAGGCAGGATTCAAGAAACCGGAGATGCGGTTGGTGCTGTCGACAGCGTAGTTGTAACCGTCGGCAAACTGGCTCTGGAATGTCAAGTTGGCTGTGGCGAACCATTTATCGCTGCTGAGGTTGTGTCCGTACAACGAGCTGAGGAAGATGCGGTCGTCAGTCTTAATTGGCTTCTTGTCGAGGTTGTAATAGCTGTAACCTAACTGAAGATCGATGTTGTTGTCCCATTTGTGGTTGCCTTTTTTGAAGTTGATGTCATACTTCACAAGGCCCAGGATGTTGATGTTGTCCTGACCGCCGGCCGACCAGTTGTCGAAATGGCTCTGTGCCATGTTCAGTCCGACAGTGCCGCCATGAACCCATGGTGATTGAATTTCAGCGTCTTGCGCGAATGCCACATTCACCGAAAGCAGCAACGCGATCAAAGGTAAAAATAATTTCTTCATATTTTTGTAAATTTAGTTAGTAAATCAAAAACACACCGCAAATTTACAAAAAATTAATACGATAAACAAATTTTTTATAATTTTGTTGCCGCTCGTCATTTCGACTGAAGCGAAGCGGAATGGAGAAATCACCGCCTATCAATTGTTCAGAAATAAAAAAATGCCGGTGATTTCTCGACTCCATTACATTCCGCTCGAAATGACAAATTGTAAATTTATAAACAATGAATAATAATTTCAATAAAAAAGACGATTCCAACATGGTTTTCGGCGTGCATCCCGTCGAAGAATTGATAAAGGCAGGGAAGGAGCTGGAGAAGGTTTTTGTGCAGTCGGGACTGCGCTCACCACAGATTTCTGAGATTGTGAAATATGCCAAGGAACACGAGGTCCCCGTGCAGTTTGTGCCAATTGAGAAATTGAACCGACTTACACGTAAGAACCATCAGGGAATAGTGGCGTTTGTGTGTCCGATATCTTATCAGACAATCGAAAATGTAATCCCGATGGTCTACGACGAGGGTCGTATGCCGTTTGTGGTGATTCTCGACCGTGTCACCGATGTGCGCAATTTCGGTGCCATCGCCCGTACATGTTACGCCGCCGGCGTCGATGCCATCGTCATCCCGTCACGTGGTAGCGCCTTGATAAACGGCGACGCCATGAAGACTAGCGCTGGAGCCTTATCATTAATTAATGTATGCCGTGTCGAAAACATCAAAGATACCATCGATTTCCTGAAGGCTAGCGGCCTCAAGGTGATAGCGTTTTCCGAGAAGGGCAAACAGACCATCTGGCAGGCTGACCTCACAGGTCCTATCGCCATCATGATGGGGTCAGAGGAAGACGGCATCAGTGAGGCGTACCTCAAACGTGTTGATAATCATCTGGTTATCCCGATGCCTGGCGATATCGATTCGCTCAATGTCAGCGTAGCCACTGGAATAGTGACATTCGAGGTGGTTCGACAAAGACAATAAAAAAAAGAGCGATGCTGCAGCGTCGCTCTTTTTTTGTTTCGTTAAGCCGAATCTTAGTTTTCTTTCTTCTTGAGAACTTCTTTGATTCTTGCTTTCTTTCCACGGAGACCTCTGAGGTAGTAGATTCTTGCCCTGCGGACTGCACCTTCTTTGTTCACCTCGATGCTGTCGATCATTGGGTCAGCGATAGGGAAGATTCTCTCAACACCGATGTTGTTCGATATCTTTCTAACTGTGAAAGTTGCACTCTTGCCCTGACCTGCGCGCTGTAACACAACACCCTGGAATTTCTGCAAACGTTCCTTGTTTCCCTCAACAATCTTGTAAGTAACGGTGATTGTGTCACCTGACTTGAACTGTGGAAAATCTTTTACTTGTACTTGATCTTCAACAAATTGGATTAACGCGTTTTTCATTTCTGTTGTATTTTTTATTCTATTTTTTATCCTCTAAAAAAGCATGCAAAAATACAAAACTTTTCAATACCCGCAACATTTATTTTATTTTTTTTATTTTTTCATACATCTCGGGGCGGCGAATCTTCGTTCTCTCCAGTGCCTGCTGGTATTTCCAGTCGTTGATAACTTGGTCGTTGCCCGACAAAAGCACCTCCGGAACAGCCCATCCTTTGTATTCTCGTGGCCTCGTATACACCGGCGGCGACACCATCCCGTCCTGAAATGAGTCGGAAAGTGCCGAAGTTTCATCGCTCAAAGCACCTGGAATCAGACGTACCAGACTGTCAGTCAAAACGGCCGCAGCGAGCTCTCCGCCCGACAACACATAATCGCCAATCGAGATCTCTTTCGTAATCAGATGCTCGCGGATTCTCTCGTCAATGCCTTTGTAATGACCGCAAAGCATGATGAGATTCTGATTCAGAGATAATTGGTTTACAACGGGTTGCGTAAGCAATTCTCCGTCGGGACTCATGTAAATCACTTCGTCGTAGTCGCGCTCAGATTTCAAATGTGTGATACAGTTGTCAACAGGCTCAATCATCATCACCATGCCGGCACCCGCCGAGAAAGGGTAGTCGTCGACACGTTTGTGCTTGTCGTTGCTGTAATCGCGCAGGTTGTGAAGGTGGATCTCCACCAAGCCTTTGTTGATGGCTCGCTTCACTATCGACTCAGTGAACGGACCTTCGAACATTTCTGGAAATATGGTGATGATATCTATTCTCATGTTGTTAATCTTAGAGGATTTCTCGATTCCGCTCCGCTCCACTCGAAATAACAAGTTGTTTGTTCCTGTCATTTCGACCGAAGCCGTCAGGCGAAGTGGAGAAATCTTTATTTTTCCGTTGCAAAAATAGTAAAAAATCTGATTATCCAAATCTTAATATTAATAAAGGTATTATCAAATTATTTTGTTCTAAATCATAAAATACTGAATATCAATTCATTGTAAAATTACAAAAATTTTTTAAAAATTTTGTCGTACGTATTGAAAAATGCTGTATTTTTGCAACGCTTTTCGAAAGGGAAGCAGAAACCCTAGCCCAGGTGGTGAAATTGGTAGACACGCTACTTTGAGGGGGTAGTGACGATTGCGTCGTGCAAGTTCGACTCTTGTCCTGGGCACTCAAGGAATCCAAGAAATTCCACCCAAAGCCCATGTGGTGAAATTGGTAAACACGCTACATTCAGGGTGTAGTGAGCGGACGCTCTTGGAAGTTCGAGTCTTCTCATGGGCACGATATAAAAAAAAGAATCGGTTGAAAAACCGATTCTTTTTTTATTTACTTCAAATAAGTATCAAGCCAGTTTTTGAATCTTCTCTGCCACAGGATTCCGTTCTGAGGTTTCAACACCCAGTGGTTCTCATCTGGGAAATAGAGGAACTCGGCTGGAATGCCGCGCAAAACTGCTGCATTGTAGGCCTGCATGCCTTGTGTGAAGCAGATTCTGTAGTCCAAACCGCCGTGAATCACGAGGATAGGGGCTGTCCACTTGTCGACGAAGAGGTGAGGTGAGTTGGCATATGACCACTGTACCACCGGATTGTCTTTCTCCCAGTATGGACCGCCGAGATCCCAGTTAACAAACCACATCTCCTCGGTCTCAAGGTATTGAGCGTCAAGGTTAAACATGCCGTCGTGGGCGATGAGTGCCTTGAAACGTCCGTCGTGATGACCTGCGAGCCAGTACACCGAGAAGCCGCCGAAACTGGCGCCCACAGCACCAAGTCTGTTTTCATCCACGAAAGGTTCTTTTGCCAATTCGTCAATGGCTGAGAGGTAATCTTTCATGCACTGTCCACCGTAGTCGCCGCTGATTTCTTCGTTCCATTCCTGACCGAAGCCCGGCAAGCCGCGTCTGTTTGGAGCTACCACGATGTAGCCGTTGGCCGCCATCTGCTGGAAGTTCCAGCGATATGACCAGAACTGGCTCACTGTGCTCTGTGGACCGCCTTCGCAGTAAAGAATGGTAGGATATTTCTTGTTTTTATCGAAATGAGGTGGGTAGATTACCCATGTCAACATCATCTTGTCGTCGGTGGTCTTGATCCATCTCTCTTCAACATCAGCTGTTGTCAACTGCTTGAAAATGTTATCGTTAACGTGTGTTATGACTTTGAAGTCGCCATTATTTGGGTTGACGCTGTAAAGCTCTGTTGGGTGTTTCATCGACTGCTGGCCGCCAATGAGCTTGTCGCCTGCCACAGCCAACGATACGAAGTTATGCGTTCCGTTTGTGATCTGGCGGATGTGTCCATCGCTGAGGTCGAGTTCGTAGATCTGGTCGGTCGCCTTAGTGTCACTGATGAAATAAATCTTTGTCGCGTCGTCCGACCATGTCAAGTTTGTCGAGTTCTGGTCGAATGATATGCTGTAGTCTTTCTTCTCGCCAGTGCTGAGGTTCATCACGTAAAGTCGTTGTTTATCAGCCTCATAGCCGTCGCGTTCCATGCTCTCCCAAGCCATCATGTTGCCTGTCGGAGCCACTGAGAGGTTGAGGTCGTAACCCATCATGCCCTCGGTGATGTTGGCTGTCAGGTCGGCAGCGATGCTGTATCTGTATATGTCTGTGTTTGTTGACGTTGCGTACTCTTTGCCTTCTTTTTTGCGGCAGCAGTAGAGGATGGCGCTGTCGTCTTCGGTCCAAGCTACCTGTTCCATGCCGCCCCAAGGTCTCACTGGTGACTCCCAAGGCTCGCCGTCAAGGATGTCTTCACCTCCTGTGACCATGCCTTCACCGATTTTCGCCACGAAGAGATGGCTGAAGGTGTCAACCCACTGGTCCCAATGACGGTACATCAGGTCGTTGTTGATTCTTCCTGACGAAAGCGGGAGGTCAGGGTAGATGTCGGCGACGGTCTCTTTCATCTTCACCTCGGCGGAATATACGATGCGCTGGCCGTCGTTGCTGTATTTGAAACCAGTGATACCGTCTTGAATATCAGTGATTTGCTTGCGTTCTTTTCCGTTGATGTTCATCTCCCAGAGCTGCATGTCGCCCGATGCTGCCGTCATGTAGGCGATGGTGCCGTGAGGCGTAAACACAGGGCTGTACTCGCTGAAATCGCCTTTGGTGAGGCATTTTACGTTCTTGCCGTCAATATCCATGATGTAAATTCTCGAAAAGCTCTTGTTTTCGTCGACATAGTAATCCGAGACGTTGTAAACGACCTTCTGAGCGTCAGGCGACACTGAGAATTCGCCTATACGTCCCATTGCCCAGAGCACTTCAGGAGTCTGGATGTCGGATGTGAGTTTGAGTTTTTCGCGAACAGGAGCCTTTTGCTTCGAGTTGTCGCCGCATGACTGTAACAATAACAGTATCAATGCGATAGGTAACAGTAATCTTTTCATATCAATTAAAATTTAATTTTCGAATTAGTTTTGCAAATGTACAAGATTATTTTTAACTTTGCAAAAAATTTTGCTATGAAACACATATTATTAATACTTGCCTTCTTTGTGTCGATGACGGCATCGGCACAGCAACGCCTTGTGTATCAGTCATATATGCTTGGCTCTGATAGCGGCGACACCACTTTCCGTGAAGTGTTGAGATATAAAAAACAACTGAAAATCAACGATATACAAGAGTTTAAAGGAACACTGATCCAAGGATTGTCAACGGATTACACCTACGTGGATTATGATCTGGACTCGGCATATTTTCAGATGAATTACGCTGATGGCGAATCGTATTTTTATGCTTATCCGTTGAAAAACAATGATATAGAGTTCGAAGAAATCGGCTCGGAGAAGGTTAAAGGCTACAATTGTAAAAAATATAAGACGTCGATAAACTCAAACACGATAGAGGTCTGGATGACGGAAAACCTTGGCTATGATGCGTCTCCTGTGACATCGCGCGGCTATCTGAAAGGCGTGATGGTACGTCAGGCGATAAACGGCAACCGCATCATGGACCTGAAATCGGTGAAGAAAGACAAGAAGCTGAAAAAGAGCTTAATACCTGATAATCTTGGAGTTAGGAAGAGTGGGCGAGAGCTGAACAATATTAATAAGGAGAAACTGATAATCCGCACGAAGATTTTCGAGGATGAGCAGATACATTTTGCCAATATCGAGAAATTCCATGGCGAGATTCCGTTCGACACGGTGATTCATTTTTCGTATGGAACCATCATTTTGAAACGTGTCAGCCTGCCTGTTTTGCCTGAGCATTACCAGCTTTTTGCAGAGCTTCACCAGCGCTCCAACGGCGACGCTTACGACCGCTCGGGCTCAGTCTTCGTCATCCCGATGGATAAAAAACTATCTTTAAGTAATGCTTTAAATGATAGTATTGAAGTTATTCCTTATCAATATGATAAAAATGGCAAAAAGTATCAAGGAATACGTTTGACGGACGATTATATGCCTGTTGTTGAGCTGATGCGTTTCTTCACTCCGTTTGGCGTGAACCATTTCAACGACAGGGTGCAGCTCGACGGTCTGGAATGGGCTGACGAGGCATATTACAAGATGGAGGTTTCGGAGTTTTCCGACCGTCTCTCAGGCGATGTTCTGATTGGCGCTTTTATCGGCAACTATGACGGAGGCGGACATAAGATTTCATTGGATTTGGTGGCATATCCGCAGGATTACGACGGCGATGTGTCGAAAAACAACCGTTGGAGTCTGCCACTCTTCAACACCTGCAACGTGATGGAGATGTCGGGACAAAACTACGGACGTTTGTTCCAGACCGACAGTCTTACGGTGGAGTTTGACATCCCTGAAGGCGTTGAGAATCTGAGGCTTAGATATATCACCACAGGCCATGGCGGCTGGGATGGAGGCGACGAGTTCAACCCGAAGGAAAACACCATCATCATTGACGGTGAGAAAGTGTTCAGATACACTCCATGGCGTTGTGACTGTGCCACTTACCGTGAGTTGAACCCTGTGTCGGGCAATTTCTGGAACGGTGTCTCATCATCAGATTTATCGCGTTCTGGCTGGTGTCCAGGCACCGCCACAAACCCTGTATATTTCGACTTAAGTGACTTGAAGCCGGGGCATCACACAATAACAGTGGCCATCCCGCAAGGAGAGGACGAGGGCGGCAGTTTCAGCCATTGGATGGTGAGCGGGGTGCTGGTGGGTAATATCAATCAATAAATCCCAACCTCATCAACGAAAATCCATGCCGGATAACCGTATCCTGAATGTCCTTCAGGGCAGTCGTACGGTGTGACTATAACCTCCACATAACGTGTGTTTACTGGCTCAAACGAAATATCAACAGGGTAGAAGCTGCTTTCGTAATCGGCAGGCAACAGGTCGAAATCTTGTGAGGCAATCTCAGTGAAGTTCTCGCCATCGTTGGAACCCAAAACTTTCACTGATTTTGCATTGAAAATCCAGTCCTTCATGTTGACGAGAAGAGTGAATCTCACCGAACTGACCTCCGTAACCTCCTGTAAATCAAAGGTCGCATCGAGGTTCTTGCCATACCAGCCGAGCCAACGGCCAGTGCGGTAGTTGCTGCTGCCTCGCAAGCCGTCGATAAGCGTCTGTGCATCGTCGTAAGCATAGTTGCGATGCGGCTGGTCTTTCAAAACTATAGGTTTCATAGAGGCTTTGCTGAAGTCGAAGTCGGTCTTGTAAGTACGTCCTCTGGTGCCGTCAGGATACATTACATAGCCTTCGAGATGGCAGTTTTTGTTGATTTTCAACGGCTCTAAGTATTCTTTAAAACCTTGATTGTCAATAGAATACATTATTTTGCCATCCACTTGTTTGGTCATTGTCACATCGAGAACGCCTTCGTTGAAATTCGGCACTATTTTTACGTCGATGTCGAAGATATGGGTAGCGTAACGCCAGTGGTAGTGGTCGTATAGCTTGGTGAGGCGGTATTCGCGTTTCACGAAGTCGTAGTAATCCTTTTGTTCTGGGTAGCACCACTGGACCTCGGCGAGGGCACCGAGCCGAGGTAACAGCCTGAATAACACCACGTTAAACTCGCTGGCATATTCTGTCCATATGTTGGCTTGCGGACCTAAAATGTATTTCTCCTCGTCTTCTGTGAGGCCTTCAGGAATAGGCTCAAACGAATAAACCTTCTTCACTGAGTTGTAGCCACCGCCAGCCTCAGGCTCGCTCTCTGTGTCAAGTGATTGATAATAATCGAAATAGAGGTAGTCGCAAGGTGTCATGATGACGTTGTGATGCATCTTCGCAGCCTTGTAGCCGCCGTCGCTGCCTCGCCAGCTCATCACGGTGGCGTTAGGAGCCAGCTCGCCATCAAGCATCTCGTCCCACCCGATGATGTGACGGCCATGACTTTCAATGAATTGCTCCATGCGCGACATCACATAGCTCTGCAGATAATCCTCGGCAGAATGCTTGTCATCGCCTTTAATTCCAAGCTCTTTGATCTTCGCCTGGCATTTCGGGCATTCAACCCAGCGGTCGCGCGGCACCTCGTCGCCTCCGATGTGGATGTACTCGCTCGGGAAGATGTCCATCACCTCAAGCAGCACATCCTCAAGGAATTGTAGCGCCTGCTCGTTGCCAGCGCAAATCACGTCTTCCGACACACCCCATTGCTTCCAAACCTCGTAAGGACCTCCTGTGCAGCCTAATTCGGGATAGGAGGCGAGGGCCGCCAGCATATGGCCTGGTAAGTCAATCTCAGGAATGATGGTGATATGACGGTCTTCGGCATATTTTACAAGGTCTCGCAGCTGCTCTTGGGTGTAAAAACCTCCATGACGGATGGTGTCGAACGCCATGGTCTTCCCGATGATGGTCCCTGAACGCCAAGCCCCGATTTCAGTGAGTTTCGGGTATTTTTTGATCTCAATACGCCAGCCTTGGTCGTCGGTGAGATGGATATGAAATCTGTTGAGATTATGTAACGCAATAGCGTCGATATACATTTTTACCGAGTCGATGGGGAAGAAATGACGGCTCACGTCGAGGTGCATGCCGCGGTAGGCGAAACGTGGAAAGTCATTGATCACACCTGCCGGAAACTCAATTTTTGTGACTTCCTGCGTGACAGGCAGGCATTTTCTGAGTGTCTGTATGCCGTAGAAAATACCTGAAGTATTACTTGAAGTAATCTTTATAACTTTATTATTAACAATAATTTGATAAGCATCAATATTGTCTGAAAAACTAGGATCTACCTCAAATTTGATAGAGTTATCAATCACCTCATCCGTGCACATAGTTTTCAGCCTAAATCCCAAGATGTCATTGAAATATTCGACAAGAAAATCCGCTTCTTTTGCCAGTTCCGTATCTGATTTTGGGTAAGTTACAACAGTATTTTTATCCAAAACGAATGGCTTTCCATTGTTCAAAATGATTTCTTTTGGCAACGGAACCACTTGATAATCAGCTGTTTGTGCCGGTTTTTGGCAAGAAGCGAATCCTAAGGCCAATATTGCTGCGATGATGAAGATGCGTGTTTTCATAGAAAAAGTGTTATTTCGACTGCTAAATTACAAAAAATATTGATTTGTCTGCGAAAATTTTGTAATTTTACACCCTAAAATTTCGACGATGAAAGTGCTGCATACATCCGATTGGCATATCGGCCAGATTTTTCACAACTACAGCCGCGAGGAGGAGCATAAATACTTCTTCGAGCAGCTTAAGTCAATCATTATCAAAGAGAAACCCGATGTGGTGGTGGTCTCTGGCGATGTGTTTCATACTGCCACGCCGACCATTGTGTCGCAGCGTCTTTATTATAATTTTATCGTTGATTTGTCGCGCTTAGACTCTGATTTACAGATAGTTATCACCAGTGGCAACCACGACTCGCCGTCGCGTCTCGAGGCACCGCGCCCGCTTTGGGAGGCGTTCAATGTTTCTGTTGTTGGAATGCTTGATTATCAGACTGTTACGGATGATTTTGGTCTGAACTTCGATGCGTCGAAAATTGAGATTCCGATAACGAAAAAAGGCGTGATAATAGGCTGGGTGCTCGCGGTTCCATACATCAACGGCAACTCCAATATCTATGATTTGCTGTTAAATCATCTTAAAAACAGGCCAGAATACTCTGATAACCAATCGATTGTGGCAATGGGACATCTGGCTGTAAAAAGTGCCGACATCACTGGTCATAGTGCCGATATCATCGGCAAGCTGGAAACCCTTGACGTTCAAGACTTTACTGAGGTTAAAGGCGTCGATTATTGGGCTTTCGGACATATTCATTTCCCGCAGGCGATCAAGGGAATCGAAAATATGCGCTATGCCGGTTCGCCATTCCCGATTTCGTTCAACGAGAATTATGAACATTCGGTAGTATCTGTAAATATTGAAGATGGAATGATTAAAACAAAGATTATTCCATTAAAGACTTTGATACCGATAGTTGATTTCCCCGCCAAACCGAAAGGTTACGACGACGCTTTGCCGTATGAGACTGTTTTGATGCAACTCATTGAAATTCTTGGGCAAAAGGCGTATGTGAGGGTGCATGTTCAGACCGATAAGCCGCTCACTCAAGTGGAAACGGCGTCGATGATACAGGCTTTCGAAGGTCAGGAAGCGATGTTTTGTGGCATCCAATCATATTTCCCTGAAAGGGAGGAAGGTGATGAGCTCCAATCAGTTAAGACGCTTAATGAGCTGAAGTCGATAAGCCCGTTTGAGCTCGGATGCTCGGTTTATCAGAAGAAAAACGGCTGCGAGATGCCTGACGAATTGAAAGAAATGTTTAAAAAAGTGTGCGAGGAGGCCGAAAAACAGTCATGAAAATCGAAAAAATCATCATCGAGAACATAAATTCCATCGAAAAGGCCGAAATTAGCCTGTCTACGGGCATTTTGGCCAATGAGCCGTTATTCCTCATCACTGGAGAGACCGGAAGCGGCAAATCGACGATTTTGGACGCCATAACGCTTGCACTGTACGATAAATCACCGCGTTACGAGAATACCCAAAGCAAAGAGAAGACCGAAAACGGCCTCTCTACCATGCAAAGCACCAACAATGTGCTGAGAAAAGGCACTAGCGACGGCAAAGCAGAGGTGTGGTTCTGCATCGGAAACGACGAATATATAGCCACATGGCATCTGCATCGCACCAAAAGTGGCAAATACGAAACGACTAACCGTCGCAAACTCGAGGTGGTGAAAGGCGAGGAGAGGATAGTGCTTGAAACTAAGATTGACGCTGTAAATCAACGAGTTGAAGAGCTGCTTGGACTTACCTACGAACAGTTTATGCGCTCCGTCATGCTCGCCCAGGGACAGTTCAGCACTTTTCTGAACTCCAACAAAAAACAACAGACCGAAATCCTCGAAATGCTAACAGGTACTGAGGTTTACTCGAAGATAGCGGAGATTGTCGGCCAGCATAAAAATGATGCAAACAAAGCGGTATTAAATGCCAAAGATCAATATAATCGGATGGCCGACACCGTGCTGCCGGAAGCTCAGTTGGCCGAACTAACCGAGAAACTTGCCGAAAACGAGAAACTGCAGGAACAAACCGAGGCTGATATCAAGAAGCAGGAACAGAATCTGAGAAATCTTGAAAACCTCGACAAACTCCATCTGGAAATTGATAATTCCAAGTCGCAACTCGCTGATTTACAAGCGTCTTACGAAAAAATGCTGGAAGAGAAATCGGAACTGAAAAAGAAAGCCGATGAGGTTAAATTACAGATTGATGAGCAGTCGGGGAAAAAGGCGATGTTTGAGCAGATTCCGTTGATTATCAGTTTGTTGAAGGAGGTTGAGGAGGCGGAGAAGAAGATCGCGGATTGTGAAAAAGAGATAGAATCGCTGAAAAAACAGAGAACTCTGAAAGAATCAGAGACTTTAGAGTCCTCTGAGAGACTTAAAAAGGCGGCTGAGGCTCAATCTGAAGCCAATTTGTCTTACGAAAAGTGCAATTCGGAGCTGGAAAAAGCGAACCTCGACCAGCTGAATGAGGATTACAACGAGCATGAGAGTGAGAGAGAGCATCAGAAAGAGCGGAAAGAAAAGTGCCAGAGCGTGATACGTATCTTAAAAGACTATAAATACAAACAGCAATTCATTGATGCTAAACGAGAAGAGTTGTTTGAATTAAAGTATAACTTTAAAGAATGTGAAGCTGATTTTTCTGCTAAAGAAACCGTTTTTAAAGCGAAAGATGCCGAATATCTGACGCAAAAAAACATGGTTGATGAATATATAAAATCGTTGCGAGCGACTCTGAAAGACGGTGAGCCGTGTCCACTTTGCGGAAGTACATCGCATCAGTATCATAATGAGGAAGTCGTCAACTCTTTGTTCAAGACGATTGAAACTGCCTGGAAAGATGCTCGAAACGAGATGGAAAAGGCCAAAGATATCATGATAAAGGCCGAAAACAATGTGAAATTGGCCGAGCAAATCATTGATAATGAACAAAAAGCGCAGAATAATCTCAATGACGAGCTGACAAAACTTTGCAACGGCAACCCGGTTTACGACCTTGAAAAACTTGAAAAAGGCGAGAAAGCCTGTGACGAAAAGATAGCTGCTGAGGAATTGATTATCAAGGAGTTAAATGAGAAGAGACTTGAGGCTCAGAAGATTCAAAAGCGACTGCAACAGCTTCTTCAAGAAAAAAATAGGGCTGACGACTCATATAAAACCATTGAAAATCAATGTAATAAGCTTAAAAACGAGATTGCTGACATCGATGGCAAGATTAAGAATAAAAAAGAACTTGCCGAGCAGACGACAAACAGCCGTCTCGAGAAGTTTGAGCGTGTTAATAAATTGATTGTCAATGATAAATGGCAAGATGAATGGCATAAATCATCAGAAGAGTTCTATCGCAAGCTTCAAAATAGGGCCGATGATTGGAAGCAACTGAATGATAGCTTTGCAAAAATCGACTCTGAGATTGTGAAAATCGATGAAATTGCCAATGGAATCCAGCGAATTGAAGGAATCAACAGGGTGGAGGAGTTCAAAGGAAAAGTCGCGGTAAACCATATTGACAAGAGCAACCTCATCAGTGGATTCTCGAAGGTGGTTTTCAATCTGATAGATAAGAGTGAACAGGCTAAAGTTATTGAGAATCAATTTGGTGAGGAGTCTATTGATGATTCTAAGGCGCAAACCTTAAGGGCCTTAACGGCCTTAACGGCCTTAAGGTCTGCGCAGACAGAAACTATCACTGAAATTCGCACCAAACTCTCACTAAATACTCAAAACACGGCCTCAGCACAAGCTGCTAAAGACGATTTGCAAGCAAAATCAGAGCTTTTGGCACTTTGGACGCAGCTGGCGAATGCCATTGGCACCACTCCGACCGATAATTTCCGTGACGTGGCTCAGGCTTACACAATGCGTATCTTGCTTGACCAGGCGAACTATTTCTTACGCAAGCTGAGTCAGCGCTATGAGCTCACATGTTACGATAACTCATTGGCTATCATGGTGATGGACAAAGAGATGGGAGGCGAGTTGCGCAGTGCGTCGTCGCTATCTGGCGGTGAGACATTCTTGGTTTCCTTGGCTTTGGCATTAGGATTGGCATCGCTCAACGACGATAATCTCAACATCGACATGCTGTTTATCGACGAGGGCTTCGGCTCCTTGGATGGTGAAAGCCTCGAAATGGCGGTGCAAGCCCTAGGAAACATGCAGAAATTCGGCAAGAAAGTGGGTATCATCTCGCATGTCGACAGCCTCAAAGAACGCATCCCTGTTCAGATTCAGGTGACAAGACGTGGGAAAGCCGCCAGCGAGGTGGTTATAAAATAAAAAAGCCAGCGTTTGCTGGCTTTTTCGTGTGAACTAGGCGGGAGTCGAACCCACAACCGCCTGATCCGTAGTCAGGGACTCTATCCAATTGAGCTACTAGTCCATTTGCGCTGCAAAGATACAGCTTTTTTGAATACTCTCAATAAAAAATTTACTTTTTTATTAGATTTCTCCATTTGTGGGGGAGGGTGGACTCGAACCACCGAACTCATCCGAGGACAGATTTACAGTCTGTTGCAATTGCCGCTATGCGACTCCCCCAGGGATTTTTGCGCTGCAAAATTACACAATTTTATGCTATGCGCAACAATTTTTATCAAAAAATTTTTTCTTTTCGCAAAGAGTTATGTATCAATATATTACAGAGCATCTTCTGCGTGATGAGGCATGAAAACAGCCTACCGCCTGGCCGTCGGGCTTGATATTTGTACGTACATTCGACGGCGTACCCATCATAGGATTGGTGCCGATACTGGCAGAAATCTCTGAAATATAATGTGCATAATCGCCCGGAATCGACCATAAATCCATGGTGACAGTGTCGCCTTTATGCACCACCTCGATGCTGTCTCTCTGGTCAAGACCGTCAATAGGCACCTCGCCAGCAATCATCACCATGAGCGGACCGTTGAAATAAATGCCGGCATAGCCGTAGGTCTCAAACAGCATGCATCTGGTCAAGGTGTCGCCACCCACGTCGTTGCCGTTGATCAAAACCCTTGTCATATAATAGGTTTTAGGGTTGTCGGTGGTCTGGAAATATGGGTAAACGCCAAGGAAATTGTCATCATGCAAATCGTTGAAAACCCAAGGCTTTATTCTTATCGAGTCGACCTGCTCCACATTATCGTTCATCGTCGACTCGGAATAGAAATGCTGATGTCCTTCCTGGTTGTTAAAATCTATTGACAGATGGTATGTATGGCCAACTTCTCCGGCAAATTCGTTTATGGAATAATAATATCCAGGTCTTTCCGACTCTTCGTACCATATAGTGTCGAGGCCGTCGACGACACACACTGTCGCATCGGAAATCATTTCGGGATTTGTTCCGTAAAACGATGTCGTATAGCTTAGGATGACTTCCTGTTTTGTGTAAACGTCTGTAATAGAACCGCTTACGCCTACCAATTGCGGTCCATCCTGAGGATCAATAATCATCTTCTCGGTGCAGGCTGTCACCCCGATTATCGTGAGAATTATAATTAATAGTCGTTTCATGTCTTAATATTTGAAGTTATATGATATTGATGGCACTACTGAGAAAAGATACATCTTTTTGGTCTCAAGAGTGTTGTCTTCACCTGGTGTAAACATGACTGCCCAAGTGTTGTGGCGGCCGTAGACGTTGTAAACCGAGACGTTCCATTCGCCTTGCCAACGCGCGTGTTTCTTGCCTTTCCAGGTCACAGAGAGGTCGAGACGATGGTAGTCGGGATAGCGGCTCTGGTTGCGGTAGCCGTTGTAGATGGCATATGTTGACCCGTGGTCGGTGAACTTGCCGTATGGATAGGTGATAGGCTGTCCGGTGTTGTAAACCCAGTTGGCCGAAGCGTTGAAACGGTCGGTAAACTCATAGTTTATAACTATGCTTATGTTGTGCGGACGGTCGTAAGGCGAGCGGTATTCCTGGTCGTGGCTGATGCCTTTGACGGTGCGGAACGAACGGCTGTAAGTGTATGCTATCCAACCGGTTAGCTTGCCGTAGTTCTTTCTGATGAGGAATTCGGCACCATACGAACGACCTTTTCCAATACGCACCTCACCGTCGATCAGCAGGTTGCCGTAAAACTCCGCATCGTCAACAAAATCAATGACATCGATGAGGTTTTTGTAAAACAGCTCGCATGATGTCTCGATGTCGTTGCCACGGAAGTTGCGGAAATAACCCACTGCAAACTGGTCGCATTTCTGCGGCTTTATGTTAGGGTTGGTAGGGAACCACACGTCGAAAGGCAGGCCGCCTGTAGAGTTGGAGGCGAGCTGCGCATACTGCACAGTCCTTGAATATGAAGCCTTTATGGAAGATGTGGCGCCCAGATGGTATACCATTGCCAAACGAGGCTCAAGGTTGACTTCGGTGTGGAAAATCTCGCCTTTGCCATAGATTATCGAGTCGTAGAAATTGTAATTCTCGTCAAACAGATACAAAGTCTCGGCTCCGATGTTTTGGTACATCGACAGACGTAAGCCGTATCTTACTGATAGTAAAGGAGTTATGTCGTGGTCGTGGCTGTAATACAACGCCGACTCGATGGCTTTTCTGTAGACTTTCTCCTTCGGGTCGATGGTTAAGAACTCGGCCACCACACCGGTCCTGTCGTTGAGTTCGCCTTGGTTATATCTGTGGAAAGTGCCCGATACACCGAACTTTGACGTTATCTTGTCGCTTAAAAGCCAAGTGAAGTCATATCTTGCCGTTAAATCCTTTATGCCTGCTTTGAGCGAGAAGTCATATGGGTTCATCGTCACGTCGATGTCGTATTTGTAATCGGTGTAAAGCATTGACAAATTGGAAGTTAGCTTATCGTTGAAGATATGGTTCCAACGTGCTGTGGCTGTGGTGTTGCCGTATCCTATACCCATCATGTGGACTATGCCGATCTTGTCGTAGCCGTTGTAAGCTGACACAAACAGGCGGTTGTTGGCGTTGAATACGTGCGTCACTTTCGCGTTGAGGTCGTAGAAATACAGACGCGTATCTTTCAGTTTATCAATGATATAGGGCGTTAGTAGTCCTCCGTATGTGACACGTCCGGCAAGCATGACACCCGTGCGCTGCTGGTTGAACGGCATGTTGAGCATCAGCCTGCTGGTGAGTATGCCCACGCCGCCAGTCATGGTGAAGCGGTCCGGCACTTCGTCCAACGTCTTGATATCCAGCACCGAAGACAGTCGGCTCTCGTAGTTTGCCGGGATATCACCTTTATATAATGTGGCGTCTTTGACCACGTCGTTGTTGAACACAGAGAAGAAGCCGAGGAAATGCGAGGCGTTGTATACCGGAGCGTCGTCGAGGGTGATGAGGTTCTGGTCGGGAGAGCCGCCGCGCACGCTGAAGCCCGACGAGCCTTCCGAAGCAGCCTGCACACCTGGCAGCAGCTGCACCGCCTTGATGACGTCGACTTCACCCATCAGCGCCGGTATCTTCCTGATTTTCACCATCTCAAGCTTCTGCACACTCATGGCGAGCTCTCGCACGTTGGCATCCTTGCGCTCACTCGAGATGACGACTTTGTCGAGCATCTGAGACTCCATCTTCATATTGACATTCAATCTCTTACGTGAATTATCGATAACCACGAACTTCTCGACGGTGGTAAATCCGAGGTAAGAATAACGAATATTATACACGCCAGGCTGCAACGACAGATTATAGTATCCGTTGAAGTCGGTTATGGTGCCAATCTGCAGCGAGTCGTTGTAAATGGCAGCACCGACAAGCGCTTCGCCGGTGTCCTCATCCTTCACAACGCCGAAAATACCCGACTGCGCGAATACGGTGATTGTTGTTAACAGATTGAATATCAATAATATATAAAATCTTTTCATCTAAGTTGCATTGGAGCGCAAAAATACTATTTTTTTTGTAAAAAAATGTGGTTTATATCAAAAAATGTTTCAAATTTGCAAAAATGTTTTTATATGAAGTACAATTTTGACGAAAAGATAAACCGCGAAGGCACCGAGAGTGTCAAATATGACTTGAGAGACAAGATTTTCGGCAAGGCTGATGTGATTCCGATGTGGGTGGCCGATATGGATTTCCGCACTCCTGATTTTGTGCGTGAGGCCGTGATAAACCGAGCGAAATATGACGTTTACGGATACACTTTCCGTGAAGACGCTTATTTTGAGGCTATCGCCAACTGGATTCGCCGCCGTCACCAGTGGGACGTGCAGAAAGAATGGATGACGTACACCCCTGGCGTGGTCGCCGCTTTCAACATGGCGGTGATGGGCCTGACGAAAGAAGGCGACGAGATCATCATCCAACCGCCAGTCTATCCGCCGTTTTTCCATGCAGTGGAAAGCCATAATCGCAAACTCGTTCTTAATCCTCTTATTGACACCGATGACGGTTTCGTGATGGATTATGAGCTTCTTGAAAAACAAGCTAAGACAGCTAAGATGTTGATACTCAGCAATCCACATAATCCTGTCGGAAGATGCTGGAGCAGGGAGGAACTGAAAAAATTGGGTGATATATGTCTGAAAAACAACGTCTTGGTGTTTTCCGACGAGATCCACTGCGACTTGGTGCTGCCGGGCTTCAAACATACGCCTTTTGCCAGTGTTTGCAAGGATTTTGAGCAACATTGCATCACAGCGCATGCGGCAAGCAAGACGTTTAACCTTGCCGGCATGGCGACCTCTACGATAATCATCGCCAACCCTGATTTGCGCAAGCAATACGTTGATTTTGTTGACAGTACAGAGATTAACCTCGGTAATATTTTCGGCAAAATAGCCACAAAAACCGCTATGGAGCAAGGGGAGGAGTGGCTGCAACAGCTTTTACAATATATAAAAGGTAACATCGACTACGTTGTGGAATATATTAATAAGGTGTTACCGAAGGTTCGTGTTCACAAGGCTCAGGCAACCTACATGTTGTGGCTTGATTTCTCGGCTTACGGATTTGATAACCAGACACTTAACCATAAGATGATATTTGAAGCCGGCTTGGGCTTGAACAATGGCAAGGAGTTCGGAGCGGAGCAGTGTCTGCGCATCAACTTAGCCTGTCCGCGAAGTGTGGTAGTTGAGGCGATGGAGAGGATGAAGAGGGTGTTTGCTTAAGATGATGAGGAGGTCAAAAATTTTGAACTTTAAGTTAAAAATGCACTTTGAACGGCATTTTTTTCGGGTTTTAATGATATCCGTTTGAATTTCTATATTTAAGTTTGCAGCGACTTAAATTATAGAAATATGAAAAAATGCTACAACTGACAAAGATTTAGAGGATATCAAAAATTTTGACATCCTACAAAGAATCAAGTTTTTCAAGACTAATCCGAAAGCTTTTACCGAAAAAGGACTTTACATGCTAGCGACCATTTTGAAAAGCAAAAGAGCTACAGAGAAAACGATTGAGATTATTGAGACTTTCGCTAAACTGAGAGAATTATCAAGAACGGTCAATGAACTGACCAGGACTGCTGACGCCGAGGAACAGAAAAGCCTGATGAAGAAGGGTGGTGGCATCATCGCAGATATTATTGGTGATAATCTTGAAACCAGTGAGACAGAATCGGAATTTGAGCTGAATCTGGCTCTTGTTAAGCTACGTCATAAGATTAAAAGAAAATCGAATGGCAATTGAGAACCTCAATCCCTAAACCGTAAACTGTAAACTTTTTTCAAGAAACCAGCTGCGTGATTGAAAAAAGTTTGTATCTTTGCAGTGTGAAAGTCAATTCCGTATGTGTTCATTCATTTGTTAACGCTTTGTACGGTTGACTTTTTTCTTTTATATCGATTTTGTTAACGCAATACTGTACATGTTTTTCACTTGCTTTTATTCCAATTGTTAATCTAGCTTTAAAATTCAAGTATGAAATATTAGGATCAACAACGTCATAATATAGAATGGCTATATTTTTATAATGAAATTTTGATTGAGTTCCTTTTTTGGGCGCAAAGAATACGGTCGTGTTTTCTTCACAACGAGCATTTTTAACAACATCTTCAAGATGTTTAACTGCATATGTTGATTGCCAATTCTTAGATGCAGTATTGATAGTCTTTTTATCGCTTTCTTTTTCTACAATATACACATCAACTCCAAGGTAATTGTTGAAGATTTTATTGGATCTTCCTTCTCTCTGAAGCTTTTTCCATAGATTTGAATAATACTTCTTAATCAAATCAATTCTTTCTCTACTTTTGTTTTTCGCTGTCGGAATGCCTTGAATGTATTCCGGTAATATGTTGTTTTTGTTATTATTATCATTAGTTGTCATATCGTAAAAATTTAAAAATCAATAAATTATACAATTCCAACAAGCAATCTGGCGATTCCTTTTGGGTTAATAATAAATTTTACGATACTCTGGCAGGGTGTGGATTCAAATATTCTTGCTGCAAAGATAAACATTTTTCGAACACGAAAACAAAACAATGAGGTGGCTTCGCCTCTATAGGGTTTACAGCACTGGCCCGCGCCATACGGTGGCGGCCGAGCGTTGTATGGCGCTTGATCTTTTGGTTACTTTTCCATCAAGGGAAAAGTAATAAAAAAAATAAAACAATGTCTTATCCTGAAAAAGGTGCCAAGGAAAGGGTAAGAAATCCGTAAACTGTAAACATTTTTTCAAGAAACCGGCTGCGCGATTAAAAAAAGTTTGTATTTTTGCAGCGTGAAAAAGGTCGATTCCGTATGTGACCATTAATTTGTGACGCTTGGTACGGTCGGCCTTTTTTCTTTTACCTCTATCTTATTGACACAGTATTGAATATGTTTATTGTCTGTGCGTATTCCTATTGTCAATTTGACTTTAAAGTTCAAATAATCCACACTCTCGTTAACAAAATCATAGTATAACACAGCTATGTTTTTATAACGGTTTTCTGTTTGCGTGCCTTCTTTTGGTTTGAAAAAAACTTGAGTATTTTCGTCGCAATTTGAAAATCTTACAATGTCATATAAATGCTTAACAGCATAGGTCGATTGCCAGTTTTTTGATGCTGCATTAATAGTCTTTTTATCACTTTCTTTTTCAATAATATAGACGTCGACACCAAGATAATCATTGTAAATTCGATAATAGTGTCCCTCCCTTTGTAAACGTTTCCAAAGATTGGAATAATACTGTGCAATCAGACTTCTTCTTTCTCTACTGCGGTATTTCGCTGTCGGAATGCCCTGAATGTATTCCGGTAATGTGTTGTTTTTGTTATTATTATCATTAGTTGTCATATCGTAAAAATTTAAAAATCAATAAATTATACAATTCCAACAAGCAATCTGGCGATTCCTTTTGGGTTAATAATAAGTTTTACGATACTTTGGAAGGGTTTGGATTCAAATATTCCTGGTGCAAAGATAAACATTTTTCGAACACGAAAACAAAACAATGAAGTGGCTTCGCCCCTATAGGGTTTACAGCACTGGCCCGCGCCATACGGTGGCGGCCGAGCGTTGTATGGCGCTTGATCTTTTGGTTATTTTCCATCAAGGGAAAAGTAATAAAAAAAAATAAAATAATGTCTTATCCTGAAAAAGGTGCCAGGGAAAGGGTGAGAAATCTGTAAACCGTAAACTTTTTTTCAAGAAACCGGCTGCGCGATTAAAAAAAGTTTGTATTTTTGCAGTGTAATAAAAAGACATTATATGAAGCCTTACGACAAACAAAAAGAAAACGATAGCAAAAACATGGTTTCCGAACCGGAAGCTTTGTATGGCAATGTGCAGCAGCATAATCCAATAAGAATAGTATCTAATAATCCAGTTCCAAAGGGTTATATGACATTGGATGAATTTGGAGAACTGTTTCACCAAAAACTCGACGATTGCTATGCACAGCTACAGAATGATAATAAGCAATGAGGCTTATGATGACCTCGGCGAAATGGCTGCATATATTGCATCATTGTATCGTCCAGAGAGTGGTCACAATTATATCAATCGTATTCTTGGAAAGCTGGCATCATTGGTATACACTGCCAATATTTATCCATACACACGGTATTCTAATGCCAGAAAGATTAATCCTTTAGCAAAAACAATGTCAATAATGAACGGCAAATGGACTGTTGTTTTTCATATTGATAATGATTTTGTCATTGTTGACAGGTTTATACCATCTAAATTGATGATATTATAAATAGTTAGATTCCACAAATGCTTTAAAGGATTTAAGGCCTTGTAAACAGTAAACCGTAAACTTTTTTTCAAAAACTATCTTGTTGATTCAGAAATAATTTGTACTTTTGCTTCGATATAAAAACCGAAAGAGCATCGTAAAACATTATTGGAAAAACAGTATTAACCATAGGATATGGTGAGAATTATTATTGGTTAATTTAAAATTAATGTTATGGCAGAAAACGATTTAATGATTTACGATGAAGACGATTTGAAGTCGAGAATTTACATAATAAGAGGAGTGCAAGTGATGCTGGATAGAGACTTGGCAAAAATTTACGGAGTTGAAACAAAACGTTTGAATGAACAAGTAAAACGTAATAAAGAACGATTTCCGGATGATTTTTGTTTTCAACTTAACAATGAAGAATTCGAAAATTGGAAGTCGCAAAATGCGACATCCAATTCTGATAAAATGGGCTTGCGCAAACTTCCATATGCTTTTACAGAGCATGGTGTTTCCATGCTTTCTTCGGTGCTTAAAACCCGAACTGCTGCTCGTGAAAGTGTCAAGATAATCAGGGCTTTCGTTGCGATGCGGCATTTCGTGATCAATAACGCAAGGATTTTTATGGAGATAGATTCATTGAAAAAACATGTGCTTGAAACGGATTTGCATGTGTTGGATAACGATAAAAAAATTGCGGGTATATTGTCGTTAATGGAGAAAAACTCATCGGAGGTTACCCAGGGAGTTTTTTGTAATGGTCAAATTTTTGATGCATATGTTTTTATCTCGAATCTGATTAAAAAAGCCAAATCGGGAATCATTTTAATTGATAATTACCTTGATGAGTCAGTTTTGTTAATGCTTTCAAAACGAAACAAAGATGTGAAAGCAACTATCATAACTCGTTCAGTTACTGAGACTTTGGCTGTAGATATTGCAAAACATAACAAACAATATCCTTCAATTGACATAGTGGAAAGCAATAAGTTTCACGATAGATTTCTGATAATCGATGAAGAGGTTTATCACATTGGAGCTTCACTAAAAGACTTGGGAAAGAAACTATTCGCTTTTTCTAAATTGGAAATTGACAAAGAAATTTTATTGTAATCCTGAAAACCTTACCAGCTAAGGTGGCAAGTAACCCACCCCGTAAACAGTAAACCATAAACTTTTTTTCAAAAACTATCTTGTTGATTCAGAAATAATTTGTATTTTTGCAACCGCAACTCGGGGAGAAATCCGAGGAGTGTAAAAGAAGCGTTTGCAGCTATTCGGAATCGCTCTGAAACGTAGGAAATTTCAGCAATAATACCGAAAGAGAGTCGCAAGCGTCTATGCGTTTTGCATGGGCGTGATTTATCTGGTATTATTAGGTCTCCTACAACCTCAGAGCGTGGATGAGTCAACGTCCATGCTTTTTTTATGCTCGGAGGTGAACAAAAACTCTTAAGTGGTGGCAGATTGTTAACCGGAGGGAACCCTCGTGATGAGAAGAGTGATGATGATTCAATATAATAAAACCACGAAAGCGGTTTGATAATGGAAAAATATTATTAATTAAAAAACAGTAAAAATGTTAGAGAAATTTGATTTTAAAAAAGCATTGATTGATTACGTAGAAGAAACCGTTAAAAAATTTATGAGAATAAATGGTTTGAAGGACAAAGATTATGATGATCTTAAAAATGATGCCTTAGAAGCTGCATCAAAAACTAATAGTATTTTAGACTATTTTGATACACTTACTAATGGGGTTGTAAAAAAAGTAAAAGATTTCACCGGTAAACCATTTGACGATGTGTGTGATGAATTTACAAAAGCTTACTATTCAGGAATAGAAGAATAAAACAATTACATGAACTAAATCTTTAAAAAATACAAAACATGAAGAAAAAATTTACATTTCTAATGGCGGCGATAATGCTGCTGACAATGATGGTTCTGCCGGGGAAGGCGGTGGGACAAAGCAAAAGTTCTGCAGGTTTTAATTTGACGTCAAAACCAACCGATGGTACTACTGGAACAATAACAGGCACTGCTTCGGAGACATGGAGTTGGACAGCAACGTTTTCCGGAACAACTTATTACGGTTGGACTAATTCCGCTTGGCAGGTGGGCGCAAGTAATAAGGCATGTACACGGCTTGTTTTTGAAGCAACCATATCTGGCGCCACAATATCTCAAATTGATGTTAGTTGTGGAACGCAATCTGGCAAGGGTACAGTCAATTGTACAGTGGGTGGATCTAATTTTGGCACTCAAGGTCAAAGTGCAGGAACTGGTAATAATCCAAACAGCTATGGAACGACTCCTTCTTTTACTGGTTCGGCAAATGGAAAAATTTCTGTTACTATCAACAATACTGGAACATATATTTCAGTCAAGTCCATCACAGTTACATATTCTACAGGTTCTACTCACACCGTAACTTATAACGCTGGTGATGGCTCTGGTACAGTACCTACTGGTAATTCATATGCCCCTGGTGTCACTGTAACAGTGGCAAATAGAGGTGGCGTAACACATGAAACAAAAGGCTTTAGAGGATGGACTGATGGTGTTAATATTTATGATCCGGGAGAAACATTTGAAATGGGATCTTCTGATGTTACACTAACTGCTGTTTGGACTGATAAATGCACTTTTGCTTATAACGGAAATGGTAACACTGGTGGTGCAATTCCTTCAAGTGGTTTTTACTCCGATTATGGTGCAGGAGCAAAAATAACTGTATTAGGTAATAGTGGCAATCTGGTAAAAGACGGCTATGCTTTTGAGGGCTGGAATATAGCTGCTGATGGTTCAGGAACCACCACATATAAAGATGGGGATGTATTTACTATAACCAGCGATATAACTCTTTTTGCAAAATGGAGAGAGCTTTCTACTTATACTCTTGTAACTGATGCTGATGACATTGTACCAGGCAAGCATTATATCATAGCAAGTTCAAAAACAGCTGGTAGCGCTACCGCAATGGGAGCGCAAGGCTCAACAGGAAATAATAGAGACGCAGTTGATGTAACTGTTTCTTCGGTTTCAGCAAAAACAAAAATAACCGAAGCCGATGGTCTTAAAGAATTTGTCATCAGTGGTCCTGAAACTGTAATTAAAAATAATGAAACCTATTATTATTACACTATTTATGATGAAAGCATAAATAAATATCTTTATGCAGCTAGTAGCTCTTCTAATTACTTAAAAAACCAAGATGGAATTACTGATAATAGCCAATGGACTATTACATTCAGTAATGATGCAGCTGTTATTACAGCTCAAGGAACTAACACTAGAAATATTATCAGAAAGAACTCATCAAGCGCTATTTTCTCATGCTACGCATCTGGTCAAAATGCCGTATATCTCTATAAAAAAGACACAGATTCCGAAACAACCTACTACAGTCCAACTTCTATTACCATTAAAGACCTTAATTCCGAATCAACTCCAACCACAGTTTTGAAGAATGAAATTCTCACTCTTACTGGAACTATTTCTTGCACCGACCCAACAAAACTCGTTGTCAAAGAAGGCGGCCAGCTTATTCTCTCTGGTGGATCTAAGGATGGTGTTTATGCCACTTTCCAAAGAGAAGTCGTAGGTTATGGCAGTTCAACTGATAAAGATAAATATATACTTTTAGCAAATCCGACAACAGATGATGGTGGTATTAATCCTGCATTTGTAACAGGAATGCTTACCAACGATTACGATCTCTATTATTTCGATGAATCGAAAAATGGTGTTGAATGGAGAAACTACAAAAAAGAGACATTTAATTTAGTCAATGGAACAGGTTATCTCTATGCTAATTCAGTGACAAAAACTCTCGAATTTGCAGGAACAGTTCCAACCGCCACATCAGTTTCTGATATTCCATTATCATATACCGCAGGCAATAACTTCAAAGGCTTTAACCTTATTGGTAATCCTATGGCAGTTAATATCACAGGAATGAAAATAAACACAACAGCCTGTCCGTACTATAAACTTAATGATGATGGCTTATTTACAACAGTTAATGCAGCTAATGTTAGTTCTAATCCGGTCATAGTTGGTCAAGCATTTGTGGTCGAGGCATCAGCGAAAGGCGATGTATTACACCTCAATCCAGCATCAAAAGATGCAAATGAATATAATGATGAAGTTATCCGTTTGGAAGTTTCCAACAGCAAATACACCGATGTGGCATACATTTGCTTCGGCAACAGCTTGCCTCTTACCAAGATAAACCACCTCAATGACGAGGCTCCTATGCTTTATGTCCACAGCGAGTCAGCCGATCGCGCAGTAGCAGTCATGAACGAACGTTCAGAAGTTAAGAGCGTCAATGTCAACTTCGAGGCTAAGACGATGGGCACATACACTATCAGTGGCAAGGCTGAAAAGGGCAATTTCAGCTACATGCACCTCTACGACCGCTTAACTGGTGTCGACACCGATCTCTTGGAAAGCGATTACACCTTCATTGGTTCAACCACCGATGCAGCAGGTCGTTTCATCTTGCGCTTCGAAGCAATCGACAACAATTCTGAAAACGAAAGCTTTGCTTATCAGAATGGTTTCGACATCATCGTCAATGGCGAAGGCGAACTCCAGATCTTCGATGTAATGGGTCGCATGGTCTCAACACAACAAATCAATGGTGTTGAAAGAGTAAACGTTAAATCACAAGGTGTTTACATCTTCAGATTAAATGAGAAGACTCAAAAAATTGTTGTTAGATAATCAAGAAAGGAGGAAAATACTATGAAAAAGATATTATTTGCAATCGCTATAATTATGATGCTCGGCATGACAGCCAATGCACAACGTGACGGTTTCTTCGGCACTTACGATAACTATGGAGGCGACAGAGAGACTTATCAGGATTTGGCAGCGCCGAACCACGGCAACGGAGGCTACGCCTCGGGCAATGGTGATGCTCCTCTCGGCACCGGCCTTTTCATCCTCACCGCTCTCGGTGCAGGATATGCCGTCGCCCGTAAGAAGAGGTAAATTAGATAAAATGTAAATTATTTTACATTGTTTTTGTTTTGTTTAGTTGGCCTCCGCCGTGACGGTTAGGAGGCCTTTTATTTACTCGCTGGAACTTTGTGCGCCACGTATTTTTACCAGATTTACGACAAAACACAAAGCCAGCGAGTTTTTTTATTATCACGTATTGTTGTAATTTTTTGCAAAAATAGAAAAAAACTAGTAATTTTGCAGTTGTGATAAAAATATTTGCGATATGCCAAACAAACGTGTAATTGGTATTGGTGAAACAGTGCTGGATATCCTTTTCAAGAACGACCAGCCGCAAAAGGCCGTTCCGGGTGGCTCTACATTCAACAGCATAGTGTCGCTCGGACGTGCCGGAGTGCCTTGTGCTATGGTGACTGACGTTGGCGGCGACCATATAGGCGATATTATATGTAACTATTTGAAAGACAATGGAGTATCGTCGGAATACGTGTGCCGTCACGAAAATGTCAAGTCGCATATTACGCTGGCTTTCCTTGATGAGAATAACGATGCCCAGTATGTGTTTTACAAAGACCATGCGGCGGTCTCGTTGGATAGCAAACTGCCCGAAATTTGCAAGGATGATGTTGTGCTTTTCGGTTCGTTTTTCGCCATAAACCCCGCCATTCGTCCTGTGGTGGGAGGCTTGCTTCGTGATGCCCGGAAAGCTGGCGCATGGCTCTATTATGATGTCAACTTCCGCAAAAACCATATCGCTGAATTGCCCGTGGTGCTTCCAAACATTGAGGAGAATATGAGTCTGGCCAATGTGGTTCGTGGCTCGATGGAGGATTTCGGATATATGTATGACTTGCACGACGGAGAAGCCATCTATGAACGAGTGAGTCGTTTTTGCAAAACATTGATTCTGACCGACGGAGCAAATACGATACGAGTTTATACTCCGGATAATCGTGAAACATATACTGTGCAGCAAATAGAGACGGTCAGCACAGTTGGAGCCGGCGACAATTTCAATGCCGGTTATATCTATGCCATGCTGCAAGGCTCGCACGACCAGGCCTCTCGTATCGCTATGGCTCAACGCTGGAGTCAGGATGTGTGCCGTCAGATAGGGAATAACATCAGCGACGAATTGGTGAAGATGCTCAAAAACAATTTGTGAAATGTTAAATGAAAAAGCATAAATGAACTGGATTATCCTCATAATCGCTGGTCTTTGTGAAACAGGCTTTGCTTTTTGCCTCGGAAAGACCAAATTGGCAGTCGGAACAGAGTTTTGGCTGTGGATCACAGGGTTTGCTTTGCTGTATGTGCTGAGTGCCATACTCTTAGCCAAAGCAACGCAGACTATTCCGATAGGAGTGGCATATCCTGTTTGGACTGGCATCGGGGCAGTCGGCGCAGTGTTGCTCGGAATCTTCGTCTTCCACGAGCCAGCAACGTTTTGGAGGATATTCTTTTTGACAACGCTTATATTATCTATTGTCGGATTAAAATATGTTGGATAAATGAAAAAACTATTATTAATCGCCTCCATGCTCCTGATAGCATTGGCAGGCTGTAAAGAAACACCTATGAACACTGAACTCAAACCATTCGACGTACAGAAAGACTTTGCCGACAACGGCTTCACTTTCTTCACCAAAAACCTCATCCTCTGCTCTGGCGACACCACCGAGAACAACGCCATGACGATAGGTTGGGGAAGCATCGGAAACTACATCGGCCATGACCGCCCGACAGTAACGGTCTATGTCGCTCCTGCTCGCTACACATGGGAGTTTATGGAGCGTCATGGTCGTTTTACCATCATGGAGTTTGAAGATCCTGAAGTATGGAGATATATGGGTAGAAACAGTGGCCGTGACGGTGACAAAGCCGCTGCGTTGGGGCTTCATACCGCATACACTGAGAACGGCACCCCATATTACGAGGAAGCGAAACTGGTGATTGAGTGTGAGATTATGACCTCTTGGCACCAGAATGAGAACGACTTCCGCAATGCCACACCTAAAGACTGGTACGCCGACTTCGATGCTGGGATCCATACGGTTTATATCGGCGAAGTGATTGGAGCATGGAGGAGATAAATATTATTAATTTTGCAAAAAATATACACTATGGCACATCCTTGCGAAAACTGTAAAATCCGTGCTCATTATGACGCAAAGCCCAAATCACTTATGGGGCGTTTCTGGCGTTGGCACATCAATTTCTGTCCCGGATGGAAATCATATTTCAAATCATTGCCACCAGAGAAAAAGGCTGAATTGAGAGATAAGTACCAATTTAACAAGTATCAATAAAAGAGAAGATAGACTTTGTGAATTGTTAAATGAAAAAGTAATATGAACATTGAGGACTATCGTGATTTCTGCCTCTCTCTGGGCGATGACATTGAAGAGAAGTTCCCGTTCACCAAATTCAAAAATGGGGAAGGGGTCTTGGTTTTCTACGTCTGTGGTCACATGTTTTCATATTTTGACTGCGATGAATATTCTGTAATCTCGCTCAAATGCCAGCCTGAACGCATCGTAGAGCTGAAGGAAGAAAATGATTGCATTAGCGACCCTTACAACGAATCTCCAAAACACTGGCTCGGAATAAACCCGAACATAGCACCTGACGAGTTGCTGAAAGACCTCACACGGAATTCTTACGAAATTGTAAAAACAAAGTACACCAAGAAAAAGCATAAATGAAAAAATATTACTAATCACCTCCTTACTCTTAATCGCATTGACAGGCTGTAAAGAAACACCTGTGAACATGAACACTGAACTCAAACCATTCGACGTACAGAAAGACTTTGCCGACTATCCCCGTCAATTTTTACAATAAAAAAGCCTTAAAACATTGCTAATCAATATTTTAAGGCTTATTTTTGTGTGACCTGGCTGGGGTAGCCCTCCCTGCAACGCCACCCCCTCTGCAATCCCCAATATTTCCTCGCAATCCCAATAAACATTAAACCTTCAGATTGCACCAAATTCCAAAATTTCATTTCTTTAGGCGAACTTGTATTCTCAATTTTTGCAGTTAGCACGC
>JAGCPH010000030.1 GCA_017645275.1 Bacteroidales bacterium | reverse complement strand
TACCCACACGGAATGGATTTTCATAACCTATTATGAGCTATTTTATTACAAAGACAACACCCACTATGGCGAAGACGACGGCTCATTCCAGTTCCTGCTGAAAATTGACTGGTTGGACGACGACCAGATTTACGACGGCGCCGTTATCAATTAAGTTGATTACATATTTTATTTGAAAACTAAATACTAACACAAAAATTCATTATTATGAGAAAATTATCTTTACTATTTATGGCTATGGTAGTCGCATTTGCGCTACAAGCCCAGTGGACCGACAACCCGGCCACAAACAACCGCATCAGCAACTTTGAAAACCTAACGGTTCCTGGCGGATTCTTAATCATGACAGACGCAGTGACCAACGACACTTACGTCAAATGGAACTCCCTTGGGGGCAGCAACGGTATGGCCCCTACATTGCAACGTCTCACCGCTGACGGCACGCCACAATGGGGCGAAAACGGCATCCGGTTCAATCAATTCGATTTTCATACTTCGACGGCAGGTACCTCTATGGCCATCACCCCCGACCATGATGTTTTGAGCTGTTTCTCCACCGCCGACACCGTAACAGTAGCCTTGAGACTCCATCCCGACGGCACATACGCATGGGGCGAACAAGGCGTCACCCTTTTCGACGGCAACGGCGGCTACCGCGCTGAAATCATCGCCAGCAACGAAAGCGGAGCTTGGGCTTTAGGCTCTGACAACGTAAATCTTTATCTGCAGTATGTCAATGCCGATGGCACGTTGAACCCACTAATCACCATCGAACCGGACAACGACACCACCCAATGCATGTTCGGAAAGCTCGTCCTCCGCGATGACAACAGCGTTTTCCTGACCTACGAACATGTATATGTTTACCAAGATGGAACTTCGATGAGTTCAATCGTGGATATACATCTCACGGGCTACGCCAAAGACGGCACACAAACCGTTTCTGACGTTAAATTGATGGGAAAAATGAACAATACAGGGACCTACTGCCAGGAAGTGGAGCCAGACGGCTTAGGCGGTGCTTACGTGTACATTAATCAAGGGGATATGTCACTTGACCAGCCATTTAACGTCCGTGTGTTCCACTACGATGCCGACGGCAACAGCACCATCAGCGACACCCTTGGCGTCACAGTACACTCTACTGACCTAGCCCACGTTTATGTTGATCCTTCTGTCTCTGTTGATCCTGTTTCTCATGACCTGCTCGTCACCTATGTACAGGAAAGTAGCTCTCAATATGAATATAAAGTATTTGTAAACCGCATCACTGCCACAGGTGAGCGCGTTTGGGACGAGGGCGTAATGGTCTTCTACAACGATGGCAACCCTATTAGTAAGCCATTTATTGCCGCCTTTGAAGACGGCAGTGGTTTTGCTGTGACTTATTTCAAAGGTGTGGATATACTTGATCCCAACACCACCATCGAGGCTATTGGCATGGACATGAACTGCAATGTGCTGTGGCAAACCGTACTGAGCTCGTCCTTATATATGAGAGAATACCCCGACTCCATTTCTGGCTTCCACAATGGACAATGCATCATAGTCTGGGCTAATGACGAAGACAACGGCAATGTCTACGCCCAGAACTTCGGCGTCGACGGCTCTATGGGCCAGGGATTGGATGTGGAAGAAATCTTCGAAGATGAAGAAATCATCACTATAGTAAAAATCTTCAACGTCAACGGTCAGGTCATGCAGTGCAATGACTTGAACGAGCTCAACACCGGTGTCTACATCATCCAAGGCACCACAGAGAGCGGCAAGATGGTGAACAAGAAGATTGTCGTTGTGAAAGAATAAAACATTCATGGGCAAATAGCCTTCAAGCCGCCGCAAAGATCTTTGCGGCGGTGTTTGTATTTAATGAATATAATGATGCCAAATCACCGAACAGAATTAAGCCAAATTACCGAAAAATTTTTGGCCAAATTACCGAACGATAAATAAAATGATTATCTTTGCAGCGGATAATCAATAAAAAAGCTGGTGCATTCAGGCACTGGCCGAATTGCGAGGCTGACTATGCGTCCGATGAGTTTGTTTGAGTCGGGCGAATCGAATGGTGAGATAAGCCTTAAAGCTTTGTTTGATGGTGAATCGGACGAGATGTATAGTGAGAACAATCTTGATTTGTCGCGCATCGCTTTTCTTATATGCAGAGGCGGCTGGCCAAAAGCCACATTGCAAAGCGAAGACATCGCACTCGACCGTGCCTTTGAGTATTTCGATGCGGTTGCCAATGTTGATGCGTCTAAAGTGGATGGAGTTCAACGAGACCCGGAAAGGGTGAAGAGACTCATGCGCTCATACGCACGACAACAAGGAGCACAGACAGCTCTTTCTGTAATCAGAGAAGATATGCTGACCAATGACAGCAGCACTCTTGACGAGGATACCGTAAACAGTTATATCAAAGCTCTGAAGAAGATTTTTGTTATTGAAGATATGCATGCCTGGAATCCTAATCTTCGTTCTAAAACAGCCATTCGCACGAGTGATACACGATATTATGTTGACCCTTCAGTGGCCACTGCCGCCCTTGGACTGGGACCACAAGATTTGATTAATGACCTTGAAACCATGGGATTGTTTTTTGAAACCCTATGCGTGAGAGATCTGCGTGTTTATGCCGATGCTTTAGACGGAGAGGTTTATCACTATAGGGATAAGTCAGGACTGGAATGCGATGCTGTGTTACATCTTAGAAACGGCAAGTATGGACTAATCGAGATTAAGCTTGGTGGTGATGATCTTATTTCCGCAGGAGCAGAAACATTGAAAGAACTGTCCGATAAGATTGATACAACAAAGATGAAAAAACCATCCTTCTTGATGGTGTTGACAGGAACAGGTGATTTTGCCTATCGTCGAGAGGAAGACGGCGTGATAGTTGTACCAATAGGATGTTTAAGAGATTGATTCTAATATATAAATATGTGGTAAAAAATGATATATCTCAACGAACATACTGAAACTCTAGACATTGAGAAGGCGCTGTCGATGGTGTCGCCGCAACGTCGTGAACATGCACTGAAGTTTGCTCACGAGAGCGGCCGGCGCCTGTCGCTGGCGGTGTACCTTCTTCTCATGGAAGGTCTCCAGAAAGAATACGGCATCACAGAACCACCTGTTTTCGACTACCAAGAAGGTGGCAAACCCGTCATCAAAGGGCATCCCGAAATACATTTCAACTTCAGCCACTCGGGCAATGTGGCATTATGCGCCATCGACAGGCAGCCGGTGGGCGCCGACGTGGAGACAAAACGTAAGATCACGCCTTCACTGATAGCATATACCATGAATGAAACAGAGCAAGCCGAGATAGCGTCGGCGCCTGAAAGCCTGCTGGCTTTCCTCGCTCTCTGGACCAAGAAAGAGGCAGTGCTCAAACTGACAGGCGAAGGCATACGCAACGACCTGAAAACGGTGCTCACAAACACCGAAAACGTTGTGTTTGAAACCAAAAAGACAGAAAATTGTGTCTATTCTATAGCCAGATACAAATAAGCTTTTATACCTTTTTATTTATATCCGGCATCAGCCGCTGTACCACCTTTCGGTCGTAGAAGAAACGGCCCGCAATGACACGTACCACTGTGTACGACGGGATAGCAACCAACATGCCGAGGATGCCTCCTATGGTGCCTGCAATGAGCATCACAATGAAGATCTCAAGCGCAGTGGCCTGGATACTGGTGGAGTATATGATAGGCTGCAACACGAAGTTGTCGACAAGCTGCACCGCCAGCATCACACCGATGATGATGAGACCGAAGACCCAGATGTTGACATCCAGACCCATACCGGTGCCGTATTTGAGCAACATGCACAACAACGAGCCGAGCACATAACCGATGATAGGTCCTACATACGGCAAAATATTCAGAACACCGGCGATGAAAGCAATACCTAGCGCATAGATGGCATGTACACGACCTATCACCCACAAGCCAAGGAAGTCCATGAGGGCAACAGCCAGCATCTCTAGAAGCAGACCCACAAAATATCGCGATAGCAAGTGCTCGATGTCCATGATGGCATCAGTCACCGAGGCCTCGTGACGGTCAGGGACAAGGGCGGCGACAATCTTCGAGAACAGCTTCTCGTCTTGTACGAAGAAAAACGAGATGAACACCATGGAGAATAGTCCTATCACAACATCGACTATCACCGAGCCGACCGAGCCTAACAGACCCGTCACAGAGAAGTTCGACATGAATTGTTTCATTTTGGCCATAAGCAAGCTCATGCAGTCGAAATCCTCGCCAAGGCTTGGAAATATGCTTACAATAGTGCTGTTGATATCATCACGGAAGTTACCTTCATAATTTTCGTAACTGCTGAACAGCGCCGCGTCATTGACGATGTCGGTTATCACTGGGATGATCTGTACGACTATCAGCAAAAGCAAAGAAAGCACTATGATTATCGACAGTATCGAAAGCAGCCAGTTCGGACCGCTCTTACCTTTGATTTTGACTTTTTGCATCAGGTGTTTCAGAGGCTGGCTGAGCAACGACAGCACACAGGCCAGCAAAATATAAATGATCACACTGCTGAAATACCAGCATACCACGCCCACAATGGCAATGACACCTATAAAAATAATGTATCTCGCCAATTTTTCCATGTAGGTCTGTTTCTCCATAACAGTAAATATTTTGATTTTGCAAAATTATTTAAAGATTTATTTAAATGCAAATTTTTTTTACAATTATAAAAATTAATAGTATTTTTGCATCATAAAATTAATGGTTTAAGCTATGAAAAAATATTTATACCTTATATTATATTCGATATTGTTGTTGTTTTTTGTAAGCTGTTCAGGTGAAAAAAGAGAGCATAAAGAGCAGGTGACGAAGGACACGATTCATACCAGGGCCACGGCATTGAAATACATGGGAAGCGAGCCTGACAGGGCTTTGCAGATCATCGACTCGGCCGAAATTGTAGGCAACCTTTCAGATTGGCGTGCCGATATGCTTCGTGCCATAGTTTATTCAAGGACTAACGAGGACATGAAATACGACTCCGCCATCATCATCGGCGAAAGGCTGATGCTTCACGATTCGGTTCAGGCCAACACTGAGATCAAAGAGGAAGTCCTCGAGGTGCTGCTCAACGCCTGCAGAATGAAGAAAGACAACGAGCAGGCCATGCACTGGGCTTTGCAGCTGTCGGACCTCTACCGCAGTCAGGGTGACGAGACCGAGGCGTTGCGCACCGATGCCGAGATAGGCACCTTCCTCATCCGCATAGGCCAGCAGGAAGAAGGCTTGAAGATGATCGACAGCGTCATCCACCAGCTCGACGGAAAACGCAAGTTCAACGAACTTGACGCCTCTATCATCGCATTGAAACGTAAGGCCGAGTTATGCAACGAAATAGCGCTTTACGACTATATGATCACTTCAGCGCAGCGTATGCTCGAGCTTCTCGCCGACTATGAGGATAACCCAGAAGTTTATCTCGACAATTCGATACGAGAACCAGACGATGAAGAGCGTCCGAGATATATCGACTTCTACCGTGGCAAGGCCTACGCTTATATGGCTGTGGCCAACGCTGCTCTTGGCAACAAAGAGAAAGCCTTTGAATACATCGACCTTTACGACCAGACAGCGTCGAGCAGGATTTTCGTGAACCGTTTCATGATAGCCCCTACCCTTGGCAAACTAGGAGATTACGACCAGATGCTGACCATCTACGATGAGGTTGAGAAAAGAATAGGCACCGACACGCTCAACGCCAACTATGCCGAGGTGTTGCATGGTCGCGCCGAGGCAGCTGAGGCGCGCGGACAATATGCGGAAGCCAACGGATACTGGCGTCGTTATGCCGAGCTCAAAGAGATACTCAACGACGAGCTCTTGAAGAGCAAGGCACATCTGTTTGCGGCACGTTACCATGCCCAGGAGCAGCAACGCGAGATTGAGCGTCACCGCGAGGCCTCACGCCGTGCCCAGATGATGGTCATGAGTATAGCTATCGTCGGTGTGCTGATACTGCTGTTTGCCATCTTTATCGTCATCGATTTGCGCCACACCAAGACACGCAACCGCATCCTCGCCTTCCAGATCACCGAGGCATCGAAATACAAGGAGAAATACCGTGAGTTGATGCAAGCCCCTAAAGTCAATGATCCTGAAGACCATTATGCCGACCTTTCAGATGCTGAGCTATACGCCTATCTGCGTAATGTCATCGAAGGCGACCAGTTGTATCTCGACCCTAACTTCGAACGTCAGACGCTCATCAACCGTACTGGTTTGTCGAAAGAACGTATCGGAGCCGCCTTTGCCCAAGGAAGCGAAAATGGAAATCTGACCACGCTCATCCGCGAGCTGCGTCTCGAACATGCAGTCCGTCTGATGAACGATAACCCTGAGATGGGTATCGAGCAGGTTTGCCAGGCCAGCGGTTTCACCCGTGCCGACACCTTCGCGAGAAACTTCAAGGCGAAATACGGCATGACACCTTCCGCCTACCAGCAGACGCAGGTCTGATTTTTGGAATTTTCCATACGGAAATTTGTCTTTTAGTTAGACAAAATGCCAATTCAATTCGGCAATTTGTCTCTTTCATCATACAATTTGCCGTTTTTACCCGATTATTTGTCTGAAACATCCGACCATTTGTCTGAGATGTTTCACGCGTGCGTGTATTGTTTATTTTTGTATGTTCATTTTGATATTATCAAAATAGAAAAGTGATATTGAACAAACAATCCAGTAACCCGGCAACTTAAGTTTTAGAAACTTGGAATTGGAGAAGTTCATTTTCAATGAAGACCATGCGAAATTATATTTCCCGCAGAATGGAAATGATTACGCCATCGTCTGTACAGACGCACGGCCGTGCGTCTCAACATACACCTTCACCGCCTCGTCAGCCGACCGCTATGACCGTTTCGTACTGGTGTTTGGCAACACATACAACGCCAACGGCTCAGATGCTGACATATTTGCATATCAGAACGGCAGCGACATCATCGTCGAGGGCGAAGGAACACTGGAAATTTACGACGTGATGGGAAGATTGATTGCCAAACAATATGTGAATGGTGTAAGGACACACTGCGTGTGTCCGTCTGGAACCGGAGTTTATATTTTGAAATTGGAAGGAAAAACACAGAAAATAATCATAAAATAATAATACAAAAAATGAAAAAAACTTTATTAGCAGCAGCATTAACCCTTTTATTGGGTTTTGGCGCCGTCGCGCAGAGTAACACCGACGGTTTCTTCAGCTGGAACGGCAACGATGAGGACGACATCTACCGTGATGTGACGACCAACGGCCTCGTTCTGCCAAGCACTCACGGCACAGGTGTTGACTACAACTCCACCCCGATAGGAAGCGGAATCGCCATCTTGACCCTCCTCGGCGCGGCCTATATGGTTTCAAAACGTAACAAGGAATAAATCAAGATTTTAATCGTCAATTTTTCAATTGCCACCTTTCTTTGAAAGCTGAAGATTGAAAAATTGATGATTAAAATCTGTTCATTTTGAAATTAAATGATAAAAAAATGAAAAAACTATTCTTTTCAATAGTATTGCTGCTGGCTATATGCCTCCCGATGACAGGCTGGGGACAAGGAGCCGCTGTCCTAACTGTCACACCCGCTATCACCGACCTCAACGGATATGCATATAACGGTTCGCTCACATTGACAGCCGAAAATTTCAGTTTGGATTATGTAGAATACTCTGAGATTGAGTTTTTCGAAAAGGTGGACAATGAATATCAAACCACTACCCAACCTGATTGGCTCACATTGAATTTCAGCAGCGATTACACTACATTGAATTACTCTGTTAGTGAAAACCTTAGCGTTAGCGGAGCACGCTCCACTTACTTCAAAATAACGCTCTATGTCACTACAATTATGGATGTCACTTCCCACATGATCACCATCAACCAGAATCTCTTGGCACCGTCTACACTTCCATTTGAATTTTATGGAGGCAGAGACGATATTGAGTCTATCGATGGCATGTCACAAAACGGGCTGGGTGACGATTTTGAAAATGGTCCCAAGCTTAATTTTGACAGTGAGGCCGACTACCTGATTTTGATTGTCAACGGTCGCACCCCTTCTCTATCATACGACATCAAGGGAAACAATTTTAATGGCACCTTCAAGGTTCAATATTCATACTGGGGCGATGAATGGACGGATTTGGTCAGTTATACTGAACTTGGCGACACAAAGACAGTGACTCATGTCGATGTGGCTGAATATCCATTTAGCGATGCCCGTTATTTCAAATGGGTTTTTGACACCAGAAACAATGGCAGCCTTACGATGACATTGACCCGGCCAGACCTCCTCAGCGACGCAGTGCAGGACAAGGCCATTGTGAGTTTTGACAAAGGCGTTGAATTGGAAAAATTTGTTTTCAACGAAGACCATGCGAAATTGTATATTCCGCAATTATATAGTGTAAAATATGTAATTAAATAGATTTCAAATAATTAACAAAATAATCTAATAATTAACAAAATAATCTAAATGAAAAAAACATTACTTTTTCTTATCGCCCTCTTTGCCTTCGGGCAGATGGCTTGGGCGCAAAGCATTGTAAGTGTCAACTACGTTGACGAAAACGGAGTGACACAACCTGTCAATGCCATCTCACTTGACGAAATTGCCCAGGTCAACCCGAATGGTGCAACCATCGGCACATCAGGCTTTACAAATTGTTATGTCGTACAAGGCAGCAACGTCGTAATGAACGGACAACTTGGCTATTATGGCGGCATCAACTTGATTCTGTGCGACGGTGCAAAGCTCACCATCAACACCACGGATGAAAGTGCCATCCAGAGCCAAACAGGCAACAACCAGTTGACCATCTATGTTCAGGCTAACGGTACAGGGCAACTGATTGTCAATGCCAGCAATAACAATGGCTTGACAACCGAGTATCTCACCATCAATGGTGGCGTTATCAGCGTCACCAGTGGCGGTACCGGTATCCATGCGGACGATAACCTTATTATCAACCGTGGCACCGTCACAGTTAATTCGGATGGAAACGCCATGTACGGCTACAACGTTACCATCAATGGCGGCAACGTTAGTGCTACGAGCACGGGCAATGCAGGCATCGCCAACGGCGCTACAGGTACCATAACCCTTGGCTATACCACCAATAACGACCGAATCTACGCTTCCAGCTATCAAGTCGGCTACACGGCTAGCTTAAGTGTCAAGGACGGCCAATATTTCATTACTGATGACGGGCAATTTGTATACGGTGGGTATAACAAGGATTACGTAGGTTTCCTTGCCGGCCGCACACTCAGCCCGTTCATCCCAACGGAATGGAGCGGTGGTGGCAATAGCGCCAATGATCCCTACATCATCACTTCGGTCTATGACCTCAACCTCCTCTCCCTGCGTGCTAGAGCAGGCGAGGACTATACAGGCAAGTATTTCCGGCTTGATGCCAACATCACCTTCACGCATAGTACCGAATGGGATGATATCACGGATCCCGAGAGCAATTTCACCGCTATCTCAATATTTGACGGTCATTTCGACGGCAACAACAAAACCATTAGCGGCCTCCGTCTCCATACTAGTAACAACTTCGTTGAACAGAAAGGTCTTTTTTGCACACTAGGCCCGAATGCCAATGTCGAGAACCTCACACTCAGCGATGCCCGCATTGCTGGCGAAAAGCAAGTAGGTGCCATCGTTGGGTATGTCCAAGGAGGCGCAATAGTCACGAACTGCCATGTCACAGGCACCGTTACTGTTTATGCTTACGGAAATACACTCGAAAAACACGGAGGTATTGTGGGTAAAAACGAAGGCACCGTCTCGAATTGCGTAAGCGAAGTGACCATTAGCAGAAGCATTTATTACGCCTATGGAAGTGAAAATGTCGGTGGCATTGCTGGCTACAACACAGGCTCTTTGTTGGGTAACAAAGTTTTCAACGCCGACATTACCGCCGCCAGCAGTTACGGTGCCATCGCCGGTTTGAATGACGGCGGCACTCTTACCAACAACTACTACCGCGCCTGCACGGTGAACGGCACCACCAATGCCACCGGCGTAGGTTGCAACGGTGCCGATGTCACCACTGGCGACGGCGCAATGAGCATTCACACCATTACAAAGCCCAACGACGTCACCATCAACACTGAACCAACTCTAGTATATGGCGGAACCAACTACTGGAAGCACGGCACAACGATTACATTAAGCGGCGGCCTGGGCGGCACTCCGACCGCAGGCTGGCAAAATGCCTACTTCGTAAACAATGTGGCCAACACCAGCGACCCTTTCACCCCGTCCAACACCTTCCCCATCACTCCTGCCAGGGATATTGAAATCACCATCGGCGAAATCCACGCCGACTGGGCCACTTCAGGAGCCCAGGGTACAGAGCAGGATCCCTACCTGATTTATTTCCCCGACCAACTTGACCTGTTGGCCACCCGTGTGAACAACGGCACTACTTACGATGGCAAGTATTTCAAGTTGATGGACGATCTCACTTACAGCTACAATGGCTTAGGCTCAGACGAAAGCAACTATACCCCTATCGGTTCTGACCTTCAAGCGTTCCATGGTCACTTCGATGGTAACAATAAGTCCGTCAGTGGCATCCGCATCAGAAAGACGGGTACAGGCACTGACGCTTGCTACTTGGGCCTTTTTGGGAGTACTGACCGAGCTGAAGTGAAAGATGTCACCATCAAAGACACCCAAATCGTCGGACACAGATATCTGGGTGGCGTGGTTGGCCACAGTTGGTCCACCATGGTTAGCGGTTGTCACGTGTGGTACACCGTCTCCATTTTCCTAGCAAATAACGACTCTAATACCGCTGGTGGCATCGTGGGTTACAACCGTATTTACCAAACATCCACTGTCACAAATTGTACCAGTGAAGTTCATATCCATACTAATACCAATAGTCAATGTTACAACATCGGCGGTATTGTAGGTCTGAATGGGAGTGTGGTATCAAACAACTTTGTCATGTCAGCCTATATTGACGGCGGAAGTCATTTTGGTGCCGTTGTAGGACAAGAAACGGAAGCATCCGCTCTTTCCAACAACTACTACCGTAACTGCGTCGTGAACAATCTGGCTTCCAACGTGGGTTGCGATGGCGCCGATGTCACCGATAACGATGGAGCTGTGGGTGTTTACACCATCACCATCAACGCCCAGGATGTCATTTTATCAAGTTCAAACGAGCCTATGGTTACCTACCAAGGAATAGATTATTGGAAATCTGGTCAAAACATCGCCCTTGAAGGAGGCTTGAACGGCACTCCTGCCCCTGGCTACCAAAAAGCTTACTTTATCAATGGCGAAGCAGTCACAGAAAATACATTTGTCATGCCGGCAAACGATGTGTC
>JAGCPH010000029.1 GCA_017645275.1 Bacteroidales bacterium | reverse complement strand
GTTCATCTGCAGGCAGTTATAGTCGTGGAAACCGAGTGGCTCATGCTGGATGACACGTTTGTCAAGCTTAAATCCTGTTGCCTCAAGGCGTTTGCGTGAACGCGGATGGCAGCTGTAAAGAATCGGCATATTATATTTCTCGGCCATTTCGTTGATGGCGTTGAAGAGGCTCAGGAAGTTCTTCTCTGTATCGATATTTTCCTCACGGTGAGCGCTCAAAAGGATATATTTGCCTTTTTCCAGACCGAGACGTTTGTGGATGTCCGAAGCCTCGATTTCTGCCAGATTATTGTGCAAGACCTCAGCCATTGGTGAGCCGGTAACGTAAGTTCTCTCTTTCGGGAGACCTGTGTCAGCCAAGTAGCGGCGGGCGTGTTCTGAGTAGGCCATGTTCACGTCGCTGATGATATCAACAATCCTACGGTTGGTCTCCTCAGGCAGACATTCGTCCTTGCAGCGGTTGCCTGCTTCCATGTGGAAAATCGGGATATGTAAACGTTTTGCGCCAATCACGCTAAGGCAGCTGTTGGTATCGCCCAACACGAGCACAGCATCAGGCTGAACCTCAACCATCAGCTGGTAGCTCTTCGCGATGATGTTGCCCATGGTCTCACCAAGGTCGTTACCCACAGCTTCCATGTAAATATCTGGGTCGGCGAGCTTCAAGTCCTTGAAAAACACGCCATTGAGGTTATAGTCGTAATTCTGACCAGTATGCGCCAACAGGCAGTCGAAATACTGACGGCATTTATTGATAACCGCTGCCAATCTGATAATCTCAGGTCTTGTTCCGACGATGATTAACAGCTTTAATTTCCCGTTATTTTTAAAACCACTCATATTTTTCCTTATTTAATTTTTACATCGAAAAACCCGAAAAACTCTAATTTTTAATTTTCGTGTCTTTCGTGTTTTTCGATGTTAATAAAACTATTTTACGATGTTTGGAATGCCGTTTAATTCATTCTGGATGTATTCGAGCGAGGCGATTTTTGCCTTTGTCTCTTCGAGGTTCAGGCGGTAGGTGTTATCGCTGTTGAACTCCTCGATGGTAGCCTGTTTTATATCGCCATCCTTGAAATATTTGTCGTAGTTGAGGTCGCGGTTGTCGGCCGGCACAGCGTAGAAATTGCCCATATCGATAGCTTTTGCAGCCTCTTCCTTGGTCAGCAAAGTCTCGTACATTTTCTCACCGTGGCGGATACCGATGACGCGGATCTCTGGAGATTCCGGGTCAAGCCCGGAATGAGGGGCCTGCCTGGAATGAGGGGCTTGGTGCTTGAACAGCTCCACCACAGCCTCTGCCTGTGTCTGGATAGTGCAAGCCGGAGCTTTCTGGACGAGGATATCGCCATTTTTGCCATTTTCAAAAGCGAAGAGCACGAGGTCGACGGCCTCTTCGAGACTCATGATGAAACGTGTCATCTTCGGCTCGGTAAGGGTGATTGGGTTGCCTTTGCGAATCTGGTCGATCCACAGGGGGATGACGGAGCCGCGTGAGCACATCACGTTGCCATAGCGAGTGCAGCAGATCTTGGTGTTGCCGCTGAGGCGCGATTTTGCCACAGCAATCTTCTCTTCGATAGCCTTGGTGATACCCATCGCGTTGATAGGATAGGCAGCTTTGTCGGTCGAGAGGCATATCACGCATTTCACGCCGGCGTCGATAGCAGCATCAAGGGTGTTGTCGGTACCTATCACATTGGTTTTCACAGCCTCCATCGGGAAGAATTCGCAGCTCGGAACCTGTTTCAAAGCGGCTGCATGGAACACATAATCGACACCCTGCATGGCGTATTTCAGGGTCGATTTGTTGCGCACGTCGCCAATGTAAAATTTGATTTTGTTGGCCACTTCAGGCATACGGGCCTGGAAATCATGGCGCATATCGTCCTGCTTTTTCTCGTCGCGGCTGAAGATGCGGATTTCGCCTATATCTGTTCTCAAAAAGCGGTTCAGCACTGCATTGCCGAAGCTGCCTGTACCTCCGGTGATAAGGAGAGTTTTATCTTTAAATACGCTCATTTTAGAATGTTTTGAAACTGCAAATATACAAAATTATTTGAATTGCAATATTTTTCGACATAAATTTAAAAAAGGGCCGATGCATCTCTGCACCGGCCTTTGCTGTCATTGTGTCACAAACACCCGCCAGCTGCCGTCCTTCTCGCCTCGCTCCACGTACTTCTTCTCCAGCAGCTGGCCCAGGAGCTTCTGCACCGCCGCCACACTGATCCCAGCCGTAGAGCTCATGTCCGCCAGCGTCAGCGCAGGTTGCGTCTGCATGGCGTTCAGAATCTTTGTGTAGTTTGGCGTACGGAATGCTATCCGCTCACCGTCATACCACCACACATTCTCATCCTTCTCACTCACAAACAGCACGTCGTTGTACACCTCCGTGGCCATCAGTTCGTTGAAGCACTTCAGGAACGGCCGGATCTCACGAAGCTCCGCGTGCGCCCCATCTGCGGGCACTGGCCCAACTTCCAAATCAGCCTGATGCAAAGCCTCCAAATATTCGCTCTTCAGGCGGCTTCTCACAACTATCATCGGATAATCATGACGTGTTAATATGAAGTTCACCATCAGTCGGGCAATGCGTCCGTTGCCATCCTCGAACGGGTGGATACGGATGTAACGGTAATGGAATAGAGCCGCCAACTCTACTGGCGACAGTTTTCCCTCCTGCTCAGCTGCATTGTACCAGTTCACCAGATCCGTCATCAATGCCGGGGTCTCCTCGGGCGAAGCATAGTCGAAGCGGTCGCCGTAGCGGGTAATCACACTATTCGGTCGTGTCTTGTACTGTCCCGCGTGTACCGTATAACTCGTCTGCACACCTCCCGGAAGGTCACGATACACCGTGTAGTCCTCCCGCAGCAACGTCTTATGTAGCGTCCGGATGAAGTTCTGCGTCAGCGGCATCTCCTTCACACGAGCCTCCTCTGTCATCATCTTCAGTCCCACGTTACTAGCCGTCATCTCCTGCACGTCCCGCACGTCAGCCTCACCGATCACCTTGCCGAACAGCAGCAGAATCTCCGTCTGCCCATAGGTCAATGTATTGCCCTCGATGTGGTTGCTGTTGTAGTTGAAGTCCACGGTGAATCTGCGACTCAGCCGCTCCCTGTCCTTCTCCGACAGAGGTTGCAAAGCCCGCCATGCCTCCAGCGCCTTCTTGATATTCAGATACTTCATACGATACAAATCTTTGTCATTTCGGCCGCAAAGATACAAAATGTTTTTGAAATGGTTGTAATATTACAACCTTTTTTACGAAATTTTATAATTCCCCTAATAAGGCCTATATAAAACAGCAAGAAGGCCGATGCATCTCTGCACCGACCTTTTCGTTTAACATTTAACAATTTAACTTTCGGAGCAACGAAGCTAACCACCTACAGCAGTCCCGTCATATATAGCGGCAGGTACAGCAGGCTGTCCTTCTGCTCCACATCCTTTGT
>JAGCPH010000028.1 GCA_017645275.1 Bacteroidales bacterium | reverse complement strand
GTGATGGGCGGAATCCCTATTTCATTCTGAATGCGATGCCAACTCTCGTGGATAAGCAAGTGCGTAGTTGAAATCGCGTCTCTTCCCTTATCCCACATCACGCAAGTCCAGCGCTCTCCGCAATAATCCAATGAAGTGTTGGCAAGGTTGATTTCTTCTGGAAGTTGACCACAAAACAAATCACCCTTTTGAACAAAGGAATTAGCCTTGTTTTGTTTGTTTGCCACAACCGACTTTGTGTTAGGGTCAACAAACATCGTCGGGCCAAATAGGTGCTGCCCCCATAATGCTCCACCGTCAGCATCACAAACGGTTTTGAATTCTTTCAAGGCAGACTCACATTCTCTTTCCATTTGGTTTTGAACATTCTGTGAGCAAGCTGTCACACATAATAACATGGCTGTGGTTATTAACAGCATCAGCATTATTTTAATATTTGTTTTCCTACTAGAATTCATTGAATTATTATTTTGTTGGTATAATTATTTTCATCAAAATCTGAAATTTTAACTAAATAGATTCCTGTTGGTAAATCTGTAATGTTTATTTCGTTGGAGCTTTGGACGGTTTTGACAAGTTGGCCAAGGGTGTTGAAGATTTGGATTTTGGAGACTTCAACGCCATCAATGGTTATCTTATCTTTGGCAGGGTTGGGATAAATCTCAATTATATTATATGTTTCTTCTGCAACTCCATCATAGATTTTGAAATAAGCCACAAGATTCATGTCTTCAACGACTTCGAATTCATATAATTCGTCATAAGATACGATTGTGCCATTAGATTTCCAGCAATCGAACTCATAACCGGGATATGGGAAAGCCAGCACCCTGCCACTATAGCAACAATCGGGCTGCTGGAGGACATGGACGGTGCCCATCTGAATATCATCGCTTTCAACGCTAAAGCTAAAAGGAAAATTAGCGATGATATTGGTAAACTGAGCCCAATTCGCATCGGTCTGATAGTCGCACAGCGATTCGCACGGTACATGGATTCTTGGGTTGTTTAAATGAACGCCAATAAACGGAGGTACTGTCGCTTTTATATAGACATCCGTCAAACTATGACCTAATAAAGCCTGGCCGCCGATAAACTGAATGCCAGTTCCAATTGATACGGTAGTAATCTGCTCATTTGCGGCAAAAGCACCATAACCGAGATATTCGAGAGAGTCGTATAACACGATATCGCCTGCAATTTCACAACTTTCAAAGGCATGGTCGCCGATGGTTTTCAGGTTGTTTCCAAACTCAACGTGCCTCAGGTAATGGCATGTGCTGAACGCATCAGGACCGATATTGATAAGGTTATCATTGAAAACCACTGAAGAAACATGGGTGTAATAAAACGCCATCTCGCCGATGTGAACGACAGAATTAGGGATGACAAGTCCGTGATCAATGCTCTCGGTATGCTCGAAAAGATGCGATGGTATTGTAGTGACATTATCGCCTATGGTCAGAGTTTCGAAACTTACACCGAAAGCTGATGCTGTCAAATCTGGGCAATTGGTAGGGTTGTAATGCACGATTTCCAAATTGTGGCAGTTGAAAGCATACACGCCCAGGAATTCCACGCCTTGCCCGATGGTTATCTCATGAATTGAAGCGCCACTAAACGCCATTGAGCCGACAGAGACCACACCATCGGGAATCACAAGATGATGCATGTATCCGTTCATGTCGGTATCCATGAAAGCTCTTGCACCGATGGTGACCAAGGTGTTGGGAAAAGTCACCGCACCCACTGCCCAGCAGCCATAGAAGGCATAGGCACCCACGTTGGTTACAACATAACTGGTGTTTTGAAATTCAACGCTTTCGGGAATCACCAAATCGCCTTGAGGCATATCATATCCATAATAATAGTTGTATTGTCCATCGTGGCAGGGGTATGTGACCGTCACGGAAGCTCCGTCGGCATTGATGTTGTAGTAGAGTGTTTGGCCAGTGGGACAGACGGCTTCAAAATCGTAGGCGAAAAGATGAGAAGCTGTCAGGAGGAGGACAAATGAGATGATGAGTTTAGTTGCTTTCATAGTTATTTTTTCTTTGATGATAAGTCCAATGGGGCTAATGGGTCTAATAGGTCTAATGGGGTTAATGGGATTTGAACCATTTGCCGGATTCGGCGAGTTTGCCGTTGGAGATTACTTTCCAAACATAAACTCCTTCAGCCCAATCTCCAGCATCAATCCCCGTCACATCCTCCGTAATATCCTGTCTATGCATCAGCCTCCCATTCACATCATACACCTCCACCCAAGCATCCCGCAACCCCGTGCGGATATTCAGCACATCCTTCCCTGGATTGGGATAAGCGATGGCGTTAACGTTCTCGCATTGCTCTTCAACGCTGGTCAAGTCATAATCTGCGAAAATGGGTAAACCGTGATTGAAGCCCGTGGTATCTGCACACCAATGGAGATAGTCGTCGCTGTTGGGTTGGCTGTCAATCCATAGGTTTAGCACCTCGACCAAATCATTTGTTGTTGTACCTCCTATGATGATCGGATTCATAAGTTGCCAATCGTCGTTTTCCATGTCAAATTCCGACACATCCTGAAACGTTCCGCCGTGACCAGGACTGTCGTCAAATTGCCAAACTTGTGGCATCCTATTGTAATAACAATTTTTAGCGACACCATAATCATTAAAGTAGGCCACACCATTGCGAGGAGCATAAGGGGCATAGAATGGAAATTCCACCAACTCGCCCCAATAAGAGTAGCAGTTCTCGATTTGTCCCGAGTTTTCACTGGTAATACCCGATGGATCCCACAAATAAGGCCATTGCAACGTGTCAATAACAGATGCGCAATTGATAATCTTGCCATAATTGAAATCACTAATTCCGCAGCCATAATAACCTTCATACTTGAAATCGTATCGAATCATGCAGTTGGTCACCAACGAGCTAATGTCAACCCCATAAAACAAGCCTCCATGGATTGCTTTGAATTCCAAGCAATGGGCATAGCAGTTTTTTGCAGTGGAGTTCTCTTCCAGATGATAGGCGAGCACACCGCACACAGGAGTATATCCTTCCATTATGTTAAACTCCAATCTACAGTTTTCGACAATCAGGTTACGTATTACTCCGTTTTTTACGATTCCAAACAACCCCATATGCTCAAGAGGAAATCCTTTATAAAGCAACAGATTGTCAATCAAATGCTGTTCCCCTTCAAAAGTACCTTTGAAATAATGGATGTACTCTTCGCCCGTGGCCCCATCATATGTGGCAGCCGCGATTGGAGTCCAGACATGACCTGCCAAATCAATGCTTTTCTCCAAATAGACCGTCCTTCTCTCAAACTCATCCACATCCTGTCCATGAAGGCCGTTACTCAGCACTGAAAGCCAGACCAAACCCTCAGCGGAATAGATGTGCACGTCACCAAAAGCATCCACAACATATCCTTCCGGTTGCTCGGTCACCACATCAGTCCACAGGTCTATTGGCCAATCATGGTTTTGTGCCTGCATCTTCATCATGCCTATCATCAGCAAGAGTGCGAGTAGAGCGTAAATTCTTGTTGTTTTCATGGTTTTTTCTTTTATCCATTTCTCATTTTTTCAAAGCAGCATTAATACGCTGATGCTCTTTCTCAACGTAAGTGCCCAAAATCTTCGCGATTTCAGGATAGAAATCGTTGAAAGTCGGGTATTTGTCGCGATGGTGCTGATATTCCTTGAGTGCACTCACCAATTCGGGCATCCAATGAAAACCATGACACAATTGGTCGTACATCTCTTGTTTCACCTGCTCGGCGGTAAAGCCATTTTCCTCCATGTAGATGATGACGGCTGCACGGACAATGCTCTCGTTGAGCACTGTCGTAGCACTTCTATAGGCCTGCACTTTCATGATCCATTCTGTCAAGGCATACAAATCCTCACCAATCGGTTCCAATAAAGCCTTGTTGGTTTCCTCATCAAGGAGTGGATTGACAAACGAATGGTTGAACTCGTGAATCAAAACCGAGGCCCATTTCTCGCCATTTTCATAAGCTTTTCCAGTTTCATTCTCCAAATAGTAGCCGCAGATGGAAAAGACTTCTTTCTTTTGACCAGGAAATTGGCGGCTCGGCCCAAAATTATTACCTCCATTGGTGAATCCGATGATTACCTTAAAAGTTTCTTCGGGTGCCATGCCATAAAAACGGGCGTACCAATTCTGATTGAAGTACTTCATGACCTTGTCTTCGTAGGTTTGAATCCCTTCCTTGTAGAAATCCTGATGCTGAACATAGAACTCATGGAAGCGTGTGTCAGTATAAAACTGGTTGATGTACATCAGGCATGTGTCAAGGTTGACTTTCTGCCATCTCTTTTCGAGGGTTGTGGCATCGATGAGGCGCACTGTTTTCCCGTCTGTTTCAATGTGCAAGGACATGCTGGCCACGGCATCATAGCCAATGCCGTGTTTTGGTTCCAAACTCTGCATATAAGCCACGGCGGGATGCGACTCAAATGGGGCAAACCACGCCTCGGTTTCTTTCGTGTACTGGCCCGCCTTGTCCATGTGATATTCCTCATAGCCAGCCGTGCGAGCCATAATGCTCATCAGTTCAATCGTTTCCGAAGCCTCAACCTTAACTTGTTGGGCTTTCAAGTTCACCCCACCAGAAATCATCAGTAGGGCAATCAGTGTGTAAATTCTTGTTGTTTTCATGGTTGTTTCTTCTTTAATGATAAGTCCAATGGGGCTAATATGTCAAATGGGGCTAATGGGGTTAATGGGATTTGAGCCATTTGCCGGATTCGGCGAGTTTGCCGTTGGAGATTACTTTCCAGATGTAGGTGCCGGAAGGCCAGGATTCGGTGTTTATTGAGATGACGCTATGCGAGATTTCGGTATTATGAATTAGTTTGCCAGTCATATCATACACCTCCACTCGCGCATCCTTCAATCCCGTCCTGATGTTCAGCACATCCTTCCCCGGATTAGGATAGGCGATGGCTACCTTTAGGCCGTTGTCGTGGGCTTCGGAGATGCTTTCAAAGGCCTCGGCAGGGAATTTGGTGACAGTAGTCCAACATTGGTCGAGATTGTTGAGGTTTTGCGAATGGAAAACAAGCAGCAAACCTCCGTCGCGAGTCGCATTGATAGCATTGCCAACGCTGTGAATACGTAAACCTTCAAGGTCGTAATATACGGTGGAAATCGTGTCAAAAGCTGAATCCAAATGTTCTATCATCAACCAAGAGTCAAGGTCTTCCCAAAAGCCTCTGTTCAAAGTGTATGCGAAGTATAAAGTGTTATCATCCAACAAATCGATGCCACAAGGCCAATCCAAATCATTGGAAGTGCGGGTGATATATTGCAACGAGGGGACAAACGGCTCTGTGCCATTGATGTCATCGTCAAACTCATAAAGCCTGACATCGTAATCGGTCGCTTTGTTGTTGTTTGATGCCAATTCCGCAGTAAAGTATGTTGTGTTGTGGCGGCTTCTCTTAATCCTGATGCCCTGGGTTACATCATCGGTCTGTGAAATCGGGTCAGGTTTATGGAAAGGTCTGACATTCAAGATATTCAAATCGTCATCAAAATAAACCACATGGTAACTGTTGCCATCATCAATGAAGCGGAACGGACAATAAAGCACATATCCAGTATCGGCTTTGTACAAAAGGTTGACTTCCAAGAAGTGCCGCTGACTGCCGCCACCGTTGAATATCGGCAGAGGATAACCCTTCAAATCTATAAAGTTACCATCGAAGTCCATACGAAACATGAATAACGAGTCCTGTTCCAACGGCATATTTGACGGTTTGTGGCTGTGCGTCTTGACAAAGCCGCCGACGATTTGGTTGTTGTCAACTATCGGCGATATGAGCGCCAGCGCCCCACAAAACTCAAGAGGTGAGACATTAAACTGAGCGTTATGCCATTCAAAGGTATCAATTTTGAAACGATGCTCATGGTTTTCCAAAACATTAAGCTGGTCATCGAGCTTGTATAACGCAAGGATGCAATCGTCTGGTGGATTGTCATAGTTTTGAAAATAATTGAAAGACGAATTGTCGTGGTCGGGAGTGTAGGAGGTCATCATGAAAAGCTCGCCATTATCGTTTTCCAACATAAACGGACGGGTTCCGTAATAAGCCTCCTTGAAAAACGATTGTTCGGCCACCTGTTCGCCGTCAGCCGTGAACATTGTCAAAAAAGGATGCGGAGCGTAGAAATCGCCGTAACCACATTTGAAGTATTGAAACGTTGAAACGGCGATGTTTCCTGAAACGGTTTCGTAAATGTCATTATATCCGATGGATTCATCACCAGATTGAAAATATTCGTGGGAATGTTCCCACTCCTGAGCAACGGCCTTGGCTCCGAAAGCCACAAACAGCGCCATTAGTGTGTAAAATTTAAGGCATTTCATTTCGCTAAAGTTTTTAACTTGTAAAAATATAGCGAAAAAACGCCCCCAAAACAATCTTAAATCCCAAATATAGGTTTTTGAGCGTGTTTAAAAGTACAACAGCTTGAAAAACAACAAATTAAGAAATCTGAAAATATAGGTTTTTGTTACCATATAGAGGCGGAAAGGCCGTCGATATCTGCCTTTTTCTTGAGGTTGGAGCGGTATTGTGTCACCGTGTTTTCCTTCAACCCAAGCAAATCTGCCACTTCTTTCGCACGGAAACCAAGGAACGAAAGGATAACGATGCGGAGTTCCGTTTTGTTAAGATTTGGGCATGCCTGCTCAAGTTTAACCGCAGCTGAAGGATAGGCGCTTTCAAACTCATCAAGAATACGCTGCAGCCTATCATCGCCACCTGATTGGTAAATTGCCAACGCCCGCTGCTGAAGCATGTTCCTCTGGTGTTGTGACGATTGCTCCAACTCTGCTTTAAGTTGGTGTTGCGCCTCGCGAAGTTGTATGGATTCGGACACTTTGCGCTTCCTGTAGGAATAGACGAACAACCCTATTAGCAACATTACGACCAGCAGCGATGACAATAACACATATAACCTCACACTTTTTTTATGGTGCTCCTCTGCCTTGGCTCGATCCTGTTCCCATTGCAGATGCTGCTGAAACAGGTCGTTGAGTTGCGATACCTTTGCTTTGTTCTCGCCCTCCGAAAGCTCGTTATCCGCGATAAAGACGGCATATTGGTCAGCTTTTAGCGAGTCGCCCAAGTTCTGGTAAATAGTTCGCAAATAGGGCGACACCGCCCTTTGCCGTACTACATCGTTGTTGTTTTCAAACACAGAGGTCAGGTAAAACAATGCCAAATCGTATTGTCCTTCAAGGGAATAAATGACGCCCAAAGTAGTGTATCGCGCCAGCAGTTCGTTCTCGTTAGTGGCTTGGGCTATCATGCGTTTCAAATCGTTGATGGGAGCCTCGACATGATGGTGAATATCATAATCAAGCAGGGCTTTATATGAGACCAAATCCCTGAAAACCGCATTGTTTGTATCGTGCAACTGACGTAGAGCTTCGTCGAAATAATACTCCGCACTGTCACTTTGGCTCAGCTTATAGTATTGTTTCCCAATAAAAAGCAACAAACAGGATCGGTTGTTCGGTGAACATGGCTCGATGTTGTCGAAAACAAGAGATTTCTTGAAACAGGCGATAGCGGGTTCCTGCATAAATTGGCTGGCGAACAATTCCCCTATGCGGCTGTAGGTTAGGGTCATGAAACGAGGAAGATGTTTGGACCGTAGAGCCGGAAAATCTTGCGTTTCTACATTCGGAAAATGCATTTCCATGATTTCCAATGTCTTCAGGTATTCCGTGCATGCCTCCACCACGCTGTCCTGTTCGTAATACCCCACACCATTTATATAATGCGCCCGGGCGGACAAAAACGCATTGTCGCTGTTGTCAAAGTAATCCACCGCCTTCAGCAAATCCTTTCGGTTACTTTGTGCGTAGTCATTTTTATACAGCAGCTCCGAAATCAGCAGCTGGCAATAGTGGTCGTCAAACTCATCCAGGCTATCAGCCTTGCCACTCTCGGCAAACTCCAACATCACCTTCAAGGCACTGTCGGGCTGATGCCACATCAGGGTGTCGATGTTGGAAAGATCGGGGCAGGGGCTTGGGGCTTGCGATGAGATATCGACATGATGTGTGCATGCTGATGCCAGCGCAAGCGTGAGGAGAAGGGATGATATGTGAAAGAGAAATTTCATGGGGGCAAAGATAGGAAAAAATAATGAAGTAGTAGATTAAAAAATAATTTTCAAAGATGGTTGGATATGCGAAAAAGATGTATTTTTGCATGAAAAATTCCATCAAATTCATAAAAAAAGAGAATATGGCGTCAAAAATACAGCAAATAATGGAGTTGGTTCCTCGGGATTCAGTGTTGTTTGGCCAGTGGCTTTCAAGCCATGGACTGGATGCCAGGCGACAATATGCCTATATGAAGAGTGGCTGGCTTGTACGCATAACAAAAGGGGTGTATAAAATGCAAGGTGCCACGCCTACCATGATGGCGATTGTATCGTCGTACAACACTCAACTTGACAAGCATTGCATAGTGGGTGCTTTTACGGCTTTGCAACTGCGAGGTTATGCACATTATCTGCCTATGGGCAAACCAAAGGCTTATCTTTTTACCGACAAGACACACAAACTGCCATTGTGGATAGTGAACGGCGATTGGGATATGTCGGTGAAATACATGACAACATCTTTTTTGGGCAATGATTTGTTGGGCGTGGAGCCAATGACCATAGAGCAGCATGAATTGCTGGTGTCGTCTCCAGAGCGTTCAATATTAGAGTGTTTGAATTTGCCTGACGCATCATCGTCGTTGCTCGACATATATTACGTAATGGAAGGATTGACGACGCTCCGCCCTAAACTGGTGCAGGAATTGTTGGAATCGTGCACTTCGCTGAAAGTGAAAAGGCTCTTTCTTTATATGGCAGAGAAAGCTAACCATTCCTGGTTTAAAGCGCTGGATCTTGACCGTGTGAACTTCGGGACATCAAGACTGATGATATCGCCGACAGGAAAATACATAAGTAAATATATAATGACCATTCCAAAAGAACTTGCTGAATATGAATGAGAACAATTTAAACAGGCGTATCTACGCGCAGAAAGTGGAATTGCTTCTTCGCCTCGTTCCTATTATAATGGATGAAGGTGTGTTCGCCGTTCATGGCGGTTCAGCCATTAACCTGTTTTTGAAAGACCTGCCTCGATATTCCGTGGACATAGACTTGACCTATACACCTTTGGCTGACAGAACTACAAGCATTTCCGACATCAATATGCATTTACAATCAATAAGCGACAAGGCAAAACGTGCAATTAAAGGAATGCATATAACCCCGAAATTTGACAACTGTAAATTGTTGTGTGAATACCAGGGTCGGCAAGTAAAGGTTGAAGTGAATCAGACAAAAAGAGGCATAGTTGGCGGTGATGTACTGACTCGTCCTTTGAGCGAAAAAGCTCAGAATGAGTTTTCGCTATATTGCGAAGCTAAGATAGTGCCACTAACGCTTCTGTATGGTGGAAAGATTGCCGCCGCACTTTCGCGTCAGCATCCTCGTGATTTGTTTGATGTGAAATATATGGACTTGCCATTAAGTGATTGCCGCGAAGGCTTGATATTTTGTTTGCTTGGCAGCGACAGGCCGATACACGAGTCATTGGCGCCAAGTTTTATCGACCAACGTGAGGCGATGGCAAACCAGTTTGATGGCATGACCGACATAGCATTCACCTACGATGAGTTTGAAGAGACCCGTTCCAAACTGGTTGACGATGTGAAAGCTCTAATGACCGAAGCTGACAGAAAGTTTCTTATTAGTTTTGAATTGGGTCAACCTGAATGGGACGGTTATGAATTTGAGTATTTCAATAACTATCCATCTGTTCAGTGGAAGTTACTCAACCTGCAAAAGCTCGCCAAACAGAACCCTCAGAAACTGACCGAGGAAGTTGAAAAATTGAAAAGAGTTTTTTAAGGTTTCCCATATTTCCCTTGTGCTATGTGTTTTAGTAAGCCTTTTTCGCAGAGGCGAGCGATTTGTTTTTCGGCGGTTTTGATGGGGATGCCGAGTGAAGTGGCAACGGTGAGATAGGTCTGGCGGTTGAACTCAGATGGCAGCTGGTCGTAGAATTTTTGTCGGACGATGGTGTTGCCGACGGAGGAGGCTGTGCCGTCGGCGGTGGGGAGCTTGCTAAAGACATTGGCGGCGTGCCTGATGAGCACTTCGGCCATGATGAGGACGGTGCGGAAGTCGGTGTCGTCGCAGACGATGACATCAGATTTAGCTTTGCCATCCATGAGGCGGAGCGTGGTGAGAATCATTGCAAGACGGAAGGTGATGAGGCCGAGGCGACGAACGGAGGCAACAATATCAAGACCGAAAAGATTGGCATATTCTTCCTGAACGGTGGCAAAGTAGCTGTTGAACTGCTGTTTTTGTCCGGGAGACAGTTCGAAACGAATAGGCTGGGCTTGCTGAAGAGTTCGGTAGAACTGGAAAAACTGCTGGCCGAGGTTTATGAAGTAATCGTCGAGGGAGACGGTAGATTCAGAGAAGACATCACGCCACTCGAGCTTGAGATTCATATTGTAGAAGATGAAACGGCTGAAGAGACCATTTTCGGCATCAGGGATGAGCGCGAGGATTTGGTGCGGAGTGCCAGAGAGGAGTGCTGATAATCTGGGCTTTGTTAATTCTACGAACTCACGATCTTTTCTTCTTGTATAAGAAATCATTTCGTGGTGGAAGGCTTTGCGGAAGCCGTCGGAAAAGTTGCCATAGTCAGACTTAAACGAGTTGGCGAGGGTGTCGCCTTCGGTTTCGAAGATGAGACCAACGCCACCGTTGTCGTTGAGAACCTGGTACACTGAAGTGGCGGAGCTGTTGGCTGGGATTAGTAGGGTTTTTATAGGAGGTTCTATAGGAGGCTCACGGTTTTTCTTATCCTGAGAGTACTCGTTTTGAAGGGTTTTGTATTCGTCCATTTCGATGGAATAGAGACGTTTGAGATTATCGTGAATGGGTTTAATGAGATGGCGGCATAAAGTTAGTCTTCCCTTTCCTGCTGAAGCTTGGGCTGAAACAAATAGAAATAGATTTGGAAAAACTTCACGCTCAGCATAAATGCCGGAGACGTTGGGGAGGCAAGCGGAGATGGCGGTGAGGGTGCCTAATATCAGAAGATCTGCATCTTCGAAATTCTTAGATTTGTTGATGACGGATTCGAGGAACGATGGGAGGAGGCCGTAAATTTCTTGGGAGAATGTGGGCATTGGCTCAGAGAACTCTGGGTTCTGTGAGGACTCGGTTTCCCCAAATTCCTCTGTTTCCCCAGTTTCCCCATGTGGGGAATTTGGGAAAAATGGGGATTGTGGGGAAAAGATTCCAGCTTGCTTTGCCAAGTGGAAGAGGGTTTTGATGGTGATGCCACTGCCTTTTGAACGCAGACAAGAAGTGAATTGCTTGTCGGCTTCACGCTCATCGTAGGAGGGATAGAAGCGAGAGAGGCGGTGGAAATAGGAACGACCACCTTCGCCGAGGGCATCGGAGAGGGCGAAAGCCAGGTCGAGCCAGGAGGCGTAATCGGGGGCGATATCGACAGAAGCGGATTCTACGGCGCTGGTCAGCGCCTCGACTTCTTCTTCCAAGGAATCGGCAGAAGAGGCAATAGGGGCTTTAGAGGCTTTAGGGAGATTATGGCCGGAAGCCGAGATGGGAGGCTCTGACGAGCCTCCATCGGTTTTTGAAGAGATATCGTTATTAGGATTTAACGATTTTTCTTTCTTTGCTTTCCATTCGAGGGGATTGAATTGTTTTTTCATAATTGTTTGGGGTTGATGTAACAATTTGGATCGTGAGGGAGGAAGCAGGCACGGCAGATGTCTTTGCCGGAGGGGTCGGCGGTGAGGTTGTAGGTTTGCTTCAGGTAGTTTGAAACGCCGT
>JAGCPH010000027.1 GCA_017645275.1 Bacteroidales bacterium | reverse complement strand
TTGTTAGCCTCCTTAGCTCAGTTGGTTAGAGCATCTGACTGTTAATCAGGGGGTCTCAGGTTCAAGTCCTGAAGGGGGCGCAGAGAGATTACAAAGTGTAATTTTTTATGTTTCATGTTATTAATTGAGAGAATGGATACCCGAAGGCGTTCATTCTTTTTTTTAATCTCTCACAGATTACACAGATTTACACTGATAATTTTCCGTGAGATTTGGCTCGCTAGCGAGCTGGATTTCACAGAAGATAAAAGTGGAAAATTATCTGTGATTCTCTGTGAAATCTGTGAGAAAATATAATAATCGTATGAAAAAATCTGTATTAGGTATTGGAAACGCTCTCGTTGATATCTTGACGAGGATTGACAACGACAACATTCTCAATGAGTTGGGACTGCCGAAGGGCTCCATGCAGCTCATCGACAACAGCACATCGGAACAGATTGCGAAGACCTTGGAGAAATTTGAGCACTCGATGGCTCCAGGTGGCTCGGCTGCCAACACTATCCATGGCTTGGCGAAGTGCGGAGTAAAAGCGGGATATATAGGTTTTACTGGCAATGACGAAGTGGGACTCTTTTTTGAGGAAGCGATGAAATCCGCTGGTGTGGAACCTATAATGTTCCACGACGACGTGCCTTCAGGCATTGCACACGCCATCATCTCGCCTGACGGTGAACGTACTTTTGCAACCAATCTGGGCGCAGCGGTTCTGCTCAACGAAAGCCATCTCGCTTTGGACATTTTCAAAGGCTGGGACTACTGCTATGTGGAAGGTTACCTCATCGCCAACCGTCCGCTTTTCGAGAAGGCTATTAAGATGGCGAAACAGTCGGGCTGCAAGGTGGTTCTCGACCTCGCATCATATAATGTGGTCGATGCAAACCGCGATTTCTTGCTGAAGCTTTTGCCTGATATCGACATCGTTTTTGCCAATGAGGAAGAGGCTAAGGCGTTGACACACAGCACCCCGGAGGAGTCTCTTGAGTTCATTGCAAAGAATTGCGAGATCGCTGTGGTTAAAGTCGGCAAGAGAGGCTCGCTCATCAAACGTGGCGACGAAAAAGTGCAGGTCGGAGTGAATAAAGTCAACGTGGTCGACACTACAGGCGCCGGCGATATGTATGCAGCTGGTTTCATGGCAGGACTCATCAACGGCTACGACCTCAAAAAATCTGGTGACCTTGGTAACTGTTTAGCGGAAAATGTGATACAGAACCTGGGAGCGAAGCTTAAAGAGGAGCAGTGGAAACAAGTCCACACGTCATTTCGACTGTAGCGAAGCGGAATGGAGAAATCTCCTGCATGTCGGAGATTTCTCGACTCCCTGCGGTCGCTCGAAATGACGGGTTTAAAAATAATTTCCTATTTATTTAATAGGTATGGTTTTTTTTTGTATTTTTGCACCCACATTGGAAAAAAGTATTAATAAAATATAGAATTTTAAGAAAATGAAGGTATTTCAGACAGACGACATCCGTAACATCGCTCTCATTGGAGCTGCGAAATCCGGAAAGACCACGCTTGCAGAAAACATGATTTTCGAAGGCAAGCTCATCAACAGAAAAGGCGACACAACCAGCAAGAACACAGTGTCAGACTACCGCCCAATCGAAATGGAGCGCGGTATCTCTGTTAACGCCAGCTTATGCTACACAATCTTTAACGACAAGAAAATCAACATCTTGGACACTCCTGGCTTTAGCGATTTTTCTGGCGATATCGTCGCTTGTCTGACCGCTGCCGACACAGCAGTGTTCACAGTCAACTCACAGTCGGGTGTTGAGGCCACTACAGAAAACGCATGGAAACACGCCGCCAACACAAACAAGCCGGTGGTGTTCTTCATGAACCAGCTCGACCACAACAACGCCAACTTCGACGACACCATTCATCAGTTGAAAGAGTATTTCGGCGATAAGGTCACTCCTATCCAGTTCCCAGTGAACGCTGGTGAAGGCTTCAACGCTGTCATCGACCTCATCATGAAGAAGATGCTCGTCTTCAAGAACGGCAACGGCGCTCCTGAGGTTCAGGATATTCCTGCAAACCTTGCTGACAAGGCAGAAGAGCTTCACAACGAGCTCATCGAGCACGCTGCAGAAGGTGACGACGCCCTCATGGAGAAATTCTTCGACGAAGGCACACTCTCAGAGGAAGATATGGAAGCCGGTATCCGTATGGGTATCGCAAAACGCGAGATGTTCCCAGTGATCTGCGGCGCAGCAAAGAGCGGCGCTGGCGTGACACGTCTTCTCGAGTTCATCGTCAACGCCTGCCCATCACCGGCACACGTTGCTCCTATCAAGGCTGAGAACGGCACAGAGTTCCACAACAGCGTTAACGACCCTGCTGCAATGTTCTTCTTCAAGATCTCTAACGAGCAGAACGTCGGTGACGTCGCTATGGCACGTGTCTATGGCGGTACCATCTCAGAGGCTCAGGACCTCGTCAACCCACGTACAGGCAATAAAGAGCGTATCTCACAGCTCCTCGTATCAAACGGTAAGAACCGCGAGAGAGTTGAAAAAGTCTGCGCTGGCGATATCATCTCTACTATCAAGTTGAAAGACGTGCGCGTGAGCGACAGCCTCGTGGATGCAAAGGTTGCAGAAGCAGCATTCCCGGCTATCCAGTTCCCGACACCTATTTTCTCAGTCGCTATCAAGGCTGTCAACTCACAGGAAGACGAGAAACTTGGCGGTATCCTCAACGATATGCACAAGACCGACCCGACTATCATCACAGGTATGTCGCGTGAGTTGAGACAGAACATCCTCCAGTGCCAGGGTGAGTACCACCTCAACACCATCAAATGGTACCTCGACAACGTACACAAAATCGCTGTTGAGTTCGCATCACCAAAGATTCCTTACAGAGAGACTATCACCAAGTCAGCTAACGGCGACTACCGTCACAAGAAACAGTCAGGTGGTTCAGGTCAGTTCGGTGAGGTTCACATGCGCTTGGCTCCTTACTATGAAGGATATACCGATCCAACCGACCTCCAGGTCCGTGACACTCAGGAGTACGATCTCCCATGGGGCGGCAAGCTCATCTTCAAGAACTGCATCGTCGGTGGCGCTATCGACGCACGTTTCATGCCAGCTATCTTGAAAGGTATTAACGAGCGTTTGGAAGAGGGTCCTCTGACAGGTTCATACGCACGTGACATCATCGTCTACGTTTACGATGGTAAGATGCACCCGGTCGATTCAAACGAAATGGCATTCAAGATCGCAGGCCGTATGGCATTCTCAATCGCATTCAAGGCCGCTGGCCCTAAGATCATGGAGCCTATCTATGACCTCACAGTCCGCATGCCAGAAGATATGATGGGTGCTGTCAACACCGACCTCCAAGGCCGTCGCGCTATCATCATGGGTATGGATTCAGACAGAAACTACCAGATTATCCGCGCTAGAGTGCCGCTCGCAGAGATGGACCGTTATTCAACCTCATTGAGCTCACTCACCTCAGGTCGTGGTTCATTCACGATGCAATATGCTGAATACGCTCAGGTTCCGGCCGATGTCCAGACCAAGCTGTTGAAGGCATACGAGGAGTCGAAGAAGGACGAAGACTAATTTACTGTTTACCGTTAACGGTTTACGGTTTACCGATAAATGTAGAGATGTGCCATGGCACGTCTCTACATTTTTTTTGCAAAAATTCCAAAAAAAATTTGGAATTGTAAAAATTAGTGTATAATTTTGTTGCGCTATTAACTCATTATTAACTAAAAAATTACATTATGGAAACGAGTAAAATTCAACTTTGGAATCGCACCACTGAGGCGATTTACAAGAACGTCATGTTGTACACAATTGCAGGTATAGCAGCGGCATTGTTCAGCATTATCCCGTTGATGCGCTGGGTCTCCGACGTATGCAATGTGTTGGTGGTGGCAGGTTTCATCGCATTCTTCATCCGCCTCAAAGACCTTGTGGAACTTGTTGACGAAGCCGACAAAGACGCTATGAAGAAACTGGTGATAGGTATCATGGTTTATATCGCAGCATTGATGCTTGAACAGACACCTATGTTGGTCAACTGGATCCTTGGTCCTATCGGAGTTATCGTGAGCTGCGTATTCATGCTTATGGGTTACAACGCATTGAAGAAATCAGAGACATTCCCGAACCGTGAAGGCATGAAGACTTTGTTCATTGCAAAGATTGTCGGTATCGTAGGTGGTGTTCTTTCTATCATCCCTATTATCTCAATCATCGGTGGCATCTGCTATATCGTGATGTTTGTGCTGGTGCTGTTAGGATGGAAGAAAGTCGCAGAGCCTGTTGCTGAATAGTATATAGTTATAAAAATCAAACGACATAAATTAGTCTGGATAAGCTACGCTTACCGCAAGGCCTGATTTATTGTCGTTTGATTTTTTATTCAATAACTCCGCTTCCAAGCACTACAGGCTCACTATCGTGATAGATAGTGCCGAATTGGCCGCCAGCGACGCCCGAAATCATCACCTCGGAATGGATGATCAAGCCTTTTTCGGTAACGCTCAGAGTGCCGATACGGAACTCGGGCTGGTGACGTATCTTGTATCTAACGCGTTGACCGTCAATGAATTTGATGACGGGATTCATAGCTTGCACGTCGACAAGTTCGATGGTGTTGACGTATTGTGCCTCGGGGTCGTAGCCCTGCGACACGTAAACGATGTTTTGCTCGGTGTCTTTCTTCACCACAAACCACGGGCCGCCGCCTAAGCCCAAACCCTTGCGCTGCCCTATGGTGTGGAACCAGAATCCTTTGTGTTTGCCGAGTTTCTTGCCAGTTTCGAGCTCTATGATGTCGCCTTCTTTTTCGCCTACGTATTCACGTATGTAGTCGTTGTAGTTGATCTTTCCGAGGAAGCAGATGCCCTGTGAGTCGTGACGTTGCGCACTCGGGAGGCCATATTTCTCGGCAAGTTTGCGCACATCACTCTTCGGGATGTCGCCTATCGGAAACATGGCTTTTTTCAGCTGTGGATATGTTATCCTTGCCAAAAAGTCGGTCTGGTCCTTGAATGTGTCGACAGCTGTGCCAAGCCACGCAACTCCTTCATTGTCAATCCATTGTTTGGCATAGTGGCCTGTGGCGATGCGGTCGAATTGGTAGCCTGCCTTCTCTTCAAATGCTCCGAATTTTATGAAACGGTTGCACATCACGTCGGGATTGGGTGTCAGGCCCTTGCGCACAGAGTCCATGGTGTAGCGCGCCACACGGTCGTAATATTCCTTTTGCAGGTCGATGATGTCGAACTTGCAGCCGTATTTCTTAGCAATAAACGTGGTAATCTCGATGTCCTCCTCCGAGGGGCAGTCCATCATGTCTTCCTTGCCCTCGAGGCCTATCTTGATATAGAAAATATGCGGCTCGATGCCTTGCTCCTTGAGGAGTGGCACTATCACGGAGCTGTCCACTCCGCCTGATACCAATGCCGCTATCTCCATCGGTTTACAAATGGTAATGTTGACGTGTCTCGTGTACGGTTCTGTTTACCGGGATGGTGAAGCCGTAGTGGCCGCCCATCTCTGTCTCTGCTGAGCCGTAGATACCGCCATCGCGCTTGCCTTTGTAGGCTGCCCACATGCGGTCGCCGTATGAGAAATGCCACCACTCACCAGGGAAGTTTACAAAGCCCTGACGTCTCATGATCTTCACCAGATGCTTGCGGTTTTTCTTTTGTTCCTTGGTGATATGGCTGCTGTAGGTAAACGTGAAGTCGTTGTATTCGTGGAACTTAGTGCCGTAGTTGTGATCCACGCCGTTGTCGTCGCACAAAGCCACGTCGACAGCGCCACCGGTCTCGTGTCCGCCAAGGCTGCCCTTTGGGTCGTCGGTCTTGAACTTAGCCAGCTTGATGGCCTCGTGACGGCCGATCTCGGGGTTCTTGTCGGTGACCTCTTTTATAGCTGCCTCAAAAGCCTCAGACATCTTTATTCTCGAACGAAAAGTCTTGTAAATCTTGAGGTTGACGCCTTCTGGAAGGCTGTCGGCTATTTTGTAAAGCTTGAAAAGCACCTGTTTTCTGATCAAAATAGGCTCCTCAAGAGTCTCTTTGTTGAAGATGATATGTTTGTGCGGCAAGAAGTCGACGAGCGGGTCGAAACACTCGTGTACATGCACCCTGCCCACATAATGACGCGACATGATCTTGCGGACACCAATGGTATACATGAAATGATGCCAATGGAAGCGGAAATGACTACGACGTCTCTTCGACTTGAAATACCATGATAACCAAATCAGTAGAATCAACCCGATAACAATCATTATTAAGTTCGGGATGTTGGCGATAATTTGTTCTTGGTGTTCTTCGTACCAACTGATCAAATGTTCTAACATATCTTAAATCATTTATTTATTTCAACCAAAATCGGGCAATGGTCGGAGTGACGTGCCTCCGGGAGTATTGCCGCACTCACGAGATTGTCTTGCAACGAATCTGTAAGTATGTGATAATCAATGCGCCAGCCCTTGTTGTTCTCTCTTGCGTTGGCGCGATAGCTCCACCATGAGTAGTGGCTAGGCTCTTTGCAGAGCGTGCGGAAGCTGTCGATGTAGCCGTCGCTCAAGAAGTCGGTGAACCACTGCCGTTCCTCCGGCAGGAAGCCTGAACTGGTGGCGTTTCTTATCGGGTCGTGGATGTCGATAGCCTCGTGGCAGATGTTGTAATCGCCCGAAAGCACCAGGTTTGGCCGCTCTTTCCGCAACTCGTTGACGTATTTCCTGAAGAAATCCAGCCACTCCATCTTGAAGTCCTGGCGTTCCTCGCCTGTGGTGCCCGACGGATGATACACACTCACCACAGATAAATCACCGAAATCAGCTCTCAAGAAACGTCCTTCGTCGTCGTAAAGTGCGTTGTTCATGCCAAAAACCACATTGTCGGGCTCTTTTTTCGACAGGATGCCGACGCCACTGTAGCCTTTTTTCTTTGCTGAGAACCAATAACAATGATATCCCATCGCCTCGATCTCCATCACAGGAATCTGGTCGGGTGTTGCCTTAAGCTCCTGAAAACAAACGACATCAGGCGAAACACCATCCAACCACTCGAGCAATCCTTTCGAGATTGCAGCGCGGATTCCGTTCACATTGTAGCTGATTATCTTCATTGCAGTGTCCATCTCGTCATTTCGACTGTAGCGCAGCGAAATGGAGAAATCTCGGGCAAATAATTTGTTCAGCCACATTCAAATGGCGGTGATTTCTCGACTTCACTTCGTTTCGCTCGAAATGACGTTGTAACAATTTGCAAAAATAGTAAAAAAATTTAATATAAATATGAATTATAATAAATCATTTTTTATTTTTGCGACATGAGTTTAAGATTGAAGACACGGGCAAGAATATTTTTTAAGTCATTGAACAAGTGGCGGTTAGCTCATCTTTCCGACCGACGTTTGATGATTATTTTGGCGATTCCGACTGGTTTTTTGGCGGGATTGGCTGCCGTGTTGATCAAGTTTTTAGCTCATACGATACGTGATTTCTTCTTCTACCTGCGTCATTTCGACCGCAGCGTCGATATCATGTTCTTTGTCTTGCCTGCAATAGGTATCTTGTTGACAATCATAGTGATACGATATATTATCCGACGAGAGGTAGGGCACGGAATCCCAGGTTTGCTCTATGCGCTTTCGCGAAACAAGGGCATCGTGAAGCCTTACACCACATTCTCGTCGATCATTACCAGTGCGTTGACGGTAGGCTTCGGTGGTTCTGTCGGTTTGGAAGGTCCTTCAGTGTCGACAGGCGGCTCCATTGGTTCCAATATAGGGCAGCTTCTGAAGCTTAACCAAAAGCAAATCAATGTGTTGATAGGCATGGGTGGTGCATCGGCACTTGCTGCCATCTTCCAGGCTCCTATCACAGGTGTCATCTTCGCCATGGAGGTCTTCATGATTGATCTCTCCATGACGGCGCTCATTCCTATTATTATTTCGGCATTTGTGGCGATTCTCACCTCGTATTATTTCCTCGGCCGGGCTGTGGAATACGAGATTACGATAGTGGAGTCGTTTATACCGTCTAACTCATTGTATTACGTGGGCTTAGGCCTCATTGTAGGTCTCGTGTCGGCCTATTTCATGAAGGTTTATTTCGATGTCGACAAGAAATTCAAAAAATTCAGCAATCCATGGCTGCGTTTCATAATAGCGTCACTCGGACTGGGTGCCCTGATTTATGTGTTCCCGTCGCTCTATGGTGAGGGCTATGAGACCATCAATGCCGCATTGAACGGACAGGCTTCCGACATCTTGCAAGGCACTCTGTTTGAGTCGTTTACCGAAAACATCTGGGTCGTGATTCTTATCTTTGTGCTGATAATATTGTTCAAGGCGTTTGCCACCTCGTTGACGTTCGCTGCGGGCGGTGTGGGAGGCACCTTCGCTCCGGCACTGTTCCTTGGTGCCATGACAGGCATGACCTATGCATTGATAATCAATACTTTAGGCGTCGGTAGCCTCGATGTGTCGAAGTTTGCGCTCGTGGGTATGAGCGGCCTCATCGCAGGTATGCTTCACGCCCCTCTCACAGGTATCTTCCTCATCGCTGAAATCACCAACGGATACTCGCTGATGGTGCCTCTGATGATTGTGTCGGCACTGTCGTTGGCAGTCAACAGAGTGTTCTTCCGTGAGTCGATTTACACCCGTAGTATTGCCGAACAGGGCGTGAAGGTGTCGTTCAACAAGGATGAAACCATTCTTAACATGATGACTTCCAATCACTTGATCGAGACGAACTTCATCACCATAACTCCCGACAAGACCCTTGGTGATCTGGTGAAAGTCATCGCCTCATCGTCGAGAAACATCTTCCCGGTAGTGGCCGAAAACGGCGATTTCAAAGGGCATATCCTCTTCGACGACGTGCGTAAGTTTATGTTCGACACCACTTTATATAATACCTCTGTCGAGGATATCATGGTTTATCCCGATTATGTGATCGATGTCGATGAGTCGATGGAGAGCATCGTAAAAAAATTCGAGGAGTCGCATAAATACAATATCGTTATCGTCGATGACGGCAAGTATCTGGGGTATATATCGCGAGCTAATGTGTTCACTGCATATCAAGCGACATTAAAGGAGATTTCTGCTGAGTAACACTCAACCGTCATTTCGACTGGAGCGCAGCGAAATGGAGAAATCACGGGCTAACAATTTATTCAGCAACATTCAAATGGCGGTGATTTCTCGACAAGCTCGAAATGACGCAGACAACGGTCGGTCGAAATGACGAATAAAAATGATTATATGAATAAAGAAAGAATAAAAGAGTTTTACAATAATCCTAAAAATCAATCATTGGTGGATGTGGGCTTGTTTTTCATTCTGATTTTCAGCTTTCACATTCTGTATGTCGTCTGGAATGAATACATGGACTATTGGCCGATAAAGGGTGTTATCGACAAGCTCTTTGCGTGGGCGTCGGCCTTGCTTTTCAACCAGAGCACTTGGGTGCTCGACCATGTCTTTGGCATGGATTTCGTGACAAGAGACCAATCGATATTTTTCATCAACAACGAAGGCACTTATTCAGCTGTTACGGTGGCTCCCGAATGCACCAGCCTCAAGCAGTGGATGCACTGGCTTTTCCTGATGCTCATCTTCCCGGGCCCGTGGAAACACAAGGCATGGTACATACCGCTCGGCTTGGTGATAATAGAGTTCACCAACGTGGTGCGTATCGTCGGGATATGCCTGTTTTTAAAGCCATTTCCGCATGACTTCGCCCTCGCTCACGATGTTATCTTCAAAATAGTGTTTTACGTAGTGATTTTCCTGATGTGGATGGTCTGGAACGACAACTTCCACCGTGGTCGGTTCAGTCCCAATCGTTCGCAACAATAAAATAGTTGCGGAAAGCTGTTAAGTCTTCCATGTTGACTTCGCCATTCACCACGCACTCGCCTTCGGAGGCCTGTGCCACCACTCGGCCTTTCATGTTCAGAATCATGGTTTCGCCACGGTATTTTATGTCGCTGTCGTCAATACCGACACGGTTTACGCCCACTATATACGCTTGATTTTCAATGGCTCGCGCTCTCAGAAGCGTATTCCACACCTCCGATTTCTTCTCCGGCCATTCGGCAGTGAAGATGGCAAGGTCGTACTCGTATTTCCCGTCTTTGAAACTGTTGCGGTTCCACACCGGGAAACGCATGTCGTAGCACACAAACGGCCTTATCCTCCAGCCTTTATATTCTATGGTGATGCGCTCCTCGCCACGGTTCAGCCCTATCTCGCCGCCCATGGTAAACAGATGTCTTTTGTTGTAAAGATAATACTTTCCGTCGGGCTCCATCCAGATAAAACTGTTGTAAAAGCCGTTGTTTTTCAATATGATAGTGCCGCACACAGCGCAGTTTTTCTCCCTTGCGATTTTTTCCATCCATTGCATGGTGGTGCCACCGATCTCTTCAGCGAACTCATTCGGGTCGGCCGGAAAGCCTGTGGTGAATGTCTCCGGAAACACTATAATGTCAGTGTTTTCAACGGTTTTCAGCATCTCGTCGAGATGACGTCGGTTGGCTACGGGATTGCGGGCGATAACGTCGTTTTGTATGCAGCTTATCTTCAAATTCATAAAAATTTCATCAAAAAATCATACAAAAATACTACTTTTATCAATTTTTCATTACTTTTGCAAAAATATTTTTTAAAAATGAAAAAGGTATTACTATCTATTTGTGCTCTTATATTATTGAGTATCAGCGTATTGGCCCAAGAGATTCATTATGGAGTGTATGCCGGCGGCAGCATCAACATGATGAACATAGGCAGCGAGTTTTATTACGACGACAGCGAGATCAACACTACGTGGACGCCTACTGAAGGCTACAATATGTCGTATCTGCCTGTCACAGATGCCAAAGTGTCGGCTAATGGCGGTTTCACCGTTGGTGGACTGTTTGAGTATCAGGCCAACGACATGTTCGGACTTCAATTTGAGCTGCTGTTCAACCAGTTTGGCTATAAGATGAAAGGAAAAGTCACTACACACGACCTCACCGACAACAATGAGCAGGTTTATGATTACACGGCTAACCTGAAGATGAGCGATTTCAGCGCTGCTGTCATGGCGAAGATCCACATCATCAAGAGCCTCAGCATCGACCTCGGAGTGCAGCCATGCTACTGCTTCCGCAACATCAAAGACACCAAACGCGGCATTAGCCACAAAACGGTTGTTTACACTGCAAATAAAGACTATAACCCATTGAATTTCACTGTATTGGGTGGGGTGACATATTATTTCTTCGACGCTTTGTTTGTGTCGGCCCGCTATGTGTATGGCTTCAGCGATGTCCTCAAGACACGCCATCCGTATCTGCCGACTGGTTCAACGTCGAGCGAAGATATGGAGTATCATTATTCCGAGGCCTCGTCAAAAACCAGTTCGATAGTATTCACATTAGGGTTTAGAATGTAATCGCCCCTCCCCGTCATTTCGACTGGAGTGGAATGAAATGGAACGGAATGGAGAAATCACCGGCATAATTTTTATCAGAAACACTCAAAAGAATGAAAGAAAGTTACATATATATAATGACAAATAAAAACAAAACAGTCATGTATATTGGTGTAACTGCAGATTTGATAAGAAGAGTATATGAACATAAAAATCATGAAAAAGAAGGTTCATTTACAGACCATTATAATTGTGAATTTTGTGTTTATTATGAAAAATATAATGATATAAAACAAGCAATTGATAGAGAAACTCAATTGAAAAACTGGAATAGATATAAAAAAATAGAATTGATAAATTCAAAGAATCCTGATTGGATAGAATTAGTTAATGATACTGAAATTATTAATATTGAGGACTTGATTGATAGGCGGTGATTTCTCCACTCCCTACGGTCGGTCGAAATGACGGATACAGATGTCATTTCGACTGGAGTGGAATGAAATGTAACGGAATGGAGAAATCACGGGCATAGTATTAGAAGGAATAATAAAAAAATATATTAATTAGACTTGATTGATAGGCGGTGATTTCTCCACTCCCTACGGTCGGTCGAAATGACGTACTGTATATGAATATCATTATTGCTGGAGACGGTGAAGTAGGCCTGCACTTGGCGGAAGCTCTGGAGCACAGCGACCATAACATCACCATCGTGGACCCACACGAGGAACTGCTTAAGATGATGGAGTCGCACTCCGACCTCATGACAATAGCAGGAGACTCTACCTCTATAAAAACTTTGCAGAAAGCCAATGTCAAGAAGGCCGACATGGTGATTGCGGTGCTTCATGACGAGCATATCAACCTACTGACAGGCATCCTTGCCAAGAAACTCGGTGCAAAACGTGTCATCGCGCGTGTCAACACCATGGAAAACATAGGGCAGGAGGCGTGGCGTATCTACCAGGACCTCGGCATCGATGGAATAGTGTCGCCTGAAGACATTGCAGCTCAAGAGATTGTGTCATTGTTGAAGCAGACGGGCGCCACCGAAGCCTACGACTTTGCTGGCGGCAAGCTTGAGATGTACATGATGAAACTCGACGACAAGGCCTACGTCATTGGCAAGACCCTCAATGAGATAGGGGAGCGTTTCAAGCACCTCGACTTCCGTCCCGTGGCTATACACCGTCGCCAGAACACGTTCATCCCACATGGCACCGACACCCTGCAGGCAGGCGATATGGTGTACGTCATATCCAAGCCACACGCCGTGAAAGAGCTGATGTCGATGAGCGGCAAGCAGAAAATCAACATCCACAATGTGATGATCATAGGTGGTGGACGTGTGGGCCGTATGACAGCCAAACGTCTTGAGAAAGACATGGACATCAAGATCATCGAGAGCGACAAAAACCGTTGCTATGAGCTCACCAGCAGCCTCTCAAACACCTTGGTGGTCAATGCCGACGCTCGCGACGTGGATATGCTTGAGGAAGAGGGCATCAAGAGTGTCGATGCTTTCATCGCAGTGACCGAAAACACCGAGACCAACATTCTGACATGCTTGCAGGCAAAGGCTTACGGCGTGAAAAAGACCATTGCCTTGGTTGAAAACATCGACTACATCGATATCTCGCAAAACATTGGTATTGATACTATTATCAACAAGAAACTCATCGCGGCGAGCTATATAGTAAGGTATACCTTGGGCGACAACGTCTCTACGCTGAAGTTCCTCAGCGGTATCGATGCTGATATCGTGGAGTTTGTGGTTCCTGACGGATGCCTGGCGACCATGCGGCCTATCGAGAAGCTACATGTGCCAGAGGGCGCTATCATTGCCGGTGTGATCCGTGGTGAGCTCAGCTACATCGCTACCGACGACTTCCAGATTGAGGCTGAAGACCGTGTGGTGGTGTTCGCAATGCCGAGTGCTATAAAAGACGTAGAGAGACTATTTAGGTAGCCGTCATTTCGAGCGAAGCAAAGCGAAGTCGAGAAATCACCGGCATAGTATTAGAAGGAATAATAAATGAATTTTTATATGATTTAGACCTAATTGATAGGCTGTGATTTCTCCACTCCCTACGGTCGGTCGAAATGACGTTTAATATGAATAAAGTTCCCGTTTTTGTAAAAATCACAGCCAAACTGTATCTGCTACTCTTGGCGATTTACTTCGCTTTTAGGGTGGCGCTTCTGCTTTTGAATTTGGACCGTTTGGGCTATGCTACCACGTGGGAAGTCATCCAAGCCTTCATTATGGGAGTTCGTTTCGATATCGTTACTATAGGTTTTGTGATAGCCATTCCGACCATTACGTTGACAATTTGCTCATTTTGGGGTACAAAATGCCGAATATTTGAAAAAATATACACAATTATCCTTACAATCTGCTTTACGGTAACCTTCGGCATCTGCGCGGCTGACATTCCGTATTTCGACCAGTTTTTCGACCGGTTTAATATCACTGCATTCGAATGGATGGCCACTGGCGATAGTGTCTTCGTCTTCAAGATGATATTTGAGGAGCCCACATATATATTAATGATGCTGCCAGTGCTCGCCTCAGGATTCGTGTTTTGGTATTTCTGCAATAAAATACTTAAAAACTCCACTGGATGGGAAGATGTGAATTATTGGCGGTATGGAATATACACGGTTTTGCTCTGGGGATTGGTCTTCATCGGCATGCGTGGGCGTCTGAACGAGAAATCGCCTATTATGGTTGGCACGGCATATTTCTGCAACAATGCCATGCTTAACCAGCTGGGCCTGAACCCGAATTTCACTTTGGCACGAAGCTATCTCGACAGTAAAGACCCTGACAACCAGTCGGTTAGCTTTATGTCGGATTACGATGCAATCAAAAATGTGCAAGAATATCTTGGCATTGAAACTCCTAATCCTGACTTTCCAATTGCTCGCACAAAGGATTTCTCCACTACGCTTCGCTCCGGTCGAAATGACATAGGCCAACCAAATGATTTTAATGTCATTGTGGTGATTATGGAAGGCATGAGCTACAACAAGACCGCTCATGGTGGCAACTCACATAATCTCACACCTTTCCTCGACTCGCTGATGGATCGGTCGTTGAGTTTTAACAATTGTTACACTACTGGCACGCATACTTACTGTGGCATATATAGCACCTCGGTGTCGTATCCTGTCATCTTCCGAAACCAGGCTCTGAAGCGCATTCCGGTGTTGCAATACGACGGATTGGCTGCCACTTTGCAGAGAGAAGGCTACCAGACGGCCTATTTCACTACACATGATAAGGAATTCGACAATGTGGCGGGATTTTTGAGTCAGAACGGTGTGGAGCGTATCATCTCGCAGGCCGATTATCCTATTTCGGAGGTTAAGACCACGCTCGGTGTGCCTGATGACTATATGTTCCGTTTTGCGATGCCTATCTTTGACGAGATGGCCAGTAATAACAGGCCTTTCTGCGCTACCATGATGACCGCTTCCGACCATGGTCCGTTTTATTTGCCTGACTATTTCGAGCCGAAAAATACAGAGCTGAAGTATCAGATGACAGAATATGCCGACTGGTCGTTGCGGAGATTTATCGAGATGGCATCCGAGAAGCCTTGGTTCGACAACACTTTGTTCGTGTTTGTGGCCGACCATGGTGCTGTTTTGGACTCCGATTATTCCATCCCGCTCAGTTATTTCCATACTCCGCTTATTTTCTATATGCCTGAGCATCTGCAAACTGGTTTGAACGAAAATATAGCCAGTCAGATGGATGTTTTCCCGACCGTTATGGGGATTTTAGGCAAAAATTATGTCAATAATACCTTCGGAATTGATTTGTTGAGCGAAGAACGCCCGTATGTCTATATCATGGGTGATGACAAATATGGGGTGCTCGATGGCGAGTGGCTGTTTATCAACAAGCCGGCTGAGGAGCAAAAAGGTCTGTACCGTTATCAGGAAAAAGAGAAGAAAAACTACATTTCGGACTATCCGGATGTGGCTTCGGGGATGCAAAAATACGGCGAATCGGCTTGGCAAGTCAGTGAATATCAGATAGTTAAGAAAAAAACAAAATTTTTGTCGCACGAATAAAAAATATGTGTAATTTTGCGGTCGGAAATGCCCAATGGTGTAATTGGCAACACGACTGACTCTGGATCAGTAAAGTCTAGGTTCGAACCCTGGTTGGGCAACATATGGTTAAGGCATTATTTTTTGATGCCTTAATTTTTTTTTGAAATTTTTGTCACACCTATTTAATTAATCCTTATCTTTGCATTTGACTATTTTTCGCTTACTTTTTGGCAACTGAAGATGAGCTAAAATAAGAGAAAAATCCCATACTGTTTTTATAAATGATTGAAATCCAATAGATTAGCTGATTTCGATGCCCCCGAGATATGCTCGGTCCTATAACTGTGCCCTTATATATAAATGGATTATATTGAAAAAAATGCTATAGCTTGGTATGTTTTGCGCGTCACTTACCAGCGCGAGATATCTGCTTCAGAAAGGCTTAATGAGCTTGGCATAGAGAATTATGTTCCTACCTTGAGAACCAGGGTGCGCAACGACAAGGGTGTGGCGATAGGCTGGAAGACCGAGCCGCTGGTGCATAATTATATCTTCGTTCACGACAGCTACAGCAATATACTTGCTGTCAAGCATGGCAAGCTCGAGCATCTCCGTTTCATGATGGGCAAAGACAGCGAGGGTTTGAACAGTGTGCCGCAGTATGTGCCCGACAAGCAGATGCAGGATTTCATGAAGGTGGTCCGCACCATGGGGTCGAAGCCAGTTGATCCGAACATCGACCTCAAGAAGGGCGACAGAGTCCGCATCCTGACCGGGCCGTTTGAGGGTGTTGAAGGCATTTACATAAAGATGCCTAACCGTCATGAAAAACGCGTAGTTGTGAAAGTGCTCGGCATCGCCGCCGTCGCCACAGTAGCTCTGAACGCCTCCGATGTCGAGAAAATCGAAGTCAAAGAAGATAAACAAAAAACTCATACGTCATTTCGACTGTAGCGCAGCGAAATGGAGAAATCACGGGCTAACAATTTGTTCAGCAACATTCAAATGGCGGTGATTTCTCCACTCCCTACGGTCGGTCGAAATGACGAATTAATAGTAACATTATGAATATAGCAGTTGCAGGAACAGGATACGTAGGATTGAGCATCGCGACATTGCTCGCACAGCATAACCACGTTACGGCAGTCGACGTAGTGCCGGAGAAAGTTGACCTTATCAACAACAAGAAATCACCGATTCAAGATGAGTATATCGAGAAATATCTCGCTGAGAAAAAGCTTGATCTGACAGCGACTCTCGATGGTGCAAACGCTTATAAAAACGCAGATTTTGTTGTGATTGCGGCTCCTACCAACTACGACCCACAGAAGAATTTCTTCGATACAAGTCACGTTGAGGAGGTGATTGACCTGGTTTTGAGCGTCAATCCTGATGCGGTGATGGTGATAAAATCGACCATCCCAGTGGGATATACACGTGGTTTGTACGTGAAATATGCCGCCAAAGGCGTGAAGAAGTTCAACCTGCTGTTCTCACCGGAGTTTCTTAGAGAAAGCAAGGCTTTGTACGACAACCTCTATCCTTCGAGAATCATTGTCGGCTATCCGAAGGAGATTGACGGCTTTGATGAGGAAAACAAGGCTATCAAGAAGGTGGTGAGTGTCAATCTCGAAGAAAAAGCCAAGATTTTTGCGAAGCTTCTGCAGGAAGGCGCCATCAAGACCGATATCCCTGTGCTCTTCATGGGTATGAAAGAGGCTGAGGCTGTGAAGCTGTTTGCAAATACTTACTTGGCATTGCGTGTGAGTTACTTCAACGAGCTTGACACATATGCTGAGGTGAAAGGTCTTGACACTCAGGCTATTATCGACGGTATCTGCCTCGACCCGAGAATTGGCTCTCACTACAATAACCCTTCATTCGGTTATGGTGGTTATTGCTTGCCGAAAGATACCAAACAGCTCTTGGCCAACTACGAGGATGTGCCTCAGAATATGATGAGTGCCATAGTGGAAAGCAACCGCACCCGTAAGGATTTTATTGCTGACCAGGTCTTGAAAATGGCTGGTTATTACACTGCATCATCGCAATACGACCAGAGCAAGGAAGAGGAAATCACTATCGGTGTGTTCCGCCTCACGATGAAGAGCAATAGCGACAACTTCCGTCAGAGCTCAATTCAGGGCGTTATGAAACGTGTGAAGGCTAAAGGAGCAAAGGTTATAATTTATGAGCCGACATTGGAAGACGGCAGCACATTCTTTGGATCGTTGGTGGTTAATGACTTGGCGAAATTCAAGGCACAATCGCAGGCAATCATTGCAAATCGTTACGATTCCTGCCTGGATGATGTAAAAGAGAAGGTTTACACAAGAGATATTTTTAAACGCGACTAATTTAATTGACAATTGAAAATTGACAATTGAGAATTTAATTGAGAATTGAGAATTTGGACAGGTATGGCGAATGCAGTGCAGGATAAAAGTAGGGAGTTTGCGATTAATATAATAAAGTGTTATAAGATTTTAACGGAACAGAAGAATGAGTATATAATATCGAAACAATTGCTGAGATGTGGTACAAGTATTGGAGCAAACACTCGTGAGAGCAAGAACGCTCAATCGAGAATGGATTTTTTGAATAAGTTGAATATAGCTCTTAAAGAAGCTGATGAAACTGCTTATTGGCTTGATCTTTTACATGTCTCAAACTATATTGATGACAAACAATATAAATCATTGGATACAGATTGTTCAGAATTGATAAGATTGCTAACAGCAATCATTAAAACCCTTAAAAATCAATAAAACAATTATCAATTATCAATTCTAAATTATCAATTTGATAAATGAAATGAAAGGAATTGTATTAGCTGGAGGTTCCGGCACTCGTTTATATCCAATAACAAAAGGTGTTAGCAAGCAGCTCTTGCCGATTTACGATAAACCGATGGTTTATTATCCCATTTCGGTTTTGATGCTTGCGGGCATTAGAGATATTTTGATTATCTCTACACCT
>JAGCPH010000026.1 GCA_017645275.1 Bacteroidales bacterium | reverse complement strand
GTAATGGTGCTCTGTTTTACAGAATGGAAGGTGTTTTTCAACTTGGTGGGATTGACAAGAGAGCCCACGCTGCTGGCAAGCACATCCATAAGCTCTTCCATATCGGCATCGTCGCGCAGGTTGTAGCGTTCTTTGATATCCTTTAGATAAGTACCTGTGAATAGGTCTTGAAGATAAATTTTGCGTTGTTCATCGGAATTCATAGTGCTTGCCTGTGGCATTCCCCCATAGGTAAGGTACTGGCGAAGGCACTGTTCTTGGTTCAGGCTGTCTTGCGTAGACATATATTCTTTGAAACAAAAGGGATGGACCCTCACTTCATCACTTCTGCCACGGAAGATTGTAATCACATCACGCGAAAGGAATTGGGCGTTGCTGCCAGTGACATAGACATCAACGTTGCTTTTTTTTAGGAAACTATTAAGCACTTCCTCAAAGAAATCCAGACGTTGCACCTCATCAATAAGCAGATAATACATCGAATCGTCGACAATCTTGCTGTCGACAAAATGAAGCAGTTCGTCAGGTTTTCGAAGCGAAACATTTCGATAATCTTCCAGATCTATCGCAATGATATGGTTGTCATCAACACCGTTGTCTTTTAGCTGTTTAACGAAGAGGTTAAACAAAAGAAACGATTTGCCGGAACGGCGCATACCGGTCACTATTTTTATCAGACCATTGTGTCTTCGCCTCCAAAGCTTTTCAATATAGGTGTCTCGTTGTACTATCATTCTGTTCGATTTTTTTGCGTATTTACGCAAATATTTCGACTGCAAAGATACGCAAATTTTTGACACTAAATTAAAGTTATTGACAAAAATTTGCATCCGCTACCTTAACCGCACTAACGATCCCTGCGGACGGCAGTACGACCAAATGACACAGGCTGCGCATTCGGTTACGGCAAATACAGCCGAATGTATAGTTTAATATTTTAATAGAAACTCAAAGAAGATGTAAAAGAGTATTTAAAGAGTTATATGAGGCACGCACGTGGTCAAATGTTAATACACAAGCAACTCGATTGGAAATAAATTCTTTAACGATAAAGGATGTGTTGGACGCAGTAGATGCAAACGGCGCTGTGAATATAGAAACACTGGTTGATCAATTAGTAAAAAAACATACAAGAATAATTGATAAGGACTAATAAGTCCGATAGGACGGATAGGACGAATAAATAATATGATATGAAAGCTTCATCACTTTTTAAACAGTATGTGTGGATGGTGGATACCATCAGGAGGGCGAAGCGGATAACGCTGGCGGAGCTGAATGACAGATGACAGGATTCCGCTGCAACGGCTGGTGCTGAGGGCATACGGCAATGAGAGATATGCGATGAAGGATATGCCGTTGCATAATTCGCAAAAGTTGAGGTTGTGGTGCCGGAGGAGGTGAGGCAGCAGCTGGAAGATCTGCATGCGGAAGCGGGGTGCAGTAAACCGTAAACCGTAAACTTTTTAAGATTTGGTGCAAAATTCTGAACTTTAAGTTAAAAATGCACTTTGAACGGCATTTTTCCGTGTTTTGATGATATCCGTTTGAATTTCTATATTTAAGTTTGCGGCGATTTAAATTATAGAAATATGAAAGAAAAAGAAATTATCAAACACGAGCAGATCGAAGATAAGATCATCGCACTGCGTGGAACTAATGTCATAATTGACTCAGATGTCGCTGCAATTTATGGCGTTGAAACCAAAATTGTCAATCAAGCTGTAAAGAATAACCCCGAAAAGTTTCCTGAAGGTTATGTTTTTGAATTGACTGACAACGAGTTGGCACTTTTGCGGTCAAAATTTTTGACCGCAAAACTAAATGCTAAAGCAAGATACAATCCGAAGGCTTTTACCGAAAAAGGTCTTTACATGCTAGCGACGATTCTAAAAAGTAAAAAGGCGACCGAAAAAACCATTGAAATTATCGAAACTTTCGCTAAACTGAGAGAATTGTCGAGAACAGTAAACGAATTGACCAAGACTGCTGACGCAGAGGAACAGAAAAGCCTTATGAAGAAGGGTGGGGGCATCATCGCTGATATTATTGGTGATAACCTTGAAACCAGTGAAACAGAATCGGAATTTGAGCTGAATCTGGCTCTTGTTAAGCTGCGTCATAAAATCAAGAGGAAATCGAGTAATAAATGATAGGGTTTACAGCGCAGGCCCGCGCTATACGGTGGCGGCTGAGCATTGTATGGCGCTGAAACCAGTAAACTGTAAACTTTTTTTAAAAAACCATCTGTGCGAAAGTCAATTCCGTATGTGGTTCCCTTTGTGGATAATTGCTTGGTGCGGTTGACTTTTTGCAATTTTGGCGAATAAAATCACTAAAAATTATAATATTTGGTGAATTGAATCACTAAATTTTGTATTTTTGCAGCATCAAAAAGAGTAAGAATATGATAGAGCGCAAACTTCAAAAGGTTATCAAAGACCGTTTTTTCAACGGGAAAGCCATCGTGCTAATAGGAGCACGACAGGTGGGGAAAACTACATTGCTGCAAGAACTGACGAATGGCGCAAACAACATCTTGTGGCTCAACGGAGATGAACTCGCCACAAGGACTTTATTGCAGGAAGTGTCGGTTGAGAAATTCCGCAGTCTGATTGGCTCAAAAAAGATCATGGTTGTGGATGAAGCCCAGCGCATCGAGAATATCGGATTGAAGATGAAGCTGATCACTGATCATCTGCCGGAGGTTCAACTCATCCTTACCGGAAGCTCATCGTTTGAGCTCGCCAATCGCGTCAACGAGCCTTTGACGGGGCGAAATTGGGAATACACGCTGTTTCCGCTCTCCTTTGCCGAGATGGCCGAACACACCAATGCTTTTGATGAAATCAAGCACTTGTCGCTTCGCTTGGTCTACGGTTACTATCCTGATGTCGTCACGCATCCTGGCGACGAAAAGGAAGTGCTAAAACAAATCACCGACAGCTACTTGTACAAAGACATCCTCGAATGGGGGCGTGTCAAAAAGTCGGACAAGTTGGTCAAGTTGTTGCAGTCGTTGGCTTTCCAGGTGGGAAGCGAAGTGTCGCTGACCGAGTTGGGGCAGCAGGTGGACTTGGACAAAAACACCGTTGAGAAATACATTGTCTTGTTGGAACAGGCCCAAGTCATTTTCAGGTTGGGTTCGTTGAGCCGCAACCTTCGCAATGAGTTGAAGACCGCCCGCAAAATCTATTTCTATGACAATGGTGTCCGCAACGCCCTCATCAATAATTTCAACGACCTTGCACTTCGCGACGACACAGGGGCCCTGTGGGAGAACTGGATGATCAGCGAATTGGTCAAGAAACGGTCATACGACCGTCAGTTTGTCAACCGCTACTTCTGGCGGACCACACAACAACAGGAGATCGACTACATTGAGGAAGCCGACGGACACTTCACCGCTTACGAGTTCAAGTGGAATCCAAAAAAGAAGGCCAAGATAAGCCAAACCTTCCTGAAAGCCTATCCCAACACAGAGATGTTGACCGTCAATCCGGACAATTTCTACACCTTGCTCCTATAGTCTTTCGCCCTCGGCTGGGTGAGTAACCTCAACCCGTAAACAGTAAACTTTATTTTTGCTATCTCAAATTAATTATCTATTTTTGCATTGATAATTTTTATCGTCATGAAAATCCCTGATATAAAAACCGCCCGCTTGGCCGATGCCTACACCATTGAGAATGAGCCGATTAGTTCTGTTGACCTGATGGAGCGCGCCGCCACACAGATATATTTCTGGCTGATGCGTAACCTCAAGTCGAAAGAGGTGTCGATAAAGATATTCTGCGGAATGGGCAACAACGGGGGCGACGGACTGGTGCTGGCACGGCTGCTCGCCACGCAAGACATCTACGCCCAGGTGTTTATACTCCATGTGAGCGAGAATTTCAGCCACGACTGCGAGGTGAACTATGAGCGACTGAAAGCTATCCCGGAGGTGCCAATGTATGGCATCTTCTCAAAAGACGACTTCCCGAAAATCGATGACAACGACATTGTTATCGACGCTTTGTTCGGCTCGGGCCTGAACCGCCCGCTGGAAGGATTGGCCGCCGAACTGGTGCAGCATCTCAATGATAATCATGCAATTAGAATCGCAATAGATATAGCCTCTGGATTGAACGGCGACTCTATTGGCAATCCATCCAATCCTATTATCCACGCCGATTACACTCTTTCGATGCAGTTCCCGAAAATGGCATTCCTGTATCCGGAAAACGAGCCATTCGTCGGCAAATGGGAGGTCATGGACATCAAAATACATTCTGATTTTATAGAAAACCTAGAAACATCTAATTTCTACACCACAGCCGACGTCATAAAGCCATTGCTTCACAAGCGTGGAAAGCACTCGCACAAAGGCACTTACGGTCATGCGCTGCTTATAGCAGGCTCAACAGGCAAGACGGGTGCCGCTATGTTGGCTTCGGAGTCATGTCTGCGCTCGGGTGTAGGCCTGCTCACCACGCATCTGCCTAAATCAGCGACGCTGCCTCTTCAGGTGTATCTGCCTGAAGCCATGATGAGCGTCGATGAGTCGGATTGCTGCTTCTCGCAATTGCCTGATTTACAACCGTATAACGCGATAGGAGTGGGGCCCGGACTCGGAAAAGCTCAAGAGACTGCCACAGCCCTGAAACTCCTCATCCAGAATGCTAAAGTGCCCATGGTGCTCGACGCCGACGCATTGAATATTATCTCGGAAAACAAGACTTGGCTCTCGTTCTTGCCTGACCGTACCATCATCACGCCACATCCGAAGGAGTTTGAACGTTTGTTTGGCAAGACCGACAACTCAGCGCAACGCATTGATCTTCAACGTGAAATGTCAGTCAAACATAATATCATCATCGTCCTGAAAGGCGCTAACACCTCGATAACATTCCCGAACGGCTCTTGTTTCTTCAACTCAACGGGCAACCCTGGCATGGCTACTGCCGGCAGCGGCGACGTGCTCACAGGCATCATCTTATCGCTTCTGGCTCAACGTTATACACCTGAGGAAGCCGCCATTATCGGTGTTTTCATGCATGGCAAGGCTGGCGATTTCGCCGCATCGGAACTCGGAATGGAGTCGATGATAGCTAGCGACATCTCGAAACATATCGGAAAAGTTTTTGAGTTTTTGAGAAAATAATCTTGATTTAAAATGATGAAAAACAATAGATTACTCGCGATAATCTTTCTGTCATTATTAGCATTTTCATGCGGTAGCGACAATTACACCAATCTGCAGAAAAGCGATGCCGTAATCAACGAAAATGTAATAATTGATACAATTATTGTTGATACAGAAGAGGTCCCGATACAGACGGAATCACATCTTAGTATCTTGATTGCGGGCGATTTCATGCAGCATGGACCGCAGATTCAGGCGGCCTTGCAACCTGACAGCTCCTACAACTACGAGGAGTGTTTTGCGCGAGTGAGCCCCGTTTTTGAGAATGCTGATGTCGCTATCGGTAATTTTGAGGTCACCCTTGGCGGAAAACCTTACGCCGGATATCCTCGTTTCAGCGCTCCCGACGAGTATCTGCAGGCGATAGTCGACGCTGGAATCGACATTGTTTTAACGGCCAATAACCACTGTCTCGATACGGGCAAACATGGTCTGGAACGCACAATCCATGTTCTTGATTCTATCGGCGTCCCTCGCATTGGAACTTATCTGGACGAGGAAGACCGTGATTATTATTATCCTTACTTGTTGGATTACAATGGTATACGTGTGGCGATACTCAATTTCACATACGGCACAAATGGCTTGTCTGTTAAGGCTCCAAACATTGTCAACATGATGGATACCACTGTGATTGCTCGTGATTTGGTGAAAGCGCAGGCTATGAATCCTGATGTCATCATCGCAATACCGCATTGGGGTATCGAATATGAGACATTGCCGTCAAAAGAACAGCGTATGATGGCTAAGTGGCTGTTAAACAAAGGTGTAGACCATGTCATCGGAGGTCATCCGCATGTGGCTCAGCCGATGGAGCTGCTCAACGACGGACAGAATTTTGTGGCTTATTCGCTCGGAAACGTCATCAGCAACCAGTCGATGCCTAACACTTTCGGTGGCTATATGGTGCAGCTCGATTTTGTCAAAAACGATTCAATTACAATGCTTTACGACTGCAGCTACATCCCTTATTGGGTGAGTCGCCCGCATGACAACGGCTTCACTCACAACTATCGCATTTTGCCGCTTGATGAGCCTGATTCACTGCTTACTGTCAAAGAAAGACAGCAGCGCGACACCATAAGCAAGGCCATGCGGACATTGTTCAAAGAGCACAATGTAGGCGATATCAAAGAATTAGGGTTTTAAGCCTGAAATCAGTCTAATTTATCAATATTAGAGTCGTCTTCAATCCTCAGATTGTCGATGATGAACTTCTGACGCTGGTCGGTGTTCTTTCCCATGTAATATTTCAAAAGTTCGGGTATCGTCATGTCGTGGCGCAGTATGATAGGCTCGAGACGCATGTTCGGGCCGATGAAATAGCTGAACTCATCGGGTGAGATCTCGCCAAGACCTTTGAATCGGGTGATTTCCGGATGTGCGCCGAGCGACTTGATGGCATCGACACGCTCCTCGTCGGAATAGCAATAACGCGTCTCTTTCTTGTTTCTCACGCGGAACAACGGCGTCTGCAGTATATACAGGTGTCCGCCGCGCACCACGTCGGGGTAGAACTGCAGGAAGAATGTGAGCATCAGCAGGCGGATGTGCATGCCGTCGACATCAGCATCGGTGGCGATGACGATGTTGTTATATCTCAGATTCTCAATGCTTTCATCAATATTTAGAGCTGCCTGCAAGAGGTTGAACTCCTCGTTTTCATACACGATTTTCTTGGTCAATCCGTAGCAGTTGAGCGGCTTTCCACGGAGGCTGAACACCGCCTGTGTCTGAGCGTCGCGACTCTTGGTGATGCTTCCTGATGCTGAGTCACCTTCTGTGATGAACAGCGTCGACTCGAGACGTTTCTCCTGGTTGGTGTTGTAATGTATGCGGCAGTCGCGGAGCTTTCTGTTGTTGAGGCTGACCTTCTTGGCACTCTCGCGGGCGAGTTTCTTGATGTTAGCCATGCCTTTGCGCTCTTTCTCGTTTTGGATGATTTTGCGCATCAGAGCTTCAGCCACATCGCTGTTCATGTGCAGGAACTTGTCGAAATGGCGCTTGATGATGTCGGTGATGTACTGGCGGATGGTCGTCTCGCTCTCCTTATCCATGTAGTTCGACGAGAACTTGGTCTTCGTCTGGCCTTCAAACTCTGGCTCGTCGACTTTTATCGACAACGATGCGATGAACGCGCTGCGGATGTCGGATGTCTCGTATTCTTTGTTATAGAACTCTCTGATTGTCTTTGCGATAGCCTCGCGGAACACGTTGAGATGTGTGCCGCCAAGAGGGTTGTACTGGCCGTTGGCGAACGGGAAATACTCCTCGTTGCTAGTCACGTTGGAATGTGTGAAAGCGCATTCGAAGTCGCCTTCTTTGATATGTATGATAGGGTAGGCGCAGCTGTCTATCTTGCCGATTTTACGTGTCAGGAGGTCTAACAAGCCGTTTTTCGCCTGATATTTCTGTCCGTTGAGAATCAGTGTCAGACCGCTATTCAAAAACGCGTAGTTCCACACCATCTCGTCGACGTATTCCATAAGGAAATGATAGTTTCCAAACAGCTCTGCGTCGGGCACAAATGTGATCTCTGTGCCGTTTTTCTGGTCTGTCGGGATGATGTCGGACTCTGACAACAATTCGCCTTTTGAGAACTCGACGATTTTAGTCTGTCCGTCGCGGAATGCCTGTGCGCGGAAGTAAGAAGATGCAGCGTTGGTGGCTTTTGCGCCCACACCATTGAGTCCAACGGCTTTCTTGAATGCGCCGGTGTTGTACTTACCGCCTGTGTTCATCTGGCCCATACAGTCTTTCAACGAGCCGAGCGGTATGCCACGACCGTAGTCACGCACACGCACCTTGCCGTCGTTGATGTCGATCTCGATGGTCTTGCCTGCACCCATGTTGAACTCGTCGATGCTGTTGTCGACGATCTCCTTCAACAGGATGTAGATGCCGTCGTCGTGAGCCGAGCCGTCGCCAGCCTTGCCGATATACATGCCAAGACGCTTGCGGATATGCTCGTTCCACGACAAATGCTGGATCGCATCGTCGTTGTAGTCGACAGGATTTACATTTGTAGTAAAGTCTAACTCGTTGTCTTCTAATGTGTTATCTTCGATAAAGTCTTCCGCCATGTTCTCAAAAAATTCTTTCTGCAAATATACAAAAAAAGTTTAAAAGAAAAATTTTTTTTGCTAATGGCTAATGGCTAACGGCTAATGGCTAAAAATTTGTATTTTTGCACGTTTTTTTGAAATTTGTCATGAACAATAAATTTACAGCGAATAAAAAAGTTTTTGGCACCATCTGTGGCATTCTGGCGGCGATGTTTTACGGCACCAACCCGCTGGGAGCGCTTAAGCTTTACGAGCAGGGCATGAACACCAACTCGGTGCTGTTCAGCCGCTTCAGCATGGCATGGATTATCATTTCTATCATATTGATTATCAGGAAGGAAAGTCTGAAAGTGACCAAAAAAGAGTTTGGCACCCTAACAGCTCTCGGACTGCTTTTCACGGCTTCCTCGATGACGCTTTATTTCAGCTTCCACTACATCGCGGCAGGTATCGCCTCCACGCTTCTGTTCACTTATCCAATCATGACCGCCGTTATCATGGGCCTGATTTTCAAGGAGAAAGCCGGCTTTAAGACCATCGTGGCAATAATTTTGTCGCTCGTCGGCGTGCTTTTGCTTTATTGGACTGGAGATGGCGGCACTTTGGACATCACCGGTGTTATTTTGGTGCTCGTCTCGGCATTGACATATTCCGTTTATATCATAGTGGTGAACCGTTGTCCTCTTGCGATGTCGTCGTTTAAGATAAACTTCTACGTGGTGCTGTATTGTGCTATCGGAATGGCAGTGTTTGCCTGGCTTACAGGACAGCCTTTGCAACTTCCTCACAATGCTGTGAGTTGGTTTTATGCCTCATGGTTGGCGGTAGTTCCTGCCACATTGTCGCTCGTCCTGATGGTTTACGCCTCAAAATATATCGGAGCCACTCCAACAGCCATCCTCGGCGCCCTTGAGCCGCTCACGGCCGTTATGATCGGCATCTTTATTTTCAACGAACCGTTCGGCATCCGCCTCGCAATCGGTATAGTGTTGATTCTCAGTGCAGTGATTATCACCGCATACCAACCAAAAAAATAATTATTTCCCAAGCAGAGATTTGATTTCAGAAACAAGCAGCTTCACATCTTCTTTAGTAACAAGCAGCTCCTTGGCGGAAATCTTGTTGATTTTTTTGAAGATAACCCATTGATATACAATGATTGCGAGATTGGTGAGCGATGCCGAGATACCTGCTCCGACCATGCCAAGTGGCGGTATCAAGAGGTAAAGCGATGGGATGGTGACCGCAAGTCCCACCAAGGCACCATAGAGGTTGTGCTTCGGCATGTTCATGCCCGAGAAATAATGGCTGAATACCATGTTGGCGGCCATGAAAACCACTCCTGGGCCAAGAGCTATCATCACCACTCGCATCTCCGCGAAATTGCTGGTGAAAAGCCATGAATAGACACTCGTCGGGATGACGCAGACTATGAAAATGCATATCGCCGTCAGGATAGTTGCTATTTTTAGCAACTGAACGGTGATCTTTGCTGCTAAGTCGTTGTCGGTCAGGTTGCTGATCTTCGAGAACTGCACCATCGCGATGCTTTGGCCAATCATTTTAGGGGCTTCGGAGACCTGTGACGCGGCGCTGTAAACTCCTACCTTGGCATCGCCCCAGAACCCTTTGATAATCAGGAAGCTGAGACGTCGGTTGAGCATGGTGACAAGGGTCGAGAGCTGTATGATGGTGCCGAACTTGAACATCTCCTTGATGGTGTCCCATAAAGAATCCTCCACCGGATCCTTGAGATAGGGCCATATTTGCGTCAAGCCACAGATATAACTGACGATATAGCCCGTGAGGAACGAGTAGACAAAGGCATTGGCGTCGCGGATGTCGAACACGAAGATGTAAATCAGCATCGAGCACATCTGCGTCATGAACTGTATGATAAACAATATGTTATTGGTTCCGACGCGTTCTTTGCCGAGCATGGTCGTGAGGTTGAAATTGTGCAGGCTGTAGACGAAAACCAGCAACAGCACCATGCCATGATAGCCTTCTGGGACGAACTCTGCACTTTCGCCGAAAAACTTGGCGAAATGATGGCCAAAACTCTCAGGAATGAATGAGAAGAGATACATCAACAAGGCGTAAAATGCCACAATCAGCGCCGACCAGATATATGAAATCTTGAACAATGTGCGATACGACTTCCTCGGGGTGAAGTAGATGAGGCCGCTGCCTGCCAGAAACTCCACGCCGATGAGGAGCAACGACACGTCGAGGAGCACTATGCCACCAATGCCCCAAGCCTCCGCACCGAGATAGTGGGTGCCGAACCACAACGTCACGAAGTTGCAGATAGCGTTTAAAACGCGAGTGCCGAATGTGCCGAATATTTTCCTTATCATAGTCTTTAGTCTTTAGTCTTTAGTCTTTAGTCCTTAATTGTTAATCATTATAACAACTAGCGACTAGCGACTAACGACTAGCGACTTTCTGCCTCCATTGTTGCACAAAACCTTTCCAAGTGAACGTAAACTTCTTGGCATCGAACACCGTCATCACCTCGTCGCTGTTGATGGTGTGAGTGCCTTTGTTGTACGTCCATTTTTTGTCGGGTTTTATCTCATTTGTCGTTTCTTCAATATATTGATACTCATTTAATTGAACTATTTTATTTAAAGTAATACTTTCACCATAGTGACGGCTGCTGTTTTGTGCCGGACGAACCAAATTTCCATCGATTTCCATGATTTTTCCAGCCATTCTGGAGTCGCTGCAATCCACCTTGACGGGGTTGTTGTAGTGCGGTCGGTAAGGTCCGCGAAGGTCGTCAGCAACAAATATTAATAGGTGAGTGTGCGACTGCCTCTGAGGCGTCGTAAACAGATACCATTTGCCGTCAGAATGATGATGCAAAGTGGCATCGACATAACATCCGTCCAACAAATCGCAATCCCACTGTAAAGACGCACAGCCGTGCGTCTCGTCGAATCTGTACAGCGACACTTTGTCGGTTTGATTTGCCTCCGGAACACAATATATAACACCTTGATATTCAAACACAAACGGGTAGGAGCGGTGCTCTGGAAAATCTGTTATCTTATGATAAACCTCGAAACCTTCCGATTTCTTCGCTATCGCCAGATCAGCCTTGCCGTTTTTGTTGGAGAACCATTCAAAAAACAGATATGTTTCGTCTTTTGTGGTAATCACAAACGGGTCGGCGAAATAATCCGATTTCGGCGGCTTTAACCAATGAACACTGTCGTTTCCGTTGATGCGATAACCCACATTCCAGTCTTCCTGACGGAAGAAATAATTGAAATGAAACACAATCTTACGCCAGAAACACAGCCAGAAGTATTTGATCATCATGATGTTGCGTGGCGGATGCTGTATCGGCGCCTCTGATTGCGACAACTCTGGCTCCAGCTTCCCGTTGACAATCAATTCTTTAGCCACCTGCAACGGCAAAATCTCCGATTCCTCATAAATCCTGTTGAGGTGGAATTTATATGAATGTAGGGTTGTGTTGAATTGTAAACGTCTGAGTATCAGTCCTTTATCTAATTCATCAGTCAGCTGCTGAAGTATGACTCCGTTTCTCGGAATCTTGCGCATGAACTCCCAGAATCCGGGAGGACCGCCACGCACCACGCGCTCATCGTCGTGATGGAACGACCAGATGCCGTATTTTGCGCTGTTTAAGACCTCGCCACGTATGATGTCGAAGCCGAAACGCAGTATGAAATCGAGGTCATATGCCTTGATTTTTGCGATGTCGTCGTCAGGGAAATACGTGGAAATGCCTTTGTGAATGGGGATTACCGTGACCTCATGATAATTCAATGCCGGTGATTTCTCCACTCCGCTACGCTGTGGTCGAAATGACGTTGGGCGTTTTGCGGCTGGTTTGAACCAATATCTGTGCCAAATCCTGAACAACAATCGGCTGTAAGGGTAATGCAAAACCTTGTCACAGAACGACTTGTATGGCTTCGATTCGTCACCGTTTTTGATGACCAAAGCGAGCTCTATGCCGTTGTCAATCAACAACTTGATGGTGTCAAGCTGCCATTGCTCAACAACGTCGCCGTCGAGCATAACTCCAAACCGTATCGTCCTGTTTAATTCAGTCATATCAATTAAACTGCAAAGATATTGAAATTATTTTAAAAAATAAAAAATCGTTGCAATAATATTTTGCGTATCTTTGCAGTTTTAATAATGATGATGAAGCTTTCGGTAGTCATAGTCAATTACAACGTCGAGCATTTCCTTGAACAATGCCTCTTTTCGGTGCGTCGCGCCATGCAAGGCATTGAAGGTGAGGTGTTTGTGGTCGATAACAACTCCGTCGACGGCTCGCTGAAGATGCTCGCGGCTAAGTTCCCGGAGGTGAAAGTCATTGCCAACAAAGACAATGTGGGCTTTGCGAAAGCCAACAATCAGGCCATCAGGATCTCGACAGGAGAGTATGTGCTGCTGCTGAACCCCGACACTGTGGTGGAAGACGACACCTTCAGCAAATGCATCGCCTTCATGGACTCACATCCTGACGCTGGCGGCCTAGGCGTGAAGATGGTCGACGGCAAGGGTCAGTTCCTGCCTGAGTCGAAGCGCGGACTGCCGACCCCGATGACGGCTTTCTATAAGATTTTCGGGCTTTCCAAGCTGTTCCCGCATTCTAAACGTTTCTCGAAATACCATCTCGGATACCTCCCTGAAGACGAGGTCAACGCGGTGGATATCCTGGCTGGCGCTTTCATGCTCATGCGTCGCGAAACACTTGACAAATGTGGGCTTCTCGATGAGACGTTCTTCATGTACGGCGAGGATATCGACCTCTCGTACCGCATAACCTTGGCAGGATATAAAAACTACTATTTCCCGGAGACGCGCATCATCCATTATAAAGGTGAGAGTACCAAGAAAACCAGCGTAAACTACGTGTTGGTGTTCTACAAGGCGATGGAGATCTTCGCCAAGAAACACTTTGCCAAGAAACGTGCGCGACTGTTCTCGTTTGTCATCAACTTGGCCATATATTTCAGGGCTTTCCTGGCATTGCTGTCGCAGTTCCTGCGTAAGATTTACATGCCTCTTATCGATGTGGTCTTGGGCTATTCAGGTCTCGCTGCAATCAGCTATTTCTGGGGACATTACATGATTTACGACGGCGTGGGCTCATACCCGGTAACGCCTCTGTTTAGCATAATCTTGCCGATATATCTCTTGATCTGGCTCGTGACAGCGTATTTCACTGGCGGTTACGACAAACCATATCGTATAGCTCCTTCGGTAGGTGGAGTGCTGGTGGGCAGCGTCATCATCCTCATGTTTTACGCCTTGGTGCCTGTAAGCCTGCGTTTTTCGCGTATGCTGATACTCCTCGGCACCGTCTGGATGGCTCTTCAGATGACTTTAAGTAGAACTTTAGGTTATATGCTTAAACTCTCTGATTTTCAATATGGTAAAAATGCGATAAAACGCTTCTTAGTTATCGGAAACGCAGACGAGACACAGCGTGTGGAACAGCTTTTGAAGAGCACTTCAATCAAACCTGATTTCATCGGCTTGGTGGCACCGAATTACGATAAGGAAGTGCCCGATCATTATCTTGGCAACCTCACTCAGGTGCCCGATATCATCGGCATTTACAAGATTACAGAGATAATTTTCTGCTCTAAGGACATCACTCACCAGGAAATCATCGACAAGATGGTGGAATGGCACGCCAGCGACCTCGACTATAAGATCGCTCCTGTCGACACGCTCTCTATCATCGGAAGCAACTCGATAAACACACGCGGCGACCTCTATACCGTTGATATTCGCACGATTAACACCGTCCCGAACCGCCGTAAGAAACGTCTTCTGGACTTCTCGCTGTCGTTTTTCGGCATCGTTTTCTGGATTTTCGCTGCATGGTTTGTGAAAAAGCCGTTCAAGTTTCTCGGCGACTGCTTCAAAGTGCTGTTCGGACGCTATTCATGGGTGGGTTATTGTCCTGTCGAAATGACTGACGGTCAACGACTTCCGGAGATTAAGAAGGGTATCTATAACCCGGCTTCGATAGTTAACAAACAGCTCGACGACGAGGCTCTTGGCCGTCTCAACGTGATGTATGCCCGCGACTATACCATCTTGAAAGATATAAATATCTTGTATAGAGTGTTGCTGAATCGATAATTTTTGTATCTTTGCAGCCCAAAATGATTTAAAATTTTATATCATGCTTAACAGAAGATTTTTGAGAATCAAAGTTTTACAAGCCCTTTACGCGTACATTGAGTCAGGCGAGGACAATGTTAACAACGGTATAAAACACCTGTTGGAGAGCATCGACAAACTCTATGAGCTTTTTATCTGGCAGCTGTCGTTTCTCGTTGAAACTAAACGCTTTGCAGAAAACAAAATCACTGAAAACAAGCATAAATACATTCCGACATACGAAGATCTGCATCCGAATCTGAAATATGTCAACAACCGTCTTTTGAATGCGATTGAAGATAATAAGGATTTCAAGAAACATGAGGCTGCACTGAAGATCAACTGGGCCGACGACCATCAGGATGTGGTGAAAAAATACTACACCATGATGAAAGAAACGTCGGAATACAAGAAATATATGGCCGATAAGACCGACAATTTCGCTGCTGACAAGAAATTTATCACCACGATGATTGGCAATTATTTCGCCGACCTCGACGTTCTGATGGATTTCTATGAAGATAAGAGCATCTATTTCTGCGATGATTATCATTTAGTTAGCTCAATGTTAATCGAGTACTTCTCGAAGATGAAGAGTATCGATGCCGACACTCCGCTTCCGACGATTTACAAGTCAGATCTGGCCGAAGCCAATGCCGACGAGAAATTTATCCAGGACTTGTTCCGCGAGACAATAAAGCATGATGCGGAATTCGGCCAACTCATCGCCGACAATACCAACAACTGGGAAAAAGAGCGTATCTGCCTGATGGACATGATAATCCTAAAGATGGCTCTCACCGAATTCGTGTGCTTCCCATACATCCCGGTGAAGGTCACGATGAACGAATATATTGAGATCTCGAAGTATTTCAGCACTCCTAAGAGCAAGATTTTCGTCAACGGAATCCTCGACAAACTGGCGAAAAAGCTGACAGAAAGAGGCATGATTGAGAAAAAAGGAGTGGGACTTTTGGAGAAATAACAATAAAACACAATATAAAACGTTAAACATGAGTAACAATCGTCATTTCGAGTGAAGCGAAGCGGAATCGAGAAATCACCGGCATTTTGAATGTTCAGGAATAATTGAGAGGCTGTGATTTCTCCACTCCCTACGGTCGGTCGAAATGACGGGAACAGAAATATGAAAATAAAACGGTGGTTATCGGTTGTCGCAATGTTGTTGTTTGTCATTGATATTCAAGGACAAACGAATAACGGCACGTACAGCTTCCTCGACATGACAAGTTCGGCGAGGGTGGCTGCACTCGGTAACACCGATTTGTCGATTTACGACTCCGATATTCAGCTCGGAATATACAATCCTGCGTTGATTAACAGCGATATGCACAATGATGTTGTGCTGTCGTATGTCAATTATTACGCCGACATCAACTACGGCATGGTGCAATACGGCCGTACTTTCAACAAGATCGGCAGTTTCGTCGGAACAGTGCAGTTTCATAGCTACGGCAAGATGGATTATGCCGACGAGCAAGGCAATCTTACAGGCGGTACATTTACTCCGTCGGACTACAACATTATGATAGGCTGGGGCCGTCAGCTCACGTCACATTGGAGTATCGGTGCCAACATTAAGTTCGCTGGCCTCCAATATGAGCATTTCAAGACTTTTGCAATAGCTGTCGACGTGGCTGGTAGCTACCGCACCAACAACGGCTGGATGTTCGCTTTGACCGCCAGAAACATAGGATATGAGCTGTATTCCAATTACGAGGGTGGCCGCAACAAGCTGCCATTCCGTCTGTCGGCAGGCGTCGCCAAGCGTTTGGAACATGTGCCGTTCCTGTTCAGTATAGTCTACGAGAACATTCAGAAATGGGATTTGTCGTATACCGACCCGCTCGATTTGGAAGGCAACTACGACCCGATAACAGGCACGGTGAAAGAGAAGTCAAAAGGAGCAAAATTCGGTGACAATCTCATGCGGCATATAGTGTTCGGAGGCGAGATATACATCGGAAAGAACCTCGTTTTGAGACTGGCATACAACTACGGCATGCGTCAAAACATGAAAACCCCAACAAAGAAGGGTCTTTGCGGATTTTCGTACGGTCTGGGCATCAACATCTGGAAGCTCAGTATCAACTATTCAAGGTCGGAGATGCACATATATGGCTCGCCGAACTACATCACCATCTCAACCAATCTCGACAGATTATTAACGAAAGGTAAATAAATGTTTCTCAAGGTGTTAAAGTTGACTAATTTCAAAAATTGCGAGTCAGCCGACCTGCAGTTTTCAGAGAAAATCAACTGCTTCGTGGGACTCAACGGGGCTGGTAAGACCAACATTCTTGATGCAATTTATTACCTCGCATTCTGCAAAAGCTATTTCACTACCACCGACAGGCAAAACATACGTCATGGCGAGGATTTCTTCGCCATCCACGGTGATTTCGTGACCGACAACGACGAGACACAGACTATTTCGTGCGTGCAGAAGGAGACCTCGAAGAAGTCGTTTAAATGCAATAAAAAAGAGTACGAGCGCTTGGCCGACCATATCGGGAAGATTCCGCTGGTGATGATTTCGCCTTATGACCGCGACTTAATCAACGACGGCAGCGATTTGAGAAGAAAATTTATCGACGGTGTGATATCGCAGTTCGACTCGGTGTATCTTGGCGATTTGCTGCAATACAACAAGGTCTTGGCGCAACGCAACACCCAACTGAAACAGTTTTGGGATAACCGTTATTTTGACCAGAATCTGCTGGCGCTTTGGGACGAGCAGCTCATCCGTTACGCCACTCCGATTTACGAGAAAAGAAAGGCGTTTTTGAAAGATTTCATGCCGATTTTCCAAAAATATTACGACATCGTTTCAGGCACGTCGGAGAAGGTTGACATCGTTTACGAAAGTGCCTTGCATGAAAAAACGATGGCTGAATTGCTTCAGGAAAGCCTTGAAAAAGACAGATATTCGTCGTATACCAACGTCGGAATCCATAAGGATGACTTGGGCTTCCGTATTGATAATCATCCGGTTAAGAAGTTCGGCTCGCAAGGTCAGCAGAAGTCGTTTGTGGTGGCCGTGAAGCTCGCCCAGTTCGATTTCAATTACCACAAGGTCGGCTTCAAACCCATTTTGCTTTTGGACGATATCTTTGACAAGTTGGACGACAACAGGGTGGCGCAGCTGGTGAAGCTGGTCGGAAACGACTATTTTGGTCAGGTGTTTATAACTGATACTCAACGACTTAGGATACAATATCTTTTGGATAACATTGAAGGCAACCACAAGATTTTTGAGGTTGAAAAAGGAAAGGTGAGAGACGATGGCTGATCCGAATTTGACGACATTGGGCGAGATGATAAAGGCGTTTTATCATGATAATCATAGAGATAGCGCTTTGGACGAGCAGAGGATTCTGGACTCGTGGAATGACATTGTTGGTGATTTCATTGCGGCTCACACATTGAAAAAATCAATTAAAAACGGCATTTTTTACGTAAAAGTCGACGCTGATTCGTTGCGTAACGAGCTGGTTTACGCCAAGTCGATGCTGTTGAAAAAGCTGAATTCGAAGGCAGAGAGTGAAATTTTGAAAGATATTGTTATTAATTAAAAAATAATTTGTATCTTTGCACCGAATTTTGGCTAAAAATAGCCATAATTTTATTGTAAATAATTAACATTCAGTAATTTATAAAATTCGTAATATGATTAACTCACAAGACATTAAGATTGGAAGCTGCATCAGAATGGATGGTAAACTTTATTTTTGCGTTGATTTCCAGCATGTGAAACCAGGCAAAGGTAACACTATCATGCGTATCAAGCTGAAGAGCGTGGTCGACGGTCGCACATTGGAGCGTCGTTTCGATATCGGTGAAAAACTTGAGGACGTTCGCGTTGAACATCGTCAGTATCAGTATCTTTACAAAGAAGGTGATGATTACATTTTCATGAATCAGGAAGACTACGAGCAGATCCCTCTTATGAAAGATCTTATTACAGGTGTTGATTTCCTTAAGGAAAGC
>JAGCPH010000002.1 GCA_017645275.1 Bacteroidales bacterium | reverse complement strand
CCACAAGATCATGAACGACATTTATGACATGTGCGTTGAGTATGGTAAACAGGCTGACGGTACTATCAACTACGTGAAGGGCGCCAACATCGCCGGCTTCATGCGCGTTGCAAAAGCTATGTTAGCTCAGGGTATCATCTAGTCTTTAGACTCTAGTCTTTAGTCTTTAGACATTAGACTTTAGTAGAGACGGTCAACAGACCGTCTCTACTTTTTTTCTAAAAACTAACGACTAACGACTAAGGACTAAAGACTTTTTCGTATATTTGCACCTCAAAATCCTATGAATATGAAAAAGGTAGTATTATTGGCGATAGCATTGGTAATATCGTTATGTTCCCTCGCACAGCTTGAGGTGAAATCCAACTCCTTCAAAGAAGTTCCGGGCTTTGTCAACATCAATCCTGATCAGGATTATCAATTTGATGACAACGACTTGCCTTTTGCGGTGATTAAGGTGCGAACCGAGAATATCACCGACAAACAACGCCGTGAGCTGCGCTTTGAGGGCAACGGCGGCACTTTCATAGTGCTCGAATACAAAACAGGAGAGGTGTGGGTGTATCTCACTGCAAAATATGCCGATTATCTTAAGATTTCGCATCCCGATTTCAGTTCCATTGAATTTACCCTGCCATTCGACTTGGAACCCAAAAAAGGCTATGAACTGACTCTCGTCAACAAGCCCGCTGTCGATGAAGACATCGTGAAGCGTTTGGAAAAGCTTGAAAATGCCAGTAATGTCGCCCCTGTTGTTGTGCCTGTTGAAGTAGTTGAAAAACCGAAAACAGATGTCGGATTTATTACCGTGAAAACCACACCCAAAGGCGCATATGTGCTTGTCGACAATAAAATCGTAGGCACGACGCCTTATCTTTCAGAGAGCGTAAGTGTCGGCAATCATAAGATTTCGGTCAGATTAGAAGGCTATGAGCCCGCTGCCCAACGACTTGAAATAAAGAAAGGAGAGGAGATAGCATTGGAGTTTGCACTTGTGAGCGAGAATATAACTGAAGAGAATAATGAAGTTATAAACCAAATCTCAGAACCGATGGCCGTTGAGAAAAAAGAAGGCATATTCTCAATAAGCCCAAGAAATGAGGTCGTTTTCTCAAAAGGCAATGTAAGTCTTAAGTCTTCTGATAAACGTAAATTTACTGATAATCAATGGGATAAAGGCGACTTGATTGCCTTTGACGAGATACAGTCGGTGGTCGACAGTGTCTGGTTTGTGCTTTCATCTGATGAGTGGAAATATCTACTGACCAAACGTAGAACTGATTCCGGCATTCGCTGTGCAAAGGCTACGGTTAACGGTGTATTTGGACTTGTTTTATTGCCTGATGACTGGAAAACCACCTGTTATGGTATAAAAGACGGTACCGTCATATCAAAATCCGATTGGACGGACAAATTGGAGGCTAATGGTGCTGTTTTTCTGCCAGCTGCCGGATATCGTTTCAACAACTGGGAAAAATCTGTCGGCACAGACGGTTATTATTGGTCTGGTGATTTGGAAGACACGCCGTATTTGCGCTTTAATGACGTGATGTTGAGCACATCGGCCAATGTTTTTGACCAAGAATATGGTTTGTCTGTGCGATTGGTAAAAAAATATTAGTATATTTGCAGGCAAATATACATTATGGAGCAAGTTATTAAAACGATAAGCGAATGGGTGTGGAGTCCGGCGCTGGTGGTCATATGCCTGATGGCTGGGCTGTATTTCTCAATAGGCACACGCTTTGTGCAGGTGCGCCGTTTTCGCGAGATGGCACGCCTGTTGTTTGCGAACGATAAGAGCCGAAACACTGGTGTCACCTCGTTTCAGGCGTTCTCCATGGCTCTTACGGGACGTGTCGGCACCGGAAACATCGTGGGTGTGGCTACAGCTATAGGCTTTGGAGGACCTGGAGCCATCGTATGGATGTGGATAATAGCTTTTTTAGGCGCAGGCTCGGCGTTCTCCGAATCCACTTTGTCGCAGATTTATAAGGAGGAAAACGAAGGAGAGCTACGCGGCGGCCCGTCATATTATATCGAAAAAGGCTTGAAATGCAAGTGGTTGGCAGTATTGTTCGCAGTAATAGCCGTGATGGCATGCGGATGGTTCCTGCCTTCGGTACAGTCGAACAGCATCGCCGAATCGTTTGCCGAGACATTCCATATCAACCCTGCTTGGATAGGTATAGTCGTTGCAGTGTTAATCGGACTCGTGATTGTCGGCGGCGTGAAACGTATCGCTAAAGTGGCTGAGATCGTGGCACCGTTTATGGCCATCTTGTACGTGTTGCTTTCGCTTGTAGTGCTTGCTGTACATATTCAAGAGGTTCCTTCAGTGTTTATGGATATGATACGCAGCGCCTTCGGCATGAATCAGGCTCTCGGCGGCATCCTTGGCGCGACGATAGCATGGGGCGTGAAACGTGGCATCTATTCCAATGAGGCTGGGCAAGGCACTGGCGCAATCGTGGCAGGAGCCGCTGAAGTGTCACACCCGGTGAAACAGGGCCTGGTGCAGGCGTTCTCGGTGTATGTCGACACCCTGCTGGTGTGCACTGCCACCGCTGTGATGATATTGGCATGCAAGACATACAATGTTTTCGACGCGTCGGGCAATATCCTCATCGCTGCCCAAGGCGTGCAACTGGGTGAACCTGAAGTGGAATATACCACTGCCGCCATAGGAACGTTATTAGGAATGGAATGGGGCGGCATCATAATTTCTATTGCCATGTTCTTCATTGCCTTCACGACGCTTATGGCTTATTATTACTACGCAGAAACCAACCTCGTCTATCTCTTCGGAAAAGGCAAGATGGAACGGATCCTGATATGGCTGCTGCGTGTCGGATTGGTGACAATGGTGTTTGTGGGGTCGCTTTATGAGGCATCAGTGATATGGGCCATCGGCGATACTGGCGTCGGAGCAATGGCTTGGATCAACGTCATCGCGATACTGCTGCTCTCACCAAAGGCATTCAAAGCCCTGAAATCATACGAACGCCAGAAAAAAGAAGGCAAAGAACCTGTTTTCAATCCCGAGGAAATCGGTGTCAAAGAGGCGGTTTACTGGGACAAGTATAATTCTGAAAATTTAAGTTAAGATGCCAACATTCGACGAAATTCTTAATAAACACGATTTTACAAAAGACGAACTGAAAATTCTCCTTGCCGCAGAAGGCGAGGAGATGTCCCGTCTTTTCGACAAAGCACTGAAAACCAAACTGAAATATCTCGACAACTATGTCCATCTGCGCGGACTCATCGAATATAGCAACCGCTGCGCTAAATATTGCCTCTACTGCGGCGTGAGAAGCAAAAACACCAAGGTTGAGCGTTACACCTTGAGCGACGACGAAGTGCTCGAATGCGCCCGTCTGGCTCATGAGCTGGGCTATGGCTCCGTCGCCATCCAAAGCGGCGAACGCGACGATAAGGAATTTGTCGATAAAATAGAATATCTCGTCAAGGAAATAAAGAAAATAGACAACGGTAGCCTCGGAATCACGCTGTCGTTGGGCGAACAGACAGAAGAGACCTACCGCCGCTGGTTTGAAGCTGGCGCTCACCGTTATCTGTTGCGAATCGAATCTTCGACAGAAGAGCTTTATTATAAGATCCATCCGAAGGATAAAAAACACGATTTCCATAAACGTATGGAATGCATAGATTCTCTGTTGCGCCTCGGCTATCAGACAGGCACCGGCGTAATGGTCGGACTCCCGTTCCAAACCTTGGACAACTTGGCCGACGACCTCCTTTTCTTCAAGAAAAAAGACGTGGCTATGGTGGGAATGGGACCATTTATCCCGCATCCTGATACTCCATTATGGGAATTCAGAGACCAGATTCCATCGGCGAAAGACCGCATGAGTCTCACTCTGAAGATGATAGCCGTCTTGCGCCTGATGATGCCTGAAATCAACATGGTGGCGGCAACAGCCAACCAGACTGTCGACCCGCTCGGCCGCGAGAAAGCAATCATGGTGGGAGCCAACGTCATCATGCCAAACCTCACACCTAATGAGTTCCGCGAGAATTATCTCATTTATCCTGATAAAGCTTGCGTCAAAGACAAACCCGACCAATGTCAGACATGCCTGGATTTAAGGATGGAATCGATAGGGCATAAGGTCCTCTACAACGCCTGGGGCGACTCTAAGGCGTTTACAAACAAGCATAAATAATGGCATTTGCAGAATACATTTAACCATTAAAAGGTATTTGTTGTTGAAAAATCACCATTAGTAGTGATGATTTGTGTGAAATGGCAGATGTACTTTTGCAAAGGTTTATTATTGTTTTATCAAGAAAATATTATTGTATGAAATTTGTAAAAATTAAATTATTATTTGTATTGTTGATTGTTGGCTTTGCTGCTTTGGCGCAAAATACCGACGCAAACATTTTCGGTCACGTTATTGATAAAAACATCGGTGAGCACATGCCGTTCGTCAATGTGGTGGTGAAAGGGACCAAACTTGGCGCATCGACTGATGAAAGCGGACACTATTACATAACGAATTTACCTGAAGGAAATCAGGTTATTGAAGCATCCTGCGTGGGTTACAAGACGACTTCAGTTGAGGTGGTGATTGTCAAAGGTCAGAGTCATGAGCTTAACATAGAGATTGAGGTTGACACCAAGGTTATGAAGGACGTGGTTGTTTCAGCGAGCCGCGTGGAGGTGAACCGTAAGGAGGCGGCTGTGGTGGTTAATGTGCTGAACCCCAAGGCTTTAGATAGGGTTAATGCCGTCAACCTCGCAGAAGGATTGAATTTCCAGCCGGGACTGAGGGTGGAGAACACCTGCCAGAACTGTGGCGCTAACCAGGTGAGAATCAACGGTTTGGAAGGAAAATACTCACAGATATTGATTGACAGCCGTCCAGTGTTCAGCGCATTGGCTGGAGTTTACGGTCTCGAACAGATTCCTGTATCTATGATTGACCGCATCGAGGTGATTCGTGGCGGCGGGTCGGCATTATTCGGAGCCAATGCCGTCGGCGGCGTGGTGAACATCATCACACGCGAACCGATAAAAAACACTCTGGATGTGGCAAACACCACGAGGCTTATCGGAGGGAAATCGTGGGATAACACCAGCTCATTCAACGCCTCGCTGGTCTCAAACGATTTTAAGACGGGAGCATATATTTTCGGGACATCGCACAACCGCCAGGGCTATGACCGCGATGGTGACGGGTTTACCGAACTGGGCAAGCAGAAGGCAATGAATATAGGCACACGCGCATTCTATAAATTCAATGCAAATTCGAAGATTACAGCAGAGTATCACAGCATTTACGAGTTCCGTCGTGGTGGCGACAGCATCGACCGCCCGCCACATCAGTGTCAGGTGGCGGAACAGGCCGAACATCATATCAACGGTGGCGGCTTGACCTACGATTTCCTTAGTAAAGACACGCGTTTCCATCTGTCGGCGTATGGCTCGTTGCAGGATATCCACCGCGACACTTATTACGGCACCCAATACGATTTGAATGCATACGGAAACTCCACTGACTTCAGCTCGGTGTTGGGCACGCAGGCATCGTATAATTTTGACCGTGTTATTTTCATGCCTTCCACGCTGATGGCTGGTGTCGAATGGACCACGAATCATCTCGTCGATGAGCAGCCGGCTTACAATCGTGAGGTCGACCAGCAGGCGAATGTGGCAAGCGCTTTTTTGCAAAACGAATGGAAAAACAAGATTTTCGGCTTCCTTCTGGGACTCCGTGTCGACAAGCACAGCATGATGAATAATCCTGTCTTCAGCCCGCGAGCCAATGTGAGATGGGCTATAGTGCCTTCGGTCACCACAAGACTGAGCTATTCCTCGGGATTCCGCGCGCCTCAGGTGTTTGACGAGGACCTGCATATCATGGCAGTGGGAGGCGAGGTGTCGCTCATCACCTTAAGTCCTGATTTGAAGCCTGAATACAGCCACAGCTTCAGCGGCTCGGTAGGATGGCAGCATTATTTCGGACCGTTCTGTTTTGATATTATGGTTGAAGGATTCTACACCGTGTTGAACGACGTCTTCGTACTTCGTCCTAACGGCTATGACGCTCAAGGCAATATGCTTCTCGAACGCTGCAACGGCTCAGGTGCTCATGTGGGCGGAGTGAACATCGAGACACAGCTCGACTATGGTGAATTTATACTTCAGCTCGGCTACACCTGGCAGCAGAGCCGCTATAACGAACCGGAACAATGGAGCGACGACCCGGATGTGGAGCCGCAACGCCGTATGTTCCGCACCCCGGATAACTATGGCTACATCACAGGAATGTTCCCGATTACCGAACATTTCAAGACATCGTTGTCGGCAGTCTACACCGGACCGATGCTGGTGCAGCATTATGCGGGTTATGTCGAGAAAGACTGTGAGAAAATCACCCCATCGTTCTTCGATATGGGCGTGAAACTGACGTACGATATCCCGTTGTCTTTAGGTGCCACGCTGCAACTCAACGGTGGAGTGCAGAACATCTTCGACAGCTATCAGGACGACTTCGACCAAGGTGCTATGCGTGACGCAGGATATGTTTATGGCCCGACGCTCCCTCGCACATTCTTCGCCGGCTTGAAGCTCAGTCTGTAAAAAAAGGTGACTATCAATCGATAGTCACCATAACATCATTCATTATTTTCTAAATGGAAGTAAATAACTTCAAACTAGAAGTAAAGGTCGCGTTCGCCCTGTTTGATTCTCTCAATTCGCTTCTTCAGCTCATCAAGGAACTGTGGATCAACGTTTTTGAAGTTGTTTTCGATGGTTTTCCAGCCTTTTGCGGCCACTTCTGGCGTCGCGTAGTCCACCAGGTACTCGGATAAGGTGAGGATGGCGTTTGGTGTGCAGTAACGTTTGATGAAGCCGGGAACGCTGAACTCCATGAAATGTTCGCCGGTTCTGCCCAAACGATAGCATGCTGTGCAGAAGCTAGGGATGAAGTCGTGGTCGAGGAGTTTGTCGATAATCTCGCCCAAGGTACGGTCGTCGCCAATCTTGAACTGCTCGCGGTGCAGGTTCTGGTCTTCCTGCTTGTCGCTATTTTTCTCTTCTTCCTCGTGGTGATATTTGTAGTCGCCGATCTGCAGGTTGGTGCCGCCGTCGATTTGTGAGATGCCGTATTCTATGGCTTTTGCACGGAAGTCGGCGTCCTCACGTGCTGTCAGAATCATGCCGGTGTAAGGCACTGCCAGACGGAAGATGGCGATAATCTTCTCAAAGGTGTCGTCGTCGACGAAATATTTCTTGTCGATGCTCAGTCCTGATGCGTCTTTGATACGAGGGAACGAAATGGTGTGTGGTCCCACGTTGAAGCAAGCCTCGAGGTGGTTGGTGTGACGAATCATCGCCAAGACCTCGTAACGCCAGTCGTACAAGCCGAAGAGGATACCCAGACCGTTGTCATCGATGCCGGCCTGCTGTGCGCGGTCCATGGCGGTCAGACGGTAGTTGTAGTCGCCTTTCTTGGTGTTGATTGGGTGATATTCGTTGTAAATCTCAGGGCAGTAAGTCTCCTGGAAGATCTGATATGTGCCGATGCCCGCCTCTTTCACTGTGCGGAAGCCTTCCACATCCAATGGAGCTGCGTTGATGTTCACGCGGCGAATAGAGCCTTTGCCTTTCTTAGTGTTATAAGTCACTTTCACGGTGTGGGCGATGTACTCTGGTGAGTATTTTGGGCTTTCACCGTAAACGAGGATGAGTCGTTTCTGGCCGTCGTCCTCCAGAGCCTCCACGTTGCGGACGAGCTCTTCGTCGGTCAAAGTGGTGCGGATCTGCTCTTTGTTCGATGAGCGGAATCCGCAGTAGCTGCAGTTGTTCACGCAATAGTTGCCCACGTAGAGAGGGGCGAACAGCACGATGCGGTTGCCGTAGATGCGGCGTTTCAACTCGCGTGCGCCCTCTTTGATTTCTTCGACGAGCTTAGGGTCGGTGGTGTTGACCAAAACAACTGTCTCTTCCATCGTCAGGCGGTTCTTTGCCAATGACTTCTCTATGATTTCGCGCACGCGCTCAGGTGTGCTCTTGGTGTTGTTGATGTAGTCCCAAATCTCTTCAGAATCGATGAACGGGCGGTTAGGCTCGTCAGGAATTCTGCATTTTTCCGGATGAAATTGCATGTTTTTAGCTTTTTAATTTGTTATTTTTCTTTCAAAACAACAAAATTCAGCTGAGAAATGACGTGTTTCAAATCCCTCGCTGTCGGATTCTTACCTCTTCCAGCTCTGACTTTTTATCCGTAAAGCCCTCAGTCTCAATATTTTATCTTGACTTTAGGTCATCTACAAACTATTGTTGGTTGGTCTTGCAAAGATAATGTTTTTTAATTAAAAAAATAATTTTTTCAAAAAATAATGACTAATAGCCAATAGCCAAAGGCCAACAGCTAACGGCTAAAAACTCCCGTCACTCTTTCGAAAATGCCATTCATATAAGCGATAGCCATGCCATAATTAGTAATCGGGATACCGTGTTCTACGGCCTGATTTGTCCTGTTAATCAATTGCTTACGTGTGGCAACACAGCCTCCGCATTGTATAGCGATGGCGTATTGGCCGATGTTTTCAATAGGTGTTAAGCCCGAAAGATAGGTAAATTCCACGTTTTTGCCAGTGAATTTTCTGATGAGATTTGGCAGTTTCACTCGTCCGATGTCACCGCAGCTGATCTCATGTGTGCACGACTCTAGCATCAGTATTTTGTCGCCGTTTTTGAGATTTGAGAGGGCAGGGGTGCCTTTCAGATAATTTTCGAAATCGCCTCTCAAACGAGCTAAAACGATGCTGAAACTTGTTAATTGCACATCCTGAGGCACTATTTTGTTCACCAATCCAAAAACTTGTGAATCGGTGACTACCAATGCTGGTTTCGGATTGTTGTCGAAATACTGTTGCAAAGCCGTCTCTTTCAACACCACACAGATGCAGTCGTTGTCGAGCACGTCGCGAATCGCCATCACCTGAGGAAGAATCATCCTGCCTTCCGGTGCCTCGTCGTCAATTGGAGTCACCAAAACAATGGTCTGTCCAGGCTTTATAATCCCCCCAAGCAGCGACGGGCGATGGAAGGCACTCTCTGGAATCGCATGTTTTAAAGCCTCAACAATGGCAATTGATTCGTCTTGTAATGCGCTGAAATCTATTGTATTAACATTATATTCTTCAAGTAATGCTTTAAATACGTGTTTTTCGAGTTTTTCGATGTCAGATTTATTATGAACTACTATAAACGGTGTCTCATGTCTCTTGAATTCCTCAATCAGCTTCCTCTCAGGCTCCCCAAAAACATTCCTTGCAATCACCAGAATCGCGCAATCTATTTCTTTGATCGTCTGATAAGTCTTCTCGACCCTTTGCTTCCCTAGTTCGCTCATATCGTCGATGCCTGCTGTGTCGATCAGCACCACCGGGCCGATGCCGAAAATCTCTATTGATTTCTTCACTGGGTCGGTGGTTGTTCCTGCCTGTTCCGACACGATAGCCATCTTTTGTCCCGTTAACTTGTTGATTATCGAGCTTTTGCCGTTATTCATGCGCCCGAAGAT
>JAGCPH010000025.1 GCA_017645275.1 Bacteroidales bacterium | reverse complement strand
TTGCCGGTCATGTCCATCATCTTCTGGTTGACCTGATATGGACGGAGGAGGTCGATACGCTGTTTCCAGACCTCAGCTGGCTCGCCCATTGATACCCACACGTCGGTGTAGAGGAAGTCGCAGCCTTTGACGCCTTTCGCGACGTCGTCGGTCACTGTAACCTTTGCGCCTGTCTCTTTAGCGATTTTCTTGCAGGTATCGATGAGTTCTTTTGAAGGCTGGAGCTCTTTTGGAGCCACGATGCGGACGTCCATACCCATCTTAGCGCCACCGACCATCAAGCTGTTACCCATGTTGAAGCGGGCATCGCCGATGTAAGCGTAAGTAACCTGGTTGAGAGGTTTGTCGACATGTTCCTGCATTGTGAGGAAGTCGGCGAGGATCTGTGTCGGGTGGAACTCGTTGGTGAGGCCGTTCCAAACCGGGACACCGGCATATTGTGCGAGCTCTTCCACTGTCTTCTGGGCGAAGCCGCGGTATTCGATACCGTCGTACATACGTCCGAGAACGCGTGCTGTATCCTTCATTGATTCCTTAACACCGATCTGTGAGCCTGTCGGGCCGAGGTAAGTGACGTGAGCGCCCTGGTCGTAAGCTGCTGTCTCGAAAGCGCAGCGTGTACGTGTCGAGGTCTTCTCGAAAATGAGGGCGATGTTCTTGCCTTTCAAACGTGGCTGTTCTGTGCCGGTGTATTTGGCGTGCTTGAGGTCAGCGGCCAATGTGAGGAAGAACTTGATTTCTTCTGGAGTGAAGTCTAAAAGCTTCAGGAAGCTTCTGTTTCTGAGGTTGAATGCCATAGTTATTTATTTTTAAGTTGTTATCAAAATTTTTGCAAAAGTAGTAATTTTTTTAATGATAATAGGTATATAAAAATATTTTTAACATTTTTGTTGTTCGTATTAAAAAATGTAGTATTTTTGCAGCCTGAAAAAAGATGCATCCTTAGCTCAGTTGGTAGAGCAATTGACTCTTAATCAATGGGTCCAGGGTTCGAATCCCTGAGGATGTACAAAAAAATAGAAATGTCGTGATGGCGTTTCTATTTTTTTATATCTTTGCAGCCTACTTTTATGAAAAAAATAACACACATATTATTATTTGTTTTGATTGTGATGACAGCCCAAGCTGGTGGCAGAGACACCATCCACACCCTGCGGGCGGCAATGGAAATCTACGGATACCAGCCTGAGCAGGCACTGCGGATCATCGACTCGGCGCTCATCGTGGGCAACATTGACGAGGTGCAGGCCGAACAGTGCCGGGCACGCATCTATGGCATGACGCTGATGGGCAAACAGATGGACTCGCTGCTTGGTGGACCGACAGATATACGCCTAGATTCGGCGCAGGTCATAGCCATGCGCCTGCTCACCAATGAATCCATCAAGACCAACTTGGAAAGACTTCGCGATGTGTATGAGATTCTGGCTTACACCGAGCGTATACAGAAAGATACCTTGGGATGGCTCCACCGGTCACGACAGCTGGTCGATGTGTGCCGTCAGATAGGTCCCGGGACGGAGACTGACGCCTTACGCACGGAGGCGGAGATCGGTGCCGCGCTCTATGCCATGGGCCATGAAGAAGAAGGCATGGCGAAAGTTGACAGCGTGTTGGCCATGCTCAGTGATAAAGGTAGATTCAACGAGCTTGACGCCTTCATCGTAGCCTCACGACGCAAGATTACAATGCTCGGCTCGCGCGACCGCTATGCTGAGACGCTGCCTTTGGCCCGCCGTATTATAGAACGGCTCGACGACTACGAGTCAAACCCCGAAAGATACCACGACAACAGCCACCGCGAGCCCAAAAACGACCAGAAACGTGCCGACTATATCCGTTTCTACCGCAATCAGGCCCAGAATTTTATTGCTGCTGCTTACGCGTCGTTAGGTGATCATGGCAATATGCTCACGGCTTTCCGCCAGATAGAAGACGTTGTGCGCGAGGCCACGGCTCGAGAACACATAGCACGCTACAACGCCTTGCAGCAGCAGCTCGAGGCCGAGCGCCAGCGTGATGCCGCACAACGGGCTAAAGAGTCACGCAAAGTGACAGGTTTTGTGAGCCTTCTGATACTTCTGTTCGCCATTTATGTCTTATGGCAGTGGCGCAAAACGAATAAGCAGAATAAAATCCTTGCCCAACAGATAAGAGATGCAGTGGAATACAAGGAGAAATATAGAGAACTTTCAACTCAAAACTCTCAACCTAAAAACAACTCTCAACTCTCAACTCTCAACTCTACATTCTCAGAATCCGAGCTTTCATCTTACATTTGCGCTTTAATCGAAAATGATAAGCTGTATCTCAATCCTTTGTTTGACCGTCAGACGCTCATCGACCGCACCGGCCTCTCAAAAGAGCGCATCGGTGCCGCCTTCTCGCATGGCGGCGAACACACCAGACTCACTACCATTGTTCGCGAGCTTCGTCTAAACCACGCCGTCCACCTCATGAACGAACATCCTGAAATGAGCTTGGAACAAGTGTGTTTGGCAAGTGGTTTTTCAAATGCAACCTCTTTCCGTCGCAGCTTCAAGGAAAAATTCGGAATATCTCCCTCAGAATTCCGCGAAACAAAGGAATAAAGCACCGTACAATTTGTCTTTTTACCGCACAATTTGTCTTTTTACAATACAATTTGTCCATGCACGTTTCCATGCCTGCATATGTCATGGATTCTTTTGTATTTTTGCGTTTTAAACACAAAATATGAAAGTGAAAAAACTGTTTTTGGTCATCGTATTGGCGGTGACGACATGCATGCTCATCATGAGTGCTTGCAAGAAAAAACCTTCTAACATCAAACCTAGTAGTAAGGGTTATTACGAGTTCATTATCCTCCGCTCTGAAGAGAGAAGTATGATAGTGTTTGACAAACACACATCATCCATTGCCTCTGTCAGTTCAAGGGCAGAGTGGTTCACTGCTTCTGCAGTCAATGATATGGTAAATGGTCATCCTGCACTGGTTGTGGTCAGCAGATTAGACACATACGAC
>JAGCPH010000024.1 GCA_017645275.1 Bacteroidales bacterium | reverse complement strand
TAAAGCATCTCCCATTCTCCAAGATACTCAATAGTGCTTTTTAGGCTCATCCATTTGTATATAATCTGTTCCTGCATTTGACTTTGAGCCATATCTGTAAGGGATATATAATCAGTTTCTTGAACCGATATAATACTAATCACTGAATCTTGTACTACTATTTTCTTCATGCTTTTCCACCTTTCTCTTTTCCTAAAGTGGTAGTATTTGACCACTTTAAATCTAAACATATCGAATTCGATATGTTTAATTGTGTCGAATTCGACATAATTAAAATCCCTCTCGCCTTCTCAATCCACTCATTATCAATCCCTAAGCTTTCAGCAATATTGAGAGCTTCATGCGGAACCTCGCCGTCTTTGACCTCAACGAGCTCGTAGTTCATTGCGCCGTTTTCAAACCCTTTGACACGAAGTCTTCTTGAATCATTCGTCTCTATATCATAGTGCGTCGTCATGACCAGGCTAACGTTCTCTACTTCAAGAACCTTCACCAATGCCGAGACCAAAGCCGTCCCCTCTTTAGGGTTAGTGGTCCTCGCCGGCTCGTCAATCAACGCCAAAATGTTTCCTCCTCTTCGCGATGCCTTTATCACAGCATCGATATTTTTCATCTCCGCCGCAAACGACGACAGTCCCTTTTCTATCGACTGCTCGTCGCCAATGCAGAAATAAATCTCATCCTTGACGGCTATGTCGGCGTTCTTTGCCGGAATGCCAAACCCGTATTGGAACAGATACTGGCACAACGTCAAGGTCTTCAAAACCACGGTCTTGCCTCCCATATTGGCTCCCGTGATCAGTGTGGGCTTATGCCCGAATGTCATGCTCACCGGCTGGAACTCGCGTTTGCGTTGTGCCAGCGCGTCTTGCACCTGCGGATGGAACATCGCCTCGTAACGGCTGATGTCATCCTTCGAAATCGTCGGGAAACATAGTCCCAACTGCTTCATCTGTATAGCTTTGGCAAGGTTCATGTCAATCTTTGCCAACGCCACCTGGGCTTCTTCCAAAGCCTTTGCAAAAGGATACAACTTTTTGCACAAATCTCTTCTCACACCTTCCTCAATCTCTTCGCATTCCGCCATGAGGTTCTCCTGCTGTTCAGGATGTTGGCGCATCTGCGATCGCAAGTCCTGGAGCTCACGGCAGTATGAGTCATAGACATAGAATGTCGCCATCTTCAGCCCGTCAGGGTCTAAAATAGTGATGACCTCGTTCAAGTCGGGCACAGCTATAGCCTCGTCCATGCCGTGTGTCTTCATGCGCTCCGCCACATCTACAGCCAGAATCGACAGATGTTTCACCTCGAAAAGCTCAATGTCGTCCAACACCGCCTTCTGTTCAAGGTTTCTGATGGTCGTGCGGATATCTTTCAACCCTTGAAGACGAAACTGAAGCGTATTAATATAAGGTATATCTGTCTCCTCCACGAAACGCACAAACTGACGCAGCACCTCATACGAACGGACAATCTCATCCCCTGTCCGCATCATCGGCATGTCGAGCATCCAACGGCGCGTATAACCGGCCTGTAGTTCGAGCTGCTCGAACACATAACGCAGTCCGCAAGGCGATTCTATGTTGTCTCTCAGTTGCATTCCTTTTTCATTAAATCATACACCGGAAGTTGTATAGCTTCCGAAAGTCTGCCACACAGCGTGTCGGAGTCCAATGTCACGCCCAATGGCGAGGTCGGGTTCACCGTCACAGCTATGAGTTTGCTCTTCTGCAGGACGCGTATCATGCCGCCTGCCTTCAAAAACATCTTGTACTGCTGCTGACTCACGAAAATCTTCGTAAAGTCGCGCACCACCAGCTCACAAGTCTTCAGTTTCGGGTTCTTCCTCACCTTCTCGAGGAAACCGTCAACCAAGGCGCCTGCAACATACAAGGTCTTGCATCTGTCCATGCCCTCGAAACGGAATTCCTGCGACAGCGCAGAGATGTTGCTCAACTCGTGTAAAGCGCCTTCATCGTCAACGTACCAAACGCCTTTCTCAATAGGCATCAGCAGTTTCAAATTAGCCTCTTCCGTCAACGGAATCTTGATAAGCTCCACCACGTAAGCGGTCTGTTGCACAAGCGTGTTCATGTTGGTCGAATACGCAGCGCCAGTGGCCAAAATCATGCTCTGGCTCACCGCCGGCGAAGCGAGGCTCATGCGCGACAAGGCCCCGTCGATGATTACCAAGTCGAGCCCCACACGATGCATGTCTTTCATCCAGCGTTTCAAGCCGCTCGATGATGATGGTCCCGACAGGAGTATCTTGCCACCCGTCAGTGCTTTGGCTGTTACAACTCGTCCCAACGAGGTGTTCTCGTCGCTCACATCAATGAGCTCCGAAACGAGGCGTCTCTTACGGTAGTGCATCTCCGATGTCCCGAAATACATCCCCTGACGCAGATAGATCTCCGGCTTCTTGGTACGTGTAACCTGGTCGGTGGTCTCCCCATCGATGCCTATCGAAGTCACGGCAATGCGCTTGCTCTCTACAGGCAGGCGGTCGAGCACATAGTTAAGACTGACGGTCTTACCCGTGTTCTTCTGCAAACCCACAATCGAGAGGCTGTCGTAATTCAATATGTCATCGATAAAAGTCATCTTTCTGAACGTACTGCTTTAACAGATTGCCCGAGGAAACGCAAGCCCGAAGCCATCCTGGCACCCTCCGATGAGAATAATAAATCCCATGCGTTATATGGTGCATCATTGTCAAATGACTTCGTCAAATAAGAACCACGGCTTCCGGCATACCAAAGCATGTTGGAGATAAAACCAGCAGCTGGCAAGAAGAGTTTGGCGCCATTCGTTGCCGTAAGGAGAAGACCATTCACTTCGTTTGAAGTCGTATAAAAACTAAGTGAAGTGTTGTTCATCAGCTCTTCCCATTCTTCATTGGTAGGTATACGCCATCCCTCACCCATATTAGCCGTCGCCGCATCGTCATCGGGCAGCAGGATTGTCAAATCATCGGTGAAGCCATTGTAACCATAATATGAATCAGGGCAATACTTTGTCATAGAGATATAATTCATCTCATCGTCGACCTCACAACCATGGCAATAACGATAGTTGTCACAGTCATAATAACTCTTGGGCTCCGTCTCGCCCCACGCGAAATATTCGCCATAACCATCAGGTGTGTTGGCACCCAGGTTGCATGACGCCCACAAGGTGCCGCTAGGCAAACCGAGGTCAACGTATGTAGGCAAAGCAAAATTAGCCACCAGATTTCTGTTACAAGTCACCTCAAATGTGTAACTGACACTGTCTGATACAACAGTATCATTCTCCGTCCAGTTGGTGAATACATAAACAAAGTCCGGTGAGGCAGTCACCGTGCATGTCTGGCCTTCTTGATAGCGGCCTCCACCCGACACAGAACCGAATTCCTCAGGCTCTGCAATAATGCTGACATAGAAATATACAGATCCCCCGCCATTGCTGGTGAAGTTAGCGACAAGACTGCGGTCACCACTCACTACAAACGAATAATCGGCATCGACAGCCACCTCATCGCCATTCTCCGTCCAGTTAGTGAAGGTGTAACCCGTGGCTGGTGTGGCACTTACGGTGCAGGTCCGGCCTTCTTCAAAGTCGCCGCCGCCTGTCACAATGCCGCCATCAGCGGGGCTAGCCAACACACTTATGCTGTAGTGCTGGGGCTCCACCAAACCGCCACTGCTACCTCCATCATTCGCTGTATCTGATTTCTTGCAACTAAATGCAAAAACCATGATTAGAATAACAGTTGCTATGGCTGTCAGAAATCTGTTCATCAATATTTCTGTCCGCATTAATATTAATAATGTATTCACACTAAAATATGCCTTCTATCGAGGGGCCGATGAACAATCACCCGCCCCACGACATATTAAAGGCATAACTTATTGAGCATCATCATTATCAGTTTCTTCGTCTCTTCTTCTCTTCCTGAAAAACAGAAGATAAAAAACGTAGACCAACAATGTCAAGATTATAGTCTCAACCAAACTTAAAAATATGTTCGTCAACCAGGTGAACATGAAAAAGTTGAGTTGTGACTTATAAACAAACGACATCAGGATGTTTATCATCCAAACAATCAGCATCAAAACCAGAATAAGTTTCCAGTTCGACACTTTCTGATAATTTTTCTCGCTCATACAGCTATTTTTTACTTGTTATGTTTCTGTCTCTCATGACGATACAGATGAGCAGGTTCGATGTTCATCTTCTCGCCTTCGAGCAATGTGATTACGCCGTCAACAGGTTTGTTTCTGTCGACCTCCTCCACTCTCTCAGCCTCGAGTCTCTTCTTAAGTGCCTGGCACTCAGGGCAGTTGCACTCGCTGTGATATTCTGCAGGCTCGGTGTAGGTAGTGATGACGCCTTCGAAGTTACGCAACACCACTCTGCCTGGTGACTGTGAGATGACGTACTGTGGCATGACCGGGGTCTTGCCGCCACCGCCTGGAGCATCAACAACGAATGTCGGAACGCAGAATCCTGATGTGTGACCACGCAATCCTTCGATGATCTCGATACCTTTCGAAACTGGTGTACGGAAGTGCTCCAATCCCATAGAAAGGTCGCACTGATAGATGTAGTACGGACGTACACGCATCTTCACGAGGTCGTGAACCAACTGACGCATCACAAACACGCAGTCGTTGACGCCACGGAGCAACACGCTCTGGTTACCCAACGGGATACCGGCGTTGGCCAGTCTCTCGCAAGCTGCGAATGACTCTGGTGTCACCTCGTTCGGGTGGTTGAAGTGTGTGTTGATCCAGATTGGATGATACTTCTTCAGCATGTCGCAGAGCTCAGGAGTGATACGCTGTGGGCAAACCACAGGTGTACGTGTTCCCAAACGCACTATCTCGACGTGTTTGATCTGACGCAGACGGCCGATGATGTATTCCAACTTCTTGTCGCTCACCATCAAAGCGTCACCGCCTGACAGCAACACGTCGCGGACACATTCTGTTTTCTCGATATATTCCAATGCTTTTTCGATACGATCTGCTGGTGACTCGTCGTCCTTCTGACCTGCAAAACGACGGCGTGTGCAATGACGGCAGTACATTGAGCACATATCGGTGATGAGGAACAACACTCTGTCCGGATAACGGTGTGTCAGTCCAGGAACTGGTGAATCCTCGTCTTCATGCAACGGGTCGAGCAAGTCGGCGCGTGCGATGTGTGTCTCGGCAGCCGTAGGGATGCACTGACGGCGGACCGGATCAGCCGGATCGTCAGGGTTGATGAGGCTCAAATAATATGGAGTGATAGCCATACGCAAGGTCGAAAGGGTCTTCTTCACGCCTTCCTCCTCGGCTGGTGTCAACGCCACGTATTTCTTCAAGTCCTCAAGGGTCTCGATGCGGTTCTTAACCTGCCACTTCCAGTCGTTCCACTGTTCGTCAGTAACGTCCGGAAACATTATTTTTCTTCTTGATTCTCCCATATTCTTAGTCTTTAGTTTTTAGTTCCTAGTCTCTAGTCTTTTTGCCATCATTTCTAATGATTAAAGACTAAAGACTAAAGACTAAATTCTCTATTAAGCATAAAGTTCTTCAAAAATCTTTCTGAGTTTCGGGCTCTCACGGAGTTCCTGCAATGTAAACTCGGCGTGACCTTTGGTGTAGCCGTTACCCATGATCATGTTGACGTCTGAGCCGATACCTTCAGCGCCCAATGAAGCCTTTGTGAAGCTTGTTGCCATTGAGAAGAAGTAAACGATACCGTCGTCCTTTGTGCAGAGGACTGCTGTCATCTCCTGATCCGGAACGTTCACGCAGTTGATTGTCACGTCGGCCATCTTGCCGTTTGTGAGTTTCTCGACGAGTTCATAAACCTTAACTGGTGTCATACCTGCAGCGCTCTCGACGATGTCGCAGAAGCCGAGATCTTTGATACGCTG
>JAGCPH010000023.1 GCA_017645275.1 Bacteroidales bacterium | reverse complement strand
CACAATGCACGAGGCATTGGAAGGCATGAAGGTTAACATCATCAAGGCTAACCTCCAGCGCTTCGCCAACAACCCTGTTGCTTTCAACGACGAACAGATCGAAAGCATCATGAACTTCCTCGACAAAGTCGAAGACGACGAGGACGTACAGGCAGTGTACACCAACATGGAATAATAATGTAGGGACGCACTGCGTGCGTCCGACTAATAATAAAAAAGGCTCGCATTCGCGAGCCTTTTTTTATATTATTCCGCAAAGGTGATACAGCACCCTCGCCCCGACGTTTCCGTCCCATTCAGTGCCTTCACCAGGCGAGACCTCGCAGAGGTCGAAGCCGACAATCTCTTTCCCTGATTCCTTGATACGATTGAGCAGATACATCAGTTCCTCGTATTCCATGCCGCCTGGCACCGGAGTGCCTGTATTCGGGCATAGTTTCGGGTCCAAACCGTCGATATCGATTGAAATATATACCTTTTCAGGCAGTGCGTCAACGATTTCGTCGCAAATATTTTTCCAGTTGGCGCCTTCGTACATCCTGCGGCGGTTGTCACGGTCGTAAAACACCTGAACTCGGCCGTCGGAGTCTTTTATCAGCTGTTTCTCCTGATGGCAGTAGTCGCGGATAGCCACCTGAACGAGCTTCTCTACCTTTTCAAGCTTCAATACATTGTAAAATATCGAAGCGTGCGAATATTTGAAGCCCTCAAAGCACTCGCGGAGGTCGCTGTGCGCATCGACGTGCAAAATGCCGTAGTTTACACCTATATTATTAAGGTATTGATGATAGGGCAGGGGAGTGCTGTGGTCGCCGCCAAGAAGTCCCACCTTCTTACCTTGTTTCTTCCAATATGCGATGCGCTCGCGCAGCCAGGCGAACATCTTCTCAAAGCCGTCCTCGATGGCTTTGTATTTGCCTTCATATTTCCACGGGAACTCGTCCACATCGCCGCTTTCGATGCCTTCGATGATCTCCTCGCTGACAGGTGCCAGCTTGTCGTGAAGCTCTCTTAATTCCTTCGGAAACTCATCCATCCAGATGCCGCGTTGCCACAAATCAGGATAGTCGTGATGGCAGAGGTCGACCTGCATCGAGCCGTCGAACACAGCACTCGGACCGTCGACAGTGCCGCGGTTGTAACTTGTTGTAAGCTCCCATTCCACAGGGATGATGATTATCTCGGCATCCTCAGCCGTGCAAGGCAGTCCGTAAATGCCGGAGCCTAAAGCCGCCGCCGCATTGGGGTCAAAACTCTTTTCCATTTTTGCTAAATTTTTGCAAAGATAGAAAAATTTTGTTTTTGATTTAAAAAATGTCTAATTTTGCATCCATTAATTAATCATTATTAATACAGAATTGCATGAAAATATTAAAATTATTAACACTGCTTATCAGCGTATTGTGCTGTGTGAATTTGTCAAACGCACAAGATGTTATTGTTAAGAAAGACAATTCGACTATTTTAAGTAAGGTTATAAAGATTTCACCAACAGAAATCGAGTACAAAAAATGGTCAAATCAGGATGGGCCAACGTATACTATTAATATATCTGACGTGTCAAGTATTAATTATGAAAATGGAGAAAGGGATATATTTAACGTGCAAATGGATGATTCAGAGGTAACAAAACACATGAAACGAATCGGTAGGAATTTGGCGTTGGATCATGTGGTGCTAAAAAACGAAGAAGTTCAGAAGCTGCTCGATGCAGATGATTATGAAACTTATTTAAGTGCCAGGCGACAAGTGGATGCAGGCACACTTTTTACGGTAATATTTGTGGGCTCTTTGTGTTGGGATTTAATGTACGCATTCGCTATTATCGTCAATGCTGATGATACTAACATAAATAGTTGGGTGAACCGCTTCTTAATAGGTTGTGTGGTTACTGATATAAGTTGTCCGTTGATGTGTGTGTTTAACGGTATAGGTAAAGGCAGATTGAACTGGCTGGCCGATAAATATAACAGACAACATCGGGACTATTCGTTTAATATATCACCATCATTGATGAGGTATAACACTCCGCAATCGCAAAACAATTACGGTCTCGGCTTGACGCTGAGTCTTAATTTCTAATAAAAAAATCCCGTCAATTGACGGGATTTTTTTTCTTGTGTAGAGATGTACGGCCATACATCTCTACAATTTTGTTGTTATTCCAATGTGTGGATTACGAGACCTGATCTGAGTTTCGGCTCGAACCATGTGGTCTTAGGTGGCATGATGTTGCCGGTGTCAGCAATGTCGATGATCTGCTTCATTGAGACAGGATACATTGCGAATGCGACTTTCATCTCACCATTGTCAACACGACGTTTCAACTCGCCGAGACCGCGGATACCGCCGACGAAGTCAATGCGCTTGTCGGTGCGGAGGTCCTTGATACCGAGGATGTTATCCAACACGTTGTTGCTCAAGATAGTAACATCGAGAACGCCGATTGGGTCGCTGTCGTTGTATGTGCCAGGTTTTGCTGACATCTTATACCAGTGACCGTCGAGGTACATGCTGTGCTCGTGCAGCTTGGCTGGCTTGTAGATCTCTGTTCCCATGTCGGTGACATCGTATGTCTTGCCGAGAGCCTTGATGAATTCGTCTTTGCTCAAGCCGTTCAAATCCTTAACAACGCGGTTGTAGTCGATGACGTTCAGCTGGTTGTCTGGGAAGATTACTGTCATGAAGAAGTTGTATTCCTCTTTGCCGGTGTGGTGTGGGTTGTGCTCTTTCTTCTCCTGTCCGACCAATGCTGCTGCAGCGCTGCGGTGGTGACCGTCGGCGATGTACATTGCAGGGACTTTCTTGTCGAAGAGT
>JAGCPH010000022.1 GCA_017645275.1 Bacteroidales bacterium | reverse complement strand
TCGATATTATGGAAGGTGCCTTTGGTGATCCAGAGGATAAGCACGAGGAAGAAGATGCCCACTGCCTTGTATTCCTCGGCTTTCATCTTACCCATGGCGTCGAGTTCCTGTTTCAGACGTTCCAAGCCGCCTTCAATCTGAGGTTTCTGTTCTTCTTTCTTCATCGGGAAGAAGACATAGATGCCGAGCATCAAGCCTACTGCGAGGGTGATGACGCTCATAGGGCCGCATGCCACGAGCCAGTCGGAATAGCCGAAGTCGCAGCTGCCGGCGAATCCTGCGATGAGCGATATAGCTAACAGGTGAGCGCCGCTGCCTGTGTAGAATGCGTTGGCACCGACATTCACCTGGAACAGGTTCTGTATCACGAGGTTACGACCGAAGTTGTTTCGGTTGCCGTTTGATGCTCCGTAGATGGCGCACACCGTCATGAAGATAGGCAGCATGATGGTGGCTTTCACCGTGGTGGCGGAGATGAACGCCGACAGCACCAGGTTAATGATGAGGAAGCTCCAGAGAACTCCCTTGGCGCTCTTGCCGAATTTTATCACGAAGGCGAGTGCGAGCCTTTTGGCAAATTGCGTCTTGACGAGCATGCTGGCCAAGACGAATGACAAGATATTAAGCCACATGACAGGATGTCCCAGCTGTGCGAGGGCTTCCTTCTGCGTCGTGACGTTGCATATCACTATGCCCAATATTATCAATAAGGAGGTGAGATAGTTTGGAATGGCCTCTGTCATCCAAAGGATAAGACCTGCTACGAAGATGGCGAACATGGCGTAGTTGGAGCGCAGGAATGCCTCTCCGCCGATGTCGTTATATCGTTTCAGAGCCTTCTCTGTCAGCATGTCGGGATCCAGGTTGTCGATGAACCCTATCGGGACGAACCAATAGAGAAGGATGAAGGCGATGATGGCTATTGGTCCGCCGAGGCGTGCCATCCATTGCTCGAAGGAGGATTTCTGCATCTTCGGCAGCTTTTCCACCTTGTAGTTGTTCATATCCAAAGGGTCGAATGCCATTGTTGCTTATTGTTTATTGGTTATAGGTTATTGAAGGGTATGTAGAGACGCCATATTATGACGTCTCTACAATGATTTATTTCCAATTCTTATATGGATTCTTCATCAGCATTGAATTGAAATATTTCGGGTCGCCGGTGACCTCTTCGCCAAGCCATGCCGGTTTGTCGAAAGGCTCGTTCTCGTCGGTGAGCTCGACTTCAGCCACTGTGAGGCCGTCGTTGTCGCCGTAGAACTCGTCGACTTCCCAGGTGTGTTTGCCGTCGGTGTTCTTAACAAGATAGCGTGTCTTGTCGATGACGCCCGGCTCGCAGATCTCGAGGAGCTGCTGTACCTCGTCGACAGGGATTTCCTTTTCCCACTCAAAACGTGCTGCGCCTGATGCGTTGCCGATGCCTTTGATGGTGATGTAACCCTTGTCGCCCTTCACTCTCACGCGGACGGTGCGCTCCGGCACGCTGCTGAGATAACCTTGGGTGATACGTGTGGCTTTGAATGCTTCAGCTTTGAAGTCACCCTTTACCAAAAACTTCTTTTCTATTTCCTGTGCCATAGTTATTATTCGTTTGCGAGCGGTTTGTCGGACATGCCGATGACGCGCTTGATAGCCTGTAAATAATTGATATTCTCGACACCTTCGAGACCGCAGTCTTTTATGGTCTTCTTGATGTCTTCGATCTCTGTTGACTCCGAGTTGATGGTGACGATTTTGGCACCGTTGATGAGCACCTCGCCGAACTCGCAGATGGTGTCGTTGACCATATAACCGAAGCGGCGTTTGTGGACGCGCACTGCAGCGAGGTCAGGGTTGGCCTTCACCATGGCGATGAACTCTTCGTATGTGTATGTGTCCTTGGTGAGCTTAGGCATCTCGACCATGAAAGCCGGGAACACTTCTTTTTCGAGGACTTCCTTAGCGATAGGGAACTCGCCCTTCATGAGAGGATTCCACTGCTCGAGGCCGTCGACAGTCTGTACGTAAGTCTTGATATCCATCTTGCCATCACGGATCTTGGTGTTGTTGATGTCGTTCTTACGTGAGATGATATAGATTTCATCGCTCAGGCGTTCCCAGACTTTCTCCGGGACCGGTGCTGAGAGGCGTGCCATGCGTTTGTGTGCTTCGCAGAAGCATTGTCCGAATGAACGGAACTCAAATCTCGGCTTTGACACTTCGCCGATTTTCATTTCTTCTTTTGCCATATCTTGATTAAAGATTTAAAATTCAAGATTTAAAATTTAAAATACAAATATTAATACCCTAACAGCACCTTTCGACTGGCTCAGGATCGCCTTAGCTTTAAAAAACAAGGTTCCTGAGCCTGTCGAAGGACTGTTATATGGTGTTAAACCGAATTATTCCTGTGGAATGTCGTCGCCAGTTGCAGGGTTGGCTGCGTTTGGTGTCTCGTCAGCAAGTTTCCAGTCGCCGTTACCGTCTGGTGTGCGGGCGAATGACTGTGGCTTGACATCAGAAATTGTCTGTCCCCATTCGCCTGTTGAACCTCTTGTGAAGACATCTCTCTCTGTGCCGTCGGCCATATAGAGAGCGATGCGGACGGTTTTCTTTGATGAGAGGCCGCTGTTGAAGAACATGTTATCAGGAAGCTCCGGGTGATCCAGCTGGGTGTCGATGCTGTAAAGCACGATATAGCCATGGGCCGGAATCACATGTGAAGCGTCGCCGGTCCACTTGATGTCGGTCTCATTGCCGTCTTTCGTGATGTACATGCCTTCCAATGAGAGTTCAAGTTCACCTTTGTTAAAGATTTCAATGAACTTGGTGGTGCCGTTCAGCTCGTTGAGCACGATGTTGGTGTAGTCAGGTGTTGGAGGAGGTGTCACACCGCCTTCAAGGCCGAGGACGATGTTTGTTCCGTCTACGTTGACTGCGCCTGGGGTGGCATCTGAATAGTACCAGTCGGTGTTGGCGTTGCGGCTGTATGATGCAGGAGCCTGGTTGTTTGGATAACCGTAAGCTTCACCGTTCAATTCGATTTGGGTGAGGTTAAAGTCATCAATAGGGGCGCCTGCTGGTGTAAAGAGCTGGATGCGCACATTCTTCTTTGCTGACAGACCGCTGCTGAAAATCATATATTCCGGTACTTCCGGGTGGTCTTGTTGTACGTCAACGCTCCAAAGCACTACGTAGCCGCCTGCTTCGATAGTAACGTCGCTTGTGCCTGTCCAGTTGGTGGCGGTTTCGTCTTTCACGATATACACACCGTTCATGTTGATAGGCTCTGTGCCGTTGTTGAAGATCTCGATGAACTTGTCGTTGCCGTTAAGCTCGTTGAGACGGAGCACGCTGTAGTCGATCTGGACTGCGCCGACGGTGTAGCTCAACGTTGCTGATGTGGCTTTGGCGTCAGCGTTGCTTGCTTCGACGTAGAAGCTGACGGTTGTTTCGTCTGGCTGTGCTGGGATGACGGCAGTGTAGGTTTCGCCATTGCCTGTCATTGCAAGAGTGTTGGTGATGTTGTTGGCAGTGTAAACCACCGTTGCATCAAAAGTGTTGAAGCAGGTGATGGTTGCAGTAACTGTCACTAAAGAGTTTGACGACACTGCAGTAGGGCTGTAGCTGACGTTGGTGATGGTGATGCCTGGATATTGCTTGTCTTTCACACATGATGCCAGACCGAGTACAAGGGCTAATGCCACAAATAATATCTTTTTCATATTAGTTCAATTTTAAATGTTAAACAATCTGGTTCGTTAGAAAG
>JAGCPH010000021.1 GCA_017645275.1 Bacteroidales bacterium | reverse complement strand
GATTATAACCAGCGGGATGCCGTTCACAAACAGCACTATGTCGGGGCGATAAGTGTCGTTCATTCCAGCGCGTGTGACCGCAAACTCTTCCGTAACGTGATACACGTTGTTCTCGGGATGCTCCCAGTCGATGTAGCGCATAGTGTAGCTTTTCTTGTCGCCATCGATGCTCTGCTCAAAAGCTTTGCCGAGGGTGAGCATGTTATACACTGCCTCGTTGCCGTTGATATAGCCGCTTTCCATCGGCACGTTGCGCAGTGCTACGATGCCGTTTTCGATGTTCTGTTCCGAAAAACGAGCCTCGTTGTGACTGCCGATGCGGATGGAGTTGAGCTCGCGCAGCTGTTGTCGCAGCACCTCTTCGAGTAGCACATTCGACGTCTTCTCGCCGCGCATCTCAAAAGCCTCCTCCGGTGAGATATATTTATATCCCATCTTTTGAAGCAGTTCTAGCGCCGGGATTTGGCTGATATCGTTTTCTTTGAAAGAGATTCTATTTGCCATCTTCAGTTTAATATCTAGAATTTTTCAACACCAGTGTCTGTTTCTGTCTTGGAATTGTCGCTATAATAATCTATTTGTCTTGTTTTTATTTTATTTGTCTGTTTATATATTGTTAAAGGAAAAATCTGACTGCTTTTACATAATTTGCATTCTTTTTTTATAATAATCCTATATTCGTTGTATATCGGTGCGTTTTCAATATCACGTTTAATAATATGGCGGACCGATGTGTCGTCAGGTTCTTTGGGCAATGACCATTTTCTCTTGCTTTTATGAATTTCTTTTTCAGATGTATGGTGTTGAGAACTGTATTTTTTATTAAGCTCAGTATTGATAGTGCTTTTTAGTGTGTTCATGTGACTTTTGCTATTGATGTCCAATTCACCTTTTATCTTGCTTTCGTTTTCTTCAGATATTGTTATTTCGTCTTCGAACTCAATCGAAAATTCAATTTCTTGTTCCTCTCCTGCATGAATTGTGGTCGCAGTTTTCCATGAATCATCAAATACAAAACTGTTGTTGATCTTGTCAACTGATACTAAGGTATAAGTTATAATAGGCAAGACGAAAAGTTTTCTTTCAGTGAATAATAAACAAGTATTCAAATTGTTGTGATGCTGTTTTTCATATTCAACATATTGTTTAAAAACATAATCGGGTAATTTGGTTATTTCTTTTTTGTTTAGGTACGAAGAAAAGCCAATGTTCATAGCATGTCCCATGTCGTCGGATGTTGCCTCGCCTGTTAACATGATAGCTTTAGTAGTGGGAGAGACCTTCTTGATTTCCAGAAATAAATCAGTTCCTTTTATTTCTGGCATTACTTGGTCAATTATGGCTACTTTGATTATATTGTGTTGTAATGCTTCTAATACAGAGTATTTATCACATGCTGAAATGCATGATAGTCCATATTTGATATGTATTAAATCTGCAGCTGATTGAGCAAAATCAGAATTGTCGTCAATTACTAAAATTTCTGGTTCAACATTATTCATCTTTTGTTAATTTTATTGTTTGTATTACTTTATTGTTTTTTTCATCTATTTCACTTGTCAGTGTCCCTCTGTTTTTTAATGATAATAAACTTTTAACGATCATTAATCCATTGCCGCAATGGTTTTCTTTAGATGAATAGCCTTGGGTTTGTAAATTGATTAATGTGGGAAGTACATCACACATATTACTTATGCGAATTGTGCGGTCATTATTATTAAAATTTATTTCTATCTCACTATTGTTAGGCGCAGCTTGTATAGCATTCTCAAGTAATGGAAGAATTATGGATATCAAATAATGGTTATTGTGAGATAAAAATCTATCAGGAATATTAGTAGTATTTAATGGTTTTAAATTTTTGTTATTTCGTTCAGCATAGGTGTTATAAGCGCAGTCGATAGTATGTTTTAAAGAATCTATTACATTTTCTTGATTGTTACTAAAAGACAAGCTTTCTCTATAAGTTTCGATAATACACTTGCACAGTTGTATTGAATTGTTGATTTTTTCTAGGTAAGTATTATTAATTCCTTTAGTGTTTTTTAATAATTCGGTATTTGCTTCTATTGTGGCAAATGGAGTGGCAAAAAAATGATTTAAATCTCTAATCAAATCAAAATCAGTTGTTTTTTTATCGAATAATCTATTACCTAATAATATCATTACTTTTTGAATTTCATCAATTTTTTTGTTTAAATCATGGATCTCATTAGTTGTTAATTCATTTGTATCGTTAGTTTTACTTTTGTTCTCTTTAATTTTAAGTAGATTTGAAATCCTGTTTTCTAATTGATTAATCAAAATAAATAAATCTTCTCTTAAAGATTTTTCATAAGGTTTCTGAAATGTGGAAATATTTTTGTATTCAGTTTGGTAGTACAATAATGCGTGGTTTAATTCACTTATTTTTCGTCTTGTTTTGTTTGTAAAAACAATGAACACAATGAGCACTATTGTCGATAATATTGATATTATTGCGCCAATAACTCCCAAAGATTCTAATGAATAGTTGTTATTGAAATCGATACTTTCTGTAGTATTTGATGATATTGTTAGGTCTATTATAAATGGAATTATTGTTACCAAGATAATTAGAAATAGACTCCATTTGTATGATTTTTGTTTTTGGATATGGTCGTTGAATATAAGTACTAAAATTGATGATAGTAATATTATTGCTGCCAATACTTTCCACAATACAACTGCTGCGTTATTGTTAAATATTGCTATGGCTGGGATGAAAATAAAAGCAGATAATAATCCACAAAAGAAAAAGGATAATCCTGTTCCTTTTTGCTCTTTATTGGTTTTGTCATCAAGTAAAACCCAAGAGGTTATATACATTGTAATATATAACAAGAATAAAAAAACAAATAAGATCCAATTTAATGTATTAATTACCATAATTTATGATTTAATGATTAATAATTCTTTTCTTTCCTGTTAACAAAACTTGCATTAAACCTTTCTTTTGTTTTTGCATATAGGATAATTTTTTGTTAGCTAAGTCGATTTCCTTATCTGCTTGTTCCAAAATGGCAGAAATGGCCTTTTGCTCTTGAAGTGTCGGAATGTAGAACTTCATAGAGCATAAACCATCGAAGGAAAGGCTGTCTCTGACACTTCCTTGCGTATATGCAGGGATGTGTCCTCTGAACCACCATGATTGGAGACATTGCAACAAATATGCTTTGTCAATGTTTTCGTTGGCTTTGAAAACGATGTACATTGGACTTAAGATGCCTTCATCATATTCGTTTAACATAGCCAAAGAACCAACGTTTACCCTGGATGGATTATAGGCAAACTCGCCTCGACGAACTACTTTGTAGTTGCTCGTGTCGTTGCTGGCTACAATTTTGTCGAATTGTTCTTCTTGGAGGATAAAACCTCTTGTGTTGGTAACTGATAAAACGCGATTGCAGCCAACGTTTCTTCTATTGCATTCCGAAATGTAGTTGCCAAGTCTATGGAAATTGCCTCCCTCAAACCCTTTCAGCCGTTTCTTCCCCGTGAGCAGTTGCTGCATGAGGCCGCGCTTGCGCAGGGTGAGTTGCTCTATCAGGGCGGTCTGCTTGGCGATGGCGGTGTCCCAAAGGGAAAGGATTTCTGCAATTTTGATTTGTTCAGAACGTGTAGGAACCGATAGTTTATAACGTACCAATTTTTCAACAGACAATCCTGGTTGAGCCGATGACTCGGAAAATCTATTTAAATTCCAATTCATCAACTTATATTTGAGCCATTGAATATTTTCATCAGTTTGCACAGCAATTGCGTGTTCTGAAATATAATTTTTCCCTTCCACATAATTAATATTACCACACAACGCACCTTGTCTGCCAATCAAAATATATTTGCCACTATGGGTATACGTGTCTGCATACCCTCTTAATCCATTACCACCATAAACGGGATACAAACCATATTCGCTAATCTCTTTGGATGTAATTGTATTGCCACTTTTGAAGTGTGTACATATTTCTCCCAACCTCTTCACTTCCCAGTCTTCGGGAATGGGGCCGAGTGGCGAAGGTTTGTAGCCAGCGGGGATATGTTGGTTGTCGTTTTTCATTATTCTTGCAGTTTTAATATTACCATATTTGCCATAATGAAATTAAAATGGTAATGTGTCGTCATCATCTCCTTTGTTTTCTATGAATTTATTTATATATGATCCAATTTTGTTGATAACATCGACGGTATCTTTCTCTGATATAAATTCATTATAAGAATAATCTTTGTTGTATAAAGCCACACAATCATTACTTGTGTATTTAAACACAGCTATATTATATAAGAATTGTTGCATGGTTAACCAGACTCGTATTGTAAATCCGGATTTGTAGTTGCCAAAGTCCATAGAGAATTGTATGCTACTGTAATACTCTCCCGAATTTGTTTTGTCATAACCTCCTATTCCAGGCTCCCACATCACAGACGTAAATATAGAGTAAAACTCAGATAATTCTTGGTCAATATTTTTAAGTAGTTGTATATAGCCGTCTTTAAGTATTATATTTGCAGCATCGACAGTTCTTTCCGGTTTGTTAATTCTGTTACGATACTTTGTTTTTAGATTCTTTTTCCAATCGTCAGCTTCTTCAATGCTTTCTCCTTTGGCTCCTTTGATACAAATCTCTAATGCGTTTATAAGGCATTTGCTCATGTATTCAACAAATGGCTTTATTTGTGACAATTCTGCATGTGCGCCATCGGATGGGACTGGACCAATGGCAATATCACATTTGTTAAGAGCAGTAAGATAATTATTCTTATCTTTGCTTTTGACAACAATAATTGGATAACCATGGCGATATAGAATGTAGTTCATTATCAATCGTGAGATTCTGCCATTACCATCTTCAAACGGATGGATTCTTATATAGCGATAATGGAACAATGTTGCCAATTCTATGGGGGTCATGGCTCCCTCTGTCTCGGCTTGGTTATACCATTGTAGCCAATCAGCCATCAAAGCGGGTGTTTCTTCAGGCGATGCATATTCAAAAGGCTCACCTGTGGCAGTAATCACAGAGTTTGGACGAGTTTTATACTGTCCTGCGTGTATGACATAAGAGGTGTTGGTCCCATCAGGGAATTGCTTATAAACAGTATAGTCCTCGCGAAGCAATGTCTTATGCAATGTTCTTATAAAATATTCAGTTAGAGGCTGCCCTTTATCTAAAGCCATCTCTTTCACCATCTTTAAACCAACGTTGGAAGCTTTCATTTCTTCCAAATCTTTCATATTAGCCTCGTCTACAACCTTCCCAAACATCAACAACATTTCCGTCTGGCCATAAGTGAGAGTGTTGCCTTCGATGTGGTTCGAATTGTAGTTGAACTCCAACATGAACTTCTGGTCGAGTCTCTGTTGATACTCTTCTTTAACAGGCTGAAGCGCTTGCCATTCTTTGAATAATGTTTCAATTTTGTTCATATTCTTAATTGTATTATTTGTTTAATCTTGTTTGTTATTTGAAGCTTTTCCCTCCAACAATTTCTGTTTTTTCTTTTCAACGGCTTTTATATTTTCTACCGTTGGCAAGTCTTCCGGCATTGTGCCACCAAGTTCTTTGATGGTTTGTCGCACTTTGGCACCGACTTCGTAGTGAGTCATATTGGCTTTTTGCTTGCCCTTGATATTCTCGCGTCGAAGCTTCTCTTCTGTTTGTGTTGCGCGGAAAAGGTTAGCGGCGAGCTCGGTGCTTCCCATGTGATCCAAAATCTTCTGACTCTGTTTCAAACCTTTTCTGGCATGGATGTCTTTTGCGGTCATACCGCCATAAAGCCCTTGATAGCCAAAGTTTTGAAAAATGGCATAATCTCGGGAATCGATAACACCGGCGTCTTTTGCAGCGCTTGCCAATTCTGAGTTGTGCTTCTGAAGCTCTGCACGCAGAAACAGGCGTTTTTCTTCCTCGTCGGAAAGCGCTTGATATTCCTTCATCTGCTGAACTTCAGCAATGCGAGTCTGTATGGCAAAGTAGGTTTGCCCTTGAGCTACAATCGTTTTGCTCGGGTCGGCATTCTGTACAATAAGATAGCATGCATAGCGTGAAAGTTTGACGGAATCGAGAGTGCGTTCTGCACCAGAACCTATTTCTACCATTTCGAGGATATCCTCGAAATGGTTCTCTATTTTCTGGCCGCTGTTTTCACAGGCTATCTTGGCTTTTTCAATAACCGGTAGAAAGTGTCTGTATTCTGTGTATTCTAAAACTTTCCACAGGCTGCGCGATGTCCAGTACTCCACACCGTTTTCATCAATGTGTTTGATGTTCTCAAACAGTGTCATTGTCTTTTTCGTAAGTCGTTTGTTCATATTACTTGGTTTTTTAATGATTAATACTCTCGACCATTTCGAGGATATCCTCGAAATGATACTAATATCCTAACTCCTTTAAATAATCCTTCATTTTTGATTGAACTTCAACAAGTTCGCTCTCTAATTGCTCTATTTCTTTTTGCACTGCAGGAATGTCAACCTCGGCTTCCTCTTCGTATGTATCAACATAACGCGGGATGTTGAGGTTGTAGTCGTTTTCACGAATGTCGTCTGGTGTTGCCACAAAAGCATATTTATCTTCTACGACGCCTGGCTCTAATTCACCATTGGTAAACTTCCGATATGTGTTTACGATATGCTCGATATCCTGAGTGCGCAGTTTATTCTGATTTTTACCATTCTCATATTCGCGGCTTGCATCGATAAATAGCACGTTTTCAGAGTTTCTCCCTTTGCGGAAAATGGCGATGGCTGCCGGAATACCTGTGCCGTAGAAGAGATTTGCCGGTAATCCGATGACAGCTTCCAATATATGCTCGTTTTCAAGTATGTATTGACGAATCTTGCCTTCGCTTCCGCCTCTGAAAAGCACTCCATGAGGTATGATTACACCTACTTTACCTGAGTTTTCATCTGCAACTTCAAGCATGTGGCTGATAAATGCCCAGTCGCCTTTGCTTTTTGGTGGTATGCCTCGCCAGAAACGGTTGTACGGATCATTAGCGGCTTCTTCTGCGCCCCATTTGTCGAGTGAGAATGGTGGATTTGCAACAACCGTGTCAAACTTCATCAACTTGTCGTTCACTTTCAGCTTTGGGTTGCGCAAGGTGTCACCCCAACGGATGACGGCATTGTCAAAGCCATGCAAGAACATGTTCATCATTGCCAAAGCCCAAGTGCTACCATTAACTTCTTGACCGTACAAGGAGAAGTTGTTGTTTCCAACTTCTTTTCCTGCTTTAATCAACAATGATCCTGAGCCGCATGTGATGTCGCAGATTCTTGCACCAGGATTACTTTTTGTTAATTTTGCGAGTAGGGTAGAGACCTCTGCTGGCGTGAAAAAATCTCCAGCTTTCTTGCCGGCTTCACCTGCAAACGTTGAGACAAGATACATGTAAGCGTCACCAATGATATCGTTGTTTTCCAGATGCGACTCATCTAACTCCACGCCTCTGAAATCCTGAAGAAGGTTTCTTAGTCTTGCGTTTTTCTCCTTTGTCTCGCCCAAATTCGCACTGTTGAAGCTGATGTTTCTGAAAATGCTGCTGCCATCCTCGCTGCTCATTTTCTCGCGGTTGGCATCTTCAAGGTCAGCAAGCGCCTCATCTATCAATTCTCCGATGTTAGATGCATTTCTATGTTCGTAAAGATAGTCATAAGAACTTTTCTCGGGCACAACAAATCTTTCGTGACGCATTGCTCTTTCTGCACGAGTAGCGTCTCCTTCATATTTCTTAACGTAATCCTGAAACTTCGACTTATAAACATCGCTTACGTATTTCAAAAATAGCATCGTAAGGATGTAATCCTTATACTGGCTGGGGTCAATCACGCCTCTAAAAGTGTCGCATGCATTCCAAACCGTGCGGTTGATATCGTCTTGGGTTATCTTTTTTGTATCCATTTTATATATTTAATTTATTTATTATCAATTGGTTGGTTAACTGCGTTTTCTTCTGTTGTATTAAACCGACAAGCTCGTTTTCACGTTCTTGAAGTTTCGAAATCTCAATAATTGTTTTTTGAGTGTTCATGTCTGGTATCATAACTTCGAGATTCTCAATGACTTCTTTTCTTATCATTGGCGAGCCTGTCCCCATTTTTTCGTTGTTTATAGAAGCTGCGATAGTAGGGTGGTTCATATACCAGCAAAGATACTCCGGAGTAATAATATTTGTTTGTAATCTTATTGAATACAATGTCGTTGATGCCACCGCAGGGATATCATAATCAAATACTTTGCATAGATATGTTGTACCTTTGCATGCAAAAAGAATGTCTCCTTTTTTTAATAAATATCTATCAATCTTTTTTGTGCGATTTGTTTTCATTGCAGTAGTTTCCGGCGAATCCATCAACAAATCTTTTACCTGCAAGCACGAGACATCTCCGTCTGATATACCTTTTATATATATACCGGATTGTATCTCTGCAATTTGGCAGAGTTTGCGTTTAGTAATATCAACACTTCTATCTTTCATACCGCAAAGATACAAATAATTTTTAAATGTGCAAGAAAAAAATGTAAAAAATATTAAAGTATTTAACTTACTACACGCTTTGCAAAAATACTAAAAAAAACAATCGCAGCACATTAAATGCCACGATTGTTCTTATTTTTTATTATTAAAAACTATTCTTGTTCAAATGTCAGAGGACCTTCGAAGTTTACTGAGAAGCTCATGTCATGACCACCACCCATTGGATATCCAGAGCCGTTTGACACGATTTTGTAGTTGTTTCCAACTTTTGTGACGGTTGCACTTCCTGATGTGCAGACAACTACGTCGCCTGTAGTGCCTTTTGCAAACATACCGCCGCATTGACCTTGTGTTGGAGTTTCTCCAATGTAGTAATTGAACGAGCCGTTTGGTATTGCGTCATAAAATGGAATAACCAGCATGTATGAGTTTGCGTTTTCGCCTGTTCCATCTGTCAAAGCAATGCCAACTTCATTTGCTTGAATATCTTCGTCATAAGCAACTGTATACACACCATAATGGATAGTATAATTCTGATCGCCGACAACAATTGTGCCGTAATTGCCTGGTTGAGGATCATCACCGCCGCCACCGCCGCCGCTACTGCTGCTTGATGAACTGTCTTTCTTGCATCCTGTGAAAATCATAGCAAAGACTGCCAATGCCATGAAGAGAGCTGTGCTCTTTCTGATAAGTCTGTTTGTTTTCATACGTTTTAAATTTAATTTAAATAGTCAAATTTTTTGCAAAAATATGCTGTTCTATTTAAAAATCCAAGCTTTTTTTGAAAAAATTTAGATTTTATCCAAATCAATCTTAAAAACTTTCTCTTTGTTGCTGCACTGGAAGATGCAGGTGTCGCAGCTCGAGAGCTCGCCTTTTAATCTGCGTTTTATCATGTCGTCAATGCTGTCGTGAACGCTCTCAATCTTGATGTGATTGCTGATTTCCGCTGCAAATGCGTACATCAGAAGCATTCTAGCGTCGGTTTTCTTGATGCCACGCTGGCGCATGTAAAACATAGCGTCCTGGTCGAGCTGTCCAGTGCTTGTGCCGTGCGAACATTTCACGTCGTCGGCATAAATCTCCAGAAACGGCATGGTGTTGATCTTCGCCTTGTCGGTCAGGATGATGTTGCTGTTGTTCTGGTATGCGTTGGTTTTCTGCGCGTGCGGAGCCACCATCACATGTCCGTTGAACACCGCCGATGCCTCGTCGTCCAAGATGCCCTTGAACTTCTCGTTGCTCGAGCAGTTCGGCACGTTGTGGTTGATTTTCATGAGGTTCTCGACGTGCTGTTTCTTGTCGAGAAGGTACAAACCGTAGATCTGCAGGTCAGCACCTTCGCCGTTGAGGTCCACGTGGTAGTTGTTCTGCACCTTGCCGCTGTTGAACGTCACAATCACGAAATGCACGCTGCTGTTGGCGGCTTGCTTGATGTTGATGTGCGTAGTTAGCTCCGAGTCGTCGTTGAGGTTCTGAATGCGGTACAGCTCGAGCGTGGAGTTTTCCTCCATCACGATGTCGCACTGCTCCTCGTTCGACTGCAGATGACTGCTATCGTCGAGAATCACGAGCTGCCGACTCTGGTTTTTCGCTACCGTTATGTTGTTTTCGAGATAAGCCATCGTCGTAAGTGTTAGAGATTCAATTCCTTAACCCATTCGTAACCTTTTTCTTCGAGCTCGAGCGCGAGTTTCTTGTCTCCCGACTTCACGATGCGGCCGTCGTACATCACATGGACGAAATCTGGCACGATATAATCCAGAAGTCGTTGATAATGAGTGATTACCACGAAGGCGTTATGCTCGTTGTGAAGCTGGTTGACGCCGTTTGCCACGATACGCAAGGCGTCAATATCCAATCCTGAATCGGTTTCGTCGAGGATGGAGAGCTCTGGCTCAAGCATTGCCATCTGGAAGATCTCGTTTTTCTTCTTCTCGCCGCCCGAAAAGCCCACGTTGACATATCGGTTTTGCAGCTTTTCTGTGATTTCCACCATCGCCTGCTTCTGCTTCATCATCTTGGTGAACTCTATCATCGACATCGGTGGAAGTCCCTGATATTCGCGCTTGGCGTTGACGGCGGTGCGCATGAAGTTCTGCATCGACACGCCTGGAATCTCCACTGGATACTGGAAACTCAGGAATATGCCGAGGTTGGCGCGTTCCTCTGGCGGCATCCCGACGATGTTTTGGTCTTTGTACCATATCTCGCCTTCGGTTATCTCGTAGCCTTCGCGTCCTGTCACGGCAGCCGCCCAGGTGCTCTTGCCTGTTCCGTTAGGTCCCATGATGGCGTGGATCTCGCCCTCGTTGACACCCAAGTTGAATCCTTTTAATATTTCCTTGCCTCCGATTGAGACATGTAAATTCTTGATATTCAGTAACATATATTTAATTTTTTATTTTTTGCGTTTGTACAGACGCACGGCCGTGCGTCTCTAACCGACGGATCCTTCCAATGTGATTGATAACAACTTCTGAGCCTCGACCGCAAATTCCATCGGCAACTTGTTCAAAACATCCTTTGCGTATCCGTTGACAATCAATCCGATAGCTTTTTCTGTAGGGATGCCGCGCTGGTTGCAGTAGAACAGCTGGTCTTCCGAAATTTTTGATGTCGTGGCCTCGTGCTCGAGGATGCTGCTGTCGTTGCCGCATTCCACGTAAGGCCAGGTGTGTGCGCCACATTGGTCGCCCAAAAGCAACGAGTCGCATTGTGAGAAATTACGGCAGTTGGAGGCTTCAGGAACCACTTTCACCAGTCCGCGGTAGCCGTTTTGGCTGTGACCCGCCGAGATACCCTTCGAGATGATGGTCGAGCGGCTGTTTTTGCCGATGTGTATCATCTTTGTGCCGGTGTCGGCCTGCTGCCAGTTGTTTGTGACAGCCACTGAATAGAACTCCGCCACGGTGTTGTCGCCTTTCAAGATGCAGCTCGGGTATTTCCAGGTGATGGCAGAACCTGTCTCTACCTGTGTCCATGAAATCTTGGCGTTGTCGCCACGACAGATGCCGCGTTTCGTCACGAAGTTGTAGATACCGCCTTTGCCGTCTTTGTCGCCAGGATACCAGTTCTGGACAGTCGAATACTTCACTTCGGCATCCTTCTCGGAAATGATTTCCACAATAGCTGCATGTAATTGATTCTCATCACGTTGTGGAGCAGTGCAGCCTTCCATGTAGCTTACGTAGGCGCCTTCGTCGGCAACGATCAGAGTGCGCTCAAACTGACCTGTGTTTGCTGCATTTATGCGGAAATAAGTTGACAATTCAATTGGGCAGCGCACGCCTTTGGGCACGTAACAGAACGAGCCGTCGCTGAAGACCGCCGAGTTCAATGCTGCAAAGTAATTGTCGGTGTAAGGTACCACTTTGCCGAGATATTTTTTTACCAAATCCGGGTGGTTTTTCACGGCTTCGCTGAAAGACATGAAGATAATACCATGCTTCGACAAGGTCTCTTGGAAAGTTGTCTTAACCGATGTCGAGTCCATCACCGCGTCGACGGCGACACCCGACAATTTTTTCTGCTCGTCGAGCGAGATGCCGAGCTTGTCGAAGGTCGCCAGAAGCTCCGGATCAACCTCGTCCAGACTCTTTGCCTTGCGTTGTTTTGGCGCTGCGTAATATATAATGTCTTGATAATCAATGGGTGGAATAGTTAGATGTGCCCATGTCGGCTGCTTCAGGGTGAGCCAGTGGCGATAGGCTTTCAGACGAAAATCCAACAGCCATTCCGGCTCTTTTTTCTTCTCGGAAATCAGTCTGATGATGTCCTCGCTCAAGCCTTTCGGTATCAATTCGGTCTCGATGTCGGTCACAAAACCGAATTCGTAGTCCTTATTGGTAACTTCTTCAATTATATTTTCCTTTGGATTTGACTCCATAACAAAAATTTTTCAAAAATATTAATTTGCAAAAATACAAAATTTTCATGAAATGGCGTTTATTTATCATAAATTCTTTAATTTTGCAGAATAATTTTTTAGTATGTCGGAAAAGAAGTTTTGGAAAAAGATAAGAAACAACAGGTTTTACCTAGCCTTGACGGGAATAATCTGCGCTATCTTATTGTTTTTCTTGGTGTTATACCTCGCGGTGCCATCGTATTCCTTCGCGGAAATCGAGCCGTTCAATGGCGAGTTTGTTTATAATCCTTATTCTGATATAAATCGTATAAATTATTTTGATTTTCGTTCAGAATCAATTGAAAATCAAGGAATTAAAGTCTATGAATACGGCTATGCCATTACTGGAACTCGTTATCTCTGCTTTGGTTATGAAAAGAAACGCAAAATAGACTATCCTTTCCTGCAAAGCATTCATTATAAACAGTTTAACATCGATAAGCTAAATAAACAATGTCGTTTGGTGGCACCTTCGCATCCTTCGAAAGGCTTCAAAAAAGGTGAGTTGACGCATCTGGACCATTATCGTGTGATGGAGGCTCTTTCGCCAAATGATAACTCATTGTATTACTGGGATATAGCCCTCTCAAACGGACATCGTGTGAATATCATCGCGACAACTGGAAACGACTTTGATACGATAAAATATTTGACCGCCACAATCGGTGAAAATGATGCGGAATCGGTTTACAAGTCGCTTGAAACCGGCAATGCTTACGCTGTGGCATACCGTGGCAATCTGATTGATGTGCCTGAGCTACAAGAAGTTACGTTTAATAACGATACTTTGAAGGTGTCTGTCTCTGCTGAGGCTAAAGAGATTCGTTTCATCGGTCAGAATGCTATTGTAAAACAGACAGTTAGCGACGCTTCGGAGGCTTGTTATGTGATTAAAAACGATGACACTTATATCAGGACGGAGATTGAGTTTAAAAATGGTAACACGTTGTACCTCAATCCGTTAGTGCGTCACCAATACCAGTATTTCTTCGATTTGAACAAAGCTAAGGTGATGAAAGGCCGCACCTATCTGATGTGGGCGGTTTACATCATTGTGATAGTGTTTCTTATCAGGATGTTTGTCATAAATGTCATTTCGACTGAAGCGAAGCGAAATGGAGAAATCCTAAATAATAATAACACGAAAAATGAAGATTCAAGAGAATAAAATCGACAAATATATCACTTGGCTGCTTATAATCAGTGCGTTAGTGCGCGGATTCCTTGCCGCTTTTATCGAATTCGGCAACGATGAGGTTTATTATTGGACCTACGCCATGTATCCCGACTGGAGTCATTTCGACCATCCAGGCATGGTGGGGTGGGTGATGCAGATTTTCAGCCTTAACTTGTTGTTTAGCAGCGAGTTCGCCTTGCGATTGTCGTCGATAATCTTCATGACTATCGATACCTATATTATATATAGGCTTGGCTGTCTGGTGAAAAACAAACTTGCGGGCTTCTATGCAGCTCTGCTTTACACCGCCTCGCTGTATTGCTTCGTAATCACTGGCGTTTTCATCATGCCTGATACGCCTCTGATGATGTTTACGTTGCTATCAATTTGGTGTTTTGTCAATGCAATGCGGGGTGATATTGAGACGCACGGCCGTGCGTCTCTCCTATGGGGTGGCCTCTTTGCTGGTTTGGCGTTATTATCAAAATATTCCGCCATCTTCATCTGGTCGGGCGTCGGTCTGTATATCCTTTTGTATGACCGTAAACAGTTGAAAAACAAATATTTATATCTATCAGCGCTGATTTCTGTTGTTTGCATGCTGCCTGTTTTAATTTGGAACATGCAAAACGATTTCATCAGCTTCACCTTCCATGGCGACCGTGTCAGCTTCTTCGGCAAGCTCCAGCCACTAGACTTCCTGGCAGAGATCGCTGGTGAGTTGGGGTATAACAATCCTATTAATTATGTATTGATAATCATTGCGTTAGTGGCATTTTTCAAAGGTAGAAAATATCTTGATAAAACCAGCGGGCGCCTCTTGCTGACATTTGCGCTGCCGTTCGTTGGCGTGTTCTGGTTCTTCTCACTTACGCGACCGATACTCCCTCATTGGTCGTCGCCCGCGTTCTCGCTGTTATTGTTGTTTCCGGCATCGTATCTCGCTGATAAACAATCAGATGCGTCTTTGGAAATAAAATTGCCCAAACCGATAATAGCCACTATATCGTTGCTCGTTTTCATCTTGATTTTTGGCGTTTTGGAGATAAAAACAGGATTCATCCCGCTGCGATTCGGCGAGCGCGCCAACTCGGTAAGATATTATGGCGAAGGCGATTTTACAACCACAATCTATGGCTGGCGTTCGATAAAAGACGATTTCCAACAAATTCGTCAGGAAAAAATCGATGATGGGACTATGAAAGAGTCCGATGGCATGGTCGGGTTACAGTGGTTTCCCATGGCAAACTTCGATTATTATGTGGCTTATCCTTTGGAAATCAATATGTTCGGGTTGCGAGACATCGACAAAATCCATAAATATTATTGGATCAACGAGTATCGTGGCGGACTTCAGAAAGGCGCAGATTACTGGTTCTTGAACGAGAGTTCCGACTATTACGCTCCTGAACGTTATTTGGAAGACGAATTTGAGGAGATAATCCCTTGCGACACTATCGTTGTCGACCGTTGTGGAACGCCTGCGAAATACGTGTTCGTGTACATCTGCCGCGGACTGAAATAGCATTTTGTTTAGATTTGGTGCAAAATTTTGAACTTTTAGTTAAAAATTACTAAAATCTGAAACTTTTCCTCTGATTTTTATTGTCATAATTTTTAATGGTGTTAATTTTGCAAGCAAAGAACACCATTATGAAAGAGGAATTTTTATATTATCTTTGGGAGAACAGGCTGCTGGCGCCCGACATGCACACTGTTGACGGCGAAGAGCTGACCGTTGTCTCTGTCGGAATGCGTAACTACGACTCGGGTCCAGATTATCTTCATGCTAGAATAAAAATTGGCAACACCTTATGGGTGGGGCACGTCGAGATGCATGTCAACACATCAGATTGGTTCAAGCACGGACATCAGGATGACGAAGCGTATAGAAATGTCATTTTGCATGTGGTGTATCATAATGATAGTGAACGACTTAACATTCCCACGGTTGAGGTTGTAGACAAGTTTGACGTAAGCATTTTGACACATTACGAAGACTTTATGCGATCGAGACTATGGATTCCATGCGAGAAACTGATTTCTGGCGTTCAGCAGTTTACCTGGCTTTCGTGGCTGGAGCGTCTCGTTGTGGAGCGTCTTGAAACCGAGGTAAAAGATGTAGTGGCACGTCTTGTTGAGAATAACTACGACTGGGAAGAGACTGCGTATCAACGTGTTATGCGCTATCTTGGAATGAAAGTCAACAACGACGCATTTGAGCGGCTAGCGAAGATTTTGCCCTTGAAAATCCTGCGCAAACACATTGACAACATGTTACAGGTTGAGGCTATGATTTTCGGTTGCGCAGGCTTTCTTGAAGGCACGTTTGATGAGTCGTATCCTATTCTCCTTCAAAGAGAATTCAAGATTTTGAAATCGAAGTTCAACCTTTCGGTCATGCCGATGGCTTATTGGAAGTTCCTGCGTATGAGACCGCCAAATTTCCCTACAATAAGGCTGGCGCAGACCGCCTCGCTGATATGCTCTTGCGATGAATTGTTTTCTAAAATAATGGTAATCAATGACTTGAAAACAATGCGCAGTATTTTTGATGTTAAGACCAATGATTATTGGGACACGCACTTTATTTTCGGGAAGCCATCGAAAAAGATGACAAAGACTTTCGGTCCAACAGCAATTGACGTGTTGATTATCAACGCTATAGTGCCAGTGTTGTTTGCTTACGGCATATATCATGACAATGAGACACTGAAAGAAAAAAGTTTGGAATTGCTTGAAAAAATGAAGCCGGAAGACAATCTTGTCATCAGAAAATTCGAAGAAATGGGTGTAAATGTGTGCAATGCTCAGCAATCGCAGGCGGTTTTGCATCTTTACAATTGCTATTGCAAGAACCGTAAGTGCTTGAACTGCCGTGTTTTTAGTGCGTTATTTAAAAAAATATAAAAAAAAGTTGCGTGATTCAAAAAATATGCTTATTTTTGTACCCAAATTCTAAAGTAAACTGTTAAAGGAAATGGCTGATTTAAGTATAAGGCTTTCGGAAATCGAAGTGAAGATGAGGAAACTCATATCACTTAAGAATCAGCTTGTTGAGAGGAACAGCGAGCTTGTTCGCCAGAATGAGGAGCTCCAAAGAAACGTTGAGATTCTTCAAACTGAGAACGGAGAATTGAAAAATAAGTTAAATAAAACAACTATTGTTAACGCACTCGGAAACGAGAAGGAAATAGAAGAAAGTAGGCAGTTAATAAAAGCATTGGTGAAGGAGATTGACCAGTGTATGACGATATTGAACGCTGAACAGTAAATATAGACGGATATGAGCGAGAGTGATGAAATAAGAATTAACATTGTAGTTGCCGACCGCAATTACCGTCTGACTATTGACAAGGCTGATGAGGAAAAGGTGCGGAGAGCCGCCGACATGATTAACGAACGGGTCAACGAGTATAAGAGGATCTACACAGACAAAGACTATCTGTCGCTGGTCTCTATGGTTTGCATCCAGTTCGCGACAAACGTGGTGAAATATGAGAACGACGCCGCATTCAAGGACCAATATCTCGACAGACAACTTGACGCAATTGATGCTTTGTTGACTGAGAACCTATAGATTTATCTGTCTGCCCGACGCATGATGTAACCTTAACAATAACAACAAATAACAGGTTGACTCATGGGTACAAAAACAGGCCTCATCCTCGTAAGAGGAGCTTTAACGCCAGTGGACGTTTGCGTATCGTGGCAGCCATAAGCGTGATTTACAAGGGTTTACGATCCCTTTGGGTAGACAGATTTTTTCTTTTCGCGGAAGAGTAAAATTATTTAAAAAATGGTTTTACTATTTGAATCACTAAACATTATTTTCTACGCAGTAGCTGGCGTCGTGGGGATAGGCATCGGAGTGTTGCTGGCTACCACAATTATGCGTAACGCATTGACTAAGAAGAGCAACCAACTGCTGGAAGAAGCAAAAGAAAAAGGCGAGGTTATCAAGAAAGACAAGATTTTGCAGGCAAAAGAGAAGTTCCTGCAGATGAAGTCGGACTATGAGAAAGAGACCAACGAGAAGAAACGCGAGCTGCAGAAGGTGGAGACACGCGTGCAGCAACAGCAACAGCAAGTCAACCAACGCAACGAGGAACTGAACCGTAAGGCAAACGAGCTGAACAATCAGCAGCAGAAACTCACAACACAACAGGAAAACCTGACAAAGAAACAAGCAGAACTCGACAAGATTCATGAGGAGCAGAAAAAGATGCTGGAGTCGATTTCCGGTCTTACAGTGAACGAAGCCAAGGAACAGCTGAAAGAAGCCGTGAAAGACGAAGCACGCGCCGAGGCTATGGTCCTCGCAAAAGAGATTGTTGAGGAAGCTAAGATGTCGGCAAACCAGGATGCTAAGAAGATCGTCCTTGAGACCATCCAGAGAACAGCATCAGAGCACGCCATCGAGAACACTGTTTCGGTGTTTAACATTGAGAATGACGAGATTAAGGGCCGTATCATCGGTCGTGAAGGCCGTAACATCCGCGCACTCGAGTCGCTGACAGGCGTAGAAATCATTATCGACGACAGCCCTGACGCAATCTTGCTTTCAGGCTTCGACCCGATACGCCGTGAGATAGCACGCCTCTCACTCCAGAAACTCGTCACCGACGGACGTATCCACCCGGCACGTATCGAAGAAGTGGTGAAGAAAGTTGAAAAACAGGTCGAACAAGAAATCATCGAGACAGGTAAACGCACCGTCATCGACCTCGGTATCCACAACCTGGCACCAGAGCTCATTAAAATGATTGGTAGAATGAAATACCGTTCATCATACGGACAGAACTTGTTGCAGCACTCTATCGAGACAGCTAAACTCTGCGCCACCATGGCTGCTGAGCTCGGTCTGAACCCGAAAGTGGCTAAACGCGCAGGTCTGTTGCACGATATCGGTAAAGTAGCCGACAACGAGGAAGAGCTTCCACACGCAATACTCGGTATGAAGACAGCTGAGAAATTCAAAGAGAAACCGGATGTCTGCAACGCCATCGGCGCCCACCACGACGAGATAGAGATGGAATCACTCATCGCACCTATCGTTCAGGTGTGCGACGCCATCTCAGGCGCACGCCCAGGCGCCCGCCGTGAAGTCGTCGAGGCTTACATCCAGCGGCTGAACAAGCTCGAGAAGATGGCGATGTCGTATCCAGGCGTGGTAAAGACCTACGCTATACAGGCTGGTCGTGAGCTCCGCGTCATCGTGGGAGCTGACAAGGTCAGCGACCAGGAGGCCGACAGCATCGCATACGATCTCTCACGTCAAATCCAGACAGAGATGACATATCCGGGACAGATCAAGATAACGGTTATCCGAGAGACGCGAGCCGTGCAGTTTGCAAAATAAAGACGCACGCAGAAACAGCAGAAACAACAGCAGAGACGCCACATCGTGGCGTCTCTTTTTTTATTAGACGGGAAAAAATTGTTTCTTTGAATTAAATTGTTTATTTTTGCGGTTTAAATATCACTGAAATGAAGAGGATTTTTCTATTTATATTCGCTATCGTATTGTCGCTCAACGCTTTGGCACAGCTCGAGGTGAAACCTGGCTCTTTCAAGGAAGTGCACGGATTCGTGAATATCAATGACGACCCCAACTACCAGACTGATGACAACGACCTGCCGTATGCTGTCATTAAAGTTAGAACGGAAAACATCACCGACAAACAACGCCGAGAGCTGCGTTTTGAGGGCAATGGCGGCACTTTTATCGTGCTTGAATATCACACTGGCGAGGTCTGGGTGTATCTTACAGCGAAATATGCCGATTATCTTAAGATTTCGCATCCCGATTTTGGCGTTTATGAATATACCTTGCCATGTGACTTGCAACCCAAGAAAGGCTATGAGATGGCTCTCGTTTACAAGGCGTATGCTCCTGTTGCACCCGTCAAAGATATCTATAACTTCCTGATAATCACCGCCGACCAGCCTAATGCCACAATTTATGTTGACGATGTGTATGTAGGCGAATCTGGTGAACAGGGCGTTTATAAGTCGTTTAGGGCAGGCGAGAAGCATAATTGGCGCATCGAATGCGAGCTGTATCATAGCGAAAGCGGCGAAGCGACGATACCTGTTAAAGAAGGCGAGAACATTACCGTTGAGAAGAGGTTGCGCCCGGCTTTCGGATATTTAAACATTACAAGCAGCCCAGAAAACGGCGCTGTCGTGTTTATCGATAGCAAGAAAGTGGGCCAAACGCCATTCAAATCTGACAGATTGGCAAGCGGAGAGCATAGAGTCCGTGTGATGAAGGAGATGTTTTCGACAGCTGAGAAAACCTTCACCGTAACAGATGGCAATACCACGCAGGCACCTATGACAATGGCTGCCAACTTTGTAAGTGTAAATATCACAACCGATTCAAACTCGGATATTTATGTCGATAATGAAAAGAAGGGCACAGGCACATGGAATGGCCGTCTGAGCGATGGTCCGCATAGCCTCGAGGCAAGAAAAGCATCGCATAAGACTGCGATTAAAAACGTGCAGCTGACGCTCGGCACCACTGAAAACATCGTGATACCCGACCCGGAACCGATTTACGGTACCCTCGAGGTGGTTAGCAACCCCATTGGTGCCAATATCATTATCGATGGGAAAAATTATGGCACCACGCCGCGAGTCCTGGGCAATGTGCTGATCGGCACCCATGAGCTTCGTCTTGAGAAGACCGGCTGCACCCCTGTCATTAAAAACTTCACTCTTGATGACAAAAACAAGCTGAGTATCAATGAGAAACTGCCGACCGGCAAGGAGACCTCAAAAACCATAACAGTGGCGCAAACAGGAGGCGAGAGCTCGGTGAAACTGACGTTTGCAACAGGTGCCGGTAACGGGGTTTTCTCAGTTTCCTCCAACAAAAAAGTTCAATTCTCCCAAGGCAATCTTCAATATCAGGCGTCGACACGCACATGGCGATTTGCTGAGCACCAATGGGATATAATAGGCGATGCCAACAAAAACATTTCCTCAAGCTATAGCGGCTGGATAGACCTGTTCGGCTGGGGCACGAGCGGCTACAACGGGAAGAACCCATGGATGACCAGCACCACGAGCACTGACTACGGCAACGGAAATTGGGATATAGCCGGCACTAACTACGATTGGGGTGTCAATAACACCATATCGAACGGTGGCGGAAAGAGCTGGCGGACTCTGACAAGAGGCGAGTGGGTTTATGTCTTCAACATAAGAAGCACCAGCTCTGGCATAAGGTACGCAAAAGCCACGGTGAACGGAGTAAATGGAGTGATACTGCTTCCTGACAACTGGAACAGCTCGAACTACAGCTTGAGCAGCACGAATAATGATAGAGCGAGTTACAGCAGCAACCGCATCTCGCAGAGCGACTGGACTAACCGACTCGAAGCCAACGGTGCAGTCTTCCTGCCCGCTGCTGCGGGCTGGCGTAGCGGGACATATGTCTACGGCGTCGGTTCCAACGGCTTCTACTGGTCGGCTTCGTACGGAGATAGTGACGGCGCGTACGGCATGTACTTCGGCGAGAGCAACCTCGGCGCTGATTGGGACTGCCGCGCGAGCGGTCGAAGTGTACGCCTTGTCTGCTCTGCCGAGAATTAATTCCTTGTGAAGAGGCCGAGGCAAAAGCTCCGGCTGTTTTTTTATTCTAAAATCACCTCCGCCTTGCACCCCAAAGCCTTCGACAGCGCAAAGACCGTCTGCGCCTCGGCTTTACGGATGTCCTGGTCACCCTGCTCGTAGGCCTGAATCATGCGGAGCGAGACACCCGAAAGCTCGGCGAGCTTGCTCTGCGTGAGGTGTAACTGCTTTCGCAATGTCTTTAAAATGCTGCGACTTTCAGCGATGTGCCGCTCAATAATGGTATCGGCAGTTTCAACAACTTTTGACAAGTCAGCCTCGTGCAAAGTTGGATAAAGACTGATTAAGGTCTTGATATCCAACCCGTTACGCTGGATGTACGTAAACGATTTTGCAGTAAACCATTGGTAATATGCCAACGCCCACCCGGCCCAATATTCTGGAGTGCGCTCAAATGGATGATAATCAATGTCTTGAACATCTTTATCGGAGCATTTTTTAAATACAATATGCATCAACTCAATGCCTGAGAGCCCCGACAAATAACGGGGATTGCCCATTTCAATCTGCGCTGCCACACCGCTCGCAAGAAACATCTCATAAAACACGGAAATGTCGTAATGCACAACGTTTGCGGCACAATCGAACATTGCGGCGAGGTTGTTCATGACATCCTCAAGATAATAATGATTATAAGCGCGCATCATCGTTAGTCCATTTTTGTCTTAAAATATCAATCATATAAATAGAATCAACCGAAGAAACTTGAGATCTCATCTTCTGGAAATCGTCTCTTGCCTGATTGTCGCGAGCCTGTCGTTTGGGGTAGTATTGGCTGCTTGCAACAGGCGTGCTTCCCAGATATTTCAATGCATTGAAAGCTTTTTGGCTTTTTATCACAACCTGCTCGCCAAGCTTCCCCAAAAACATCGTTTTGCGTAGCTGCTCCAAAGAAATCGTGTTGTTTAAAAACGCATTCGCAAACGAAAAATACGAGTCATCGGCTCGATAACCGATTATCACATCAAAATCCTCATATTGTGGCAAAAAATTCTCAAAAATATAGTCTCTCGCATCGGTTGGAAGACCTTGCGACAACAAAAAAGTCCTGTTTTTCAACAAAATAGCCAACCAATTTAAGATATGATATGGTTCTTTATTCAGATGAAGAACCCTTAAACCGTTGAAATCCAACTCGTAAATGTTAGCAAAACCATCGCTCGCTTCGGTGCTTGCCCATTCTTTTGCAAGTTCTTGATTTTCAGTGCAATAAAAGCCCAGACCGTAATCGTTTTTAGGGTTTCCTAACCCTAATATCGGCCTCTCAATTACTTTTGTCGAACCATGATATAACAAAACATTTTTCATAAAATTATCGTTATAACGAGACTTTGCAAAGATAATAATAATTTTTAATATAGTGTAAAAAAAATAAAAAAATAGAGACGCACAATCGTGCGTCTCTACTAATGGCTAACGACTAACGACTAACGACTAATTTGCTGCTCTTCTCAGTCTTTCCGTTCACCACGAGGCTGTAGAAATAAACGCCGTCGGCGAGGTCGCTCACGTTGATGCTCAGCTTGCCGTTTGTGCCGCTGATGTCGCTGCGAAGCACTTCATGACCCATAATGTTGTATACAGCAACCATAGCGCTGCTGACGCCAGTATTGAAGCTATAATCGAAGTTGACCACATTGCTTGCTGGTGTTGGATAAGCGTTGCTGAATGCAGACACATAGTTCACATCCTCAACACCATTCAACGAGAACTTGAAGGTGATGTTGATGATGAATTTGTTGTCAGGATCGTTGGCTGGGTAGATGTAGTATTTCATGATTTGCTCGTGACCCGCAACTTCTTCCATAAGGTTGGTATAAGAATAGTGTGCGCTGAAATCGGCTGTCTCGCCAGCTGCCATTGGAAATGGATCTGATACGTAAACCTCTGGCAAGAGACATTGGCCGAAGCAGATGAAATTTGATGAGTTCTCAACGACCTGCATTTCAACTTTCTCGCCGATAAGACGTACGTCCTCGTTGGCGGTCACTATAAACTCCTCTGCGAGCTCCCACACCTCGTCACCATTGACGTTGTAGATGTAGTAAGATGCACCGTTTTCGACGACGTTGCCGCTTTCTTTCTCAGTTACTGTGAAAATCTGTGCCGATAATGCCATTACCGACAAAATCATTGTTAATGTAAGTAATAATTTTTTCATACGCGATTTATTTTTAAATTGTTAATGTTTTCTGTTTGATGGATAAAGCATGCTTTATCCTTACGGGATTTCAACTTCATCCCGTTGGGACAAGGCATGCCTTGTCCTTTCTTATTTGATTATCTCAGCAATCATCTTGTCATCAGCGATGTTAGGCATTGTGACCTTCAATCTCGGCTCGACCTCCATGGCGCGTTTGATTGCAAACATAGCAGGTTCATTACGAGCCCAGCTTCTTCTGGCAATACCGTTGTTGACGTCCCAATGTAACATGCAATGTAAGCGTCTGTCAGCCTCTGGAGTGCCATCAAGCACCATGCCGAAGCCTCCGTTGATGACTTCGCCCCAGCCTACGCCGCCGCCGTTGTGGATAGATACCCATGTGGCGCCGCGGAAACCGTCGCCGATGACGTTCTGTACTGCCATGTCAGCGGTGAAGCTCGAGCCGTCGTAGATGTTCGATGTCTCACGGAATGGTGAGTCGGTGCCTGACACGTCGTGGTGGTCACGGCCTAACACGACAGGTGCGCTCAAGCGGCCGTCAGCGATGGCTTTGTTAAACTCGGCAGCGATCTTGGTGCGGCCTTCGCAGTCAGCATAGAGGATACGTGCCTGTGAGCCTACGACGAGGTGGTTGGCCTGTGCTCCCTTAATCCACTGGATGTTGTCGTGCATCTGCTGCTGGATCTCCTTCGGCGATGACTTGGCGATGTCTTCCAACACCTTGCATGCGATGTCGTCGGTGACCTGCAGATCCTCAGGTTTTCCTGATGTGCAGACCCAACGGAACGGACCGAAGCCGTAGTCGAAATACATTGGTCCCATGATATCTTGGACATATGATGGATAACGGAACTTGCCGTCTTCTTTCAAGATATCGGCGCCAGCGCGGCTGCTCTCGAGGAGGAACGCGTTGCCGTAGTCGAAGAAGTACATGCCTTTGGCTGTCAATTTGTTAACAGCTGCCACATGACGACGCAACGAAGCGTAGACTGCCTCTTTGAACTTGGCAGGTTCCTCGGCCATCATCTTCTTTGACTCTTCGAGTGAATAACCTACTGGGTAATAACCGCCAGCGAATGGGTTGTGCAACGATGTCTGGTCGGAGCCGAGATCCACCTGGATGCCTTTGTTTGCTGCGTATTCCCAGAGGTCGACCACATTGCCTTGATATGCAAATGAGCGTGCAATCTTCTTTGCACGTGCTTCGTTGACTTTTTCGAATAACTCGTCGAGATTCTCGTGAATCTCATCGACCCAGCCCTGGTTGTAGCGTTTCTGTGCCGCTGCCGGGTTGATCTCCGCTGTGATTGACACCACGCCTGCGATGTTTCCAGCTTTTGGCTGTGCACCTGACATACCGCCGAGACCCGCTGTAATGAACAGCTTGCCAGCCGGTGTGCCGCCTTGTTTACGCGATGCGTTCAACACTGTGATGGTGGTGCCGTGGACGATGCCTTGTGGTCCGATGTACATGTAAGAACCTGCTGTCATCTGGCCGTATTGTGTCACGCCGAGTGCATTGAAACGCTCCCAATCGTCTGGTTTTGAATAGTTTGGAATCATCATACCGTTGGTGACGATGACGCGTGGAGCCTCTTTGTGTGACGGGAACAGTCCCATCGGGTGACCTGAATACATCACCAGAGTCTGTTCGTCGGTCATATTGGCGAGATACTGCATCACGAGACGGTACTGTGCCCAGTTTTGGAAGATGGCGCCATTGCCGCCGTAGATGATGAGCTCGTGCGGATGCTGTGCCACCGCAGGGTCTAAGTTGTTCTGAATCATCAACATGATGGCTGCAGCCTGACGGCATTTTGCAGGATATTCGTCAATCGGTCGAGCATACATCTTATACGAAGGACGATAACGGTACATGTAAATGCGGCCGTATTTCTCCAACTCTTCGTAAAACTCAGGAGCGAGCTGTGCATGAAGTCTTTCCGGGAAATAACGGAGAGCGTTCTTCAACGCCAGTCTTTTCTGTTCTTTCGTCAAGATATCCTTGCGTTTCGGCGCATGGTTGATGTTTTTGTCATATTCCTTTACTTCTGGCAGTTGTTCAGGGATGCCAGCAAGTATTTCTTTTTGAAAATCATTCATTTCAACTATATTTTTTTATATTAATTTCAATTTTTTTTAATCTGCAAATATAATAAATTTATATCTTTGCAGCATCAAATTAACAAAAAATGAATAAAAAATATTTTCATAAGGTAATTATCGCGCTTGCCGCAATTCTGTTTTTGTCGAATGCAGCGTTTGCTCAAACGTTTGTAAATGAATCGTTTGCAAGACAGATTGGTTCTAATTTTATCTCAAATAAGATGGGAAAATCAGATGTCCGACTGAATCTTTTCCATACGGAAAACGGCGCTGACGGACAGGCCAATCTTTATATCTATAATGTAGAAGGCGGAGGCTTTGTGATTGTGTCAGCCTCTAAATATATGAAACCTGTTCTTGCTTATTCATTGCGAAACAGTTATGATGGCGAAATCCCTGAAACCGCTTGGTATTTCATCAATAATTATAGTAAAAACGTCGATTATTGTGAAGAACGAGGCATTTTGATGAATAATGATGTGGAAAACGAATGGAAGTTGTTGGAGAACAATGAGTTGCCATCTGTACGAAACACAAATACCGTTGAGCCTCTCATCCAGACATTGTGGAATCAGGATTATCCATATAATTATTATGCTCCGGAATGCAACAATTATTGGAATGGTAACCACTGTTATGCAGGCTGTGTGGCATGTGCCATGGCACAGATCATGAAATATTGGGATCATCCTGTACACGGTCACGGATCACATTCGTACACCCACAGCACATATGGAGTGCTGTCGGCGAATTTCGGCGAGACGAACTACGACTGGGATATCATGCCTGTTGAGCTAGGCTGGCAGGCCAATGATGAGGCTAAAGCCGTGGCTATGTTAATGTATCAATGTGGTGTGAGTGTCGACATGAACTTCGGCCCCAATTCCAGCGGAGCCTATTCTAAAGATGTAGAGACTGCTATGCGTAAATATTTCGGATATTGCGCCGCTGTTTATAAAGAACGTACGCAATATTCTGAAGATGAATGGATTGCGCTCTTAAAGAGCGAACTCGACAAATCACAACCTGTGTATTTTTCAGGTACCAGCGACTCTGGCGGCGGTCATGCTATCGTTTGCGACGGCTACGATGCCTATGATTATTTCAGTTTTAACCTTGGATGGAGTGGCTCGGGCAACGATTATTACAGCATCAATGATGTGGCGGGATACCATAACAACGAAGCTATCGTGATGAATATCAAGCCATTAGAGATTAATTCCGATAGTAATGGCATCATCTATGTGGCTTCCGACGGCACTGGCGATGGTTCTTCGTGGGCTAACGCTACAAATTATCTCGAATATGCATCGGCTTTGTCAACTGATGTTTCGAAAAAGATTTGGGTGAAGTCGGGCACATATTACGGTGACATGAACAATGACAAAGGAGCATTCATAATTTACAAACGCAACAATGTTTATGGCGGTTTTGCCGGCAACGAAACTCCTGATTTCAACCTTGACGACCGTGATTTTGATGCCAATCCGACCATCCTTGACGGACAAAACCAACGCTGCGTGCTTTATCAAGTTGACAACATCTCCAACACGGAGACGGCTGTTTGGGACGGATTCACCATCCAGAACGGTTTTGCTGGCTCCGGTGCTGGCGCATGTATTGGAGGAAATACGCGTCTTTCGAACTGTAAGATATTGAATAACAATTCTAATGGCTTCGGTGGTGGTGTTTACATCATCTCGGCATATTACAACAACTCATCGGTGCGGCTCGTTAATTGTTTGTTTGAAGGCAACAACAGCTCAATGGGCGGCGCACTCTGCGATATGATTGGAGCTACTATAGAAAACTGCCGTTTCACCAACAATACAGCCAATACCAAAGGCGGCGCTTATTATATCTATGCCAACAAAGACAGCAAGTTGGTGAACACTATTTTCGACAACAACAATGCTAAACTCGGCGGCGCTATATATAATAAAGGTAAGATCACCATGATAAACTGCGATCTGGTGAACAACAACGTGACGGAAAACGGCGGCGCGATGTATAACGAGACACATAACAGCAAGATTTACAATAGCATTTTCTGGGGAAATAACAAAAACGGCACCTCAAATCAAATTATGGGATTGTCGGATTACAGCTATTGCGCAGTACAAGGTGGCTATAGCGGGACAAACAATATAAATCTCGCAGCACAGAACGATGGCACTGATTCGGGTAATTATCCGCGTTTTACAAACCCTGATGACGGTGATTTTGCAATCGACAGGACATCTGTCTGCGTCAATGCCGGCGACAATTCGGTCCAAGGCATCGTCGATCCCGATTACCTCGGAAATCCTCGTATAGTTGATGGTAGAATCGACATCGGAGCCATCGAAAACCAGTATTATGACTTGGCTGATGAAGTTTCGGAGAGTGAATTTGAAGTATATCCTAATCCTATTGATAATCAATTGATTATTGTAAAGGAAGGAAATATCAAGATAGAGGTTTTCAATTCCTTAGGGCAGAAGATCATATCAACAGAAGCACAAAACGAGATGATTCTGAACACTTCGGAATGGGGTAGAGGCATCTATTTCGTGAAAGTGAACGGCGTTACACGCAAAGTGGTAAAATAACCAATTGAAAATCACCAACCTTTGGGCTTAAAGAAAGTGTTTCTGATGCCCAATATAGTGGTGAAAAGCGTGAAAAAGACATCGTAAACAGGTGTGAAGAATAATCCTAAGTTCTTCTCTCCCAATTGTTTAGCTGATTTTATGTAAATCCAGTCCATGCTGATGCCATGCAGAAGCATGAATCCGCCTATTGCCACATAATAAAGCGGACATCCTGTGTTGCATACAAACGCTTCGGGAAGGCAGAACAGTGTTACGGCTGATGCGTAGTAAAACAGTCGGCTCGACAGAAGCATGCCTAAGATGATGTTTGTGGAGCGTTTGTACATGTTGGCGGTTGAGTAGTGACGGCGTTTCTGTCTGATCCAGCTGCTAAAAGTGTGTTTCGGCTCTGACTCCACACGGCATTCCGGGTCGATGAAGATGCGTGTGTTGTGTTTGTTTGCCACCTGGCTCACGAAGATGTCGTCGTCGCCTGATGGGATTGTGTAATGTGAGGTAAAGCCTTTGTTTTTGTAGAAAAGCTCGCGGCGGTATGACAGATTTCGACCCACACCCATGTACGGCATCTTCGCCAGTGCCATCGAGAGATATTGGATGGCGGTGTACAGCGTGTCGAAGCGTATCAGCTTGTTTAGCAGGCCTTTACGTGTGAAATATGGACTGTATCCGAGCACCACTTCGGTGCCGTTTTTGTATGCGCCAACCATACCTTTGATCCACTGGTCGTTCTCGGGCAGACAGTCGGCGTCGGTCAAAAGCAGAAGGTCGTGTTTCGCCGATTTTATGCCCATGCTGAGAGGAAATTTCTTACCATGGAAGAAGTTGAGGCTCTGGGTGAGCGACACCACGTTGATGTCTGGACGTTGGTCGACGAGCGCCTTCAGATAGTCGGTGGTCTCATCAGTAGAGCAGTCGTTGACGATAACGAGTTCAAAATCAGGGTAATCCTGCGACAAAATCCTCGGCACGAGCTCGATGAGATACTCGTAAGCGTCCTTGGCACATACGATTACTGAAACCGGCTCGTATTTCGGCTTGTCGTTGTCGTATTTTTTCTTATTGAAAAACGCCAAACGGCTAAAAAGGCCCCAGAAGTAGCACATCTGAATCAGCCACATTAGGCCGAAAATGCATAATATAATGAAACTCAAGGAGTTATAATTAAACTCAATATTCATGGCATTCAATATTTACAATTTGCAAAGGTAATAAAAAGCCATTAGCTATTGGATATTGGCCATTAGTTTTTTTTGATATTTTTAATGTCATTCGCAGAAATACGACTTACCACAGGGTACTGAGAGTATTTCGAGAATGGTATTAAAAATATAGATTAATCAAAATTATTTGTATTTTTGCACAAATTTTTGGAATGAAGTACAGTTTAATAAAAAACGATGCGAAAAGCAATGCGCGTGCAGGTATCCTGACCACTGACCATGGTGACATTGAGACCCCGATTTTCATGCCTGTGGGTACTGTGGGAAGCGTCAAAGCCACGCATATCCGTGATTTGGAAGACGAGATAAAAGCCCAAATAATACTGGGGAATACGTATCATCTCTATCTGCGTCCGGGCTTGGATGTGCTGCACGAATGCGGTGGCCTGCATCAGTTTAACGGCTGGCATCATCCGATACTCACCGATAGCGGCGGCTTCCAAGTCTTCTCGTTGACGGATATCCGAAAGATGAAGGAGGAAGGCGTGGAGTTCCGCTCACATATTGACGGCTCGAAGCATCTTTTCACCCCTGAACGAGTGATGGACATCGAACGCACCATTGGTGCCGACATCATGATGGCTTTCGATGAATGTGCACCAGGTACTTCCGACTATAAATATGCCAAGGAGGCGATGGGCCGCACGCACCGCTGGCTTGACCGCTGTGTGAAACGTTTCAACGAGACTGAGCCGCAGTACGGTTATTATCAGTCGCTGTTCCCTATTGTGCAAGGCTGCACTTACCGTGATCTGCGTGAGGAATCGGCGGAGTTTATCGCTTCCAAAAACTGTGACGGCCATGCCATCGGCGGACTGGCTGTTGGCGAGCCCACCGAGGTGATGTACGAGATGATTGAGATTGTGAACGCCATCTTGCCGAAAGACAAGCCTCGTTATCTGATGGGAGTGGGCACTCCGGCCAATATCTTGGAGGCTATCTCACGCGGCGTCGACATGTTCGACTGCGTGATGCCTACCAGAAACGGCCGCAACGGCATGCTTTTCACTTCGGAAGGCATAATAAACATCAAAAACGAGCGTTGGAAATATGATTTTTCGCCTCTTGACGAGAATGGCACGGTTTTTGTTGATAAACAGTATTCGAAGGCATACCTGCGCCATCTGATAATCTCGAAAGAGATCCTCGGCCCGATGATTGCCACGGTGCATAACCTCGGATTCTATCTCTGGCTCGTGAAAGAGGCACGCAAACACATCATCGAGGGAGACTTCACTGAGTGGCGCGACATGATGCTTCCGAAAGTGACGAATCGTATTTCGTAAATTTGTAAAATATTGACAATGAAAAAGTTAGACTGGTATATTTTTAAAAAATTCATTGGCACATTCTTCTTTGCCATCAGTCTGCTCATTGTCGTGGTGATAGTGTTCGACGTGTCGGAAAACGTCGACAGCTTCATCAAAAACCACGCCTCGCTTTATGAGGTGGTGTTTCATTTTTACATCCCGTTTATACCTTATTTTATTAATTTGTTCATATACCTGTTTACGTTCATTTCGGTGATTTTCTTCACTTCGAAGATGGCGGGGCATACTGAAATCATCGCTATACTCAGCAGCGGCATCAGTTTCAGAAGGCTGTTGTGGCCGTATATGATGGGGGCACTGTTGCTCGCCGGAGGCTCGTTTTATCTCGGTAACTTCTTGATTCCCAGGATGGATACGGTGCGAAGGACGTTCAAAAACCAGTATATGGAAAACCTTATGAAGAGCTCGGGTTCGAATATCCATGTGCAGATTGAAAAAGGGACGTATGCCTATATGTCGAGCTACGATATGAAGCGCATGACGGGTTATAAATTTACGTTGGAGAAGTTTGATAATCATGAACTTGAATATAAATTGAGTTCCGATAAGATCGTTTACGACACTTTGCATGACAGATGGGCGATTTTCAATTATGTGGAACATTATTTCAAACCCGAGGAGTATCTTGTTAAAGGCAAGGTTCTGGATACCACGCTTAACATGAAGCCTGCGTATTTTTATTTCGTCAAGGAGGACTTTGAGGAGATGAATCTTATCGAGTTGAACAGGTATATCGCCGAACAGCATGCCAAAGGTGCAGATAATATCTTGCCATATGAGATCGAGAAACACAAACGGTTGGCGTCGCCGGCGGCTATTATCATTCTTACGATTATCGGTGCGGCGTTGTCGAGCCGTAAGACAAGAGGAGGTATGGGACTGAATCTTGGAATAGGCATCACGATAGCGTTTGCGTACATACTTTTCCTGGAGTTTTTCAGAGTTTTTGCTATCTCCAGCGTTATCTCGCCGTTTATGGCAGGGTGGCTCCCGAATATCATTTTTGCGACAATAGGAATCTATTTTGTCGTAAAAGCGCCGAAATAATTTTTTTCAACAATTGTCATTTAATCAAAAATTTTTCGTATTTTAGCGAAAAATTTGGTGTATTATGCATATTGCTATAGCAGGAAATATTGGCTCTGGTAAGACGACGTTAACTCGTTTGTTATCAAAGCATTTCGGATGGAAGCCTCATTTTGAGGAGGTCGACAACAATCCATATCTGGAGAGTTTTTATGAAGATATGAAGCGCTGGTCGTTTAATCTGCAGATATATTTCTTGAACAGCCGTTTCCGTCAGGTGATGGAAATTCGAAAGAGTGGCGACAACATCATCCAGGACCGCACGATATACGAAGATGCATATATCTTCGCGGCAAACCTTTATGATATGGGTCTGATGGAAACTCGCGACTACGAGAATTATCAGGCACTTTTCGAACTTATGAGCTCATTCCTCCAGGCTCCGGATTTGTTGATATATCTGCGTGCCAGCGTCCCGACATTAGTGCGTCAGATTCAGAAACGCAACCGTGACTACGAGCAGTCGATACGTCTGGATTACCTGAAAGCCCTGAACAAACGCTATGAGAATTGGATTGCCAACTATAACAAGGGAAAACTGCTGATTATCGAGAGCGACAATATCGATTTGGAGAAACCAGAGGATTTGAGTCTCGTGATTGACGACATCAACGCATCATTAAACGGATTGTTCTGATTATGAAGATATTAGGTATTATACCGGCACGATATGGCTCGACACGTTTCGAGGGCAAGCCGTTAGCACTCATCAACGGAAAGATGATGATTCAGAGGGTGTATGAGCAGGCGAAGAAAGCCGACAAACTCTCGGAAGTGGTTGTGGCTACTGATGATGAGCGCATCTTCAACGCTGTGGTCGGGTTCGGTGGCAAGGCTGTGATGACGTCGACAAACCATAAGAGCGGCACCGACAGATGTCGCGAGGTGGTCGACAAGATAGGCGCTGGCTTCGATGCAGTGATAAATATACAAGGCGATGAGCCGTATATCAACCCACTGCAAATCAATCAGATAGCGGGGCTGATTTCAGACAAGGACACGCCTTTGGCATCGTTGTGTAAGCCGATTCATGATGAAGATGAGCTGAAGAGTCCCAATGCAGTGAAGGTGGTGTTTGATAAAAATGGTAAAGCGTTGTATTTCAGCAGGTTCGCCATCCCATATCTGAGAAATCAGGTAGAGCGTGAGTTTTATAAGCACATCGGCATTTATGCATATAAGACTGATGTCTTGAGGGAGGTTTCGGCGCTTCCGCAGTCGGGACTGGAGCTGGCGGAGTCGCTGGAGCAACTGCGTTGGCTTGAAAACGGCTACACGGTGCGAATGGGAGTCACGGAATTTGAAAGCTATTCGGTGGATGTGCCGGAAGATATTATCAAAATAGAAAAAATATTTACTGAATGATAACCAAATATTTATCGGAGTTATTGTTAGACCACGAGTGCGTGATTGTGCCGGGGTTGGGGGCGTTTATCACCAAGGAGACGCCTGCCTCACTCGATTACGTTACCCATAGGCTGACACCGCCTTCGAAAGAAGTGGCGTTCAACGGACAGCTTGTCACTGATGACGGCTTGTTGATAGAATACATGGCGAAACGTATGGGTATCATGACTACCAAGGTGGCGGAGATGGTCCATGAATTCGCTATGCACAGCCTGGCGGTGCTTGAGGTCAGCGGCGCTCTGCGTCTCGACGGGATGGGTGTGCTGACAAAGGTCTCTGACAGAAATTATATCATCCGTTTCGATGACGACATGAATCTCTTGGGAGATTCGTTTGGCTTGACCACAATCAAGGCACAGCCTGTATACAGAAAAGAGACATATCAGAAGATCGCGCATCAGATGGCGAGCGAGCAGAAGGCGAAAAACACCTTGATTACCGTGCACGAGGAGGAGAGCGGAACCAAGCCGCACCACGTGAACAGCCGCAACTACAAGTGGTTCCGCGCAGCTGCTTATTCCATGATGATAGCCATGGCGCTTGTGCTCCTCGGATGGGGCGCCGACAAGAGAGATTCTAACTTCGCCTCATGGAACCCGTTTTTCTATTCGTCACCTAACGAGTTTATTGCTAAGCATTTAGGTGAGACAATGGCAAGTCGCGAGTTTGCAAAAGTCGATGTGCTGGAATCGATAAAAGCATCGACAGTGGATTGTAATTGCGATGTGAAATATATCGAACCTATTGGTTATGAAACGGTTAAGCCTGTAGACAACAGGATTTATTACATCATTGGCAGCTCGTTGACAAGCGATGTCGATGCCCAAAGGTGCGTGGAGAAGTTTCAAAAACAAGGCTTCAACGATGCTATAGCTCTTCCTAAGAACGGAAAAGGCAATATTCGTATCGCATACGAAACGGTGATGGGTTATGACATCGCCATAAAACGATTGGAAATCATACAGAAAGAATATAACCAAGCCGCTTGGCTCTTACGTAAACAATAATTGTCGTGGGAAAGAAAAACAAACTCGAGCGTTTTGCCGAATGCAAGACTTTTGACAACCTTTTTGAGTATTCATTCGAGCGTATCAAGAGTGAAGGTTTTCCTCTGAAAGGTCATTGGCATGAGTTTTTCGGCAACGACAACCCAATAGTGCTTGAGCTGGGCTGCGGAAAAGGAGAGTACACAATCGGTTTGGCGAAGGCTCATCCTGACGTCAACTATATAGGTGTTGACATCAAGGGCGCGAGGATGTGGGTCGGACTGAAGCAGGGCATAGCGGAAGGTCTGAAAAACGTGGCATTCGTGCGTACACGCATCGAGCTGATAGAGCATTTCTTCGGCGAGAACGAGGTCGACGAGATATGGATCACCTTCCCGGATCCGCAGATTCTGAAAGCTCGCAAGCGTCTGACAGCACCCATTTATCTTGAGCGATACAAGACTTTCTTGAAAAACGACAGCTATATCAACCTCAAAACTGACAGCGACTTGCTTTATGAATTCACTTTGGATGTTGTGAAAGAGGCCGGTTATCCTATAGTTTACAACTATAATGACCTTTACGCCAACGACGACGATTTGGAAGTGAAGACGATCCGCACCTATTACGAGTCGATGTGGCTGAAGCAGGGATTGACCATCAAATACTTGAAATTCAAAGTAAAGTAACGTTTCTTTTAGTCATTTCCGATGTTTTTCAGCATCGGGACAAATTTGCAGTCGCCGAACTCCTCACGTTTCAGCGTGCCATCGGGTTGTTTGGTGATTCGCAGCATCTGCTCGTTGAGCGGTATCACCATGATGCCGCCTGTTTTTAGTTGATTTACAAGGTCTTGCGGTATCTCGGGTGCTCCTGCAGTTATTATTATTCTGTCGAACGGACCGTAGGTAGGCAATCCTTTGTAGCCATCTCCTAAAAACGTGTTGATACGGTAAGGAAACTCCGCGAGCAGTTGTTTCGTCTTGAAATACAGGTTGCGTTGGCGTTCGATGGTAAACACCTTAGCGCCCATGTGACCGAGGATGCACGACTGGTAGCCCGAGCCGGTGCCTATCTCCAGCACTTTCATGCCTCGGCTGACGTTGAGAAGCTGGCTCTGCATCGCCACGGTGAGCGGCTGCGAGATCGTCTGTCCCGAGCCGATGGGGAAGGCCTGGTCCTGGTAGGCGAACTCCACAAACGACGAGTCGAGGAAGACATGACGGGGCACCGCGCCTATAGCATCAAGCACGTTGGAATCTGTAATGCCTTTATTTTTAAGCTCTTGCACCAAGTTCTGGCGCATGCCTTTATGACGAAAAGTGTCTTCCTGCATTCTTTTGTTTTATTATGCAAAAATAGTAAAAAAAATAGATGATTTAAAACATTTTTAATGTCATTCTCGAATTGTTCTCAGTACCCTGTGGTAAGTCACAATTCTGCGAATGACATTAAAAATGTCATACATAATTAATTTTTTCATATCTTTGCAAAAATTTATTTTTATGTTAAAAATCGGAGTTTTAGGTGCAGGACATCTCGGAAAAATCCACATCAACTGCATCAAGCAAATAGAAAAATACGAGCTGGTCGGTTTCTACGATCAGGATGAAAATACTGCAAAGAGAGTGGCTGAAGAGGCTGGTGTGAAAAACTATAAATCAATAGACGAACTTATTGATTCTGTTGATGTTGTGGATATTGTCACACCTACTATAGCGCATTTTGAGTGTGCGTCGAAGGCCATTGCCAAGGGTAAGAATGTGTTTATCGAGAAGCCAATCGTGGCGACTGTGGAGGAGGCCAACAAGCTCATCGACATGGCCAAGAAGGCTCAGGTGAAGGTGCAGGTAGGACATGTGGAGCGTTTCAACCCGGCATTTATCGCTGCCGAGCCGCATATCCAGGACCCTGTTTTTATCGAGGTACATCGTTTGGCGCTGTACAATCCGCGTGGCTGCGACGTGCCTGTGGTGCTTGACCTCACGGTACACGACATTGACATCCTCATCACTATAGTGAAATCGCCAATAAAATCAATCAATGCCAACGGCGTGTCAATAGTAAGTCCGACCCCTGATATCATCAATGCGAGAATCGAGTTTGAAAACGGTGCTATCGCCAACCTTACCACAAGCCGTATCTCGTTGAAAAATATGCGTAAATTCCGTATTTTCCAAAACGGTGCATATATCACCATGGATTTCATGGAGAAGAAAGCCGAGGTGGTGAGAGTGGAGGACGTGCAAGGCGTGCCTGGACCGTTCGATATGACCATCGACTTGCCAGACGGCTCAAGCAAGAAAATATCTGTAGAAGAATTGGAAATCAATCAGATAAACGCTATAAAGACCGAGCTCGAGCGATTCCACGATGCCATCGTCAACAACACCGAACCGCCAGTAACCATTGAGGATGGCGTGAAAGTGCTTAAGACTGCCTACATGATTCTCGACGAGATAAAAAAACATGAAGGTCAGATGAAAAAACATTTGAAATAATACAATAAATTGTATTAATCGACGTTTTGGTTAAAAAAATAGCAGCCTATGAAAATTTTTCGCTATTTGACGGTTTTTTTGATTGTTTTGGTCCTGTTTTCCTGTAAAAAATTCAAAGGAAGTCAGGAGATTCCGGCATATCTGCGCATTGAGCCGTGGACTTTTACCACTAATTATGTGATTTACGGCGCTGCCACACAAGCCATCACCGACGCATGGGTGTATGTTGACGGCGACTTGCTTGGCTGTTACGAGATACAGTCGCACAACGACGGCATGTATGCCATGGTGCCGGTGCTCAAAAAAGGCCAGCATCAGCTGAATCTTTATCCGGGAGTCAAGCTGAACAGCATATCATCGACGAGGATACAATATCCTTTTTATCAGCCTTACATCATCACTAGAAACCTTGAGCCTGGCGAGATCGACACTATTCGTCCGGCAACGATTTATTACAGCATCGACAGTACATTGATGCGATTCAAGATGAAGGAGGATTTCGAAGAAGTAAACAATATTAAGCTTTACAGACCTGATTCGACATGGGCGGAGCTGCACCAGGTTGATTATAATAACGATCACAGTGCATGGCTTGATCCGGTTGACCCTGTTAACCATCACAGGTCGGGACTCGTCGAGTTGAGCGACAGCATCAAGCGTTTCTGTCTGGTGAGTGGCGAGCTGGTGGGGCTGCCTACGGTAGGAAACTATGTTATTCTCGAGCTTGATTACAACTGCACCAATCAGTTTTTGGTCGGAATGTATATTCATAGCATGCAGAATGGATTGATAGACAAAGAGTTGTATTATCTGAAAGCTTCAAATGGCTGGAAGAAGACATATCTCAACTTCAGTCCGACGGTGACAGAGCATTATAACGCTGATTATGTGAAATTCTATTTAAGAGGGTATCAAGGCGATGCTGATACCACAAGGTATTATTTTGACAATCTGAAACTGATTTATCTCGACAATTAAAACTGATTTATCTTGAGCAAGAAAATTAATAAGCGGAGGCAGACATTCAAATATGTGTTGTGGGACTGGATCGCATCTGTTGTGACCTGGTCGATCTTCTTCTGTTTCAGGAAGACGATGGAGCCTGATGGTTTTCATGCTAATTTCAATGTGATTCTTGACGATAAGAATTTCTGGATTGGCATTATCGTGATCCCAATAGCATGGTTGCTGCTTTATATGCTCGCTGGTTCTTATCAGAAAGTGTATTTCAAATCGCGTGTCCGTGAGCTGGGGCAGACTTTTCTTGCTACTTTGATTGGCGCGATAGTTCTGTTTTTCGCTATCATTCTTGACGATAACATCACAAATTACAAGATTTATTATACCTTATTCTCAATATTGTTCCTGCTGCAGTTTACGCTGACATATATCGGACGTCTGGTCATCACTTCGGCTACGGCCAACAAAATCCATCGCGGCGAGATAGGCTATAACACGTTGATTATCGGCAGCAACGGCAATGCCTGCAAGATTTATAAGGAGATTACAGGACAGAGGTTCTCATCAGGAAATATCATCGTTGGATTTGTCAATGTTTTTGATAAAGATGTTTATAAGGTAGAGAAATATATCCCGCATCTCGGCAATTACAAAGACATGGCGCAGATTATCAAAGACTACGACATCGCGGAGGCTATCATTGCCATCGAGCGTTCGGAGACCGAGACCATCGACAGATTGCTGGTGATGCTCGAAAACACTGATGTGACGGTGAAAATCATACCGTTGATGCATGAGTTTGTGTTTGGCGCCGTCAAGCAGGAGGGTATCTGGCATGCCTCGTTGATTCAGATTACGCCGGAACCTATGCCTGTGTGGCAACAGGTGACGAAACGTGTGTTCGATATCGTCGTTTCGATATTTGTAATCGTTTTATTATCACCGGTTTACATTTTCACTGCCATCATGGTGAAACGCTCGTCGCCAGGCCCTATTTTCTACAAACAGGAGCGTATCGGACAGCATGGCGAACCGTTTAACATGCTGAAATTCAGGAGTATGTACGTCAATGCGGAGGATATGGGGCCGCAACTCTCGAAAGACGACGACCCACGTATCACGAAGTGGGGCAAATTTATGAGAAAAGTGCGCTTGGATGAGATTCCGCAGTTCTTCACAGTCCTTGGCGGAAAGATGTCGATTGTGGGCTATCGTCCTGAGCGTCAATACTATATCGACCAGATTGTGCAGCAGGCGCCGCATTACCGTATGCTGCTGAAGATAAAACCTGGCATCACGAGTTGGGGTGAGGTGAAGTTCGGTTATGCCTCGACCGTCGATGAGATGGTGGAGCGACTGAAATATGATATCCTGTACATCGAAAACATGAATCTCGCCGTGGATATGAAGATCTTGATTTACACGGCGCTTATTGTGATTCAAGGAAGAGGAAAGTAAAGTTTTAAGACTCCAAAACCATGCAAAAAGCCGCAGGCTTATTATCAGCTTAACGCAAGGCCTGCTATTTTTTGCACGGTTTTTCCGTCTTATACGTTTAGTTCGTTAATTTTCGATTTCTCGAATTTTTCTTTGGCGTAGTTGAGGTCGACTACGAGTTCTTTGTTGCCTGATGACGGCATCTCAAACATGGCGTCGTTGAGGATGGCTTCAAGGATGGAGCGCAGTCCGCGGGCGCCGAGTTTGAATTCGATGCTCTTGTCGACGATAAAATCCAACACTTCGTCTTTGATAATCAATGTGATATCATCCATGCCGAACAGCTTTGTAAACTGTTTGGTGATGGCGTTTTTCGGCTCGGTGAGGATACGTTTGAGGGTGTCGCGGTCGAGTGGGTTGAGGTATGTCAAGATCGGGAAACGGCCGATGATTTCTGGGATGAGACCGAATTTCTTCAGGTCGCTTGGCGAGATATACTGAAGCATGTTGTCGCGGTCGATCTGTTTCTTGAGGTCGGAGCCGTAGCCTATGGCGTTGGTGCCCACGCGGTTGGCGATTATCTTGTCGATGCCGTCGAAGGCACCACCGGCGATGAAGAGGATGTCCTTGGTGTTGACCTGTATCATCTTCTGTTCCGGGTGTTTTCTTCCGCCTTGTGGTGGCACGTTGACGACGGTGCCTTCGAGCAGCTTAAGCATAGCTTGCTGCACGCCCTCGCCCGACACGTCGCGGGTTATACTCGGATTGTCGCCTTTGCGAGCTATTTTGTCTATTTCATCTATGAAGACGATGCCTTTCTCGGCTGCTGCCACGTCGTAGTCGGCGGCTTGGAGCAGTTTCACGAGGATGTTTTCGACATCTTCGCCCACGTAGCCTGCTTCGGTGAGCACTGTGGCGTCGGCGATGGCGAACGGCACATGTAACATGCGCGCTATCGTCTTGGCTAACAAGGTCTTACCTGTTCCTGTCTCGCCTACGAGCACTATGTTCGATTTCTCGATCTCGACCTCGTCGGCGGTCTCTTTCTGGTTGAGACGTTTGTAATGGTTGTAAACTGCTACTGAAAGCACACGTTTTGCGGCATCCTGTCCGATGACGTACTGGTCGAGGAAATTCTTGATTTCCAACGGCTTGAGTAGCTTGAAGTCGGGGACAATGGCTTTGGAGCGGTGAGCAAACTCTTCGGTGAGCATCTGATGGGCGCGATCCACGCAGTCGTTGCAGATGTAGCCGTCGACACCCGCCAGAAGGAGCTGCACTTGGCTCTCCGGGCGGCCGCAGAAGGAACAGTGGTTTTCTTGTTTTTTAGACATTACTTATTCTTAATAAGCACTTCATCGACCATACCATACGCTTTCGCCTCTTCTGCTGTCATCCAGTAGTCGCGGTCGCTGTCAGCCCACACCTTGTCGTAAGGCTGTTTGGTATGCTGGGCGATGATTTCGTAGAGTTCTTTCTTTATCTTCTGGATCTCACGTGCTGTGATCTCGATATCTGATGCCTGTCCTTGCATCCCGCCCATTGGCTGATGTATCATAATACGTGAGTGCTTGAGGGCTGAGCGTTTGCCGTCGGCGCCGGCGCAGAGCAACACTGCTGCCATTGAGGCTGCCATGCCTGTGCAGATTGTCGCCACGTCAGGCTGGATGAACTGCATGGTGTCGTAGATGCCAAGACCTGCGTACACTGAGCCGCCAGGAGAGTTCAGATAAATCTGGATGTCACGTTTCGGGTCGGCTGACTCAAGGAAGAGCAGCTGGGCCTGGATGATGTTGGCAACGTAATCATCAATCTGGTCGCCCAAGAAGATGATACGGTCCATCATCAGACGTGAGAATACGTCCATCTGCGCCACGTTGAGCTGACGTTCCTCGATGATGGTCGGGGAGATGTAGCTCGTGATGGTGTTGGCGTATTTCTCAAGGCCTAAACCATTGATGCCGCGGTGCTTGGTGGCGTATTTATAGAATTCTGAATTGTTGTTCATAATCAATATATAACGTAGAGCCGCACGGCCGTACGTCTCTACAATAATTTATTCTTTATCGGTTTTCGTTGATTTTTTTGTTGTCTTCTTTGCAGCTGGCTTTTTCTCAGTCTCAGTCTCTTCTTTCTTCACTTCCTCTTTCTTTGCTGCGGCTTTCTTGGTAGTTTTTTTAGCCTCTTTTGGAAGCACTGCGTCGACGAATCCTTCGTAGTCTGTATCAACAACTTTCACCTTCATGGCTTTCTTCAAGAAAGCGGTGAGTTTGTTGTCTGCCACCTGGTTCTGGATGTTCTGACGCTGGTTTTCGTCTTTCAACACTGAGTCGACGATGCCATCTAGACGTTTCTTCATGTCGTCGTCCATACCTGCGATGTCGAGCTGGCCGAAGTACATCTTAGTGACGAACTCACGGAGTTCTTCTTCTTTGAGGACGAGCTCAGGGTTGGCTTTCACTATGCTTTCCTCGATGAGCTGCCAACGGAATGATTTCGAATATTGGCTGTCGTAGTTCTTCTCGGCATCTTCAGCGTTGATTTTGCCTTCGCTGTTGGCGACGATCCAGCGTTTCAGGAAGCTGTCAGGCATGTCGAACTTCACCTCTTCGACGAGTTTGTCGACGGCGTTGTTGAAGAACATGCGCTCTGCCTCGACCACATACTGGCGTTCCATCTCGGCTGCCACTTCCTTGCGGAATGTCTTTTCGTCCTTGATGTCCTTGTTAGGGAAGATGAGTTTGAAGAGTTCTTCGTTGAGCTCTGCCGGTTTGTCGTCTTTCTTGTTGCCTTCCTGGATACGTGCGATTGTAGCGTCGATTTCCTTATCGGAAGCCTTGATGTTATAGTCGTTGATTGCAATCTTTGCAAGGTCAACTTTCACTTCCGGCTTCAGGCCGACTTCAAAGAAGAAACTCTTTGTCTCGTCGGTCATCGGGTCGATAGGCTGCTGTTTCTCGGCGTCGTTGAGCGGGTAGCCCATGATGTCGAGTTTGTTTTCGACGATATGGTTGTTGAGAGCCTCGGAGACCTTCTTGTTGAGCTGGTCGAATGACACTGATGCGCCGTACATCTTTTCCACCATTCCGAACGGTACTTTACCCTGACGGAAGCCAGGAAGCACTGCTTTGTGCTGATAGTTTTTCAATTCTTTTTTAACATCTTCTGCGTAATCGGCTTTGTCGATGTCGATCTGGATTGTGGCGAGAAGGTCGCCCTTTGCTGTCTGTATTGTCTTCATTATCAATAATTTATTTAACTTATCTGTGCGGATGAAGGGACTCGAACCCATACTCCTTACGGAACCAGATCCTAAGTCTGGCGCGGCTACCAATTACGCCACATCCGCATGGAATTTTTTGAGGGTGCAAAAATACAAAAAAATTTTGATAATCAAACGAATAAATTGAACTTTTTTTAATTGATAAAAAATTGCGTCAAAATGACATTAATATTCTGATTTTTAATAATTTTGCAAAGTTTTATGCTGAAAGGGCTTGCAAATACAATAAGGGGTTGCGGAGTATTTGTCCTGATGATGCTTAGCGCCTTGAGTTACAACGTTTCTGCTCAGGTTTTGGGGACAGCGACTAATTATTCCGGTTCGCGTGGTCTGGCAGTCAACCCGTCACTGATGACCACCTCGTATGTCTATGCCGATTTCGGACTTAACCTTGGCGTTTCGGCATATAATGACTTTGCCTATATTAATGCCAAAGATTATAATAACCTGTTGAAGGGCAATGGCTTATCTGATTATTATATGAATGATAATAGATATGATATTGGTTTTGTGATGAACAAAAATCCGAAATATGTCTATGAGAATCTTGATTTTAACGTGATTTCGATGATGCTGTGCCCGAAAGGGAAAAGAGCTTATGGCATCTTTGTAAACAACAGGGTCTATACGAGTGGAAAGCGCATCCCGTGGGAGATTCCGGAGGCTGCAATTGTTTCGATTGAGGAAGGCGACTATTTGGGCAAGAATTACAAGTCGGAAAACGCTATAATAGGGCTTATGGCTTGGTCGGAAGTCGGGTTGTCGTATTCGATGACGGTTTATGACCGTTATTCTGACAAATTTGATGTCGGCATGACGGCCAAAGGGCTGCTTGGCTATGTCGGAGTGGCGTTGAATCTTGATGACGTTGACAAGGATATCGTTGACAAGAATGTGAGTGTGATTCATAAGCTTAACATGACGGCAGCCATGGCTGGACCTATCGATTATGAGGCTCAATTCGCTGATGGTCAGTTGTTTGACAAGAACAGGCTGATAAACGGGTTGGGACTTGGATTTGATATTGGTGTGACATATACCAACAAAAAAGACGAAAAGGAGCATGGTGAGGTCAAGCGTCCGTGCACTTTTCCTAAGATACAGTACAATTGGAGGCTTGGCGTGTCGTTGCTTGATGTGGGTGCGATTCGTTTTAACAAAAATACCAGAACATATCGTTATTTTTCTGAAGAAGACAAGGTCTTTGACATATCGAGTCTTGAAGGTGTCGTGAATTTCGACTCGATGATGGACACTTTAAACTCAATCTTTTATGAGAATCCGGCGGAAGCCAGAGGCGGAGATGGTTTTGTGATGGGGTTGCCGACGGCATTGAGCGTGCAGTTCGATTATAATATATGGCGTGGTTTTTATGTAAACTCGACATGGGTGCAGCCATTGCGGTTTTGGAATTATACGGCTTCACGTCCGGCAATGCTCACCGTGTCGCCGCGTTATGAGTCGTCATTTTTTGATGTGTCGGCGCATGTCAGTCTGTATAATTATGAAAAAATCATTCTTGGGGCGGAGGTGAGGCTGGCGTTTTTGTCGGTTGGAACGCACGACATATTTAATTTCATCGGCGTCGGCGAGTCGTATGGCCTTGATGTATATGCGGCTGTTAAATTTAACCTTTACAAGGGAAAATGTTGGAAGAAGGTTATTAAAGACTCCTGTTGGAACGCTAACTTCAGATAGTTATTTCTTGACGTTGAGAGCCTCGCGTAGGGCGTTGCCCATGAGCATGAAAGCGAGCACCAGCAGCATGATGGCGATGCCGGGGAGGATAGCGAGGAAGGCGTCGTCGAGGATGATGTAGGCGTAGTTTTCCTTGATCATCGAGCCCCACGACGGCATTGGAGGCTGCACGCCGATTCCAAGGAAACTCAAGCCTGCTTCGAGAAGAATCGCCGTGGCGAAGTTAGCTGCCGAGATGACGATAATAGGGTTGAGGATGTTAGGGATGATATGACGGATGATGATTCGGGCGTTTTTGAAGCCTAAAGCACGGCCTGCCTCGACGAAAGTCGTTTCGCGGATGGATAGGATTTGGCCTCTAGTGACGCGTGCCACCTCGACCCACATGGTGAGACCGACGGCGATGAACACCTGCACCACGCCCTTGCCGAGAGCGAAGGTTATCGCTATGACTATCAACAACGTAGGCAGCGACCATACCACGTTGATAAGCCACATGGTGACATCGTCGACACGTCCGCGGAAGAAGCCGCCGAGGCCTCCTATGAAGAGGCCGATGACCACCGAGAGAAGCACTGCTATGAAGCCGACGCTGAAGCTGATGCGGGTGCCAAGGACGAGGCGGCTCAGGAAGTCACGTCCAAATTGGTCAGTGCCAAGGTGATATTTGCGGTGAACCACAGGATTTTCAGGCAACAAACTGTTGTCGATGACCTCCTCTTGCACCGCGCCTTCGTGTTCGGGGTTGAAGATGTAGGCAATTGTTGTTTTTTCGCCAAATATCACGGAATCGACAGGAATTTGGCGGTATGGCGAAGGCTGACCGTTGGCGAGTTTATGCCAGAATCCGACTTTCTCGACCCGTGTCGGTTTGTTGACGAGCAGGATATCCACTTCGAAGCCCGGTTTCTGGGTCGAAATCTCCAGAATCTGGGTGTTTGCGTCTGGCGTGTTATCGGGGATGATGAAATATGCAAGCAGTGCCATCACTGCGCATAAGATAATGAAAACCAACGAAATCATCCCGGCGATGTTCTTTTTGAAACGTCGCCATGCCAGCTGCGATGGGGAGAGGAAGTCGGAGTTTTTCATTATTTAATTTTTTGCAAAGTTAAGAATTTTTAAACTTCATATATTTTATTCGCCCATAAATCTGAAAGAAATTCGCGAACTGGTATTATTTCGATGTTGTCTTTACGACGACGATATTTGTCTAAAGACACTACAATCAAACGGGCTTGTGGATAGTCTTCACCAAACGATCGAAGACCTTTCAATTGGTTGTCTTTTACTTCGGCGCTTGATTTTATTTCAATTCCGACTTGGGCGTCGCCTAAAACAGCATCAACTTCATATCCATATCCTGTGCGCCAATAGCTCAAATCTTTTTGGCGTCCATGATAACCTAGATAGGCGATTATTTCCTGAATTATAAGATGTTCGAAGGCGTGTCCGTATTCTGGGGAACCCTGACGCAAGGATGAGCGATGCAGCAAATAGTTTGTCACTCCGACATCAAACATATAGAATTTAGGTGCTTGTACAAGTTTCCGTTTGACTACTTTGGTGTAAGCCGGTATCAGATAACCGAATAAAGTGTCAACTAAGATCTCAAAATAAGCCTTTATTGTAACGGCGCTGACACCGCAATCGGATGCGACGTTGGTGTAAACAAGCATCTCGCCGCTTGTGAGGGCTGCGGCTTCAAGAAAACGGTTGAATGATGGCAGGTTTCTTACTAAAGCCTCCTCAATAATCTCCGTTTGCAGATAAGTTCCGACATAACCGCTTAGGCGTTTGCTTGCGTCTGCAATGAGATAATGTCTTGGTATCATACCATTGTTAACAGCGTGATCCAGGTCGAAGTCTTCGAGTTCTGCACTTACCAACGGATAGAAATTGTTCAGCAAAGCCCTGCCTCCTAACAAGTTTGCACCGCTACGTCTCAGTTTTCTGGCGCTTGAACCTGTGAGGATGAAACGGAGTTCCTTATTTGTCATCAGCCAATGTACTTCATCGAGTAATATTGGCAGTTTTTGGATCTCGTCTATGATAACAAGCTCGCCTTTGGGATAGTCTTGCAACTCTTCGCGCAAAAGATATGGTCGGCGGCTAAGCCGTTCAAACTCATCGCTTTTGAGCAAGTCGTAATATCTGGCCCTAGGAAACAGTTGTTTCAGCAGAGTTGTTTTTCCCGTTTGGCGTGCCCCGAAGAAAAACACGCTGTCTTCCTTGGCATCTTCAAGTTTAAAATATCGTGTTATCATAAAGTTGTACTTTATTTTATCCGAATATTACAAAGTATCGGTTTGCAAAAATACAAATTTTATAAATATGTGTAGTGAAAAAATTAAAAAAATTGTTTTTGTATTAAAAAATGTTTAATTTTGCAGAACTAATTCACGGAATAATAACAAAAATTTTTGCCTATGATATAAACCGCAATTCGTTGCGCACACTATAAAGACATATTGGGAAAAGCGTTAGAAGCTAAATCTTGAATTTCTGAAAACTGGACACTTTCAAGAATATCAAGTCAAGAATAAAGCCTATGACGCTCGCGCTGTTTTAGCGTGGGCTTTGTTCGATAAATTTGACTTGATAGGTAGTCCAGATTCCTCAGAAATTCAGATGAAGCGAAAGAGCACCACGCTTTTGTTTTGTGTGCAGTTCTGTATTAATGTGCTCGAAAGGAGTTGCCGATAGCCTATTCAAGTGGAGGCAGATTAAAAAAATGTTTTTATGAGTATCAAGAATTTTTTACTTTTTACCATTGCTTGTTCATTTATGACATTCGGTGCTAAAGCGCAAAACACTAGTGAACAGGCTGAAAATGCTACACATTACATAGAAGGTGATTATAGCGTTGAAGCTGTCAACGGAAAATTTGTTTACAAGTTGCAAAATATAACATCACAGGGTATTACTTTTACAAAAGAAGATGTGAAAATTGGAACTGAAATCGATGAATTTGCTGTTTTTGAATTTGAACATGCTGATACGGATTATCCGACCAAATTTGCCGGAGGCTTAAAGTTCTGGAAATGGGATTATGATAACAATAAGTGGCAAATTGATAGTGAAACCAAGGATGGACAACTAGGTTCAAGTACTAACAAGGTTATGACAATTATGCTTGTTCTTGACTGCAGTACTTCGCTTGGAAATGATTTTGATAAACTAAAAGTTTATGCAGAGCAGTTTATTACAACTATTTATAATAAATCAAGTAATGGTAATGTAAGACTTGGTATTGTTGGATTCAACACAATGACTTATACTAAAAACACGGTGTATCCAATAACTGAATTAACATCAAATTCATATACTGAAATGAAATCTTTTATTAGGAGATTAACTATTGACAAACAAACTGCCATGTATTATGCAATGCATACAGCTACTGATATGATGGAGTCTTATGTTAATGGAATTTATCTTCCAGATAATGTTGAATATGATGGATCTTATATAGTGACATTTACTGATGGATATGATAATAATTCGAGAGACCCAAAGATTGGCGTGCCTGCAGACGGTATTTTGAATCCATATTACAAATATGTCAAAGAAAAATGTATAACTAAAAAACTAAAAGGCAAGCCAATTGAAAGTTTTGTTATTGCTGTTGAAGGTAATGACGTTGGCAGTAATGCCAGTAAATTTGAAGAGGTATTACGTGGATTATCAACCGATAACAGTCATTTTAAACTTGCCAAGAATTTTAATGAACTTCAGTATATGTTTGAAGATATTGCCAATAATCTTATTGACAGATGGAATAATCTTATTTGTTTTGTTCCACCGAGCCATAAAGGAAGAGTGCGTTGGACTCTTGGTTATGCTCAAGCTCCCAAACCAAAACCTGAGCCGAAACCTATTGTCAAAACAAAAAGCAAAACCCGTTTTAACATTAATATCGGACTGACCACTATGAATGTAAAAGAATCAGGATATGGTTTTACAGAAAAATATTCGCTTGCGGGAAAGAAAGACGCTACCACCAAAGGTTTGTATCTTGGCGTATCGTGGGATCATTCATTCAAATACGGCCTCGGAATAGAATTCTGTGACTTGGGTCTCGCATATTATCGTGGTTCTGACAGTGAATACTATTATGGTGAAAATCTAAAAACCACAGCAAAAAGCTTTAATATGTACTTATCTCCGATAAAATTCCAATATCGTTATGAAACACCGAGCACATTCGCTGTTTTTGCTGCTACCGGTCCCGCATTGGATTTCTGTATTGACCATAGTGTCAAATATGAATATTATGATTCTTATTATGGCTATGGAGAGACGTTTACAGAATCCGATATTTATAAATCACTCTATTTTTACTGGGATTTGAAAGGCGGTGTCGCTTACAAATTCATGAAGCTTACACTTGGCACAAGCATGAGAATGAACAATGTAAGCAAATATCCGGATTACACAGCGAAGGTTGGCCGTCCATTCTATGTGATGTTCTCATTCGTATTTTGATTTTTTCATTTTTTAATAAATTCACGCCCTCTGGCTTCAGTTGGAGGGCGTTTTTTTTATGCAAATCTGAAGTTGGATTCCGAGATTATATAAAATTAATTCACTTTTTTGTGAACATATCAAAAATTTTTATATCTTTGCAGCATAAATTTTGTTTTAATATGAGGGTTTTGTCTGAAAATGAACCGTTCATCCCGACTCATCCTGGAGAAATTATCAAGGATGAAATAGAATATCGCGGCATCTCACAAAGGGCTTTGGCGACACAGATTGGCGTGTCACCGACCCAGTTGAATGAGGTTCTGAACGGGAAACGGGCGTTGAACACCGAAATGGCAATGCTTATCAGCGCTGCTTTGGATATCGATGCGGAGCCGTTGTTGGCAATGCAGACCCGTTATGATATGATAACGGCTCGCCGAAACAAAACATTTTTAACCAAACTTAACTCTATCCGCAAGATTGCGGCGGTACTGTAAAAATTATTCATTATGAACTCAATAAAGAACATCATAGAAAAAGCATGGGACGACCGCTCGCTGTTGGCGAAAAACGAGACACGAGAGGCGATTCGTGAAGTTGTAAGACTCTTGGATAAAGGCGAGATTAGGATTGCGGAAAAGATTGAGGGTCAATGGGTTGTGAACGAATGGCTGAAAAAAGCCGTCATCATGTTTTTCCCGATAAACGACATGGAGGTGTCGAAGAGCGGCATCTTCGAATATTACGACAAGATTCCGTTGAAAGGCGGCTTCGAGCAGGCTGGTGTGCGTGTGGTGCCACCGGCTACGGTGCGTTACGGCGCGTTCATCAACAAAGGCGCAGTGCTGATGCCATCCTATATTAATATAGGTGCATACGTCGACAGCGGAACTATGGTCGACACCTGGGCGACGGTCGGTTCGTGCGCTCAGATAGGCAAAAACGTGCATCTCAGCGGAGGCGTGGGCATCGGCGGAGTGCTCGAGCCAGTGCAGGCGGCACCCGTAATCATCGAAGACAACTGCTTCATCGGGTCGAGGTGTATCGTGGTGGAAGGTGTGAGGATTGAAGAAGAGGCAGTGCTCGGCGCGAACACCGTCATCACTCAGTCGACGAAGATCATTGACGTGACTGGAAGCGAGCCGATAGAGTACAAAGGCGTGGTGCCGGCACGCTCGGTGGTGGTGCCAGGGACGTTCACGAAACACTTCCCAGCAGGCGACTACCAGGTGGCTTGTGCACTGATTATCAAGAAGAGAAACGAGTCGACGGATAAAAAAACATCTCTCAACGAAGCGTTAAGAGATGTTCAAGTTTGAGGGTAGAAGGTGGGATTCGAACCCACGACCCACGGAACCACAATCCGGTACTCTAACCAGCTGAGCTACATCTACCATCTGGATTTGCGGGTGCAAAAGTACAAAATTTTTTAATACCAGCAAAAAAATTCTTTATTTTTGCAAAAAATTTTTTCAAGAATGGGCAGAATAATGGCAATCGACTATGGCAGAAAACGTTGCGGCATCGCCGTGACCGACCCTTTGCGCATTATTGCCAACGGGCTGACGACCGTGAGGGCCTGCGATTTGCTTGCCTTTATTCAAGATTATGTGAAAAAAGAACAGGTTGACGAGATTGTGGTGGGTGAGCCGAAGGACATGCACAACAACCCTTCGGAGTTGGCACAGTACATCGAGCCTTTCTTGAAACAGCTTAAAAAAGCCATGCCCGACATGGTTGTGAAGCGTTTTGACGAGCGTTTCACCTCTGTGATGGCGCATCAGACCATGATTGACGCGGGTCTGGGCAAGAAACAGCGTCAGAATAAGGAGCTCGTCGATACGATTAGTGCGACGATAATTTTGCAGTCGTATATGGCGTCTGTTAAAGTTTAGAGTTTAGAGTTTAAAGTTTAGAGTAGTTTTGAAGTTGAAAGTTAAAAGTTAATAGATAAAATGGTATTACCTGTTGTGGCATATGGTCATCCGGTGTTGAAGCACGTGGCCGAAGATATTGAAGAGAACAGTCCTGAGATTCAACAACTTATCGCCGACATGTTCGAGACGATGTATTACACCGAGGGCGTTGGGTTGGCGGCTCCGCAGATCAATAAGTCGATACGTCTTTTCGTGATGGACAGCGACCCGTTCAAGGACAAATATCCTGAGGGCGCGGGCGTGAAGAAAGTGTTCGTAAACCCAGAAATCATTGAGCTTTCTGGCGAGCCGTGGACTTTCAGGGAAGGCTGTCTCAGTCTGCCTGACATGGGCGAGGATGTGGAGCGTCCGAGCAAGGTCCTGATTAATTATTTGGACGAGAATTTTGTTGAACACGAAGAGGAGTTTGACGGTATCGTGGCGCGTGTGATCCAACATGAGTATGACCACCTTGAGGGAAAATGCTACGTCGACAGAATCAGTCCGATGCGTAAGATGTTGCTGAAGAATAAGTTACGCAATATTTCCGAGGGTAATGTCGATGTGGATTACAAGATGATTTTCCCGAATAAGAAACACCGCCGGTAAAGTTGAGAGTTGAGAGTGTAGAGTTTAGAGTAGTTATAAAGTTTGGAGTTTAAAGATTAAAGTCTTTATTATATTTTTCGATTAAATCCAGAATTTCCTCTTTTCCGGTGCCTTTTTCGGAGGAGGTGACAATTATTGTTGGGAGTTCTTCCCATTCTTCCAAAAGTTTTTTCTTGTAGTTAGCGACGTTTTCTGAGAGCTGCTTGCCGCTCAGTTTGTCGGCTTTTGTGAAAACGATGACGAAAGGAACCTGATTTTCGCCAAGATTTGAAATGAAATCAAGATCGATTTTCTGTGGCTCGATGCGGCTGTCAACCAGGACGAATGTCGCCACAAGGTTTTGACGGCCAAGGATATACGCGTCGAGCATCCCTTTCCATTTCTCACGTTCTTTCTGCGAGCGTTTGGCGAAGCCGTAGCCAGGCAGGTCCACGAGATACCATTCGTCGTTGATGATGAAGTGGTTGATGGTGATGGTTTTGCCTGGTGTGGCTGACACTTTCGCGAGTTTGCCGTTGCCCGTCAGCATGTTGATGAGCGACGATTTGCCCACGTTGGAGCGTCCGATGAAGGCGTATTCAGGCTTCGTGGGTTTCGGAAGCTTGGCAGTGTCGGTGTTGCTTTGCAGAAATGACGCAGATTTGATGATCATGATGCTACTTTTTTCGATGCAAAGTTATAAAAAAAAATCAAACATAAATATAATAATTTGAATGAGATTCCTCGACTTCGCTCGGAATGACAGGGCGGTTGTTAATAACTTTTTTGGATGTTGATAACTCTGTTGATAAATTTTTTGAAAATTTTTGTTAAAAAGTGGGAATAAGTGGGAAAAAATGTATAATTTTACAACCTGAAAAATTTGTATACAAATGAATTATCCGATTGGTGAATATTATTGCAAATTAGACGCTAAGGGAAGATTGCTCTTGCCCAGTGGTTTCAAGGAACAGCTGGGAGAGGAGCTTGAGGCCGGTTTCGTGCTGCGTCCGGGTCTGTTTGAGACATGTCTTGACGTGTACGGGATGGACGATTGGCGTAAATTGCAGGACAAACTCGGTAAGCTGAACCCATTCAAGAAGGAAAACCTGATGATGATGCGCCGCATCAACGGAGGTGCCAGGGTGGTGAAGATGGACGGCAGCGGACGTCTGCAGATACCGAAGGATTTGGTCGAAAAATGCGCGATGGTGAAGGAAGTTGTGATAACTTCATTACCAGACAGAATGCAGATTTGGGCAAAGGAGAAGATGGACGAGAGCAACGCCCAGATGACCGACGCCGAGTTCTCGCAGCTTTTGGAGGACCGACTTGGAAATATTGATTTTGAGTAGAAAGTTTTTTGAAAATGTATCATAATCCTGTGTTGTTGAGCGAGTGTGTCGATGGCCTGAACATCAATCCGGACGGCATCTATGTTGACGTGACGTTTGGTGGTGGCGGTCATTCGAGAGCTATCCTTGAGAAGCTTAAGGGTGGTCACCTCTATGCTTTCGACCAGGATGCTGACGCTGCCAAGAATGCGTTTGTGGATGACAGATTCACGTTCATCCCGCAGAATTTCAGATACATGAAGAATTTCGTACAGCTTTACGCAAACGCTAAAGTGGACGGCATCTTGGCGGATTTGGGAGTGTCGTCGTATCAGTTCGACACGCCGGAGAAGGGGTTTTCGACACGTTTTGAGGGTCGCCTCGACATGCGCATGAACCAGAACGATCCGGTGGATGCGGCGAACATCGTAAACACATACGATGTTGAGGCTTTGGCCAGCATTTTCTCTCGTTACGGCGAGTTGAAAAACGCGATGGCGATAGCCAGAGATATTGAATTGGCGAGAGATATGCAGCCGATTGAGACGACGACCGATTTGAAAAACGCTGTTGCCTCGCATCTGCCGAAAGGTCAGGAAAACAAGGTGCTGGCGCAGATTTTTCAGGCGTTGAGGATTGAGGTTAACAAAGAGATGGAGGTGCTTGAGGTGTTTTTGTCGCAGTGCGCCGACATCTTGAAGCCTGGTGGAAGACTGGTGGTGATGTCATATCATTCGCTGGAAGACCGTCTGGTGAAGAATTTCATGCGCAGCGGCAAGGCTGACGGCGAGGTGGAGCAGGATTTCTTCGGGAACCGCCACACTCCTTATAGATTAATCACGCACAAGCCGATAGTGCCGAGTGACGAGGAGATTGCGAGAAACAGCCGTGCGAGAAGTGCTAAATTGAGAATAGCAGAATTAAAGTAGGGACAAGGCATGCCTTGTCCGTACAGGATAAGAAGAAATATGAAGAAGAAATCGTTTTTCAATGAGTATTTGGGCGGAGACGTGCTCTCCAAGTTTTCGGTGGGAAAACAGCTGCCGTTTGTGCTCTATGTGGCTTTTCTGCTGATGCTTTACATATCGAACACCTATTGGGCGGAGGATATGCGACTCGACTATAAAAACAAGAGCAAGCTCCTTGAGAACCGCAGGGTTGAGAGTGTTTCGCTGCAGGCTGAGATAACGAGGCTTTCGAGGCAGTCGGAGTTGAATAAGGCATTGAAACACAAGGGGATAAAAGAATCGGTGGTGCCTGTTAAAAGAATCGTGATTTATAAAGAGAAAGCTGATAAATAGTTTATGAATAAGATGAATTTTTCTGAGTCGTGGCGAGTGTTGCTCGTGTACCTGGCGTTCCTGTTGTTTGGAGTCGCCGTGGTAGTCAGAATTATTCATATTCAGACGGTTCAGCGGGCGGAGTTATTGGAGCAGGCGCGTAAAGTTGATATTAAAATTGATACTGTTTCTGCTGACAGAGGTAATATTTATTCGAAAAACGGTACGCTTCTGGCCACGACGGTGCCTTTGTACAACATACATTTTGATTACACTTCAGTGCCTGAAAAGGAACTTGACAAGTATATTGATGCTTTGACCGACAGTTTGGTTAAGATGTTTAAAAACCATTCGAAGTCGTATTTTGAAAATCAGCTCAGAAGAGGTCGCAGGGAAAAATGCAAGTATGTGGAGATTGCCTTGGATTTGAGGGTTGATGAATACGAGCGTCTGAGAACGTTTCCATTGTTCAGCAAGGGTGGTTATGCCAATGGTTTGAATATCGAAAAACGCATGATCAGGGAGCGTCCGTATGGCATTTTGGCACAGCGTTTTGTGGGTCGTACCGAGAAGACTAATCCCGACAACCCGCATCAGAAAGGTATTTTGGGCATTGAAGGCCAATACGACTCTATCCTTAACGGCAAAGAGGGTTATCAGCTGATGCGTCGTGTGGCGGGCGGTCAGAGGATACAGATACCTTCGTCGATAAATGTGGATCCGCAGAGTGGCTGTGATGTATACACAACCATCGATGTGGAGTTGCAGGATGTGGCGGAAGAGGCTTTGATGCGTTGTCTGATTGAGAACGAGGCCGAGAAAGGATGTGTCATCATGATGGACGTGGAGACGGGTTTTGTGGAGGTGATGGCGAATCTGCAATACAACTCGAAAACTAAGAAATATGAGGAACGCTGGAATGTGGCGCTGGGACAGAGCATGGAGCCTGGATCGACATTCAAAGCCATCACTATGACGGCGTTGCTGGAGAATGATCCTAACTTCAACATTCATAGGGTGCTCGACCTTGGTCCTACCACCACTTGGACATACGTCTGGCACAGCAAAAACGGTAAGGGACATGCATATCATGTGAGGGATTCTCATCATGTGAAAGGCGGCAAGCCGACGGTGGAAGAGGCATTCTGGGAGTCGTCGAACATCGCTTTTTCGAAGCTCGTGGTTGAATATTTCGAGAATCAGCCTGAGAAATTTATCGATCTGATTTATAAGACGAAGATTAACGAGCCGCTGAATCTGGCATGGAAAGGCGAGGAGAGTAGGGCCAACATCAAGAGTCCGAGCAGTCCGCAGTGGTCGTTCACCTCATTGCCGAGTATGGCGATGGGTTATGAACTGAAGGTGACGCCGATGGTGCTGCTGACGTATTACAACGCCATAGCTAACAACGGCAGGATGATGAAGCCTCAGTTCGTGAGGGAAATCCGTCGTGGCGACGAGGTGATTGAGACGTTCGAACCAGTAGTCATCAACGAGCATATCGGCTCCGAGAGGACGGTGAAGACGTTGCAGTCGCTGCTCCGTGGCGTGGTCGAGAAAGGTACCGCCAAGGCGTTGAACATCTGTCCGTTCCCGATAGCAGGCAAGACTGGTACAGCACAGATCTCGACGGGCGGCGGATATAACAAAAAGAACTACACGGCCTCGTTTGTGGGGTATTTCCCGGCTGACAAGCCGAAATATTCGTGTGCCGTCATCATCATCAACCCGATGGGCGGCAAATACTATGGTGCTTCGGTGTCGGCGCCGGTTTTGAAAGACGTGGCGGAGAAGGTGTATGCCACGAGATTGGGCGTTGAGGATGTCATCGACAGCGTGCCTGCCAACTGTGACAAATACACCAAAGCCTCGATGGCATATTTCGAAGACGTGAGCGAATACTGTGACATGGCCGACATTGGCATGGTTGACGCCGACTTGGCCTCGGAATGGGTCAAGGTGAGTGAGGGTAACAACGGAAGAGTAAACATCCAAAGTGTTGAAATAGAAGATGAAACGATGCCCGACCTTACAGGGATGAATGTGATGGACGCCGTGTATCTGCTTGAGAGCATGGGATGGAAGGCACAATTTAGCGGTAAAGGATTGGTGGAGAGTCAAAGTGTGAAGGCCGGAACGAATTTGGAGAAAGGGAAAACTGTTGTTTTAAAGTTAAAGGTGTAGTACGGATAACGCATGCGTTATCCGTACTGGATAAGAAATATTATTGAGATGAATATAGGTGAAATATTAAAATCAGCAAAGGATTTGCAGTTTGATTCACGCAAATGCACTGATGGCAGCGTGTTTTTCGCGGTGCGCGGCACACAGGTCGACGGTCATGACTACATTGCGAAGGCCATTGAGAACGGCGCGAAGACCATTGTTTGCGAGCAGATGCCCGAGCAACAGGCCAACGGTGTACGTTATTTCATGGTTGAAAACAGTGCCAAGGCACTGGGCCTCGCCGCCTCGGAATACTACGGCAACCCTTCACAGAAGCTGCATCTGGTGGGTGTGACGGGAACCAACGGCAAGACGACCATTGCGACACTGCTGTACCGCCTGTTTACTGACGCCGGCTATGTGTGCGGACTCCTCTCGACGATAGAAAACATCATCGGGAAGAAGGTGGTGCCATCGACACATACCACAGGTGACCAGCTGGAACTCAACGAGTTGCTGGCCCAGATGGTGGAGGCAGGCTGCGAATACGCTTTCATGGAGGTGAGCTCGCATTCTATCGACCAGGAACGCATCGCAGGACTGCATTTCGACGGAGGAATTTTTACAAATCTGACGCAAGACCATCTCGATTATCATAAGACACTGGCAAACTACCGTGATGCGAAGAAGAAATTTTTCGACAACCTTCCGGCAACGGCATTTGCCTTGACAAACCTCGACGACAAGAACGGCATGGTGATGTTGCAGAACACCAAGGCCGTCAAGAAGACATATTCATTAAAACATGACGCCGATTTCAAGGGTCTCGTGATGGAGAGCTACTTCGACGGCATGGAACTGAAAGTCAACGGCAAAGCGGTGTCAACTTACCTTGTAGGACGTTTCAACGCCTCGAATCTGTTGGCTATCTACGGTGCAGCCGTACTGCTTGGAATGCCTGAGGACGAAGTCTTGCAGGAGGTGAGCAAGCTGCACAGCGCGTCGGGACGTTTCCAGATGGTGAAATCGAAAGATGGCATCGTGGGCATTGTCGACTATGCACATACCCCAGACGCCTTGGAGAACGTGCTCTCGACCATTAATGAGATCCGCACTCACAACGAGACGTTGATTACCGTGGCTGGTGCAGGCGGCAACCGTGACGCTGACAAACGTCCGAAGATGGCTGCAGCAGCGGTGAAGCTGTCGGACCGACTCATCATCACCAGCGACAACCCTCGTTTCGAGGAGCCGGAGGATATCATCAGTCAGATGAAGGCTGGCGTGCCTGGCGAGTGTTACAACAAAGTGTTGTGCATCACCGACCGTCGTGAGGCTATACGCACTGCGGTGGCGTTGGCAAAGAAAGGCGACATCATACTCGTGGCTGGCAAGGGCCATGAGACATATCAGGATGTGAAAGGTGTGAAGCACCATTTCGACGACAGGGAAGAACTCGCAAATGCTTTTAACGAAAAATAGGAGGTAGATATGTTATACTATTTCTGGAGATATCTGAGTTTGAAATTCGATTTGCCGGGCGCTGGTGTGCTCGAGTACGTCACAGTGCGTGCCATCATCGCCATCATCGTGTCGCTGGTGATTTCAGTGTGGTTCGGTAATTTTTTCATCGATTTGATGAAACGACGCAACATCTCTGAGACACAGCGTGATGCCAAGATTGACCCGTTTAACGTTGGTAAGAAAGGCGTCCCGACGATGGGCGGCCTCATCATCATCGCCTCCATTTTGGTGCCATGTCTGCTTTTCGGCAAGATCACGAACATCTACATGATTTTGATGCTCATCACCACCATAATCCTTGGCGGAATAGGCTTCGCCGACGATTATATTAAGACTTTCAAGAAGAAAAAAGACGGTCTCAACGGCTGGTATAAGATCATTGGACAGGTGATGCTCGGCCTGATTGTCGGTCTGACACTGCGTTTTAGTCCGCAAGTGGTTATGAATGAGAATGTTAAGGTAAAGATTGAAGACAATAAAGAGGTCGTCATCAAATCGCCTGACGTGAAGTCGACGAGAACCACGATACCATTTTTAAAGAATCATAACTTGAACTATGCGAATTTGTTCGATTTTATGGGCGAGCCTTACAAATACTGGGCCGGATGGATATTTTTCGTCGCTTTGACGGTGTTTGTTGTGGCAGCTGTCTCGAACGGCTCGAACCTTAACGACGGCATGGACGGCATGGCGGCGGGTAACTCCGCGATTATCGGTCTGGGCATAGGTATTCTGGCCTATCTCTCTAGTAACGCGGTGCTATCTGGTTATCTGGACATTATGTATATCCCTGGTAGTGAGGAGGTTGCTGTGTTTTTGGCTGCTTTTGTCGGTGCGTTGATTGGCTTCCTGTGGTTCAACTCATTCCCGGCACAGGTATTCATGGGCGACACAGGCAGCTTGACCATCGGCGGTATCATCGCGGTGTCGGCAATCATCATCCACAAAGAGCTTTTGCTGCCTATCATGTGCGGCATCTTCCTAATAGAGAGCGGCTCAGTCATCATCCAGAGGTTCTATTTCAGGACTGGAAAGAAAAAAGGAGTGCATCGCAGAGTGTGGAAACGCACCCCTATCCACGACCATTTCCGTACCTCGATGGACCAGGTCCTCGCTCTTGATCCGACCACCACGGTGATTCATAAAGGTCCAAAAAACCTGTATCACGAGGTGAAGATCACCATCAGGTTTTGGATTGTGACGATTATTTTGGTGGCTATCGCAATTTTGACTTTGAAGATAAGATAAGTTTTTTAACAGCATATAAAACAAGTAATTATGACATTAGAACAGTTGGCTAAACAAGGTAGAAGAAAAGAGATTTTCACCACGGCATTCACCATCAACGAGAGCATCTGCCATGCACGCAGCGAGACTTTACGCAACAGTTTTGTGGACTGCGAGCGCATCAAAAACCGCAACGAGCTGGTGACGGTGCGCAATGGTGTGAGTTATGTCAACGACTGCGCTGCTCACAGTCTCTCGGCTACTTGGTTCTCGCTTGAAAACCTGAATGGACAGGCAGTGTGGATTACTTTTGCTGGCAACGATGACTACGAGGACATGATCTCGGTGGTGCGTCAGCATGTGAAAGCGATAATCTGCATCGGCAGAAATACCGACCAGATTAAAAACGCCTTGGGATGCCTCGTGCGCGATGGTATCATGCGTGCCGACAGCATAGAAGAAGCTATACTCATGGCTATGAATAAGGCGGTGGCAGGCGACAGCGTCATCTTCTCACCAGGTGCAGAAATTGAAGGCCTCGACGCCATGAAGATGGGACGTGTCTTTGTAAAAACTGTGAAATAATTGAATATGATAACAAAAGAGGTGGTTTCGGCAAAAGTCAAGGATCTGTTCAGAGGCGACAAGGTCATCTGGATGATCGTGGTGTTTCTCGCCTTGATCTCCATGTTGGTGGTCTACACCTCGTCGGATTCGTTGGCTTACAGGGCATATCACGACAACAACACCAAGGTCTTGATGAAGCATCTGGGTATGTTGGGTCTCGGTCTGGTGGCCTTGCTCATCGCGGCGAACATCAAATACCGCCGCTATGCCAAGATTATGCCGTTGCTGTTCTGGGCTTCGATACCGCTTCTGCTTTATACCCTTTTGTTCGGACAAAATCTTAACAACGCAAGCCGTGTCATCAGTCTCGGAGTTGTCACTTTCCAGACCTCCGACCTCGCCAAGGTGGCGTTGATAGGCATGCTTGCCCGAGTTTTGACGCTATATCGCGACCGTCTTGGCAATCTGAAAGACCTCTTTTGGCTTGTGATGGTGCCGATTTTGGCGGTTGTGGGACTCATTTTCCGTGAAAACTTCTCAACGGCGGCTATGCTTTTCGCTACCTGCATAGTGATGATGTTTTTAGGAAAAATCAAGATGAAATATATCTTCGGATTCATCGGAACGATAGTCGTTGTTGGTGCTTTGGCAGTTCTTATCCTGTTAAAGGTGATGGAAAACGACCCGAGCAAGATGAACCGAAGCATGACGTGGGTGAACCGTATTGAACGTTTCGTCGGGAAGGAAGATGAGGACCCTGAGAAGAACGAGGATAAGAACTTCCAGATCACGCAGTCGAAGATCGCCATTGCTGGTGGCGGTATCTTTGGAAAGATGCCAGGTAAGAGCACGCAACGCACCATCTTGCCGCACCCTTATTCTGACTTCATCTACGCCATCATTATAGAGGAATACGGTTTGGTGGGCGGTGTTTTCGTACTGCTGCTGTACCTTATTTTGCTGTACCGCGCGACGTTGCTGATGATACGTGCTCCGCAGTCGTTTGGTGCGATGTTGGCATTTGGACTGGCATTCAGCATCGTGATGCAGGCGCTTGTAAATATGGGAGTGGCAGTGGGCTTGTTGCCTGTTACCGGACAGCCGATGCCGCTGGTGAGCCGTGGCGGAACCTCGCTGGCGTTCACAGGATTAGCGATAGGAATAATTATCAGTGTGACTAGAGAAATCAATTTTAAAAATACAAATTTCAACGATGGAAACAACTCAGAAGTCGAAATCACCGAGGCTGATAGTTAGCGGAGGCGGCACGGGCGGACACATATTCCCGGCCATAGCCATCGCCGATGCCTTCAAACGCCGTCATCCCGACGCCGAGATACTCTTCGTGGGCGCAAAGGGAAAGATGGAGATGGAACGCGTGCCTAAGGCTGGCTATCCTATTGAAGGACTGTGGATTAGCGGATTCAAACGTGAGCTCTCGCTCGACAACCTGAGCTTCCCGTTTAAGCTGATAAGCAGCCTATGCAAGGCTAAAAAGATATTGAAGAAGTTTAAACCCGACATGGTGGTTGGCGTTGGCGGATTCGCTTCGGGACCAATCATGCGTAAGGCTACAAAGCTTCATATCCCGGTGGTGATTCAGGAACAGAACTCGTTTCCGGGTGTCACAAACAAGATAGTGGCTCCAAAGGCTGCGAGGATCTGTGTGGCATACGAAAACATGGAGAAATGGTTCCCGAAAGATAAGATTGTCTTGACAGGTAACCCATTGAGAAACAACGTGGTTTCAACAGAAGGCAAACATGACGAAGGCGCACATTTCTTCGGACTGGATCCGCAGAAGCCGATAATCCTGTTGGTGGGCGGCAGCCAGGGCGCTCTAGGCATCAACAAAGGCATCTCAGCAAAGCTTGCTATGTTTAAAGATGTGGATTATCAGATGATTTGGCAGACTGGCAAGTTTTATGTCGAGCAGGCACAGAAAGAAGTCGACGAGCTCGGTCTTGGCGAGAGGGTGAAACCTGTGGTCTTCATCGACCGTATGGATCTTGCTTACGCAAGTGCCGATGTCGTCATCTCACGTGCAGGCGCCATGTCGATTTCGGAGCTCTCGCTTGTCGGGAAAGCCGTGGTTTTTGTGCCACTTCCGACAGCAGCAGAGGACCATCAGACTAAGAATGCGATGAGTCTGGTCGAAAAAGACGCTGCCATGATTGTGAAAAACGACGAGACATCCGAGAAACTCATCCCGACTGTGTTTGAGTTGCTGAATGATAAAGAAAAAATCTGCAAGATGCAGGAAAATATCGCTAAGTTTGCAAGACCAAATGCGGCGGAAGACATTGTAAATGAATTAGATAAGGTATGGTGTATTTCTTAGGAATCGGTGGTATCGGCATGAGTGCCTTGGCAAGGTACTTCAAAGCTAACGGCTACGAGGTGGCCGGCTATGACCGTACCCAGTCGCCACTTACGCAACGCCTTGAGAGTGAAGGCATCAGCGTGCATTATGTGGACGACCCCGCCATGATTCCAGAGAATATCGAATTCTGCGTGCTGACACCTGCAATCCCTGCTAACTCTAAGGAACTCAATTATTTGCGTGACAAAAACGTGAAGATTGTGAAGAGGGCGGAGGTGCTTGGCATGTTGTCGAGACAACACAACAGCATCGCTATCGGGGGCACGCACGGTAAAACCACCACGACAGCCCTTGTGACACATATCCTGATGACAGCTGGTAAGAAACTTTCAGCGTTCATCGGGGGAATAGCACGCAATATCGACAGTAATGTGGTGATCGGCGACGCCCACGACGAATGCGTGGTTATGGAGGCCGACGAGTTCGACCACTCGTTCCTTCAGCTCTCGCCTTACGTCAGCGTGGTGACATCAATCGATGCCGACCACCTCGATATATACGGTGATTATCAACACGTTGTGGACAGCTTCAACGAGTTTGTGAACAAGACTAGCGACAACGGACTGGTGGTTTATCACGCCGACCTGCCGATAAAAACTGACAAGAAACACGTCACTTACGGCCTTGAAAACGCTGATGTTGTTGCTGAAAAAATCTGCGTAAATCAAGGTGAAACTTGTTTCACCATTAAAATCGCAGTGGATGGTTGTTGGGAAGATAATAATCTGCGTTCTCTGCGAGATCTGCGTGAGTTAAAAATGTCCCTTTACGGCAACCATAACGTCCAAAATGCCCTTGCCGCCATCATCGTCTGCACGTATCTCGGTGTAAATGAAGAAGATATACGCATGGGCTTGGCGACATTCAAAGGTGTGCAGCGTCGTTTTGACATCCGTGTTAAAGATGCAAAACACATCTATATCGACGACTACGCGCATCATCCTGAGGAGATCAAAGCGGCATTGTCGGCAGCTCGTAAGGTGTTTAGTGACAAGGAGTTGACGGTGGTGTTTCAGCCACATTTGTTCACTCGCACACGTGATTTTATGGACGGTTTCGCTGAGAGTCTCTCGTTGGCCGACCGAGTGATATTGCTCGACATCTATCCAGCGCGCGAACTCCCAATAGAGGGCGTGACATCAGCGGCATTGCTGGATAAAATAACATCGAAAAACAAGATGCTCTGTAGTAAAGAAGAGCTTCTCGAAACAATAAAAGGCATTGATCCTGAGTTGATTATGACTGTCGGGGCAGGCGACATCGACCGTTTTGTCCCGCAAATTGAAAAAATGTTGGCACAATGAGGAAGTTTTTGCAAATATTAGTGCTTGTCATCACAATCGGAGCGATTGGGTGCTTGTGGTTTTTCACCCACAAAGAGCACGTGGAGCGTCCTCTGCATCATGTGGAACTTACCGTCGTGCGCCCGAACGAAACAGGTTTTATCGACAAAGTCGCTGTTTATCAGTCGATTATGCGCATATGCGATACCATTCACAACAACCTCGCCACTATGATTCCAGTCGACAGCGTAAGAAACTACATCGCAACTATTCCGTGGGCTGTTTACACCGATGCAGTCATGACTTTTGATGAGGTTTTGAAAGTAAAAATCGTTGAGTGTCAGCCTTATATGCGTGTTTACAATAGAGACGGACAGTCGGTATATCTTGACGAAAACGGTAATATCTTCCCAGAAAGCGCAATTTACACTCCGCATCTGTTGATTGGTAGCGGAAATTTGAATTTCAAGGCATTGAAAAACCGTCGAGCCAACATCGCCGACATATATTACGCTTCAAGTGATTTGCCGAAGATGTTCAATGTCATGAAAAAAGTGTTAAATAATTCATATTCAAAGGTTTGTGTGAAGCAGGTGTATTATGACAACAAGAATTATGAGCTGGTTTTGAACAACGTCGATTTGAAAGTTATATTGGGAAACGACAAAAATGTCGATGTCAAATTGATGAATATGAAGTATTTTTTGGAGAAAATGCAAGGCTCTGAAGAGCTTAAAAACTATAAACAGATCAATTTTAACTTTGAAAATCAAGTGGTTTGCACGAAAAATAATAAAAATAAAAGATAATGAGTAATCCTGTGTACATCGTAGGCCTTGATATTGGCACTACAAAAATCGCCTGTTTCGTTGGCGAAAAAGTTGAGAATGGTAAGATTATCATCCGCGGTTACGGCAAAACCGAGTCGACGGGTGTGAAACGTGGCATGGTCTTCAATATCGAGGAGACCGTAAACGCCATCAAACGTGCTGTGGAGCAAGCCTCCGAACAGTCGAATGTCGATATCAAGACGGTGAACGTGGGTATCGCCGGTCATCACATCAAGAGCAAACAACACCGTGGCGTGCTTATGCGTAACAACCCTGATGTGGAGATCACCGACGAGGAAATCGAGAAACTGCGTCAGGATGCGTTCAAGCTGAACATGCCTCCGGGAGAGGAGATTATCGATGTCATCCCGCAGGAATACATAGTCGACGACGAGGTGGGCATCCGTCATCCTAAGGGAATGCTTGGCAGCAAACTCGAGGCTAATTTCCATGTCATCATCGGTCAGGTCGCTGCAGCACGCAACATCATCACCTGCATCAAGCAGGCAGGCTTGGAGATGGAACACATGATTCTCGAACCTATCGCCTCGGCCCAAGCGGTCCTCGGCGATGATGAGAAAGAGGCTGGCGTAGCACTCGTCGACATCGGCGGCGGTACCACAGATATCGCCATCTTCTACGATAACATCATCTACCACACCGCCGTCATCCCGTTTGGCGGCAACGTGATCACCGAAGACATCCGTCAGGGCTGCTCAATCATCAAGAAACACGCCGAGGAGATCAAGGTGAAATTCGGTTCGGCAGTGGCATCAGAGAATCGCGACGACGAGGTCGTTTCTATCCCAGGCATCCGCGGACGCGAGCCGAAAGAGATATCGTTTAAGAACCTTGCGAACATCATCCAAGCTCGTCTGAGCGAGATTTTCGACATCGTGAACCAGGAGATTCAGAAAGTCAACAGCGAGCATAAACTCATCGCAGGCATGGTCCTCACAGGTGGCGGTGCCATGATGAACCACATACAGCAGCTTGCGGCGTTCAAGACAGGACTCGACGTGCGTATCGGCTATCCGAACGAATATCTCGCCAACGAGAATTCAGAAGAACTTGCCAGCCCGATGTATTCGACAGGTGTCGGCCTCGTGATTGAAGGCTTGGCACGTTACGAAGAGGCAAAACGTCACGGTAGAGTAAAGCCTAACAACGAAGGCAAGGTGGTGACCAAAGTTGAAGAAGACGTTGAAGTCGAAGTCGAGCTTCCAGAAACGGAAGAGACAGTCAACACCGACCCGAAACCAAGCTTCTTCACACGTATTATAGGCAGATTCGGCCAGAAATTCTTTGGCGAAGATGATATTGATAATGAGAATTATGACAATTAAAAAACTGATATAAGATGGAAATAGTAAGATTTGAACCACCAGAGGAAAAACAGAATATCATCAAGGTGATGGGCGTTGGCGGCGGCGGCAGCAACGCTGTGACACACATGTTCTCGGAAGGCATCACAGGCGTCGACTTTGTGTTGTGCAACACCGACGACCAGGCTTTGCAGAGAAGTCCTGTTGAAAACAAACTGCATATCGGAAAACACGCCCTTGGAGCAGGCAACATCCCTGCAGTAGGACGTGCTGCGGCAGAAGAGACTGAGGACAAAATCCACGAGATTCTCGATGATGGCACACGAATGCTGTTCATCACAGCCGGTATGGGCGGCGGCACAGGCACAGGAGCCGCTCCCGTGGTGGCACGTATCTCGAAAGACATGGGAATACTCACCGTCGGCATCGTCACACTGCCGTTCTCATTCGAAGGCAAACGCCGTCAGCAACAGGCTATCGAAGGTATCCAGGAACTGCGTAAATACGTCGACGCACTGCTCGTGATAAGCAACGACAAACTGCGTCAGGAATATGGCAACATGAAGCTCACCGAGGCTTTCAAGATGGCCGACGATGTGTTGAAGATCGCCGCCAAGGGTATAGCCGAGATCATCACTGTGACAGGCTACGTCAACGTCGACTTCGAAGATGTCAAAAACGTGATGAAAGGCAGCGGCAAGGCTATCATGGGTTCGGGCTACGCCAAAGGCGAGGACAGAGCTCTCAAGGCCGTCGAAGAGGCTGTACACTCACCATTGCTTGACGATTCCGACATCACAGGCGCTAAGAACATCCTCGTTTACATCACTTCAGGTACCGACGAGGTGAAACTTGACGAGGTCACTGAAATCAACGAATACGTCCAGGATGCTACAGGAAAGGTTTCAGAGGTCATCTGGGGCAATGGCGAAGACATGTCGCTCGAGGATGGTATCCGCGTGACACTTATCGCAACAGGCTTTGGCAACGACGAGACTACGATAGAAAAGCCTATCATCCACACTTTCGAGGAAAACACAATAAAAGATCCGGAGAAAGAGCTGCAGAGACAGGCTGTCGTAGCTGAGGAAAAACACGAGGAAGAGGCTCCACAAGACGACGAGATCCGTTCCTACGTAAAGACAGAGGAACCTATCATGAAGATAGAAGAGGTCGAGGAAGAAAAACCTCAAGACGAAGCTCCGAAGATTAAGCGTCACACACTCTACGAAGATGAAGAAATGGCTGATGACAAGGCCAACGACAAGAATTATAACGACAGCGACAGCGGCATCACAGTGCACAGGATATCACCTGACGCACCGCGTAACAACGAGCCGATAGCACCGTCACCACGCCGTTTCGACAACCCATTCCGTAACGATGACGACGACGTCGACGTGCCAGGATTCCGCAATATGACTGGTAATCAGTCGGTTACGATGATGCAAGTCGAGACCAAGCCTGCACAAACCAAGCAGCTCGACCAGAAAGAGATGCTCCGTCGCCAGCGTTTCATGTCGTTCAACACCGACCCACGCAGCCTCGCTGCCATCGAGAGCATGGAAAACATCCCTGCCTACGCAAGAATGGATATGAAGTTTGAAACCGATGACACCGAATTGTCGGACTATTCAATCGACAAGGAGACAGGCCTTCGCGAGAACAATTCATTCCTGCATGACAACGTTGACTAATATACGACGATTTTTATCTCTTGTGATATTGCTGATAATCAATGTGTTATCGGCAATGTCACAAGATATGTACATGAATGTCTTTAACATAACCGAGCAACAGTGCGGCGACAAACCAATGCATCTGAAACTCGGTTTATTAGCTGATTATCAAGGAGATACGAAAGCTGTAGTGACACTTTCCGTCAAAGATGGCAAGAAAACCATTTATTGGGATGGCTTTCCGTTGAAACACGATTTTTCACTCGAAATGAACATTCCGAGCTATCTTTTGCGATATGGGCCGCTGAAATGTACGGTCTTTAACCCGAATAAGGATATAATCAGACTCGACAGCATCAACTATAGCTTTGAAGAGACATGTTTGCCTTCGTTTGTGCCTGAAAGTCTTGACATTACACAGCCAATTTCATTGTATCTTAATGATAATCAATATTTTGACTGGAAAAGAATTGAGACTGACTATTCGACGGTGACGTTGCTGAATGAGAATGACTTTGCACGCATTCAGATAGATATTTTCAATGCCGTCGATGACCCTAATGTACGATATGAAATAACCGCTGAGTTTTTGAAAGACCTTGAAATTTCAAGGTTTGCGGTGCTTATGCCGTTCACCGACGGCGAGTTTACGGTTTATCGCTCAAATCTGCACGTCGACACTGTGGCATGTCAAAATGAGTATTATCTCGACCAAGAAGGATTTTCGTACCGAAAAGGGGAGAAACAGATCAATATTTATCATCCTAAGTCGTTGTCGTCCATTCAGTTGGATGCTAAATCATCGGTTGCGATACTTAACATAGATTATGAGCTCGACCACCCGATGATTCACTACCCGGCGCGAACCGACACAGTCGAGTATTATGAAAACATCTCTAAACGCAAGGTAAAAGCTGGTGAAAAAATGACCGCCTCATTTGACATGAGCTACACTAAAATCATTGATTTACCGCGTTTTATGCCAGTTTGGGACGGCTATGAGTCGGCGATAATCTTTACAGAGCATGCCGACTGGACCGACATACGCACGCATAGGGCAGTGTGCTTTGGAAATGAGTCGGTTACGAATGCCGATAGTGCGGTGGGCGGCTATGTTTACTACGAGATTCCTGTCACAAAAAGCGTTTTTTACAACAATCCGGATGGTATAGTGAATATTGGACAGAATCGTAACTTTCCTGACTATCACTGCACAATAAAAACTGACACCGCCTTTTTTGACTTCCTTAAACAATTGAAAGACAGAGGCTTCGAGATCTGCCTGCACACTCCTGAACAATACACGACAAATAAAAGCAACCTTAACGAGGCGCTCGCGTTCATGAAAGAAAACTTCGGCTCACCCACTTGGATTGACCACGGATATAACAACTCATTCATCAACAATCGCGAGGATATGGTGTGCGACGGCCTCAACCCGTATTCACCATATTACGCTCTCGACGCGTGGCGTGAAAACGGCGTTCGTTACCTCTGGAATGCCGCCTACGAAGAGATGAAGCCATTCAATGAGTGGCAATTCGGTCACAACCTGCAGCGGCCGTATCCTTTCTTCGGTGACGCCATGCCACATCCACGTTACATGCGAGCGCCGTTTGACAACGACATTCTTATGTGGGCCACCGACTATACCCTCGAACCTGGCGAGAGTTGGAATTATTACCTTAATCAAAACAGACTTGAAGCTGTCGTTGATAGCCGTTCTGTCTTTATCGCCCACGTTTACTCGCCTTGGGTGACGACAGCACGTGGCTTCTGGGACATGGAAAACGGTCAGATTGTGGCAAAAAACGACATGAACCAGGCATTTGAGCGCATTGCAAAGCTGCGCGAACAACGTCTTATGCTGCCGACTACCATTGAGAAGTTCTTAAAATATCAAGAACAACTTTATAATGTTGATTATCAATATGATAATGAAAGTAATATCATCTTGATTAACAATAATGATGATACTATCCACGGCTTTACCTTGATTTCAAAATCACCGATGACATTGGTTGAGAATCAAGAGGTTATACCATTTAGCAGCAGAAATTCAAATGAAGAATATATAATCTGGTTCGATTTCGGACCTCATGAAAAAATAATTGTAAAATGAAACGACTCGCCATTTTTGTCTCAGGCGGCGGCACCAATCTGCAACGCATCGCCGAATATTTTGCCTCTAATCCTAATGTTGATATAGCCTGCGTGGTCAGCAACAACAAGGATGCTTACGCCAACCAGCGTGCCAAAAACCTTGGTATTCCGCTGCTTTTGGTCGACAAGGCATGTTTCAACGATCCGAAATTCGTGGAGCGTATGAAGTCGCTCGACATCGATCTGATTGTCTTGGCAGGCTTCCTGTGGCTCATCCCACAGCAGCTTATCGAGGCTTTCCCTAATAAAATAATCAATATCCATCCGGCTTTGCTTCCGAAATACGGTGGAAAAGGCTTCTACGGACATCACGTGCACGAGGCCGTGGTTGCGGCTCACGAAAAAGAGTCGGGCATCACTATCCATTACGTGAACGAAAAATACGATAGTGGCGATATCATCTTCCAAAAAACAGTGGCACTTACGCCATCCGACACCCCAGACGACGTGGCAGCGAAAATCCATGTCTTGGAGCAGGAAAACTTCCCTGTCGTGATCGAGCAACTGCTGTTTGACAAAAATTGACTATCTTTGCAAAAATTTTTAGGATGAAAAAGCTGTTTTTAACAATAGTGTTTTTTGCCATCGCATTGATTTCCAATGCTCAAATAGATAAGATTTTGGGCGAGTGGAGCACTGTAAACGACAAGACTGGAGAGATTGAGGCGGTCATTTTGATTTACAAAGGCGACAACGGCTTGTATTATGGTAAGACCACACGCGTTTTTGAAAAAGGTAAAGAGCTCTTCAATCCCGAATATATCGGGCTGGTGTTGATAAAAGACTTCAAGTTGGAAAACAACAAGCTCGTCGGCGGCACTTTGTGGGAGCCTCACGAGGACAAAATCTATTACGGTAAGATTTCTTACAATGCCAAAGACAACACTCTGATTGTCAGAGGCTCACTCGACCGTTACGGCTGGCTCGGCAGGTCACAGACTTGGATTAAGGGAGAATAGCATAAAGCCGACGTAGCCCAATGTCAGTATAAAACCTTCGAAACGCGAGATTTTGCGGCCTTTCCCGGTGAATACGACTGTTAGCATGATGGCGTTGGCAGCGAAAAGGATGAGAAGCTGCTGATTCATCTTCGCATCGAACGGCAACGGCGTTATCAGCGAGCTGATGCCAAGCACCATGAAGATATTTAAGATATTGGAACCCAGCACATTGCCTATCGCTATGGCTGAGTTCTTTTTTAATGCCGCCACTATCGAGGTGATGAGCTCGGGCAGGGAAGTGGCTGTCGCGACGACGGTGAGGCCCACAGTGCTCTCGCTCATGCCCCAGTGCAAAGCCAAATGTTGCGCGTTGTTCGACACGAGCTCGCCTCCGATATACAGGCCGATGATGCCTAAAACAAGATAAATAATGGTCTTCCCCCACGGCATCTCTTGCTTCTCATCTGGCTCTATGCTCTCTAAGCTTTCTATAGACTCTGTTGTCCCTAGTGATTCTTTTTTAAAAGTTAAGATAAGATACCCGAACCCCATCAACAGCAGCACCAGACCCTCAATCCAGTTTATCGTTCCCGAAGTGTCTTGGAAATAATCGTTTGCCATTAAAGTTACTGCCAGCGTCGCCACAAAACCCACCGGAATGTCTCTTTTTATTGAAATCTTGTTCACATCTATTGGGAAAATCATCGCGCTTACGCCCAAAATGAGCAAAATGTTCATGGTATTGCTTCCGATGATATTGCCAATAGCCAGTCCCGGACTCCCTTTGATGCAGGAAAAGATATTGACGACCATCTCAGGCAACGAAGTGCCGAACGCCACAATTGTCAATCCGATGATGAGCGGCGACAGTTTCGCCTTCACCCCAATAGAAGTGGCGCCGTTCACCAGCCAGTTGGCACCTAAAATCAACGCCGCGAAGCCGATTATCATGAGGAATAATGGTAGTAATGAAGCCATAAAAAACAAATTTCGTGCAAAAATACTATTTCTTTTGATATATTCAATAAAAAAAGGAGAAACTCGAAAGCCTCTCCTTTTTGTGATTGTTATTCTAAACTACTTCAGAAGCTTCTTCTTCAGCGTCTCAATCATATCCACTGTCATCTTGTCGAGGTCGTACTTAGGAGACCAGCCCCACTCAGCGCGAGCGCAGCTGTCATCCATCTTGTTCGGCCAGCTGTCGGCGATAGCCTGACGGATTGGGTCGAACTTGTACTCCATCTCGAACTTCGGATAGTACTTCTTGATGGCGTTGTAGATGATTTCCGGGTCGAAGCTCATTGCTGTGACGTTGAATGAGTTACGGTGCACGAGCTTCTTAGGATCTGCCTCCATGATGTCGACCATTGCGTCGAGTGCGTCAGGCATGTACATCATATCCATGTAGGTGCCTTTGCTGATCGGGCAGTAGAACTTCTCTCCCTTCACTGCAGCGTAGTAAATCTCGACAGCGTAGTCTGTGGTTCCGCCACCTGGCAATGTGAGGTTCGAAATCAAGCCAGGGAAACGCACTGAACGTGTGTCGACGCCGAAACGTGTGAAGTAGTAGTCGCTGAGCAACTCGCCAGTCACCTTGGTCACGCCGTAGATGGTGTTAGGACGCTGGATGGTGTCCTGTGGCGTGTTGTCGTGCGGTGTCGATGCGCCGAAAGCGCCGATTGACGATGGGGTGAACACTGCGCAGTTGAACACGCGGGCCACCTCGAGGCAGTTCACCAACGAACCGATACCCACGTTCCATCCCAACATCGGGTTCTTCTCGGCTGTAGCCGAAAGGATAGCCGCGAGGTTGTAGATGGTGTCGATGTTGTATTTCTTCACGACTTCGACGATCTGCATCATCTGTGTCGAGTCGATTCTCTCAAATGGACCGTTTTCCACGATCTCACCTGTCAAAGGGCGAAGATCCGATGCCACAACATTCTGGTTGCCGTACGTAGCACGGAGCTTCTTCACCAATTCTGTTCCGATCTGACCGCCGGAACCAACGATTAATATCTTTTTCATTGTATGGTCTTTTTTTAGGTCGCCTTCGGCTCAAAATCTTTCAAAATCCAATTTAAAATCTTTCAAAATTTTCTACGAAGAATATTTTGTTTGATTTTTGAAAAGATTTTGTAAGATTTCTGCCCTTTAGGGCATCCATCAATTAACTATTTAATTACACCTAATTCCTTGCCAATCTTAACAAAAGCGTTGATACATTTGTCGAGGTGTTCTTTCTCGTGTGCTGCAGAGATCTGCACGCGGATACGGGCCTGGCCTTTAGGAACGACAGGGTAGTAGAAGCCTGTCACGAAGATGCCTTCTTCCTGCATCTTGGCGGCGAACTTCTGTGAAAGAGGAGCGTCGTAGAGCATCACAGCGCAGATAGCTGACTCTGACGGTTTGCAGTCGAAGCCCTTTGCAAGCATCTGCTTGATGAAGTAGTCGGTGTTCGCGTGAAGCTTGTCCTGGAGCTCGTTGGTCTCTGTCATCATCTCGAACATACGGATACCTGCTGCTACGAGACCTGGTGCCATTGAGTTGGAGAAGAGGTACGGACGTGAGCGCTGGCGCAGCATGTCGATGATTTCCTTACGACCTGTTGTGAAGCCGCCCATAGCGCCGCCGAATGCCTTTCCGAGTGTGCCGGTGAGGATCTCGATCTTGCCACGGAGGTTGTAACGCTCTGTCACGCCGCGGCCAGTCTTGCCGACCACGCCTGCTGAATGGCTCTCGTCAACCATCACCATAGCGTTGTATTTCTGTGCGAGCTCATAGATCTTGTCGAGAGGGCAGACGTTGCCGTCCATTGAGAACACACCGTCAGTCACGATGAGGCGGAAGCGGCATTTTTGTGCATCCTGGAGCTGTTTCTCGAGGTCAGCCATGTCGGCGTTGGCATAGCGGAAGCGCTGTGCCTTGCAGAGACGTACGCCGTCGATGATAGAAGCGTGGTTCAAAGCGTCGCTGATGATAGCGTCCTGCTCGTTGAGCAATGGCTCGAACACACCACCGTTTGCATCGAAGCAAGCGGCATATAAAATAGTATCCTCAGTGCCGAAGAACTCAGCGATTTTCTGCTCGAGTTTCTTGTGGAGGTCCTGGCAGCCGCAGATGAAACGGACTGATGCCATTCCGAAACCGCGCTCGTCCATGCCTTTCTTCGCTGCAGCGATAAGCTCCGGATTGTTGCCAAGTCCGAGGTAGTTGTTCGCGCAGAAGTTCAGGCATTTCTTGCCTTTCACAAGGATTTCAGCGCCCTGAGGGCTTTCAATGATACGTTCATTCTTATAGAGGCCATCGGCTTCAATCTGAGCCAATTCCTTCTTCAGATACTCTTGAAAGTTTGTATACATAGTATGTAAATTTTTGAAATTTTCTTTGGGTGCAAAATTACAAAAAGCTTTGGAAAATTATTCTATAATTTTAAAATTAATTTAAATAAATTTTTCGTACCTTTGCAAAAATTTTGATATCATGGACGCATTATATATCTACAACAGCTTGGCTCGCATGAAGCAGCCTTTCAAACCGATTCACGAAGGTCACGTCGGAATGTACGTCTGCGGCCCGACCGTCTATGGCGACGCCCACCTCGGTCACGCTCGCCCGGCAATCACCTTCGACCTCGTGTTCCGTTACCTGAAACATCTCGGATATAAGGTTCGTTACGTGCGCAACATCACCGACGTGGGTCACCTCGAGCATGACGCCGACGAAGGCGAGGACAAAATCGCAAAGAAAGCCCGCCTTGAAGACCTTGAGCCGATGGAAGTCGCTCAGTATTATACTGTTAGGTATCATCAGGCGATGGACAAGCTAAACGTGCTGCGTCCTTCTATCGAGCCGCATGCCTCGGGTCATATCATCGAGCAGATTGCGATGATTCAGAAGATTCTCGACGCTGGCTTCGCTTATATCGAGAACGGCTCGGTTTACTTCGACATCAAGAAATACAATGAGAAACATCACTACGGCATCCTTTCGGGACGTAACATCGAGGAGATGATCAACAATACCCGCGAGCTTGCTGGACAGAGTGAGAAGCATAACCCTATCGACTTCGCCTTATGGAAGAAGGCAGAGCCGAAACACATCATGCGCTGGCCTTCACCATGGAGCGACGGCTTCCCGGGATGGCACATGGAATGCTCCGCTATGGGCTGCAAATACCTCGGCGAAGAGTTTGATATCCACGGCGGTGGCCTCGACCTGCAGTTCCCGCACCATGAGTCGGAGATAGCACAGTCGATGGCGGCAAACGGCAAGGCACCGGTGCGCTATTGGATGCATAACAACATGATTACCATCGCCGGACAGAAGATGGGCAAGTCGTTGGGCAACTTCATCACCCTCGACGAGTTCTTCAAAGGCAGCCACATCAACGCGAAAGGGGAGGAGATGCTGGCTCAGCCTTACAGCCCGATGACGATTCGTTTCTTTATCCTTCAGGCTCAGTATCGCAGCACCGTCGACTTCTCAAACGAGGCACTTCAGGCTGCTGAAAAAGGCTACAAACGCTTGATGGAGGCGGCAAGTCTCATCGATGGCCTCACAGCCACTGAAGGAGCCGAAGACCTTGGCGTGCAGAAGATTATGGATGCCTGCTACGACGCCATGAACGACGACTTCAACAGCCCGATAGTGATTGCAAACCTCTTCGAGGCAGTGCGCATCATCAACTCGGTGAAAGACGGTCATTCAAAGATAAACCCAGCTGAGTTGGCGCTATTGAAGAAGCTGTTTGACGTCTTCGTCTTCGAAATCCTTGGCTTGTTGAATAACGAAGTCGGTTCCGACGATAACGGTATCGTTGATGGCTTGATGGATACCATCATCGACATCCGCAAGGAAGCCCGTGCCAAGAAAGACTGGGCCACCAGCGACCTCATCCGCGACAAACTCGCCGCTCTCGACATCGTTCTCAAGGATGGCAAAGACGGCACTACTTGGGGTCGGAAATAGTCTTTAGTCTTTAGTTGTTAGTCTTTAGTCATCAGATAGTGATGAATCTGAAGACTAACAACTAATTTTAATAATTCAAAAATTAAAATTATGAAATCTAGTGATTACAAACAGCTTATAGTATGGCATAAGGCGATGGATTTGGTCGTGGAGGTTTATTCTATTGTAAAACTATTGCCGAAAGAAGAATTATATGCTTTATCTGATCAAATGAGAAGAGCTGTTGTGTCAATTCCATCTAATATAGCAGAAGGATTAGGCCGTAATTCTGATAAAGAATTTGTTCAATTTTTATCAATATCTAGGGGCTCTTTATGGGAACTTGAAACTCAAATTGAAGTATGTGAAAGACTCAATTATGTAGATGTAACCAAAACTTCCCAAACCAAAAAACTAATTACTGAAATTAGTAAGATGTTGAATTCATTGGCCAATTCATTAACAAAAAAATAGACTTTAGCTCTTAGCTATTAAACTAAAAACTAAAGTCTAAGGACTAGTGACTAAAGACTAGTGACTTTTAGCCAAGCTGAACTCGCTTGAATGCAACAACTGTAGCTTCCTTGTCAGCCTTCTGGATGAACTGGCGCACTGTCATGCTACCGTCGAGCAATGAAGCCTGATCGAGGAGGCAGTTCTCTTTGAAGAACTTGTTGACACGGCCGTTAGCGATGTTCATCACCATCTGCTCTTTGAGGTTAGCGAGAGTGTCGGCTGTGACCTTCTCACGAATCTCGCGAGCCTGCTGTGCCTGAGCCTCTGTGATCCAACCTTTTGCCATGTTCGAGTTGATGTGATCTTCACTGTCAACGTGAGCTGGGTTGATACCTGCTTTCTTCAAAGCGACGTCAACTGCCTTAGCTGCCTGTTCCTGTTTTGTCTTCTCGATAGCGACTGCCATCTCACGGTCTTTTGTCTCCTGTGGGACGTCGTTCTCGTCGATAGCGATAGGTGACATGGCTGCTGCGTGCATTGCCACTTCGTGAGCTGTCTCTTCAATACCGTTGAATGACTTGTTGAAACCAACGAGTGTTGCGAGGCGGTTGCCCTGGTGGTTGTAGTTGGCTACGTAAGGAGCTTCAACCACTTCGAGGTGTTTGAGCTCGACTTTCTCGCCTGTCTTGGCTGTGAGGTCGGTGACGAGGTCAGCGACTGTGCGGCCGTTGATGGCGAAAGCCTTGAGAGCGTCGAGGTTCTTGAGTTTGTTGTCGACAGCTGTCTGGAGGAAGCTCTTAGCTGCTCCGACGAAGTCGGCGTTCGAACCCACGAAGTCTGTCTCGCAGTTAAGCATGATGACAGCACCGTATGTGTGGTCGGCTGTTGTTGCTGAGATGACAGCGCCTTCAGCGGCTTCACGGTCAGCGCGTTTTTCAGCGATTTTCTGGCCTTTCTTGCGGAGGTAGTCGATAGCTGCTTCTTTGTCGCCGTTGCATTCAACGAGGGCTTTCTTGCAGTCCATCATACCTGCGCCTGTCATTTGTCTGAGTTCATTGACTTGAGCTGCAGTAATATTCATTGTCTTGCCTTTCTTTTTTAATGATTAGTTTTTCTTTGCGACAGTCTTGCGAGGACGGCGTGGGCGTTTTGCCTCTTCGTCTTTTTCTTCCTCTTCAACTGCTGCGTTTTCGTTCATTTCCTCGTCACCTTCAGCTTCTGCCATGTCAGCGTCCTTCATGGTGTTCTTGCGCTCGTTGAGGCCTTCTTCAATAGCTTCAACCATCTTGTTCACGATGAGGGCGATTGACTTCGAAGCGTCGTCGTTTGCCGGGATAGGGAAGTCGATGAGGTTAGGATTTGAGTTGGTGTCGACGATGGCGTAAGTAGGGATGTTGAGTTTTCTTGCTTCT